>JAQBXN010000248.1 GCA_027625095.1 Planctomycetota bacterium | reverse complement strand
ATTGATGTTTACTGCTCTTCTTACTTTTTCAATTCCTTGCGGAGCTGATTGACCGCTTCAACAATGCCTACTCCCGAGATAAAGACAGCAGAGATGAGAAAAAGAATGAATGCCTCTATTTCATGAATTGCACTCTTCGCATCTCCCAAGATGGCTGCACCAGCGAAGAATGCCGCAATAGCCAAGATCGCAAGTATTACTCTCATAGTTTCTCCTTTTGTTGGTTGTCGAACAGTGTGCTGAGACGCGAAGTTGCGCCCCTATCAACCAATAGGGGCGCAACTTTGCATCCCTATCAACCTATAGACGACGAATGGAAGGACGCCGACTGGAGGGCGACTGTATCGATTGCGGCGTGTCCGTCCAGAACCCCCCGATACCTTTCATTCCAAGTTGAGGAGATTTTTTCTTTACAATCGAGAACTGTTTGGCAAAATACCGCACATGCGTGCGTATTGTTGGGCATGGCCTGGCAGGAGTGCGTCCGGCGCAGCAATGCTTCCGTCGAAGGTACCATTCGATTGCCCCTGACCGGGAACGTGACGATGGAACATACAGATATCATAGAAAGATGCCGGCATGTCATTCGGCAGAAAGATATGTCTATCAAGACTGAGGAGAGCTATCTTGCGTCTATCAGGAAGTATCTCTCCTACTTCAAGGGGCGTGGTTCGAAGCCGCCGAAAGAGGAAGCCATTGCCGAATTTCTGACATTTCAGGCTGTTCAACGTCACGTTGCCATCAACACGCAGCGGTCGCTGTTGAATGGGATTATGTTCATGTATCGTGAAGTGTTTGGGGTGGATGTGGGTGAGATCGCCGATTACATAAGATCTACCAAACCACAGAAGCTTCCCGTGGTTTACACGCAGAAGGAGTGCCTGGCATTGCTGGATGAGTTGGACGGCACTTACAGGATTATGGTCGGCTTGCTCTATGGGGCCGGGCTTTGGCGGGGAGAATGTGCAAGTTTGCGTATAAAGGACATCGATTTCGAGATGGACCAGATCACGGTGCGACAGGGAAAGAATAAGACGGATCGAGTGACGATGATGCCGAAGTTTGTGAAGGGAAGCTCTTCAGAGGCATGTCGAGCGAGTGAAGCGACTGCATGAGCAGGATCTTGCGGCCGGATATGGGAGGGTAAAGCTGCCGTATGCCCTGGATTCAAAGTACCCCAATGCAGGCAAGGAATGGTGTTGGCAGTACGCGTTTCCGTCGTCCCGGCTATCGAAGGATCCGCGATCGTCGCTGGTGGGTCGGTACCATGTTTCATCGGACTCTTTGAATCGTGCGGTAAAGAGGGCCGTGCGGCAGGCTGGTATTGCGAAGCCCGCGGGTTGCCATGCTCTGCGACACTCCTTTGCCACGCATCTGCTGCTTGCCGGGTACGACATCCGGACCGTCCAGGATCTGTTGGGGCACGCGGACATCCGCACGACAATGATCTACCTGCACGTGCTGAATCGCGGTGGCAAAGGTGTTCAAAGTCCGCTGGACATGGATTTGTCTATGAATAGCCCATGAGCGGTACGAGGAATCCGGTTGGTCCGTTTGCGGACGCCATCAAGAATGGAGATGCGACATCAGCTATATCTGTTCCAGACGAACGCCTTTGCGTGCCTGCCAGGTCTCGCCCGGGGGCAATTCAATCCAGCCGCACTTGATGCCGCGGGCCTCGAGGTTGACCGCGTCGGTGGGGCAGGTATATGGCTCGAACGCAATCATGGGCCTACCAAGGGGTGCATACACGACCCATTCACGGAAGGCCGAATCTGCCCAGATGCGAATCTGAAGGCCGGCATTCCTGTCGCGCAGGACACAGGAGGATTTCCCGTTTTCGAGGATGAGATCAGTAAAGACATCATCGTAAGTGTCCTGGCCCAGCGGTCGGAAATCGCGGCAATCGAATTTGCCGGTAACATCAAGCCGTTCCCCGGTTGGAATGCATTCAACCAGTTCCCAGAATTGATTGGCAGGAATCATGATTTCGAGTTGATCCCGCAGGCTGCCGGGCAAAATCGGCACGGGGAAGTAGGGATGTGAACCAAATCCGAACGGCAGAGGACCGTCGCCGGTGTTCTCGACCACAGTGTCCAACAGCAGTTCACCTCCTTTGAGCGAATAGGTGAGACTGAACCGAAACGGAAATGGATACTGCTGCTGATTGAATGAGCCCGGAAAATCCTCCGGCAGGACCGTGCCGGTAACGTACGCTCCCAACTCTTCAGAAATGCCGGACTCCACGTGCAGCCACTCCTTATCGAGCACCAACCCATGGATGTGATTGCCGGCTTTGAACATGTCACCGATGGTGTATTCCTTTCCACGGAATGAATACTTACCCGCTTTCACTCGATTCGGGAAAGGAAAGAGCAGCGGGAACCCGAAACCGGTACCGCCTTTCTTGAGCGCTTCCCCGGAATTCGTTGAAAAAAGAATCGGTACGGACGTTCTGTTTACCACCTTTTCGAAGCGGAAACAGTTGAAACCGGCGACAGCAGCCACCTCCGCTACGGCGTTGTTATCGGGGTCGTGCAGGACGAAGGTGGATACGTCGTCCACCTGGCCCTGTTCTACGAAGGGCTCAGACATAATTCCTTTGCCTTTTGAAATGTGCCGGGCGTACAGCTCATAGTGAGCCAGTAAGATTTGGTTTCATCTTCCAAGGCGATTTCGGTTCGATCAACTATTTCAAAACCGCATTTCTCGTAGCAGCGGATCGCCCGACCGTTGAACTCGAAAACATTGATGTAGAGCACAAAAGCCCGAAGGTTATCAAACGCATACTCGAGCAAACATTGCATCGTTTCAGTTCCGTATCCCTTACCACGTTGTTCGCTGCGTCCGATCAGTATGTTCAGACCCAGAGCCCGACGGCGGACATTTTCAACATGGATCTCGACATCACCGATGTAACTGCCCGTTTCGTCTTCAATAGCGAGAACAGCGGTGAACGGATTGTCCATCAGGCACTCATACCAGACGTTCATATCGAGTTCTTCAGGTTCAGGCGTGCGGGCAGTGATTAGATGATATGTTTCTTTGTCTGACAGCCATTCTGCCCGAATTGGGAGGTCCTCCACCGAGAATGGCCTGAGCTTGATCCGCGGGCCTTGGATAGTTGGAACTGAATGGGCCAAGTTTTCCAGAGAGCTCATACCTGTAAGATGAAGTTGAGGTTCTGATCACATTGGAAGGCCGGAATCATAGAAATCATCGTCTAAATCACCACGCATCCGAGACAAAATGCCAGAACTGCCTGAAGTTGAAATCGTGGCCATCAATCTGCGGAAATGGATGGAGGGAGAGATAGTTTCAAAGCTGGATATCGTCGACAAAAAGATCCTGCAAAACCGGCCTCTTCCAGAATTGAATAAGTACGTTCAGGGCAGGCGATGCACAGCGATTACCCGGCGAGCGAAATATCTCTTATGCCACTTTGAAGGTGGCCACACACTGGTGGGGCATCTTGGAATGACAGGGAAGATCGTCAGGCTTACGCCCGAAGAGGGGGCCCGTCATGCGCGGATTGTTTTTCATCTGGGCAACGGCGAAGCTCTCTGCTTTAAAGATCCGCGAAGATTCGGCAAAGCGTGGCTGGTCGAAGATGCCGGCCTGGAAGTGCTGCCGGAGCTCGCGTCTCTCGGGCCAGACCCACTCATAGATGGACTGAAGCTGAAATACTTGAGAGAAAGATTTGGGAAGACGGCACGTGCCATAAAGGTAGTGTTGATGGAGCAGTCTGTCATCGGTGGTATCGGGAACATTCTCGCCAATGAGATCCTCTTCCGTTGCGGTATCCATCCAGCACGGCCAGCAAACAAACTGGATGACACAGATTTGAGGAAGATCAGGAAGCATACCGTGGCTATCTGCAAGGACACGATACGACGTGAGTCTTCGGACGAAGTGAAATATTTCGGTGAAGCAGGGGCAGTGAATCACTTTCAGGTCTACCTGCATGAGGGCGAGCCATGTCCCAGGTGCGGTGGAGCTATCGAGCGTATGAACATGGCACAGCGTGGAACCTTCTATTGCACCAAGTGTCAGAGTTCTTGAGTGTAATGGGGGAGGTTGCAAGGGAATTAGGGGAGGCGAATTGAACGGATTAAAGATTTACTTCGGAACTTCTGCGCGGTGTGCGTGTACTACCGTAGCAGCGTCGTAATGACGTAATGA
>JAQBXN010000126.1 GCA_027625095.1 Planctomycetota bacterium | reverse complement strand
CACCGTAGCAGCGTCGTAATGACGTAATGACGTAATGACGAGCAGGCGACCCCCTTCGGTGGGCGCTTGAGATGCCAGCCTGCTGTAGAAGTCTAAGTGCCTGCAAGCTTACGTATTACGAATTACGTATTACGTATTACGTGGCATCGATTAATTGCGGCCGAAGGCGGCCGTAGGAGACAAGCGAAATTTATTCTCAGGGTATGATTTTTCGTGGCAGCGCCGGGAAATTTTTGCAGCACAGAGGTGCACTCCGCGATGCCGGCGTGTAACTCCGGCCTGCGATTTTGGTTGCGGCACACGGCCGAGCAGAGGGGACTTACCTCCTGGGCTTCACTCCAATTCGTTTGTCCCTGAATTCGCTTGCCTCTCTTGAATTCGCATCCCGCTCACCCCCAGATTTCGCCCCCTAATTGACTTCCAGGGAGCCCGTTCGATAATCTGCCTCTTACCGGTCAAAAACGCCAAAATCAGCCGTTCTAGAGGGTTTTATGTCCACGAATACATCAGTGGCACAAGCAGCAGAAGAGTATCGTAAACAGTTACATCGGCATCTACGCAGTCTGGACCCCGCGGTCCAATCCATCATCGATTTCGAGGCAGAACGACAGCGCGAGAAGCTGGTCCTCATCGCCTCAGAGAGCTTGTGTCCGGTGTCGGTTCGAGAGGCCATCAGCTCTGAATTCACCAATCTGTATGCCGAGGGTTATCCCAGCGTTCGAATGGCGCGTTCGAATGAAGAGCAGCTCACGGATTTTGCCGATCAGCTTTCCGATTACCGCCATAATTCTAATCGCCGCTACTACAAAGGCTGCGAGTATGCCGACCTGATCGAATCCCTTGCGATGCGCCGTGCGGCCGAAATCTTCGCCAACGAAAATGCTTCGGCAGATAAAATTTACGTCAATGTCCAGCCTCTCTCGGGAGCGGCCGCCAACAACGCGGTGTACGAAGCGTTCGTCAAGCCGGGTGAGACGGTCATGGGGATGGATCTGGCACATGGTGGACATTTGACGCATGGCAGTCCGGTCAATCGCTCGGGCAAACACTTCAACATCGTTTCGTACGGGATTCAGAAGGCCACTGGCAGGATCAGTTACGAGGAGATTCGTGAACTCGCGATAGAGCACAGACCCCGGATGATCATTGCAGGATACAGTGCCTATCCATGGCACGTGGATTGGCAGGAATTTCGTTCCATCGCAGATGAAGTGGGGGCCATCCTTCTGGCGGACATGTCCCACTATGCAGGCTTGATCGTGGGTGGCGTCTATCCGAATCCGGTGGGTATTGCGGATGTCACAACCCTCACCACCCACAAGACTCTCTGCGGACCGCGAGGGGCGATCATCATGACGACTAAAGCGTCTGACGCGCAAAAGATTGATTTCGCGGTGTTCCCGGGGGAGCAGGGCGGGCCGCACATTAACAACATCGCTGCGAGGGCAGTATCCTTCAAGATCGCGGGCACCCCTGAATTTCGGGATCTCGCGAAGCGTATTGTCCTAAATGCGAAAGCATTGGTTGCCTCGTTTGAATCGCGTGGGGTAACCGTGGCGTACGGTGGCACGGAGACGCACCTGTTGCTTTGCGATCTGCGGAGTATCAATCCGGATGCGGAAGCTCCACTCCGGGGGGAGATGGCCTCACAGGTTCTTGATATGTGTGGCATTACTCTCAACAAAAACACCATTGCCGGTGATACGAGCGCGTTTGACCCAAATGGTATTCGCATCGGCACTACATGGATCACCCAGCGGGGTTTGAACGAGGGCGATATGGATACGCTCGGAGGCGTCATCTACAGAGTTCTGTCGAACACCAAACGTTACACCTTGAGCGGTGAGAAGGGGCTGCTGAGCCACCGGGTCAAAGTGCCTCTGGAAGTGATCGAAGAAGCACAGCAGACGGTTACTACGCTCATCAACAAGGCCGAGCCAGGCCGGGAACGCCGGCTTTTCGGCTACCCTCACTACCAGCCCTCGCCACATGGGTCTGAAGAGGTAAAGGTGGATTCGGATCTTCCGCTCGCCGCTGAGATAGCGGCCGAGGCGACGGCCCTTATTGGACCCAAACGTGAGAGTGACTCCGATGAAGGTTTCGCTGTGAATCCCTGGCTTCCTGGTGGCGGACTCCTTGAGGTATCGGGCGCAAGGGCCAAAGGATTTTTGCAATGCGCAGCGACGAACAACATCGCCGCGCTTGAACCGTGTCAGAGTTGCGCGACGAATTTCCTGGCTGCGAATGGCACAGTACTCGGAACGGCACGAGTGCATTTTCGTGGTAACAGCCGTTATTTGCTTCACGTCGCGCCCGGGCAGACAGATCTCATTCAACGCTGGCTGAGTCTGCTTTCTGACGGACTGGTTGAAATTGACCCTGAAGATCCAGCGCGCACCCTCGACGGGCCAGTGATAGTCAAGAAAGTGGCAAGTGCTGCGGTCACGCTTATTGGTAAGACAGCAGATGAGGTTGTGCGAAACCTTAATGCAGAAATTGTTGGACTAGAGCTCAACAGAAACGATGTTTTCTCCATCGGCGGCGCTCCGTTCATCGCTGCCAAATCCTGTGCGGGCGAGCTCGGAACGCGTTACGACTTTTTCGTCCCTTCGTCGGATGCGGGAAAAATCTGGAGCCGCGCGGCTGAGGCGGGTGCTGTAGCCGCCGCTCCGGCAAGTGGGGCTGCCGAAATTTCTATTTGCCCGGATGATGACTCTCTGGTTGACGATACCAAGCCTTATTTCATCGGTCGAAAAGTTTCAGCGGGTGGAGACCACGATCGCCAGGAGTTCACATGGGAAGACCAGGAAGGAGAGCCCAGAAGAACATGCCTGTACGATGTGCACACTGCGCTTACCACCGCAAATCGCCTTATTCCGTTTGGCGGTTGGACCATGCCGGTCTGCTACAACGCGAGCTCGATCGCTGAGGAGCATCACGCGGTTCGGCACTCGGCTGCGTTATTCGATGTGGCCCACATGGGTGTGCTTGAGTTCAGCGGCCCTAATGCGGAACGCTTTCTTGACCTTGTGACCACCAACGAGCTCTCCGACCTGAGAATAGGCCGTGTCCATTATTCATTCCTGCTCGATCAGAACGGGAAACCCGTAGACGACATCACCATTTATCGCCGCGCTGCGGACAACTTTATGATGGTTGTAAATGCCGGGAATGCGGAAAAAGCAGAAGCCTGGCTAAGGGGCCTGAACGAAGGCAAGTGGGTTATCGACGCCAAATCCCCTTCTCTGAGCCTTGATGTCTCGGTCAACATCCGGAACCTTAAGAGCCCTGAAGCCGGCGATGACCAGCGAGTGGACATCGCACTCCAGGGGCCGAAATCGAGGGCTATCCTCAAGCAACTGGTGGATCGTCCTGATTCGAGAGCGAGACTGAACACCCTCAGTCGATTTGGTTTCATTGAAACCACACTCTGTGGAACGGACGCCATTATTGCTACGACGGGCTACACCGGTGAGGCCGTCGGTTACGAGCTCTATGTGCACCCGGACAAGGCCGTCGATATCTGGAACGCCATCGTGAACGCAGGTGCTATCCCGGCAGGATTGGGTTCGCGCGACTCCACCCGTATTGAGGCCGGCTATCCGCTTTATGGTCACGAACTCGCTGGACCGGAAGATGTCAGCCCCATTGAGGCTGGGTATTCATATTTCGTGAAGCTTCAGAAGCCATTTTTCATCGGCCGAGCCGCGATGGTTGAACATCGAGGCAGCCGATCCCGAGAAGTCGTCCGCTTCGAAATCACTGCCGAGCAGGCCAGGGCTGTTCGCGCGGAAGATGAGGTTGTTGATAATGGGGGTGCTGTTATCGGTGTCATCACAAGCTGTACTCGAATTGCAGGCCAGCAGATTGGGCTTGCGCTTGTTCCTCGCAAGATTCGGAAGGTCGGTACGGAATTCAGCATCCGGCCGAAGCCGCGCACCAAGCGTGAAGAGGGACGAGAGGTCGATGCCATCGGAGCATGTGTGGTTTCGCGTTTCCTGCAGAGGAAGTGAAAGGTAACCGCAGAGAGAAAAGGGCACAGAGGAAACAAGGAAGAAGGCCAAAATCTTTCCTGATTTTTCCTCCGTGCTTTCTTCAGTGGGTATTGCTTTCCCTATCCCGAGCCATCCGTCACACCTGAATTCCTAAATCAGATCCGGCCCTCCGGTACGGGCTCGTGGCCCCAGAACCTTTTCGCAGGTTTTGAATTCACAATGGTGTAATTTCAACACTTCAAAAATGTCTAAAGTTCAGAATCACCGGCCGCCCCGTACCGACATTAATCTTCTCGAAAGTGTGCTCAGCGACATTCGCTCCGCTGTAATCCAGCAACCGGATCGTCACATCGTGGATACCGGGCTGAATCCGGAAACGGGCGAGGCGAATCTCAGCCGGAAGAGTCTGCCAGCTTCGGGTGTCGGTCTTGGCCATTGCGAAGAACGCCGCCCGTAGGAGGATTTCGACGGCAATGTTGTCGACGCTTTGAGAAATGACTTCCTGCGCCCCTTTGCGTACCAATTCCTTAAAGCCGACCTTTTTGATTCGTTTATCCAGGTCGTTCGACGCCACCGCGTCAATATCAAGCATCTTCGGTGCGGAAAACTCTTCACTGGACACTTGCACGCCCACCCCCGTGATCCCGTGCGGCCGGCTGACAAACACAGGCATGGCGACTCGGTGCGAAGGCGGGATGAAAGTTTCCTTGCTCACCTTGTAAGGGCCTTTTCCAAGTTGGATGATGACGAGGACTTCGCCGGCTTCGTCTTTCTCCCCGATTACCGGGCCTGGCAATGCTGTCCATTTCGTTATGTCTTCCGGCCGTTGCAGCTTTGCGGCCAGGCGCAGGAGGTCAAGTTTCACGGCTTGAAAGGCCGACAGGAATTCCTGCACCTTTTGATACTCGATATAGGCGTCTTCATACTCCCCAAGAGTTTCATAACAGACAGCGGTGAGGTAACGCGTAAAGGCGTGCTGCTCGATGGGTTCCTTCGCTTCCTTCAAACGTACCACCGCTCGACGACATTCCACGAGAGCATCTTCAAAGTCGCCGAGAAGCATGAAGTTCATCGAAAGGTAGGTGTTGAGCAGCACCAACTCGAACTGTTCACCCTTGTAAATCTTCGTGCGGTCGGTGGTCACAACACTTGTGACACTTCGGGATGCGCTGATGGGCTCCTGTTCCAGGAAGGCGAGCGCTTGCAGAAAGGATCTATTGGAATCGCGATACTTACCTGCGGTGTGGTAAGCCATCCCCTTTTCCATCAAATACACAAGCTGGTCTTTTTCTTTCGGCTCAATCTTCTCGAGGCCTTGTGCAGCGGAATCCCAGTCCTTTGAATAGAACTGCTCGCGTGCCTGATCGACCGGCGTGGTCCGGCATCCTGCCAGTGTGAGCAGCAGTGCGAAACACGAAACGCGTCTCATGTCTACCATCCAATGATCGGCTTTCGTCCTTCACGAAGCATCTCGACATTGTCCTTCCACACCAGCTCGTTCGTTTCGAGGCGAGTAAGCTCGAGCGTTAACTGGTAGTAGAGGAGCCGCCCTTTTCGCAGTCGAATTCCTTTGGGCTCTTTCCGGTCAATGGAAGTGAATCGCCCGGAGAGTATGTAGTCCGCACCGAGCCGTTTCGCTTCCTGAACACGCATGGCCGGGTCAACCTTGGCTGTCAGTTCGGGCGAGGTCTCGGCGTTGACCTCTGATCGATTCTGATTGATGAGCCGGACGCGCCCACCCTGCAGGAGCGATGCCTCCAACTTGTCTGAAAACCCCTTGGTATCGATGTGGTCGAGAGTTCTGTTGCTGATCGGATAAAGCACAATCACCGGCTTGGTATCCCCCACGGCAAGCGAATTCGATTTCGCTAACGACTGCGAAAAATGTTCGACAGCCTTTTTCTGATCCGTGTGCCCATACTCTTCGGTGTATTGGACGTTCTTGTTCGGATCAATTTCTTTCACGCGGTAAACGCAGCCCGTAACGATAAAGCACAACGGCAGTGCGATGATGATGGGCTTCATGATTTCTCCTCAGAGGTCTTCAACAAAAGTATGAACGGTTTTCAACCATTGTTCAGGTTTGGTCTGTAATTGTCACCTTGCTACTACACTTCCCTTAAAGAAAGTGGAGTGCTCGCTTATCCTGGGACCAGATATTTCACGGTAACATACCGCCGGGAGATTCTGGCACTTGGGTCACCCTACACGATTCGTGCACGTCTCTCTTCTGGTGTCGGCAGGACCTGAATCAGCCTTCCACGTGCCAGGTAGACCTTTTGCTGAACCAACCTTTCGGTCAGGGCGGAATCGTGAGTGGCGATGAGGATCGTCGTGCCTCGGTCCGCTTGGAGTTTTTTCAAGCAGATTTCAAACTGCTCGGTGAAGTCTTCATCAACATGCGAAGTCGGCTCGTCCAGCAGCAGGGCATCGACATCGAGACACAGTGCACGGGCCAAAGCGACGCGCTGGGTTTCACCTCCGGAGAGGGTAATTGCCTTGCGATCTCTGTAGCTTGCCATCCCTACAGCATCAAGAGCTTCCTTTGCCAATTTCTCAGCCGCAGCGCCGCGGACGCCGCGGGCATTCAAGCCGTACAAAACGTTCCGAAGGACCGTGCCACGAAAGAGCCTGGGCTTCTGGCTGAGATAAACCATCCGCCGGCGAACTTCCAGCCCGGCATTACCAGGAATTACCTGCCGACCGTGAAAGAGGATCTCCCCCTGGTCCGGCGATTCCAATCCTGCCAGAATCTTTAACAGCGTCGTTTTGCCTGCACCGTTGTCACCGAGGACGCCGCACACGGAACCCCTTTGAATGAGCAGATCCTCGATATTCAGGTCGAAATCGTCGCTATGGTGCTTTCTTACACCTTGAACCTGGAATGCGGGAAGTAACATCAGATCGTCCGTGTTTGTCGCTGAAGGGAGTAAATGACCAGGTTTATGCTGAAAGCAATCAGCATGAGAATTAAGGCCAGGGCCAGCCCCAATCCAAATTCACCTTTTGATGTTTCCAGCGCGATGGAGGTAGTCATTGTTCGGGTATACCCCCGTATATTGCCACCAAGCATCAGTGCCGCCCCGACTTCAGAAATGGCCCGTCCGAAACCAGCGACGATCGCTGCAAAAACACCCAGCCGCGCTTCATCCAAGAGCGTCCAACCGGCTCGCCATCTCCCGGCGCCAAGGCTGGCGGATGTCTCTAAAACTTCGGTGGCCAGCGGGGCTACCGAAGTAGCGGTAAATACAATGATCATTGGCAGGATCAAGAGGGTCTCAGCTATCACCATCAGAGTGGGCGTAAACAGCAGATCAAAGTCGCCCATCAGCCCACTGCGAGTAAACAAGAGATACAGGATCAGTCCGACGACAACCGTAGGGACAGACAGCAGGGTATGAAGAAACACAGTCAATGCCGACTTTCCTCTGAAAGATCGTGAACCAATCGCAAGGCCTGCGGGCACGCCAATCAGAGTGCCCAGGGCAGTGGCGACCAAAGATACGTGAAGCGAAGTAAGAATGGCTTTCCAGGTATCGGGATCGCCACTTCTCAGTAAATGCCATGCCTCCGCCGGGAGATTTGCAAAGTCGCTCATTTCTCGTCCCTTTTCCGCAGCGGATGGAAGAGCGCCTCTCCTTCAACAATGAACGAACCGATGCTCCTCTGCGCCTCTTTTGAAACCATCCATTCCAAAAATTTGTTTGCCAGTGCGCGGCGAATCTCTGGATACCTTTCGGGATTTACAGAGATGGCGGAATAGACATTCAAGAGTGAGTCACCTCCATCGAAACAAACGGCAAGGTTGAGCTTCTTTTTCATTGAGAGGAAAGTTCCTCTGTCACTGAGGACATAAGCCCCCTTCTCACTTGCCATCAGGAGCGATGGCCCCATGCCGCGTCCGACTTCAAGGTACCAGTTGCCCTCTGGCTTGATCGCTGCCGATTTCCATAAGGCCCGCTCTTTCTTATGCGTCCCGGACTCGTCTCCCCTCGAAATGAAAGTCACAAGGCCATCGGCCAGCCGCCCCATTGCCTGCTCTGCCGACTTGCAGTTCTTAAGGCCGGCGGGGTCCTGCTCCGGGCCTGCGATTAGGAAATGATTGAACATGATTTCTTCCCGCTTCTCGCCAAATCCTTTCGACATGAATTCACGTTCTGCATCCGGCGCGTGTACCAGAAGGGCGTCAACATCGCCGTTCTCGCCCATCTTCAGGGCCTTCCCGGTTCCGACGGCGATGACATGTACCTTCATGTCATTCTCCTTTTCGAACTCCGGTAGCAGATACTGCAGCAACCCCGAATGCTCAACGCTTGTCGTGGTCGCAAGCCGGAGAACCGTTGTTTCCCCAACCACGGCGGAATAAGCGCAAAATGAAATGCACAAAAGAAGGGTGGTTATGAACCGAGCGGTCTTCATTCTTGAATGGTGGATCAGTGGTCTGCTTTGCGTCCGGCTTCATGCCGATACGGCTTAAGTTTGTGCAACGGTCACCATAGGTCAACTCAGCCTCAAGTGATAAAGATAATTGTGTGGTGAGTTTTCGACATCATCATTGCAAATTGCATTATCATCCTGGTCGGCTGCCAGTTGCGAAAGTGCTGTCAGCCTTGACATCGAATTCACTTTCCTCTTCGCAAGCTCGCCGGGATTTCATAAAACCTGAGCCATGCCTCAACGTATCGGACAGTATGAAATAGTTGAAAAGCTTGGCGACGGCACAATGGGTGTCGTTTACAAGGCCAGGGACGGCGGTGGCCGGATTGTGGCGTTAAAAACGCGGGATTGGACGTTTTCGGGCAACGCCAGGCATTATGAACAAAAACACCTGAAAGTTCTGGTGAGGCTGGGGCCGGCGCCCCCTGTCCCATCGCAAACAACAAACAACAATTCCAACCCGAATTCCAAGCCACCTGCTACGCCCCAGAAGACTCTTAAAACAGACGTTTGGGCCCAACTAAGAAGACTTATCAGCGAAAAGAAGACGGAGGAAGCAAAGAAGTTTCTCGCGGAAAAGAAGATGGAAATACCCGCAGACATTCACGATGGGCTGGCCAGAGACATAGAGATTCTGTCCAGCATGCCGGTCAGTTTCGAGAAGAACCTTCCTTCCCTGGCCGGCAAGTTCATCACGGTCGGTAACCAAGATATGAAGGTCACCGAGGTCAGGAACGGTCGCATCTACATGAAGCTCGGCGCCGCACAGACGTCGAAGAAAATCGATAGCCTGGACGACACCTCCTTCCTCAATCTTGCCACAGCAGGTGACTCTGAGATATTGGCCGCACACAAAAAAGGCTTCTACCTTTACTTCCACGGTACTCGCTCCGCCGCTTTTGCAGCGCTGAATGACGCTAAAAAGAAGGGAGAGAACGTCGAATTTTATATGCAATGGTTGTCAGAGAAATAAGTGCGGAACATAGCAGCCAACTGCCACCAGCCTGTTGCGGCAGAAGTTTTTTAGCACGGAGTTTCACTCTGTGAAAAGCCGGAGTTTCACTCCGGCTTACGATTTGGGTTGCCTCCAAGAGTCGCGTTAGAAAGCTCCATATGAACAAAACTCTCGTCCTCAGAATTCAAGATATGGATTGCGCGGAGGAAGTGGCCATCTTGAAGAAAGCGCTGGTACCACTGGTCGGTAACGAGGACGCGCTTGGCTTTGACTTACTGAAGCGCAGATTGACTCTCGAGATTGATGCAAACGGCCCTGCGGACGACGTCATTCTGCAGGCTGTCGCTCAGACGGGAATGCAGGCTGAGCCCTGGACGGAACAACTAACAGAAAGTCCTTCTTTTTGGCGGCGAAGGGGGAGGGTGCTCATGTGCATCCTCAGCGGTCTGAGCCTCGCGCTTGGCTTCCTCGCTCACGCAACCCTGCACGGCATTGCGGCTGCCATACAGGGCCACGGGGGCAATCAGTTCCCGATCATTTCCATGGCATTCTATATTTGTGCATCGGTCACCGGCGCCTGGTTCGTCTTGCCCAAGGCATTCTATGCCGCCCGGCAAACCAGACCTGATATGAATCTGCTCATGGTGGTTGCGGTGATCGGCGCGATGGCTCTTGGTGAATGGTTCGAAGCAGGGACGGTCAGTTTCCTCTTTGCCTTCGCCCTGTTACTTGAATCGTGGAGCGTCGGGCGTGCTCGCCGGGCCATCGAGTCTCTACTGGATCTCGCGCCAGCTACGGCACGATACCTTTGCCCGAGCGGCGGGGAAGTGCTGGAGAAGCTGGTGAACGAGGTGCCCAAAGGGGTCACCGTGCTCGTGCGGCCGGGAGAAAAAATTCCTCTCGACGGGATTGTGACAAAGGGAACAACCACAGTTAACCAGGCACCCATTACCGGCGAATCGATCCCGGTAGACAAAGTTTCAGGCGATGAAATTTTTGCGGGGACTATCAATAACCAGGGAGCGTTCGAGTTTCGTTCTACGAGCAAGGCGGACGACAGTACTCTAGCCCGTATTATTCAGATGGTTGAAACGGCTCAGACTCGCCGGGCAAGGAGCGAGCAATGGGTCGAAAAGTTTGCCCGCATATACACGCCCGTCATGATGCTGATCGCCTTTGTCGTAGCGTTCGCTTTCCCATTGCTGTTCTCAGGGGGATGGGAATTCTGGATCTATCAGGCGCTGGTCGTCCTCGTCATTGCCTGTCCATGCGCACTGGTCATCTCGACCCCGGTCAGCATCGTCGCCGGCCTGGCTACTGCTGCAAGGTGCGGGGTGCTTATCAAAGGAGGTTCTTTTCTTGAAGCGCCTGCGCTTCTGAAAGTGATCGCCATGGACAAGACCGGCACGCTTACAAAGGGAGAACCCGAAGTTCAGGAAGTTGTCCCGTTTAACGAACACACGCGGGAACTACTACTCAGAAAAGCCGCCTGCCTGGAGGCGAACAGTGAGCATCCGCTGGCAAGGGCGGTGGTACGAAAAGCAGAAGCGGAGGGAATCGAATACCAACGAACGGATAACTTCCAATCTCTGCAGGGGAGGGGAGTGGAGGCAAACCTCGATGGCAAACAGTTCTGGCTCGGGAGCCATCGGTTTATGCATGAAAAAGGCAATGAAACGCCGGAGTTCCACGCAATAGCTGAAGCCCTCGAACAAAAAGGGTGTTCCGTCATCGCCGTAGGCACAGACGACCACGTCTGCGGGCTCATCAGTGTTTCAGACAGCGTCCGTGAAGAATCGGTAAAGGCGATTCGAGGGCTGAAGAACGTCGGAATAGAGCGCGTGGTCATGCTCACGGGGGACCACGCGACCAGTGCAGCTACCATTGCCGAAGCCACTGGAGTGGACGAGTTTCATGCCGACCTGCTACCGGAGGACAAGGTTCACCAGATCGAAATCCTGGTGAGAGAATACGGCCAGGTAGCCATGGTCGGTGACGGTATCAATGACGCTCCTGCGATGGCCGCCGCAACCTTGGGAATTGCAATGGGAACCACCGGGACGGACGCAGCCATTGAAACCGCTGATATCGCCCTGATGGCCGATGACCTCTCCCGGCTGCCCTGGCTCATTCAACACTCGCGTCGCACTCTGCGGATCATTCGTCAGAACGTCTTTTTCGCCCTGGGTTTGAAAGCACTGGTGATGGTGCTGGTGATGGCAGGAAAGGCATCCCTCTGGATGGCGATCGCTGCCGACATGGGTGCTTCCCTTCTCGTTATATTCAATGCCCTCCGACTCTTGCAGGCGGAAGAAGAATTGCCATCTGGAGGCAGGACAGGCCCTTCAGCGAATTGAGTGTGCACGCCGCGATTTATCAACAGCAGTTCGCTCGACATTCTGATCACTGCCGGAACAGCTTTAACTTCGAGCTTACAATCCCGGTGCCGACGGGTCTTGGATTGCTTCTCTGAAACGCATGGTGCACTTCCTTAACCTCCTGAGGCTAAGTCGCTTACGTCAAACGTGCCTAAGCTGAAACATCGACCTCGGAGTGACGCTAAAGAATACACTAAAGCTATCTGTCAAAGTTCGATAATCATGATGCAAGTGCCGTCCAGCCCTCGGCATCTGTACTATTGTCGAGCATTCCGGCTATTTAACGAACTCCTCTGCCACGGAAGATTCCCATATCCAATCTGAGAGCACTACTGAGGCACTTCTGCCTGTCAGCAGTGCATCCCGTGCCATCCGCCCTGGAGAGCGTAGAGTTCACGAATACGCCGAACGCCACAATGCCGCCCACCTGACTCGGAAGATAAGGGGAAAAATTAATGGCCATCGGTTCTATCCTGACATTAGCAGCCCCTGCTATAAATAGCGCACTGAACGCGGCATTCTTTCCTGACGAAGAGATTGTTCAGACGCCGACGCATACCCCAGATACGGCGCCGGACACTGTTCAACTCAGCGATGAGGCAAAAGAGATGGCAGAGGCCACAGCTGAACTGTTGGCGACCTCAGTTCCACCCGCCCCCACGCCGACTGAGGCAGTTGTTTCACCTGATCACAGCGATGACCAGTTGGTCGTCAGCGATGCTGCACAGCTGATGCTGGATGACTCACCCGTTATGGAAACAGACACGGCTACCATTCCTGCACTCGCCCTCAATCCAAGTGAGATCCAAAGCATCACTGTTTTCGATGGCGAACCGCAGACCGCCGCTGACCGGCATGCTCTCTTTCAGCCATTGCGTCCTCTTTCTCAATTACCAATCTTTAGAGCGCCCGCTCTGAGTGCGACTCTTTTTGCCTCAGCTCGGCGCATCGTTGAACACGATCATGGAGACGAGCCACCTCATCACGACCATGAAAATGATCCAGCATCCGCTGGCCTCAGTGAACACGCTCTTCTGCCTGACCTTCAAGCCTGGACTCCCTACACCCAGAATGCCAGCGTGACCCGGGATCGCGACACCGGAAAAAAACTCCTCAGCTTCGGTACTACCATAGCCAACAAGGGCATCGGCCCGATGGAACTGGATATTGGCGGCACGGCAGCAGACGAACGGCGCCCTGCTTTCCAAGTTATTAAGAACGACGATGGCACTGAAACACGTATTCCGGTCGGCGAGTTTTACTGGCACAATGCGCCTGGTCACAATCACTATCACTTCGATGAATTCGCACAGTACCGATTGCGAGAAATTGGGGAAGATGGTCAACCAAGTGATATCGCCGCTGAAGGTCACAAAGCCGGTTTCTGCCTGATGGATTCACTTCAGTCGCATCCGGACACGAAGAATTCCAGTGTGGTCCCGCAATTCCGAGGCACGAGTTGTTCCGAAGGTAAAAAGATGGGCATCTCGCCAGGCTGGGCAGACCACTACGCGGCACGGCAGGGGCTTCAGCTTCTGGACGGCCAGTTCATTGAAATCGATGACGTATCGCCCGGCGAATACTACCTGGAAATCACCGTCGACCCGGTTAACCGCCTGATCGAATCCAACCAGGACAACAATAGCGCATTCGTGAAAGTGAAGATCAATTAGAAGCGAGGGGACGGGGGGATTAGATCGAGCGGTGATGCCAGATGGCGGGATCACCACATTTCTCACAGACAGGGGCGGAGACCTACAAATATAGGCTCTATTTTCGCCCTCCTCGGGCTGTGACTGCCTCGTCCTGCCGCTCCTGGGGCTTTCGCCACGGGCTACATGCTTTCGCCCCTCCGGGGCTACATATTCGAACTGAACAATGAGGCTGGATGCTCAAAAAATTGAAACAGTCATCTTGCTACGAACCCGTATCGTTATTAAACTGTCCCCATGTCAGGAAGAATCTCACACAGCATATTAGTCCTCTTAGTTGCAGCTTCTCTGGTCACTGCATTTCCACGACCGGCTAAGGCAATGTTCCAGTGTGAGATGATGGGAGAGCTTCTGTTGAATTGCTGCTGCAGGGCCCTGACCTCTTGCTGCGAAGAATCATTTCAGGCCGGGCAAAATTGTTGTGCCACAAACCGTGAAGAGATCCCTGTAGCGCCTGGTCAATCGAGCTACAACCAGGATCGTGGATGCTGCAACATCACCATTATCGAAGGCGCCGGTGTTCTGCCGGTCCTGCAGAATTCCAGGGAGCATTACTGTGTTTCCTCTGCCGGGGTGCTGATTCACCAGACCGTTGCCTCGCTTTCCGGTCATTTTTCAAAACGCTTCACGACCCATACAAACCTCGCTTTTCGGAGTCCCCGCCCCATTTACGTTCTGCATCAATCGTTTCTGATTTGAGCTGTATCACGGCCGGTCTGGCCGGCATGCGTTAGAAGCGTTCCCCGCTTCTCATCCCTCTTATCCACATCAGAAACGAGATCCAAAACATGCAGATCCACTCTTTCAGATTAATTCTTCCTGTCATGAGCCTTCTGGTGCCTTTCACCTGGCACAGATCTGCTCAGGCGCAGGAAGGAGGCATCGAAGTGTTCTCCGCTGAAACTATTTTTATGGGCGGAACACGTGCATCAACCAGTTATACCTACACTGGCAAAGGCAGCCTTCTTCGTGGTTCAGACGAGATCAGTGATCCACAGAACAGACAGCTTGACGAACATCGCTTCGTTGCCAGCATTGATCATGGTTTTCTACCGGACCTTACCGCATCTCTCCTCGTGCCTTACGTGCACCGCACACTGGAAACAAACGGTCAGGGTTCCACGGGCTCGGGATTGGGAGACGTTGCATTCCTTATCAAATACCGTGCATGGAAAAAAGACTGGAAAAGGAGCGCTTCTCATTTTGCCTTGATCTTTGGAATGGAGACTCCAACCGGAGCCACCAGTGAGCGGGACAACGGCACGTTGCTCCCGCCTTCACTCCAGCCAGGATCGGGCTCATGGGATCCGTTCGGGGGTATTCTGGCAAACCTTTCGATTGACAGATTCCGCTTCGACGGCGTTGCTTTCTTTAAGGCCAATTCCGAAGGAGCCCAGGGTTTTGAAGATGGAGATTTCCTCTCTGTCGAAGTGGATGGAGCTTACCGCTTCCTCCACAAGCCGTATCCTGGCCCGTCTGCAAACGCCAAGGTGGGTATCCAGTTTAGGCACCAGGAACGTTCGAAACAGAATGATGTGTCGTTGGCCAATTCCGGGTCGGACGAAATCGTTGTCCGCACGGGCCTGACATGGCACCCAGTCCCACGCCTCGACATCACATCGAGCGTAGATCTGCCCCTTTATCAAAACTTCAACGGTGAACAGCTCGCGCGTGACATTCGTGTCTTCTTGGGTTTCGGTGTTCGCTTCTGACTCTGGGAGTGGACAGATTCTCCAATCTGTCCAGATGCACAGGTTAGAAATCGCCCACTAAAGACAACTGACTCTTCAACTAAATTAAACGGAGAAAGAAATGAAAGATTCCAAATACATGAGCATCCTCCTTGGACTGTCCGTGATATTAATCGTTGGTTGTGAAACCACCGATGTTCGTGAACTTGATCCCGGCACAGCCTTCGCAAGATTTACGATCACTTTCGAGAGCTGAATATGAAACGACAAGGCATTTGGTTTCGACCAAAGCCTTCGGCGTCAGTTTGGCGCTGATAACATTGCAATGGATACCCGGGCTGGTTACCTGAAATTTGCATTTCTCGCACCCCAGAAGATCGATTTGTTGAAACTGAGCAAGATCGTCGCTGGGGCAGGCTATACGGCCAAATCCCTTCAAATCGAGCTGAAAGGCGACATTGTCGAATCAGGAAAGGAGAAGGGCCAACACGAACTCAAGCTCGAGACCGGTCAGTCGTTCCCCATCGAGGGTACGTCTGCACCCAAGGCTGGTGTCATCGTAAAAGGAGAAGTCCAGGGGTGGGATACCTGGATGCCGACGCTCAAGCTCCTGAAGGAACTTGGTTCATAGGCTTGCCCTGTGAAAGTGCTTAGAGCAGGAAGGCCACGGGCAAACCCGTGGCCTTTTTTGTGCGTAAAGCCGGCCCTTCCATCACCACTGATAGATCCATGGCTCAAGATTCGATCCAGTTGGATTATCCTCGGTTGGCAGCCACTTCAGCTTGTCGTATGAGCGGTACTGAATGTCCAGCTCAGGCAATTCAATCTTTGAAGGGGCATGCGCCCTGGCGTGCATGACTGCATCCAGCATACATGAAGTAAAGAGTGTGCGTTCGACTGGATACTGCGGTACGCCGGTTACGAACATCTCTTCTATATTCAACGATAGATAATTGAAGTGCGGGTGTGGGTAGCCACCACGCATACAGTGGAATTCGCAAGCCTTGATTACTCCGTCGACGCGCCCGACGAAGGCGAAATCTCTGACGAAAGTATTGAGCATGATCACCTGCACCTTAAAGCCATCACGGTATTCGATATCCATGAAGATCGGTTTCGGGCAATGCTCTTCATTATCCTCCGGCCTGCCTTCTTGTTTGTCTTGCAGGTGTTCCATTCCGATATCAAAAAGCTCACGACTCCATCGTCCTTCTTTGCCTGCTTCCCAAACTCCCGCCCCCTCAATGACCTCGATCGATTTAACCCCAGCCTCGCCGCCGGCGCGACGTTCCACCATGCATTGCATTGCCTCGAGAGTGTGGAAGCCATAAATCTCCATACCAGCCCAGCCAATGAAGAGAACTTCCTCCAGATTGCTGTCGAGCGGCAGTTCCAGGTGCGGCCTTCTATGGCAAACGGGAATCGATGACCCGGCCATAAAAGGTACGTTCAGTTCCTTCGCACGTTCGTACATCCAGACCGAGTCTGCCCGATTGTAAGCCAGCCCCTTGTCGTTAAAGACCGGCACGGAGCGCCCACTCTGGCTAAAGACGGCACAGATCTGTTCAAAGAAGCTTTTCCGCGGATACATCCTTTGTTCGAGTTCGTTCTCCGGATAATCGCCGTGTTCACCAATCAAAAGCACTCCGTCGACCGCAAGCTCATTACCGCCAAGAGTCAATGCCTCTCGAATGCTCGGATACAGCGGGACGTTGTTCGCATGGCAAACTGAAACTCCGACATCCCTTGAGTGGACGTTCCTGCCGTGAACCTGGTCAAGATACATGGACACGATTTCAACCCGCGGCTTCTGGAGTTCTCCGTCAGTTGGAAACCCCTTCAGAAATTTCATCAGGATCACATCAGCGTGCGAGCCAGGAAAGAACACTGTTACGATGGCAGCGATCTTGGGTTTTTCAGTAGACATGGGATAAAGAGATAAGAGGGGAGTGGGTTAATTCTGGAGAAAAGGACTGCAAGATACATTAGGTATCCCAAAAGGAGGATAGGCGTGAAGGATTTCTCACTCAATCGGTCCCTATTTCAAAACACAATGACGGTAAAGTGGCTTGACCTCGTCCGGCAAACCGTCAAAGACCTCGCGCCTGAGAGGCTCCATTTCGTAGTTTTTTCCGCCGGTCTCAACGACTATCGCATCGTGTTCCGGCTTGCCTTTGATGGTCGGATTCAGGTTCAACCACCAGGGCGCGTAACGAATGATAAGCGCCACGCGAGACTCGGAACTCTCGTTCGGCGCCACCGCATGCCAGAGCCGGCTGTCATATAGCAGGACACTCCCGGCAGAGCCTTCCACCTGAATCTCATCAGGATGGGGCGAATCTCGATCCACTCCATCAAGGTTGCCGTCCGATGGGTTTTCAAGCCGCCGATGACTGCCTGGCAAAATTAACGTACCCCCGGATTCCGCACTAAAACGAGTCAGCATCCAGATCGTTGAAAGGTGCAGCAACGCGTCCGGATAGGGCGTTGGAATGTGAGAAGCATTGGTCTGATTGTAAGGCCAGTCTGCATGCCAGTAGCCGCGCTCATTGCCGGGATGGTTGAGAACACAGTCAGTGCACGAGATGCGTGAGTGAGGCCCGAAGAAGGCCTCAACTACCTCCATGATCTTCCGATCCGCAATCCACGGTGCGAAGCATTGAGTTTCGTTAATCACCTGCCGCAAAGCAGCAACGCCCTTGGCGCCTATACGATGTCCGCGGGCCCGTATCTTTGCGAACTCAGCCTCAGTGCGTTCATGATTGCGCTGTTGTACTTCGATGATTTCATCGCGGACGGCCCCAACCCGGTCTCCAGGTATGATGCCATCCACGACCGAGTATCCGTCTTCAATGATCTGGCTTATCGCGGCCTGGGTGTTCATAGCCCTCAATTAGTCTGTCCTTGATCTCAAGACTCACACGCTGAGGATTCTTTTGATGTATCCGGCAAGCCATTCGGCATCGGAGCGGCCTTCAATCCACGTGAGCAGGTTCCTTTTCGACATATTCACCTTCATGTCTATGTTGAAATATTCCGTCTCTCCGGCACTCCCGGACTTGTTCACCACGAGATCTTTAATCTCATCTACTGCGTAAATTGTTGCCCATCTGATGAGAGAAAGTATGGATGATTCTACCCGAACGGATTGGCTGTCGACCGTGATCCTCTTCGCACCGACCATTTTCCAAAGGACTGCCAGATTAAGAATGATTGCAAAGAATCCGAAAGCCGCGACGAAGAGGTACATCATGGCCTCTCCCTTTTGAGCCTGCTGGAAAACGAAAATGGTGATCGAAGAAAACATCAGGGCGAACAGCCCCCATCCCAGGATAGCTTTTCCTGATCGAAACGGCGGCAGCACAATCACCACGGCGTCCCCGCGAAGACTCATCTGAATTCTTTGATTCTTCATGACTCGACGGGCGATTTCTTCATCACGCCTGGCCTGCCCATCGGCGGTGTGCTCTTCATGAATCTGCCTGGCCGCCAGGTTCTGCAGTGCAGGGCTCTCCAGCATGGCCCTTCTTGCCGCATCATTGATTTCGTCGGCTTCCTCCTCGCTTACGGCGAAGACCGGAACTCGAAACTGGGCCTCGAAATCAATGCCCGGGACATCCGCATGGATACTGACCAACCATTGAATGCCCTGAAATTCCGAATTCTGTGTTTCCAGTCCGTCTGCCGGTAATGCGAAAGCAATTGGTATCACCCACCCCCTGCCAGAAGGCTCGGCTTCCGCGCCATCAAGCGCATACTCTTCTTCCCAGAGGGAATCGGTGTGCTGTTCAGACTGGGTGTTTGAATTGCGGGTATTTCGCCGCGCAGTGCTGTACCGGTTAACGCAGGAAAGCTTTACCGTGATTCGGGCGTGGCCGAGGTCTATGGGTGAGAAGACTTCCGCGACGAAACGCCCTCCCGGAATGCCGGGCAAGGTGTAAAGGTGTAAATCTGTCCCTCGATATTTTGCTGCCTGCAGGGTCTTATGAATCACACTGACCAGAAGAAATGCACCGATGATCGGGAAGAACCAGACGATAAGAATGAGAAGGTCGCCATGCTTGATTTTGTCAAATGTTGCTAACGCCGCGGGAATGGAAATCCCATTCCAGACCAGGGTGGCAAACCATAGCTGTGTCAGCTTCGTAGCGTGTTCCGGGATTCCCATGCCCTCGGCCCATTCTCGTGTCTGCAGCCACTTCTTATCCGATTCCGGTGAAGTCTCCAGGTACGTTTTGATAGTCGCCCAGGCCAGGAAGCAACCTACAACAAGAAATGGTGCACTGCACAGGGTGAGGTAAAGCGGCTCCCCTTTGAAACCGTTTTTCATGCATTTCTGAATGCCAAAAAACAACATCAGAACCCCGCCCCCCAGAAAGGGCATTGCCATCACCATCAAGATGATGAGTGTTACCTTCAGAGTCTGTTTTTCCTTAGCCATTTAGCAGTGGTCCTGACGCTCCGCGGCAATGTTCGTATGTCACAGGGAACTGAAGGCCGGATCAAGATTCCGGCCGCTTCCTGTTGCTATCGTCTGAATTATGCAAGGCCGGTCCCCAGCCCTCTTAGAAAACGGCATGTTCTTCTCTACAATGCCAATCGTACACAATCCATTCAAACGACCGGATGACAAGCGATGAACGACAAAAATTCCATTCAGGACTTCATTCCTATGACCGATGAACAGAAGTTTTTCTTTGACCTTCGTGGATGGTTGCTGCTGCCATCCGTACTGAACGCGGAAGAAATCGATGTGATGAAGGCCGAAGTATATTCCGGGGCAAAGAACAGCTATGAAGGACTGCAGAGTTTGCTGGACCACCCATCTATTGTTGGGATTTTGAACGAGCTGCTGACTGAGCAGCCCTTTGCCAAGGAGGAATGTTACGGCTTTCGATGTGAGGGTTCTTTCACAACGATACGGAAACCGGGCTGGAACACGAAGGACCGGAGTGACGGGGGCATGCCCCACGTCGTGCGTCCTCCACAGCAGGCCAACGCCATGCGTTACCAGGTCGCGGGCAAGAAGATTTTCTCCGGGCTGACACGAGTTGTGTGGGAGCTTGAAGAGGTGAAGGCGGGGCAGGGCGGTACCTCCTTTCTCAGCGGGTCGCACAAGGCCCACTTCAATTACGGGGGCCCTAACCCATACGCGCCGAATATCGGCGGATCGCCATGGGAGGAAAGCATGAGGGCCGCGATGGAAGACTACAGTTGCCCCGCAGGCTCGGTGGTCATCTTCACTGAGAGCCTGGTTCATGCGGCCAACGATTGGACAAACCCTGACAATCCACGGTGCGCTGTCTTTAACTGCTACAACTCCATCTGGGCCCAATGGCACAAGCTGAATCTGAGTCATGAAATCATCGAAGCTATGCCGCCAAAACGTCGTTCGCTATTCCGCGGCACCTGGGCGATTGGCGGCGGCCCCAATGGCAACCGCGAGTATTCGCTTGAAAACAGATCGTTGTGACAATCGAACAAGGATCGTTCAGCAACTACAATGACTGCTTAGAACACCCACCTTCTGATCTACTTGCACCTCCTTCTGAACTCTTTGACCTGTTGCAAAAAATTACTCCTAATCTTTATCTGATAGAAGACACCTGCAGCGTCTATGCAGTGACTGCTGGCGGGGACACACTACTCATCGACTGCGGCACTGATCTGAGGCCCGGATCCGCTGAATTGACCGGCTGTACGATCAGCAAAATTCTGCTCACGCACTTTCATCGTGATCAATGTTCGAGCGCCAACACCTGGCAGCAGTCAGGCGTTCCGATCGTTGTGCCGTTTGTCGAAAGGCTCTTCCTTGAGGAATCGGATCTCCGGCGGGCCAGTTACGACATCTACAATAACTATGAATCATTCTACGATTGCTTCGGCCCGCTGGGAGACGTTCGTGCGAACGAATATGCCTATGACTACTCGCACATATCCTGGCACGGCCTGAGGCTCGAGGTCGTGCCATTACCAGGCCACACTTTTGGCTCGGTTGGCTACCTGTTTGAGGTGGACGGAAAGCGAGTGCTGGCTTGTGGCGATTTACTCAGTGGGGCGGAGAAGCTTCACAACTATTTCTCCAGCCAATGGGCGTACATGGATTTCGCGGGGCATACCCACCTTATTGACAGCATCAAAAAAATCGAGGGATTGAATCTTGACCTCATCCTGCCGGGACACGGCCAGCCGTTCGCTGCCGATGCAGATTCTCTGGCGAGGCTGCGAGGTAGACTCGAAGGCACTTACGAAATGTTTTTTGGCCGGGCCTTTAGAGAGTTCCGTCCTGAGTTCCGGCAGGTCACGGAACATGTGTTTGAAATCACCAATGCCATGGCCCGGACTTACATCATTCGAGACGATGATGGCCACGCGGTGATGATTGACAGCGGGTACGTTTCCAAGGCGCCCATTCAGTCCAATCCCCATCGCTATATCGACAATCTGACCCAATTCCTCGAGCCGGATCTCGGCATCCTCGAGGTTGAGTGGTTTCTCCCGACCCATTACCACGACGACCACCTGGCAGGTTATCCCGCGCTAAAACATCGATACGATACAAAGGTCGTTTCCTCACCAGAGGTCAAGGACATTCTTGAGCATCCGGCGCGGTACGATATGCCTTGTGCAGTGCCCGAGGGCATGGAAGTGCATCATGTGGTCGAACGTGGCGAGGCATTCGAATGGCGGGGTATCAAGTTTTTTATTGAACAGCATCCTGGCCAGACTCTTTACCATCACATCATCTATTTTGAATGTGACGGGCAAAAATTCATATCCATCGGAGACAACATCTCAGGCATCAGCCTGAAGGATGGGCGAGAACTGGTTCATTCGTTTATCCCCAAGAATCGTACGCCGGTTTCCAGCTACCTTGACATGCCGCGCCAGATCCTTGAGCGCTCCCCCGATTTCGTTCTTACCGGCCACTGCGGAGCGCTGGCATATGACGAGCCCCAGATGCAGCGTTGGCGTAAGTGGATGGAGGAATGGCACGAACATTTCACCGCGCTCATAGATCAGCCCCATGCCAATATCGGTATGGATCCGCACTGGGTTGAGTTCTATCCTTACAAGGTTCGAATACAGCCCGGAGAAGAAATCAAGTTCTCGGTGAACGTCACGAATCATGAGCCACAAGCCTGCGCCTGCGTGATCCAGTTTCGGAGCGTGGAAGGCGTCAACATCGAACCCGCATCCATTGCGGTGGATGTGGAATCGGGCACAACGAAAGTCTGCGAACTGAACGTGGGCTTTCCGAAAACTTTTCAGACGCATTCTTTAACGATCCTCGCCGACGTAACCTGGAATGGGCGCCGTATGGGAGAAATTGCTGAAGCTGTAGCGTACTGGTAACCGACAACCGTGGATTAAATATGCCTAATACCGCCCGACAGATTGCAGATACCTTTGAGAAAATTGCACCGATTGAGACGGGTCTCCCCGGCGACGAACTCGGCTTCATTTATGGCGATCCTGAAGTAGAAGTCCGCGGCATCGCCTGCATGTGGAACGCGCATTCCAAGAGTATCCAGCAAGCCATCGAGAAGGGCCTCAACATGCTCCTTGTTCACGAGACCTTGTTCTATCATCCGCAACAAAGTGGCTGGTATGACGGCCCTCAAAAGAAAGAGGACATTGTTGCAAATCAGAAACGCAGGGCCTTACTGGACGAGCATGAAATCGTCGTCTACCGAAGCCATTCGAACTGGGATGCGCTTGCTGTTGACGGGGTACCCGATCAGGCCGTCAAAGCCTTGGGGATTGACGGGCTGGAGGTCGTGGACAGTCAGAAGTTTTTTAAGGTTCACCGTCTCCCCCGCAACTTTACCGTTGCGGATCTTGCTACACTGGCAGGCAGGGGACTGGATGTCGAAAACGTGAGAATCTATGGCGACAGAAACAGGATTGTCCGTCAATTCTCATTCTTGATCGGCGGTTTTGGTGGAAACCAGATGCACATGCCGCAGGCCGCGGCGGAGATGGGTGCAGAAGTCATCATCATCGGTGAAATCCTCGAATGGGTGGTTATCGCAGCGCTTGAGTGTGGCCTGGAGATCATCGCAACAGTTCACAGCAGCAGCGAGATTCCAGCAATCCGAAGGCAGGCCGAGTTACTGGCAGAGAATTTCCCCGGACTGCCAGTGGAATACATTCACAGTGGCATGCTGGGCTTTTGAACAATGGATAAGCTGGACTAAGTTTTTTGTAGCGTTTGCCTCCAACCTTCGAAAGGGAGGCATGGCAAATTGGGAAATTTACGCCAGTAAGTGATGTCACACCTTCTCAACTTGTTGAAATCCTGAGATCAGACCAATGAGCGAAATTGAACCAGACCAGAATCCCCAGGAGAAGACGGCTCAGGAGCCAAAATTCAGAACCGATCACAAAATTCGGTGGTATCGATGCAAAATTGACAAGGAGGTCATGTCGGAGCTTATGAAGCGGAGCAACCTCCCTGGATTCATCCAAGTCTTCTGCCAGATTGGCCTTTTCGCCTTTACCGGGGCACTTGCCTACATGGCGTTTCTCAACATCAACGTCACCAATCTGGTTTGGTCTGTTCCGCTGCTGTTGGTTGCTCTCTTCGCCCACGGTACTCAAGGGCCATTTATGGGGCTCGTTGCGGTTCACGAGCTCTGCCATCGAACCCCTTTCAAGACCAAAGCTCTGAATGAATTCTTTCTGCGAGTCTATTCGTTCATCAGTTGGTCTGATTACGTCTGGTTCCGGCCAAGCCACATAAAGCACCATCAGCTCACCGTTCATAAAGAATTCGACGGAGAAGTGGTACTGCCCGCGGATCTCAATTTCAAGGACTGGAAACTATGGCTGGCGATTCTGGCGTGGAATCCGCAGCACATCTGGAACAAGCTCAAACAATTCACCAAGTGGTCGTTTGGGCGCATCGAAGGGGACTGGTACCAACACATCCTGCCTGACGCAAAGCCGGAGCTTCGCCGAGAACATCGCAATTGGGCTCGGTTTGTTCTGTTCGGACACATTGCGCTTGCAGCAACATTTATCCTGACCGGCCACTGGTTTCTGGTTGTGCTTTTCACGCTCGGGACGTCCTATTGCCACTGGTTGGGGTTTCTGTGCGGCACTCCGCAGCATTATGGAATGGCCCCTAACGTGCCCGATTTTCGGCTCTGTACGCGCACCTATACGTGTTCGCTCCTCCCCGCTTTCTTCTACTGGAACATGCAGTATCACGTCGAGCATCATATGTTCCCGGCCGTTCCCTTTTACAAGTTGCCCAAGTTGCGCAGGGCTATCGAAGCCGAACTGCCGCCCGCCCCGCATGGCCTTTGGGCTACATGGAAAGAGCTTCTCGTGATTCACCGTATTCGGCAGAATGACAAGTCCTACGCCTTCGTGCCAGAACTCCCGCAGGCGGATTGGATTGAGGCCGCGGACACTGTCCTCGAGCAGGAAGCAACCGGTTGACCGCGTGAACGGATACCACGAAGCCAATCGAAAGGGCTGGAACGCAGTAACACAGGATTGGCTGCGAACTTCTCCTGTTTAGAGAAATTGCTCTGCAGAGAAATGAATAAACAGTCACAACTTGGAAAGGGATTGCCTCCTGTCTGCCGGCTTGGACTTGCTACCCGCGGCAACACTTCACTCGATGCGGAAGATGTCCATATGGCCTTCGAGCGGGGAATTAACTACTGGAACTGGTGCGGCAAACCCGACGGTCTCAGCAATGCAGTGGGTGAACTTGGTGCTCAACGCGATGAAGTTGTCCTGGCACTTCAACTCGACACCTTGGATAGTTCGCGTGACGGAATTCTGCGAGCCCTGGACTCTTACCTTAAGGAGTTGGACACAGACCGGATCGATGTTGCGACTCTCTATTATGTGGAGAGTGAAGATGAATGGCGCGCAATGATTGCTGCCGGCGGGGCAATGGAGGGATTGCAGCAGGCCAGAGAGCAGGGACTTATCCGGATGATCGGTCTGACTTCTCACCAGCGAAGGCTGGCTGCCGGCTGGACTGCATCGGGGTTGATAGATTTATTAATGATTCGATATAACGCGGCCCATCGAGGCGCCGAAGAAGACGTCTTTCCCGTCACAAACAGCTTGGGAATTCCGGTGGTCGCCTTCACCTGTCTTCGGTGGGGCGGGCTCCTGAAGTCCACCGCAGGCGATCCCGAGGGATTTGTGGTTCCGAGGGCGGCGGATTGGTATCGCTTCGTAATTTCCAACCCGTCCGTTTCGGTGGCGTTAATGGCACCCAACGGAAAGCAGGAATTGGAGGTGAACCTGTCGATCCTCGAAAGATGGCAGTCGCTTTCCCAAGAAGAACTTACGGCGATGAAACAGCATGGCGACCGTGTTCATGCCAGTGCTGGCACCTTCCCGTGAGACTGCGAATCGCCGGAAGATCCGGGCTGATAAAGCCGTCGTTCCGACAATCTCATTCTGACTGAACGCCCCACTCAGGTCTTCTCGCCCCATGAAGTCCTTTTCAGCTCATCACGAACAGTAACCGAAAGTTTCGGCCCGAGCCCCTCGATATCGAGCACAACCTCGTCGCCATCCTGGATGGGCTTGAGGCCGAAGTGATGCGTACCGGTCGAGACTACATCTCCCGGTTCGAGGCGGAGAACTTTTGTTACCTCGACAAGAAGTTCCGGGATGTGACGATCCATGTCGCTCGTCGAGAGGTCGTGCCGCAATTCTCCGTTTACATGCATCTGTACCTTCAGGTTGTTTGGCTCGGGTACCTCGTCTTTGGTGACGATCGCCGGCCCCATGGGGCCGAACGTGTGCCAGCTCTTGCCAAGAAAAAATCCGCCTGGTAATCCTCGCGCCGAAGCATCAATGAATTGTGTGTAACCAAACACACTGTCCATCGCGTTTTCTTCGGTGAGGTATTCGCCGGACTTGCCGATCACGATGGCAAGTTCTGGCTCAAAATGAAACCAGGAAACATCAGCAGGCGGCAGTATAACAGTAGATCGATGGCCCATGACTCCGGTGTTCGATTTGAGGAAGGCATTAAACATCCCTCGTACCGGCTTTTGGGGC
>JAQBXN010000017.1 GCA_027625095.1 Planctomycetota bacterium | reverse complement strand
GCGGAGCGAGAGCACCACGGGCTGAAGAAGAGCCCTCGCGGAGCGAGAGCACCACGGGCTGAGGAAGAGCCCTCGCGGAGCGAGAGCACCACTTCCATACCGCCTACTCCAGCGATTGCAGTAGCAGCCGCACCTCGACCGCGTCCTGGTAATAGAGCTCCGGATCTTCGGCCAGGGCGGGGTTGCGGTCGCCTTTGAGGATGGATTGGAGTTTTGGGATGAGTGCCTTCATCCAGGTCGCTGTGGCCTGTTGCAGAAGCGCTTCGAGCAACTGTTCCACTTCCGCGGTATCCCCTTCCTGCATCTTCTCCCGCACGATTGCACAGAGCCTTCCCCCTCTCTCATGATTTTCCCCTCCGGCGAGGCGATAGGCGAGGAAGGCTTCGATGGCTTTGCCGCGGGCCTCCGATGCCGCGGCCGCATTCCCGGTCGCCATTTCGAGGTCGTAAAGAATATTCCAGGCCGTCCACGGCCGGGCTGCGTGGCCGAAGGGCTTCTTGCACTCGATGGCGCGGAGCACTTCACGCCGGGCGTCGTCGTAGCGCTTCAGCTTGATGAGCGTGTTGGCCGCGTTGTTGCAGGCAGCCCCTTCATTCTTATCGTCCTTCAGCAATTTGTATAGTTCCGCGGCCTGGCTGCAAAACGTGACCGCCTCTTCCAGCCGGCCGATGCGGCCATAGAGATTGCCCAGTTGAGTCAGACTGTCAGCCTCCCCCTTCTTGTCATTCTCCTGGATTCTCATCGCCAGGGATTTCCGATAGGCATCGTCGGCCGATTCGAAGTCCCCGGCTTCCTCGTGCACCCTGCCAATCTGGTGCCAGGCGGTGGCGACGCTGCGGGGCTCGCCCAGGGACTCGAACAGGTCCCGCGCTTCACGAAAGGCGTCCAAGGCCTCGGCATACTTTTTCTGGAGCATCCGCACCGTCCCGAGATTGCCTTTTCCACCAGCAATCAGTCTCCGGTCCTCGAGTTTCTCTGCCCTCTGAATATTTTCCTGATACGCGGCCGCGGCCTCATCGAGGCAGCCTAACATCATCAGGCACTCGGCCTTTTCCGAGAGGCTCACAGCGGCCATCCGCTCGGCATCCCGGTTGCCGCCTTTGGCCAGGGCTTCGAAGCGGGACTGGGCTTCCGCCAGCGGCCCCATCGCCGCCTCCATCGCCCCCGTAAATTTCAGCGCCCGGCCCAGCATCCAACTCGCATACGCCAGGTCATAGCCCGCTTCCGGGTAGGCATCCTCTCCGGCCGCTTCGCAGCACTGGAGCGACTGCCGGGCTGCGGCCAGCCCGGCGGGGAAATCGCCCTGCTCCCACGTCCGGTCCATGGCCGAGCCAGCCGCGACGAACCGGGCATGAGACCAGCCTTCATCCTTCAACTGGTCCGCGGCCCGCACCCGCACCCCCGAGGCGTATGCCAGGGCCTGCGGGCGGCCCAGGTTCGACAGCAGCCTTTCGATGCGGCCCGCCAGGCCGATGGTCTCTTCCGGCGGGTCGTGGGACTCGGACCAGTCCAGCAGGGCCAGCAGGTTCGTCATCTCGAGGAGGGTCAACCGCGCCGCCAGCGCCGTGTCCTGATTCTGCTGCTGGTAGAGGTACCCGGTCAGGGCCTTCATACCCGCGGCCCAGCGGGACTCGGCCTCTTCCCGCACGGCCTCGTCCATTTGCAATAGCAGGTACGGCGCCAGGGCCGGATCGAGCCGGAGGTGCCCATCTCCCATATCCTCCGCCAGCCCGACGTTGATGAGGGATTGGGCGATCAGGGACACCATGCCCCGTACTGCGGCCACCACCTTTTTCTGATCTTCTTCAGAAATACCTTCCGGAATCTCTGGCATCCGCATCATGGCCAGAATCAACTGATTTGCGCCCCCGTGAAACACCGCCAGCACCTGCACCTGCCCCCTTATCTCCTTTGGCAGCCTCCGCAAAGACAGCTCAACGCTGGCGTAGAGCGAATTCTCGCGGTCGCCGGGGTGCTTTTTATCCAGGTCGGCCATCAGGGCGCGCAGGTTCGCGGTCGTGGCCTTGACCCCGCGGCGGCTGACCTCCTGGGTCAGCTTGACCAGGGCGCGGGCGTGGCACCCGACCGCTTCGACCAGGTCGGTCACTTCCGTCGGGTCCCCACCGGGATCCTCGGCCTTCGGCTCCAGGCCCTCCTGGGCCATCACCCCGGCCACCAGTGCGATAGCGTCCCGCCTGTCCAGTGCGCCCAGCTCCCGTTCATGTGTTCGGTCATCGAAGGGTTTGGGCAGCGGCTCCCGACTGGTGAAGATCAGCCTTGTACCACTGGACGCATCCCGCAGCGCCTTGCAGAGATCAAACAGCGGCTCGATCGGCTCGGCGCCCGGCGGCGGATTTCCTGAAGAGTCCGGCAGCACGCTTTCGAGGTTGTCGATGAGGATCAGGGTACGCCGGTCCCGCAGCGCGGCCTCGACCGGCAAGAGCGCCTCCTTCAGCGTGGAGTATTGGGCCACGGTGTATTTCCCGCCGGGCACGATCTGCCGTCCGAGCGCATCGAGCGCCCCCTTCGCATCGCGGTAACTTTCCATGGAGACAAAGGCGGCGCGTTCGAAGCGCCCGGTGCGGACCAGCCAGCGGGCCAGTTCGGCCGCCAGAGTGGTCTTCCCGGATCCGCCCGGCCCCCGCACCACTGCCCAGTTTTCCCGGTGCAGCAGCCGCTCCAGGGCCAGCAGGTCGCGGCTGCGTCCGATGAAGGCGTGCTGCGGCGCTTCGAGCAATTCGCCGAGGCTCACCTGCCGGGCCTGCTTCTGGAGATCCTTCACTTCGTCCGGCAGAAGCGACGCAAAAAGCTGCGGATCCTGCCGTTCCTGGTAGAGCACCGGAACGAACCAGTCGTGCAGTTCCAGGTCCCCGGCGCCCATGACCTTGCCGCGCCACTTTTCGCCGTAGAGCGCCCTTTGCCCGGCAAGCATGGCCTGGCCCACCCTGGCGCCTACGGCCAGTTCCATGTAAAAAGCCTGGACGAACCGGCGGGCGGTCTCGACCAGGACGCTGTGGCTCATGGCGACGACCGAGGTGACCCCTTCTTCGAGCAGTTTGGCCGCCACGGACGAGGTGGGGTCTTCCTCGACCTGGGCCGACTGGCAGGCTTCGAGGAAGACCAGCGGGATCCGGTGCGCCTTCACCAGCCCGGCCAGGTCGTCCGCATGAACCAGTTTCATGCCCCGCCGGTCCAATTTCTTCTCATCGTCCGGGTCTTCAAAGCAGAGCGCTCCGAGCCCGAGCTTGCGGTCGTACACCCCGTGCCCGTCAAAATGAACCACATCGAAGGGCTGCTTCTGATCCTTCGCTTTTTTCAGTGCTTCTTCGAGCGCGGGATAAGTCGGCGGCTGCAGGATCTCCAATTCGGCCAGAGCGCCCAGTTCCTCGACCGCCTCGACGAGCGGCAATAAACTGCCCGGCCTGTTCGATGGCCTTCGCTATTTCCGCGTGGAGCTTGTCCCCACCGCGAAGCATCTGCGAATCGACCCAGACATCCAGATCGCGATCTTCCAGCTTCCGCCGCAGCCCGGCCACGAGTTCGTCATCTGCAGTCAGGTGCGAGATAAAGACATGAGCCATCGCAATGAATCCCGGTAGCCATGGATGCGGGAAGTGGCCCGGTTCTGAAGAGGTGCAGAACCAGACTCTTCAGCCGCTCGATACACAAGATGATATACGTCCGCGACTCGTTGCCCGCAAGAGGCGATAATGGCCACGTGAGGAAAAAAGCAGCAACTGTAAGACTCTCAGATTCGAACATCGCCCCCACCTCAGCGCGCATTACGCATCACGCATTACGCATTACACGGTTACCGTTGAGTTTCTTGTTTTCTTTGAAAGATTTTTGCTTCCCCATTCGTTGTTTCCTTGAATTCGTTGGAAGCACTTCTCTTCGCTTTGGTTGCGGCCTTACGGCTGCGATATGCATTACGTATTACGCATTACGCATTACGTTTCCCCTCACATCAAATGCTGCTCGGCCACATCAATCGCCTTGAGAAGCGCCCTCGCCTTGTTCTGACATTCCTTGTGTTCCAGTTCGGGCACTGAATCCGCCACGATACCCGCCCCTGCCTGGGCATAGGCGTCGGTCCCTTTGATGACCAGAGTTCGCAACGTGATGGCGGTATCCATGTTGCCGGCGAAATCGAAGTAGCCGACGGCGCCTGCATAGGGGCCGCGCTTGGTCGGCTCGATCTCATCGATGATTTCCATTGCCCGAATCTTGGGGGCACCGGAAACCGTCCCGGCCGGAAAACAGGCACGAAAGGCGTCCATGGCTGTGCGGCCCTTCTCAAGTTTGCCGATGACATGGGAAGTCATGTGCATCACGTGCGAGTATTTTTCCAGGACCATTTTGTCCGTGATCTTCACCGAGTTGAATTCGCTGATCCGGCCGACGTCGTTTCGTCCAAGATCAAGGAGCATGACGTGCTCGGCGATTTCTTTGGGATCGTTGAGGAGCTCTTCGCCCATCTTCTTCTCTTCTTCCTCGTTTCGGCCACGACGCCGCGTACCGGCAATCGGACGCACGTGCACTTCGCCATCATCCACGCGGCACATGACCTCCGGTGAAGCGCCGACGAAGTAGAGGTCATCAAAGGTGAGGTAATACATATAAGGGGACGGATTAACGGACCGCAGCGCACGATAAATGTCGAACGGCGGCGCTTCGGTCTTGACATGAAATCGCTGCGAGATGACCACCTGAAAGACATCTCCTGCTCGAATGTACTCCTGGCACTTTGTGACCGAATCCATGAATGCCTGCGGCTCAAAGTTGGACTCATGCACAAGATTGGTGTCCCCCGATTTCTGGATCGGCATCAGCGGGGCCGGTATCTCCATCGCTAATTTGGATTCCACTTCGGCAATCTTTGCCTTCGCTGATTCGTATGCCTCTGCCGCGGTTGCTTCGCTGGGAAAAATGTTTGTGACAATGCGCATGGTCTTATCCACATTGTCAAAAATCAGCATGGTGTCGTAGATGCAGAAATAGAGGTCCGGCAGCCCCAGGTCATCGTTCGGAACATCCGGAAGATGTTCGATATAGCGTATGGCGTCGTACGACATGTAGCCCACCGCTCCACCGGCCAGCCGAGGCAGGTCATCTTCGACCATGGGCACGTATTCCTGAGTGAGAGCCCATAAGTCTGCCAGCGGATCTTCCGATTCATAAGATCTGGAATCGCCATCACGCTCGATCTCCACCTGATTTCCCCGGGCTCGGAACTGGCCAATAGGAGAGCTCGCCACAAATGAATACCGTCCGACATATTCTCCACCCGTAACACTTTCGAGCAGGCAGGAATATGGCCCCTCCTGCAGCCGCTGGAATGCGGAAATGGGCGTCAACGAGTCGGAAAGATAGCAGCAATGCACGCGCACGGTCTTGGACGTGGCATAGTGCTGACTGAAAGTTTCAAAATCAGGTTCAAGCATGGGGGAGAAGAAAGGAGTGTGGGAGGAGAAGAAAGGAGTGTGGGAGGAGAAGAAAGGAGTGTGGGAGGAGAAGAATGGAGTGTGGGAGTGATGGAGTGTGGGAGTGTTGAGTCTTCCGTGGCCCCTCTTCATCCGTGGTTAAAAAGATCTCCGCACATGCGGAGAAGTGACAAATACAGACTCTGGAGCGGGTTCGACGTTCGACATCTGGGAGCGTGAACATAATTAGCATTAGCGATTATGCACACGGGTTTGGTATTACAGGGTCAGAATTCAAAGAAACTCATGGAGAAACGAGAGCGGGGATGCCCCTCTTCCCCTCTTCCCCTCTTCCACCCCTCCATCACTCCATCACTCCATCACTCCATCACTCCACCCCTCCTCCACTCCAACACTCCTTTCTTCCTAAACTATGAAAATCGCATGTTGTGGCATCGCCCACGAAACAAATACGTTCACTTCGCTGCCCACCGAACTCGCGGACCTCAACATCCGTCGTGGAAATGAGATCAACGATCCTGTCCTGGCAGAATTCAAATCGGTGGAATGGGCGCGGCTGCTTACCGCTTCTGCAACACCTTCCGGACCGATCACGCATGCAGCGTACGAATCCCTGAAAAACGAGATCCTCACTGGACTGGAAGCCGCGCTCCCACTGGATGGCATTTACATGCCTCTTCACGGGGCCATGGAAGTGACCGGTATCGGAGACGGGGAGAGTGACCTGGTCATTGCAGTAAGGGAACTGGTCGGCCCGGATGTCCCGATCGCCGCGAGCCTCGACCTTCACGGCAACGTGGTGCCGGAACTTTGCCAGGCCGCGGACATTCTTCATGCGTACCGTACCGCCCCGCATCGTGATCAGGATGCGACAAGACGCCGTACCATTGAACTGCTGATCCGGTGTATCGAGACCGGAAGACGACCCGCGTCCGCACATGTGAGAGTGCCACTGCTCCTGCCTGGTGAAAAGGCAATCACTGAAGTCGAGCCCGGCAAAACACTTTATCAGAGGTTGCCTGAAATCGATGCTCGTGAGGGTGTCTGGACTGCTTCACTCATGTGCGGTTTTGCCTGGGCCGACGTGCCCGGTGCGGCGATGACTGTTTTTGTTCATGCGGATGACGGGGAGACCGCACGCGCCGGGGCCGTAGAGCTTGCCGGCGAGGTGTGGAAGCAGAGAGAAAAATTTGGATTCGACGTTGAAACTGCTGATATCGAAGAAAGCATTCGGCTTGCCGGGGAAGCGAACGGATGCGTCTTTCTCACAGATTCCGGCGACAACACGACTGCCGGTGGAGCCGGAGACATTCCGTTGTTTCTTGAACACTTGATAAGAGCTGAATCGCAAAATGTGCTTGTTGCAGGAATTTCTGACAAAGCCGCGGTCTTCCAGTGTGTCGAGGCCGGCTGCGGAACGGAAGTCGAACTGGAACTTGGTGGAAAGCTCGACACCAACTTTAAGCCGTTGAAGGTGAAGGCTGTGGTCGAGCACGTTTCCAGGAACGGACGTGAAGCAGTTGTGCTGACCGAAGGCATCAAACTCGTCATCGCTGCCGACCGGCGCGGTTACACCCGGTTGCAGCAGTTCAAAGATTTGGGTCTGGACCCTCTGGCATTCAGCATCGTGGTGATCAAACTGGGTTACCTTTTCCCTGAGCTTCGTGATATCGCGCCGCGGCACGTCATGGCGTTGAGTCCTGGCTTCTCGAATGAGGTCATTGAAGAGCTGCCGTACCACAGTGTGCAGCGTCCAATTTATCCGCTCGACCGAGATTTTGATTTTGATGCGGCAGGTGCATGCCGCGTGTTTTCCAGAGGTTCCTGAGGCCGTGCTCAACGAGTCGTAACTTCAAGCCTCACGGCGGGAGTTGGAGTAAGGACTCCGGCCAAAATAATGTTGCCACATTCAATAGTCCCGAAGGGACGGAGGCAATTAGCCCCAGGTTTCAACCTGGGGACAGAATTGGAAAAACGCATCGAAGCCCCGAAGGGGCGACGGAGCCGCCGCCGTCGCCCCTTCGGGGCTGGAGTCGGGTTTGTAATCCCACCCCTGGTTAAAACCAGGGGCTAGTCGCCTGGGTCCCTTCGGGACAGTTAAAAGGGATATCATTCGGCCGAAGTTGGAAACTTAATTTCGATCAAAGTCCTAACGGCTTCAAGATGACTTTAATTACGTCCCGGTGAGCAATCAGGCACAGAGCTGGAAAGCAGAAAGAGGTAACGGCCATGGAGCCCATTCGGATCGGAATACTAGGTGCTCGTCGCGGCATGCGTCATGCCCGGGCAATTCAGTACGCAGCCGGTGCATCGCTTACAGCAATCTGCGACGTCTCTGAGGAGGCGCTCGGGCGCGCGTCCGATGAGCTTGGTGTCGAGACGACTTTCAATTCGCTGGAGGCCCTGATGGATTCCGACGTTGACGCGGTCATCGTAGCGACGCCGATGCCGGTGCATGTCGAACACTCAATTGCCGCACTCCGCGCGGGAAAGCATGTCCTCTGCGAAGTGACCGCCGCGACCAGTATTGAGCAGTGTCACGAACTGGTCGAGGCCGCCAACCAGTCTGAAGCCAAGTACATGTTTGCCGAAAATTACTGTTACATCCGCTCCTGGAGCATCGTTCTGGAGATGGTGCGCGCCGGACTGTTTGGCGAACTTTACTACGGAGAGGCGGACCAGATTCAGGATTTCAAGGGGGGCCTGACTCACCCGGATCAGGGCTCAAACTGGCGTACTCAGGAGCTTGCCCTCCGCCGCGGGCATCAATACATCACCCACAATCTTGGCCCGCTGTACCAGGCATTCCGCGAACGTATCAAGACAGTCTGTTGCATGGGTTCTGGTCAACACCACATGGACTGGGCCACGGCTGATGATACTTGTGTGGTGCTTTGCGAGACCGAGAGAGGCAAGCTCATCCGCATCCGGCTCGACTTCTTTTCAACGCGCCCGGACAACTTCACCTATTTCGGTCTTCAGGGCACTGGCGCCGCCTACGAAGCGCCGCGCGGGCCCGGAGAGGCGCATAAGATCCACATTGCCGGCAAGACACCGCGTGGCGAGTGGCAGAGCTTGAACGATTTTGAGCAGTATCTCCCGGCGAGTTGGAGACAGATTTCCAGGGAAGCAGCAGATGCCGGCTACGACGGCGGCACGCCGCTCATGATCCAGGACTTTGCCAGTTGCATCATCAATGACACCCCGCCACCGATTGACGTTATCGATGCCGTGAACATGACCGCTCCGGGGCTGATGTCCGAATTGTCCAGAGAGCGCGGCGGCACCCCGGTGGAAGTGCCAAAGTTTGACTGAGGACTCGCTCCGCAAGGTTGGGCCGCCCGCACTTCGCATCATGTATGTGGCGTCGTTGGACAAGCGGAAGTAAGTAGAGAAGCTTCGGATAGAGCTGGAGTGTGAAAACCTGGAAGCAATCTTACCGGTCGGTGTCCGCACAGCAGGCACCAACATCGGGCTGTAAAAATAACAACACGACAATATGAACGCAGTGTGGAATACGAACCAATGAACTCCCAATTACTGGCCGCAGCGCTCTATCTTTCCAGCGCCCTCGTCGCAACAGCCGGACAGAATGCAGCGCCCTCGTCGCACATGGTCTACAACGATGCGAGCTTCCCAGGCGACATCCTGATCAACGAAGTTCGTGTACCGAAAGACGGTGAGACGATGTACACCTACTACGAGGCGCTCGGGTGGAGCGGCAAGGGGGCGGGCTACGCAGGGATTCAGGCGCATCCGAAGGCACACAATTACATTTTTTCGATCTGGGATCACAAGGAGCACACGGCACCTATCAATGCCGCGTACCGCGGGCCCGGCACGCTGACACAAAACTTCGGCGGCGAGGGCACCGGCCTGAAATCGTGGAACTTCACACTCGGTTGGGACACCGATGTCTGGTACACGCTGGTAGCCCGCTGCTGGCCGGTGGGCGATCACACTTTCTACGGCTATTGGGTGAGATCGGACAAGACCAGAGAGTGGACGCATATGGTGACGATGGACGTCGCCGCAAAGGACGCGTATTTCAACGGCGGCAACGATTCTTTCATCGAGGACTGGCTGGAAACCGGTAAGAACAGACGCACCACCCACCTCCGCAACGGCTGGAAACGCAAACCCAGTGGCGAGTGGCATGCCTTCGGCGCCGCCCGCTATTCGGTGAACAGTTGGGATCTCTCGGAAGGAAAACGCTCGTTCAATTTCAAAACCAACTGGAACGGTGGTGTGGCGAAGGACGCGGACGGCGAATTCTATTTCATGACGGCGGGCGGCAGTGAGACGGAGCCGACGACCACCAACCCGTCGAATCATTCGATTGAGCGCCATGAGACAAAACCGGGCTACGCGGCCATCAAGATCCAGTCTGGAAAAGTGAGCACAGCGGAGAATGGAAACATTGCGATAACGTGGGAGATCGATTCGAAGATGCTCCCGCAGTTCAGTTTTACAATCACCGCCCACGACAACGCAGGAGGCCGGGGTGATCCGCTACTTGTAGTGCAAAAGGTCGAGCCACACGCCCGCACTATCGAGTCGCCCTTGCCGAAACACCTTGATCCAAACAAGCTGCACTGGCACCTTCGCTGCCGCGATATCCTCGGCAACGAATCCGCTGCTTTTCCTCTGCAGGTGTCGAAGTAAGACTTGCAATGAATATGCGAAATATGAAAGCGGAAATGTGAAACTGATGAATCGTTTCGTTGAGATGAATGGGCTGGTTCTGGCAGGCATGTTGGGATTGGTGAACGTCGCATTGGCGGAGGCCAATCCAAACCCGACCTTTAACCGGGACATCCGTCCGATCCTTTCGGAGAACTGTTTCGCCTGCCACGGCCGCGACGCTAAACATCGCAAGGCCGGTCTGCAGCTCGATATGCAAAAGCACGCCTTCGGTAAATTGAAAAGCGGCAAGATTGCGATTGTCCCAGGCGCCCCCGAAGCAAGCGAGGTGTGGCATCGCATCAATGATCCCGACCCGGACAAAGTCATGCCGCCGCCCGAGGCTCACAAGACGTTGACCGCCGAGCAGAAACAGACGATACGCCGATGGATCGAGGCTGGCGCCGAATACGAAGAGCACTGGGCATTCATCCCCCCAAAACGCCCCAAAGTCTCCGCTAGCGACCGCAATCCGATCGACATCTTCATCCGCAGGCGACTCGCCGTTTCGAACCTCGACCTCTCTCCCAGGGCCGACCGCGAAACCTTGCTGCGCAGGCTGTCGTTTGACCTGGCCGGGCTGCCCCCGACCCCTGAAGAACTCGACGCTTTTCTCAAAGATCGGGCAACTGACGCCTATGAGCGACAGGTTCAACGGTTGCTCGCTTCGCCCCGCTTCGGCGAACAGATGGCGGCGAGCTGGCTCGACCTGGCACGCTACAGCGATAGCAACGGTTACCTCCAGGATGTCCTGCGCACGGGCTGGCCATGGCGCGATTGGGTGATCGACGCGTTCAACAAGGACATGCCGTTCGACCAGTTCGTCGTCGAACAACTCGCCGGCGATCTGCTCCCGGATGCGAAGCCCACGCAGACCCTTGCCACAGCCTTCCTGCGCAACCATCCGATCACCGTCGAGGGTGGGACCATCCCTGACGAGTATCTCAACGAATACGCTGCCGACCGCGTAGAGACCGTCGGAACCATCTTCCTCGGCCTCAGTTTGAACTGCTGCCGCTGCCACGATCACAAGTTCGACCCGCTCCCGCAGGAGGATTTCTACAGCCTGCTCTCCTACTTCAACTCCAGCACAGAGAAACACGAAAGCGGCACCGCTCCCGCCTACCCACCGCTAATCAAGATCGCTTCACCACTCGATCCGAACGGGGCGATGGTCGGGGTCATGATCATGGACGAGGGCAAGAAGCCCAAACCCGCCTTCGTCCTCAAGCGCGGTCAGTACGACCAGCCCGAAGAAGCCCGTCCCGTAACACGCCGACCTCCGCGCGTCCTCGGCGCTGCACTCGAAGGAACAGCCGAGAACCGCCTCGGACTCGCCCGATGGCTGGTTTCAGAACAGAACCCGCTTCTCGCACGCGTCACGGTTAACCGCCTGTGGCAGAGAATTTTCGGCACGGGCCTCGTTGAATCCGTGGATGACTTTGGCGTTCAAGGGGCGTACCCCAGCCACCCGGATCTGCTCGACTTCCTTGCCGTCGAATTCCAGAAAACGTGGCGAACCAAAGAACTGCTGCACCTCATCGTCACCAGCGACACCTACCGGCAGTCGTCCTCGGGCCGCCCCGATCTGGCGCAGGCCGATCCGGACAACCGCCTTCTTGGAAGCTTTCCGCGGCAGCGTTTGAGCGCCGAGCAGATTCGTGATACCGCGCTCTTTACTTCCGGTCTGCTCGTCGAAAAACTCGGCGGACCGCCCGTCAAGCCCTACCAGCCGCCAGGACTGTGGGACGAGAAGGCCAACCCAGGCTCGACAACGGGACGTTTCGTGCAGGGCAAGGGTGACGACCTCTATCGCCGCAGCATCTACACCTTCCACAAACGCACCAGCCCGCCGCCGACGATGAGCATCTTCGACGCCCCGGAGCGAAACGGCTGCAATGCCCTGAGAACGCCCACCAACACGCCACTGCAAGCGCTCGCCACCATGAACGACGAGCAACATCTCGAGTGCGCGAAGCTGCTCGCCATGCGCACGTTGAAAACCGATGGAAGCAAAACTGACCGGCTCGCGTCCCTGTTCCGGCGAGTCACCGGCCGCAGCCCGTCACCCGCAGATATCGAGACACTGGGCGAAGGGCTGACGAACTTTGAGGCGCGGTTCAAGGCGTCGCCCAAGGATGCGGCGGCTCTGCTCAAGCAGGGCGAGTTCCCCGGCGAGGGCCCGACCTTGCTGGCCTCTGTGACAGTTCCAGACGGCTCGAAGCCAGATGCCGACGGTTACGCCTACGTGGCGATCACCCCGATTACCCTCTCCGCGCACACCCAATATCTGATCGGTGGCGAGGACACGAATGCTTTCTGGGATGCGGATATTTCCGGCGCTCAAGGCAACGCTTTTTCTACAGGTCCAGCGGCGTCGCTAGTTGCGTCCCGATACGCACAAGGATTCGGCAAGCTGACGCTCGAGGGACACAAACATGCCGGACGTTGGGCCGCCGGCAACGCAAAATTCACTGTCGGCCTCGAGCCACAGTCGCCTGAGGCTGCAACCCTCTTCGACTTCGATGCCGCTCACGTCGATGACCCGGCGGATCGTCGCGGGCCACTCCAGCTCACGATCGGTAACCTGTTCAAAGTAGGAGACCGCGATATTCAAATTATGGAGTTGGGCCTGCAAGATGCAGACGGTGGCGCTTTCAAGGGGGGCCAAGTCGGTGTGTGGGCCATCGAGCCCGCCACCAGGATCGCCCCGTGGAGCGACGAGCCGCAGCTCGCCGCCTGGATGCTGATCGCCAGCACTGTCCTGAACCTCGACGAAACCATCGTTAGAGATTGATTCTGAAAGGAGCTGTTAGCCATTGGGATTCAGGCCAAAATATTCTCGACTCTCGATAGTCCCGAAGAGACTGAGGCAAATCGCCAAAGGTATCAAGCCCTGTCGTTACCCACATTTTCTGCAACCCCGAAGGAGGTTGTATCCTATAGCCCAAGGTTGCGAGGCTTTGCGAGCTACCCTGGGACCGGAGGACGATTTCCGATCAACGCCGAAGGTGTTGCATCCATACCCAACTGCTTTCAAGGCCGGATTGTATGGACGCAACCCCGTTGGGGTTGAGGGCTCCGTCTTCTTCCGAGAACCCAGGGTTGCTCGCAGAATCGCGAACCCTGGGCTGTAAGACGGAACACCTTTGGTGTTCAAAAGATAGAATGCAGGTAACGATAAGGTTCAAAACCAGGCGCGATTTTCCTCCGTCCCTCCGGGACAACTGCCAACTGCTCGATTGAACAAAGCCATGGATCCACTCAACGACAGCTTACTCAATATCAACCGCCGCGGACTCCTCAAAGGGGCGGCGACCGGCGGGCTCGGCCTGCTTGGCGGCCCTGCGCTCGGGCAGCTACTCGCCGCCGGGAATTCGTTACCCGCCGCAGGTTCTAATTTCGCTCCGAAGGCCAGGCGAATCATCTACCTCTTCCAGGAGGGCGCTCCTTCGCAGCTCGATACCTTCGACCACAAGCCCGGGCTCCAGGAGTTTTACGACAAGGACCTCCCGCCATCGGTACGTGGCTCGCAACGCCTCACCGGAATGACCTCGAACCAGCCGCGCCTGCCGATCGCCCCCTCCTCCTTCACTTTCACCAAACACCCCAACCGCCAGGAAGGACTGTGGGTCTCCGATCTGCTGCGCCAGACCGGAGAGATGGCCGGGGAAATGTGTGTGATCAAATCGATGCTTACCGAGCAGATCAATCACAGCCCCGCGGTGACGTTTATACAGACGGGCCACCAGCTCCCCGGTCGCCCCTCGATGGGAGCGTGGCTCTCGTATGGGCTCGGTAGCGCCAACGAGGATCTACCAACCTTCGTCGTCATGATCAGCCGGGGGCGGGGCCAGATGCAGGCCCTGTTCTCGCATCTGTGGGGGGCCGGTTTCCTCCCGGGCCAGCACCAGGGCGTGCAGTTCCGTGCCGGTCGAGATCCCGTTCTGTTCCTCAACGACCCGGAAGGCATGAGTCGCTCCGACCGCCGAAAGATGCTCGACATGCTCGCCGAACTTAATGGCAGGCAGGCCGAGGCCAGCGGCCATAGCGAAGTTCTCGCCCGCATCGCCCAGTATGAAATGGCCTACCGCATGCAGGCCAGCGTCCCCGACCTCACTGACTTCTCCGATGAATCTCCGGCCACCCTCGAAATGTATGGCCCCGACGTCCGCAAGCCGGGCAGCTATGCGTTCAACTGCCTGATGGCTCGCCGTATGGCCGAGCGCGATGTGCGCTTCATCCAACTCTACCACCGCGGATGGGACCACCACGGCAGCGTCACCCGCGACTTGCCGATGCAATGCCAGGACGTGGACCAGCCGCAAGCTGCCCTGTTGAAGGACCTCAAACAGCGAGGGCTTCTCGATGAGACGCTGGTACTCTGGGGCGGCGAATTCGGTCGCACGGTCTATTGCCAGGGGAAGCTGAGCCCTAAACAATACGGCCGCGACCACCACCCGCGCTGCTTCTCTGTATGGCTTGCGGGCGGCGGCATCAAGCCGGGTATCTCCTACGGCGAGAGCTGCGAGTTTTCCTACAACATCGCCGAGAACCCCGTCACCGCCCACGATCTGCACGCCACCATCCTGCACTGCATGGGCATCGACCACGAGCGCCTCACGTTCCGCTCACGTGGTCTCGACTTCAAACTCACCGGAGTCGAGCCAGCAGAGCCAATTTCCCCGATACTGGCCTGAAGTAGGAGCTTCGCTCGTTAATGAAGAGTCGAGAGACTTTGAAGGAACCAGGTGTGAACTCAACACCACGTCAGCATTTCAGGGCTATCAACTTCGTAAGGACGGGAAGCTTATCCAGTCTGTCAAGGCTACAACTGTTGATGATGCAAGAAAGAGAGCCAACCAGCTAAGGAAGAAACCCCTGGACAGGCAGGTCCATGCTGATGTTCTTCGCTTCTGCAATTCTTTAAACACCTGCGAATGAGAGAAGTGACAAGGCTCTCTCTAATGTCATTTGCAGGAGAAGAATCCGAAAGAAATCAAGACTCAAGCTTCGGATTCTCTGACACTGATTGAGTTGTTTCAGTTGGATTCCAGCCGGAACCACCAATCCTGGCCTGCCCGCGTTTTCTGACCGGTTACCATCCCGAAAGGGGCAGCGATGGGGGCAAGAAAAGGGGCAGGCGCAATAACTGCCGAAAGGGGCAAGAAAAAACCCTTGCAAGATTATTTCCTGCAAGGGTGTATCTGGTCGGGGCGACTGGATTCGAACCAGCGACCTCTGCGTCCCGAACGCAGCGCTCTACCAAGCTGAGCCACGCCCCGAAATCAAGCGGCGGTATTCTATAGATGTGCGCGACCCTCACAACCGTGATGTTCACAGGAATCTGATTCGAAAGATGACACTGTTGTGTGACGAAAGGCGGATGATTATTCTGCGTTCGAGGATCACTTGTCTTACTTAGATCTAGAGGAAGCAAAAATGCTCGTGCCTGGTGGAAACGTATTGCCCGAATTCAATCCTGTCTGGATTGTTCGAATGGACGGTGGCGAGCCGCTGAGTCCTGAAACTGAAATTCAGACTGAAGGAATCGAATGGAAAACAATCTACAAGCATTGTGGAGAAGGCGTCCTTGACACTCAGTTCAAATCAACCGGGGATGTTCTCTGTTTCGAATTTACCCGCCTCAAGAGAGTGCCGATTACCATTGAACTGTCTTGTGGTTCATCGCATGTCTTCCAAGACATCGATGGCGTACGCACTTATGCGCTCAAAGACGGCATGCTTCAATCCGTCTGCCAGCTTGTTGATTCCCGTTACAACGCAGATCGTATCTGTGAGTTGCCCACTGAGGAAGGAGGGTGTGATCCGTTGTTGGTCAAGATCTCGCGAGACGGCAACCATTCAATCGGATTGTCTTTTGAGAACTGCTCGCACCTGATGACCAATCAACAGCCCGAAGTGAGCAGCCTCGGCGCAAGTTTTGATGACTCCCAGCCGATCCGCGGGGAACTGAGGATGACGGAAGATGAAGCAGAAACGCTTATCAGCCTTCTGCAGCCCTTGTGAAAGAACAAGGAAGAACTCACAGCCCCGATGTGGCTTTCATTCTGCATCAGCCTCAATCCGGTCCAGGAGAATTGCGTAGAAACCCCGAATATCGTCCAGTTCTTTCGTGATGATGTCGTAGATAATCTGGTGATCGATTCTGTTGTAGAGGTGGACAACTCGATTCCTGAATTGCACCATTTTTGTGAATTTTGCCGCTTCAGGCTCTGACAAATGCCCCGCTTCGTGGAGCGCATTCACTACGTCGATGGACGATGACGGAGTCCTGAGTCCAAGATTGCTGACGACGTAAGCTGCAATATCGACCAATGCTTGAATACCTGTCTGCAGTCGGTGTAGCGCTGAATCGACTGTGCGAAAATCGGAGACGAACTCTTCGTAGGTTTCTGTGGGTAATTGCCCAAGCCTATCCAGATTGTCGCTGACAGTATCCAGCTTAGTTTGAATATCAGAGAGATTCACCGGATTCCCGCCCTCCTTCTGAGTCCCTTGAGACGGTATTTCTCAAACAGCTTCAACGTGGGTAGAAAATCGCAATACCACGAGATGACCTGAGCCTGGAACAAGGCACGCTGTTGAGGCTTGCAATCGTAGATGAGCTTGCCTGTCGCGAGGACTTTGTGCTGGAAAACAACCGCCTGCTCATTCAAAACCACCAGGTCGATGGCTGCCCCGCCCAACTGGCGTGCTATGTCATTCTCCAGTTGAGCCAATTCCAGGATGATGTCTTCGCCAGTTGTTTCAGTGAGCACGGCGATATCCACGTCACTTTCGGGGCGTGCGTCCCCTCTTAGGGTAGAGCCGAAATGCCAGGCGCTGATCACAAATGGATGCTTCTCCCAGATTTCTTCCAGCAATTCGCCTTGCAGGATTTTGTTCTCGACCAGCTTTGACAAAGGTGTCCTCATGGTTCTCTCAGACCGGGGATGACTTTCTGGGGAACGAGCCATTACCTTACCAGCAAATCTGACGCGTTCCCGCTCACTCAATGTAAACGAAATCATAAAGCCGAAGGGGCAGGCTGAGCTTCAGGTCAACGCCCTCCCCGCTTGCCTTGATCGTGTTCTTCTGTTGGCTTCGAAATGACTTCGCAGTGCCGAGCCCTGAAACAGTAATGGTGACCTCATCCAGCGGCTTGCCAGAGTGATTGTTGAGAATCAGCAGGTGCTGATTGCCCTTCTTCCATAGGACGGCTTCGACGTAGACAGGATTGCAAACGGCAGAGGGTTTGACGCCTGCCTTCATAGCAGGAATCGTGATCAGTTCTCTGACCGCATCGTTGAACTTCGTCGGGCGGAAGTGCATCAGGTCATCCGGCTCGAGGCTGCGGCTGAAAATGCCGACGGGAACGGAAGGTTTCATATAGGCAACGCCCGGCAGTGAGCCGCAAAGCCAGGCTTTGCCTTTGCCATAATCGTTCTGAACCGTTGCCGGCGTTGTGCGGTCGGCAAAATACGCGAGCACTTTTCCGGTTGGTTTTGGAAAACTCTGACGGAAAGCGAAGGCATCCATTGCGGTGATTACGAAATCAGCATCTGCAGAATAGAGTCGATCTATGGCGGCCTGGCGTGGGAGCTCTACTTTCAGGTTCATCGTTCGGTGGACGCGTGTCAGTTGGCTCTCGGTAATGCCGTAGATCTCCTTCAAGGTATCGAGTGGTCGGTTGTATTCGTTGCGGAGGCCGCCTCCTGCGGGTGAGAAGAGACACCCGCCGCTTTCGGTCCAATCGCGGATGGCTTTGGCGGCGTTTTCCTGGATCTGTTCGCCGACGAGGTAGAGCACCTTGTAATCTTTCAGGCGCCCTTCAGCGCAGTCGTCTTCGGTGACGATGTCGACCCAGATTCCCGCGTGACGTAAAGCGAGGTGCAGCCACTGGAATTCCTGAAGGTAGACATTGAACCACTCGTCGCTGAAGTTCCGGCGTTCAGGCGCGCTGTCCCAGATGTGACTCGTACGATTCCAGAGGAGCGCGACTTCGGCCTTCGGTAATTCGCCATCGAGCAGGATGTCTTCAACTTCTCCGATGGCGTAGTTCAACCGGGTGATTTCCTGGAGTAGATCCTTCTGCTCGAGAATGGGGCCATCGGTACTGCCCGGGTAGGCCCCTTCCCCGCAGTAATACTCGAGGAACGTTGCGCCATGCGAGACGATGGCCAGAGATTTTATTGCGGTTGAGATGCCGTCAATGGCCCGGTTGGTATCGCAGACGGCGTATTGGCCGAACGGGTGATCGTGATACTTGGCCGCGCAGCGAAACAGGTCCATCATCGTCGCATCGAGCTGGCTGACGAGGCCCGGGACGTTGTCGTGCCAGGATTCGGACAGCATCATCGTGCTGGCCTTGCTTCTGAAAAAATCGATGTAGTCGATCCCGTCGAGCCACCCCTGCTGAAAGCTCATCTTGTTGGGCGCAAGATTCACCGGACAGCCAATGCAGTCCTTGCCGTAGACCTCATGCGCGATCTCAGTGTAGGGTCGGTAATAATCGGCGAAGGCCAGTGAGCGATAAATCTGGCTGTGGTAGTAAAGCTCAGGATTCCAAGTGTGGTCTGTATTGTTGCCAAGTCTTATGAGTTTGAACAATTCCTCTTCGCTCAACTTCTTGCCCGTCTTCGCTTCTGAGGCGACCTTCGCCGCGGCTTCGGCGTTAAGGAATTTTTCCGGCGCCAGTCTTTGCTCCTTGAGGTATTTCTGGAAGCCGGTATGAAAAAACTCGTCCTGACCCATATGAGTGAGTGACCACATAGACGGCTCGTCGATCAGCTTGATAACCTTGGGATAGCCGTCTGCCACCCCGAGTTTTTTGAAATCCTCCTGCCGCTTCTGGCTGAGCACGCGATAGGCATCGTAGAGCTTCTGATCCGGCTTCTTCACGTAGCCCACATACCAATCCACCTTGAAACCCTTGAAGCCGTGCTTCTGCATGGTCTCTCCGTCGATCAGTTCGCCGATGTTCGGCCAGGTCTCGCCCATGGACCGGGTGATATCGAGCTGAGGGATCTGCCAGAACCCGACCGTTATCGGAAATCGTTCCGGCAGCCGGCCGATTGGTTTGGCATCGATAATGGCCTGCCGCCGCACGGCGTTAACTTCATTCCAGGTCGTGATGTGTTCCGGCTCTCGGCAGTGTCGAGTCATGAACACGCTGAATTCCGAGACAGACTCGTTGACGGTGATGGTTCGCAGGATTCTTTTGCCCATCTGGTCGGCGGCCACTTCGATGCGAAGGCCTCTAAGATCTACCGGCTGCGTGATGCTTTCGATCAGTTCCTTATAAGTGCTGGAGTAGCGCTTAAGCGTTGTGAAATGACTTTCGCTCGATGGCCAGGCTCTCATCCAGAAACGATTGTCGCCGGTCGTCCTGACTTTAATCGGCATCCAAGGTGTTGATTCGCCCGGTTTCAGGAACTCGTCAAGTTCCGGCACTCGATAAGACCACTTGTCAGCACCTTTGCCTTTCAAACCCATGAACGCCTGGCCAAAAACATAATAGGGAGGCTGGTGTGGCCAGTAGGTGACACCGTGAATGGCCAGTGGTGTGGGCGCATCCAGAGAGACCGTCAAGCGCATGTAAACCAGATTGGTGTCCGCCGTGCGATTGATGAAGTTTTCGAACCAGCCCGGTGAGCCAGCCTTGATGGGATTGTCCTGGAGGTCATCTGTCAGATACAGAAAATCGATGAAACGTTTGGCGGGTGACGGACCGTTTCCCGCCTTCTCAATGACGACGGTTGCCTCCCCCGCCTCGAGTTCCACCTCTCGATTGTCGTAGACAAGGTCGCCGTGGTGATACCACCAGCGCAAGTCGTGAGTCGTCAGGGGTGTCGGGGCAAACGGACAGAACGTACTCGTCTCTTTTCGGCCAAATTGAGCAGCCAGCTTCTCTTTGCGGTTCTGAATCACACGCACAGTGAAATAGCTGTCGAAGCCAGCGACGCTTTCGTAATGCACCCAGAGGTTGTAGCGGCCGGGTTTTGGGATAGTCGTGGTCTTTGTCGCCCTGGCCGGACGAGGGCCCGCGTCTGCTTCAAGCTTGGCACGCGACCACAAATGAGGCGCGCCCCAGCAATAGCCCATTTCAGATTTAGTCCAGCCGCGTCCTTTGAATTCTTCGGCTTCAAGCAGGATGTCGTTTCTGGTCTTAGTCTCTTCTGCCCAGACATGCAGAAATAGATTAGACAGAAGGGCAGCAGTGATTAATGTTGATCGGCTGAGCATAGGACAGGCATGTGAGGAACGAATTTGTAATCCGAAAGAGCATACCTGTCACTTATAGATTCCAGAATCAATTACCCGCCAGATATGAACAATCTCAAAGTCGTCACCATCGGTGCATGGGGCCATCTGGGCACGCCCATTCAGGCCATGAATAGCATGGACAACGTCAAGCTCGTGGCCCTGGCGAAAGCGCACGCCGAAGAGGACCCGAGTTTCTTACGGAAGCATGCAAGCGCCGCGGATGACTCGCAGATATTCGATGACCACAGGGCCATGCTTTCTGCGATCAAACCGGACGTCGCCATCATCAGCACCCGCCTTGACCTCTTAACCGATTGCATCCTGGACGCGCTCAACGCTGGAGTGCATGTCATCGCTGAAAAACCATTGGTGCCCAATCGTAAACGCTTTGAAGAACTCAAGGCAGCTATCAATGCCAACGATGTCTTTTGCATCAGCACCATGAGCAACAACTGCGGCCAGCCAACTCTACAGGCAATCCGAGCGCTGGTTGATGACGGTACCATCGGCAAAGTGGTCATGGTGAACGCTCGAAAGTCCTACCCCTGGAACGACGAGCGCGCGTGGCGATTTACAAAGGCGAATGGCGGCATCATGGGCTGGGTTGGCGTTCACGCCATGAGTTTCATCATGGCGGCAACCGGCGAGAGTTTTACCTCTGCCGTCGCCATGGAATCAAATCAGATCAACCCGGATGAATGGTCTGACTGTCCGGATCATGCAGGCGTTGTCCTGGGCCTGACCGGCGGGGGCCACGCCACGATCAGCATGGATTATTTCCGTCCCAAGGGCGCTTCTTCCCACGGCGATGATTGGATTCGGTTGGTTGGCACGAAGGCGGTCGCCGAGGCCAGTATTTCCAGAAACACACTGCAAGTGACGACGGCTGAATCTGACCATGTGAATGTAGCGCTGCCCGAATGGACGCCAGTATTTGAAAACTTCTTTAATGAGTTGTTGGCTGAGAAGCGTGGGCCAGTCGGTAAGAAACTTCAGGAGGATATCCTGACCATGACGGAGACGTGCCTGTGCGCACAAGAAGCCGCGGACTCAGGGAAGGTTGTGAGGGTGAGTTCGTGACAAGAAATGAACCACACGACGAGATCATAGCCGAAGACGCTAACGTACAATGTGCCGAAAATGGTCATAGACCTCGCGGTAGACGGCTGGGAAAAGCGGGATGAGTTTGTGCTCAATGGAGGGGCACAGAATAAGGTCAACGAGGCCGGCAAGTTTCACCTGTGAGTCAGTAAGACCTTCGGTGTCCAACGTAGCGCTGCCCTCAAGGGCGGTGTAAGCGGGCCGTCAGGTTCGCAGAAAAATCACTCCGGCCTGGAGGCCAGAGCTACGGCCGGCGGCATCGTCACCATGAAGTGTGGTTCCGATGATCGGATGTAGGCCATTCAATTTGTTTCTTCAGTCAAGCGGCAGAAAGATTACCTGATTCGCAACTTCGCCTTCCGAGCAACATAGGGCAATCAACTCGATGTCCTCAATGCACCGCCCAATACTGGCTCCCTCCTGATGTGCGAACACCAGACCTGAGAAAGGCTTCTCTTTGGATTGCCACACAGATGCAATGCCAAGCAGGTCTTGGTCCTGTGAAAAGAGAATCCGACCCAACTCCGTGGCACGAGCCAGCAATGCATCATCCTGCGCTTCCCTGGTCCCGTCCTCCTGGCTGGTCAACACGTCAATGCCCATTCGCCTGAGACCCTCGGTGACCGCGGAGGGAATGTGGACATCCATGTAAAGCGAAAGCGCCATTTATTTTCTCGCAAGCAGTTCCGCGCGGGACAACTTCTGATGAGACCGCTGCGCATTTACTTCCTGGGCCGATTCCTTCAGTTCCCTGACCAGCTCATCGTGATGGTCGTAGAAATAAGTCAATGCAGCGTAGACTTGTTCCGGTTTCAGGTCCGGGTGTTGTCGGAGAATCTCTTCGCCAGTCCAACCATAGTGATAATGCTCGCCAGCCAGGTGAATGACCTTGTATCGAGTACGTCCAATCCGTGGTGTTCCACCGCTGTCCGTTGTTATGTGTCGATATCCTGTCGTTGCACTCATCGTTCGGTCTCCTTGTTTGGCTGTGTTGACTGGTTCAATTATTCATGATCCAGTGCCCTCGTCCAGTGCCAGTGCCTCCGGAAGATTAAGAGCAATATTTCGTCGGCTTTGGTTGCGGCCGAAGGCAGCCGTAAGAAACTTCAGGAGGATATCCTGACCGTGACGGAGACGTGCCTGTGCGCACAAGAAGCCGCGGACTCAGGGAAGGTTGTGAGGGTGAGTTCGTGACGGCGGCGAGCTGAATTCAAATTAGCTTTTGTTTCAGCATTGATTCGCTTCCTGGATTTGCCAATACTGCCGACCACACCACCCTGGGGTGTGGTCGGCAGTATTACTTTCAAAGAGATTCCAGCATGGCTTCCGATACCTATAAATTTTTCCAAGAGAACGGCTACCTGGTCATTCCCGGCCTGTTCACCAAAGATGAGGTCGCCCGTTACACAGAGCTATATGAAAGTGATCGGGACAACTTTGCCCGAATGTGGCCGGGGTCTGGCCTTCACCAGTCGATCAATTGTGATGCCCTGATTTCAGCCCCCGATATCGATGAACTCCTGCGACATCCGAAGCTCCTGGCCATTATCGAGGAATTGATGGGCGGGCCGGTTTGCCTCGGAGAGGTCTGCCTCCGACACATGGCCGCCTACGAGGGCGAACTCCGTCGTGGATGGCATCGTGATAAACCGCACTGGAAGGAACACCCGCTGCGTATGGATTACATCCAACTGATGCTCTACCTGAGCGACGTCCATGAGGGAACTCACTGCTTTTCCATGTCGCCCGAATCCGCTGATGCTCCAATCCTGGAGATTGAGCCACAGCTGGAACGAAATGGAATTGTGGACTTTCACGGCCCGCCGGGCACCGCCGTGCTCTTTAATGTCTCTTGCCTCCACACTGCTACCGTGCGGGAGACCGTCGCCGAGCGGAAGAGCATCCAGATTTATTATGGCCATCGAGGCCGGCCATACCTGAGCAACTGTACCGTAATTGATGAATGCTGGTGGCGCGACCATCCCGACCCGGAAGCCCGCGGCTTCTACAACATGCTGAACAGGAAGACGAGGCGTTATCTGAAGGAGAAGGAGAAAGGGAATCTCCAGGATCTCGAATCGAGGCTTGACTGGTGTCTCTACTACGACAAGGAACTCAAGCGTGGAGACAACAACGCCCGACCGGAAGGGGACAAAGAGGACGCACCGGCCGCTGGCGGCAACGAACACGGAGTGCTCGGCGAATAGGGGGCGTCAGAAGCTTGCCTCGCTGGGAGAGCAATCATCAAACCGCGTCAATTCGATTCACCTAAAGTGGCGAAGTGTATGACTGGCACCGGGCTTCGATTGATGTTCACGGTCCGTGAAGTACTGGCGGAACTTCCCGGCAAACCTGACTCGTCTGTGACGGTGAGATCAACCTTGAAGACACCGCCTTTGGTGTAGGCGTGAGTCGGACTTGCCTTTTCACTTACATTCCCATCACCGAAATCCCAGAAATAGGTCAATTGGTGTCCATCAGCGTCTTTTGATTGGGACGCATCAAAACGGATGGTCCTTCCAGGACAGCACGGCTCATCCACAGTGAGAAGAACAGGGGTGGGCGGCGTATTAGCGTGCACGGTCTTGCTGACTTTGGCGATGTATGCCGGCTCCGCGCCCTCGTGAACCGTAAATTGCACCAGGTAGGTTCCCGCCTTCGCATACTTATGTCGGGCCTCTTTTCCGAAATATCTTGACCCATCCCCAAATTCCCATTGAAACCGCAGTCCTGTCTCTTCACCTTCAATGACCGCCACGTAATTCTGAGGGCGTCCCACTACGGAATTGTCGGCGGTTAAGGCAGCTTTGACCTCTGAAGTCTGAATTCGAACAACCTCAATGACACTTCTCGTCTGTTGTCCGTCATCTACTGTGAGCATGACGTTGTATTGGCCGGAGCTTCCGTAGCGATGCGTCACTTTCTGTCCCTGCTCGTTCTTTCCGTCACCAAAACTCCAGAGGTAGGAAAGTTTATCTCCGTCCGGATCTGTTGAGCCACTGGCATCAAAAACCAATTCTTCGCCACGGAAGCCTGAGTCCGGGACTGAGGCGATAGCATTGGGTGCACTGTTCAGCTTGATTTGAATGGTGGCACCGCTCGAATTAAACGGCGTGCCGGAATTATCCCTGACGACAAGTTGAGCTGTATGAGTCCCTGAATTGGTGAACGTCCTGCTTACGCGCTGCCCTTCCATGGTACCGCCGCCAGCAAACTCCCAGAGGTATTCAAGTTTATCGCCGTCCGGATCTGAAGACCCAGATGCATCCAGGATCACTGTGGTTGTGTTCCCATCAGTTCCTTCAAGCTTTTCCCAGGTGGCTTTCGCTACGGGAGGAGTATTGACAACGACTTCGCTCTCCAGCTTCGTGCTGGAGTTTTTCAGGTTCCGGTTGTCACTCACCGTTAGCCGGACTTTGTAGGTGCCGCCCTTGATGTAGACGTGATTACTCTTCGCATCGGTTGCAGTAGCTTCATCCCCAAAATCCCATTTATAGGAGAGCATTTCTCCGGGAGAATCCGTGCTGCTGGATGCGTCAAATGCGCCGGAGGCGCCGGTTCGGACATATTTCGGCGTTATTGCTTTAATGACAGGCGGTATATTCACGTGAACCAATTGGCTGAGCTGACTCGAACCATTAGCTGCCTTCGAACCGTCGCTGACTGTGAGCGTGACCTTGTATGAGCCAGCACGCTCGAATGTGTGATTCGCTTTTACCTTCTGGACATTGGGAGAACCATCGCCGAAGTCCCATTCGAAGCTTAATTGGTCATTGTCAGGGTCAAACGAACTGGAGGCGTCAAACACAAATGTCAGATTCGGATCGACTGCCCTGGTTTCCTTTACAGGTAAGTGGGATTCGGATGGCTGACTGTTTGTCTTAACCACCGGAGATTCTACGGCTTTGTGTTCATGCTTTACCGGCTCATTTGGCTCAGGAGCACTGAAAGCCATGGGCGATTCTGAGCTGAATAACGGCAGCGGATATCCCTTTGCATCAGTAAACGTAAAGAGGAGTCGGGTATCTTCCTTTCCGCTATTGCTGAAGGAATAAACCAACCGTTTCTTTGTTTCCTCCTCAATAAGATCCAGATCGTATCGAGCCCATCCCCCCTGCTTGGGAACGGAGAGCCGAATCTTTCTTTTTATTGAATTTATGGTGGCCGTGCCGAGTAAGGGATCATACGGCGCGCTGACTCCAATGATCTGCAGGCCACCCGATTTCAGGTAGAGCTGCAAACCGTCACTGTCCTTCGGAACGAGGACGGACGCGTTGTAGCAAAGAGCCTCCGCCGCATTGGCTGGTGTCGCCTCCACCCGGAAGCGATTCTCCCCGGTGCCAGTCAAGGCATGCGCGACAAACTTGAAATAACTCCATTCTTCCTCTTTCTCCCCTTGCGCCACATCGAAGGGTCCAAACTCATACCATTTGTTGTCAAACTCAGAGGCGAAAGTCTTTGATGCAAGGAGATTTCCCTGTTGCTCGACCTCCGGGAAGACCAGGCGGGCCTGCGCATCGGTGTAGGCATTCTTGCCGCCATAGATTTCAAACTTGGTCGATCCGACCACATCACCACTGAGGTCGTGAACTCCTGAGACATCCGGATCGAATACACGAATATAGATTTGTTCGTTCAGACTCGCCGGGAATCGGAAGAAGACGATCTGCAGGGGTCTTGCCTGTTCATTTTGGGCCGCGTCTTTTTTCAGATAGATGAACTTTCCCTGTGGAGGCAATGATGCCTGCTCTGAAACAGAGTTGTTGGCACCAACTTCCGATCCACAAATCAGGAAAGAGATCACGATTGATAAGAGGAGTCTTGTACGATGCATCAATGATTCCCCGGTGACAGAAGCAATGAGATTGCCGGTCTTTTGACCCGCTTGCAGAGAAATTTTCGAGATGCGGGAGAAAAGATTAGAAGTGCCGATTAAGTATATACGACTAAATCACTTGAATGATTTGAGCGGGCCTTGAAGCCTCCCACTTTACATTCAGTCTTGAGTGAAGGATTCGTGAGAAATACGGAGAAGCTTCTTACCCACCTGCGGCAGATGCGTCCGACCATGAGCAAGAGAATTTCTAAGTCATGGATCAAATAGATGTCGGATCGACTGGAACCGGCTGGTGTTCGGCCCGCTGGCAAGAAGAACGGAGCAACATCCCCTTGATTAAAGGGGATCTGCTGAGTTGCGATAATCTAACCGGAGCGAAGGGCAGGAATAGAGTAGTCGAATCTCACGAATAGAATTTTTGCCCCCACACCGGTTGGAATCGTCTGCAAGGCGGGAAAGCGACAAACTTTCTTAATCTACCGGTGCTGGGGGCAGCGGTTTTTCAGAGACGTGACGACCAACGGTGAAACCGGCAGTTGAGACTTTGTTTTCAACATCTCTGGCAGCGTTTCAAAGTAGCCACCCCGGATGCGTCGTTAACAACCCGCCTGGGTCTTTGATGTCTTCTTGTCCCGATTGGAATCCGGACCTACAAGGAATCAGCGAATCTTTTTGGGACTGGGGCCCCAGCCCGGTACCTACAAGAGACCCGATTCTCTCCACCAGGCCACTGTCCGCCGTATTCCTTCACGAAGCGAGACCTTCGGGTCATATTTAAGGAGAGATCTGGCCTTGCCGATGTTAGCGATGTAATGGGTCACTTCCCCTGGGCGGCTCGGCCGGGTATTCATCTTGAGTGGCTTGCCAAGCTCGTCGGCAATTCCCTCCGCAAGCTCGACAAGGGTCGAACCTTCGCCTCTTGCCAGATTGAAGGTCTGATTCGTCACTTTGCTCGAGAGCAGGCTGTCAATCGCAAGTCCAATCCCACTCACACAATCATCCACATAAGTGAAGTCAAGCACTTTATCCTTGCCAAAGACCGTGACTTCCTCGCCTTTCGAGATCTTGTCAATAAATAGCGGCATGACGCGGGTCATTCTCTCCAGGTCATTGTCAAAACGACCGTAAACATTGCTGAATCGAAATGTCAGATAGTGGAGTCCGTAGCAACGGGCATACGAATCGGTGAGAGCTTCACCGGAAATTTTGCTGGCGGAATACGGGCTTTCGGCGATGACAAAGTCAGCGTCGGATTCGCCGGTAATGATTCGCTCGATATCGCCATAAACTTCACGGGAACTGCCGAAGATTATTGGAATTTTTCTTGCTCGACAGAGTTCGAGTGCACGAAAAGTCATCGTGATGTTTTCAAGTGCACGTTCGGGATGCTCGACGAGTTCGAACACCTTTGCGTAGGCTGCAAGGTGCACCACCAGATCTACATCATCAAGATGCTGCCTTGCGAAGGACTCTGATCGCTCCGCATCCGTCAGATCGACAAGATGTGTTTCGAGATCCGCTTCCCAGTTGTTCGGTCGCTTGTCGACCCCAATCACAGAGTACCCACCGATGTTAGACAGATGATGGAACAGATTGGTTCCAATTTGACCGCTGGAGCCGGTAATAAGGATTCTTGGCATTTAGGAAGAGATACGGAGGAATTGCGAAAGGCTGTAACGAATCGTCACCGATATTCTGGATACCGGCTACCGGAAAGTCATGCTGCAAAAAGTCACCGCCAGGTCGCCGGTGGGCTGATCTGTTTGCCCGTAATTCAGGAGTTCAGATTCTTCCGTATCGGTCACACTCAGCATGGTGTAAATGGAAGCCAGCCCACAGACTCGCCGGCTGTTTTGATCCCTTTGAACGTGTCGAAAAAAATCATCGGGGTCACGTTTGAGGGCCACTTCAAGCATTTCCAAATCTTCGGAACCAATCCCAGACAGAAACTCCTCGCTGACTTCCACATCCTTGTCGCCGAAATGCGGGCCAACATGGCTGAGGTCCGCGCTGGCCATGACGCAAATGTTCTTTTCGCTCTCGCCGATCGTTTCACGAAGAGCGCTGATGAACTTTGCAACCTGAGGTTCGTCGGTTGGTACCTTGCCTTCCATCATTTGCCGGTGAAATCCGCCGCACAGGACAGGAACAATCTTCGGACAATTCTCGACGCCATACGTCTCCTGCAAGAATACGAGTTGCAACTCGATCGAGTGTTCGTCGATATGCAGAAACTCTTCTTCGCAAAGGTCCACTTCCAATTTTGCCTGCAGTCTTTGGATGAAATCACGATCCGTCTCTACGATGCCGAGCGGGGTTTCGAAGTCCTGCTGCGAGAACACAAACTCGCCCCGAGGGCCGGCATGGCCAGTGCCGAGAATGATGAAGAGTTCGACAGGAGGTGCTTCTTTCAGTTGCCGGTAGGCGTGTGCGTATGAGAAGCCTCCTCGGTTGTAATCAATGTGCGGGGCAACAATTGCCTTTATGGGCTTGGTGGTCTTTTTGCCATCAGGCCTTCCAGGGCCTTGGGGATGAGCGAAATAGGAAGAGAGCTGCTTCAGGAGAATCGCTGGATCTTCGGCATACGAACCGCCGGCACAGATGGGCGGTCGTGGCGAACTCCGCAGATCGGTCATCATCGCGTCAAATGCTGTCTTGAAATTTTCGTTGTCAAGGAACAGGCTTTCATCAAGCGCTTGAACAAAATCTTCGAGAACGTCTCTTGGAAAAAGCTGCCCCCCGAGCGCTCTGGTAAGCTCGGCCTGCACATCGGTCAGCGAACGAGTCCCGTCGAACATCTGTAAGAGCACGACATGGAGACGCCCTACTCCCAATGCTGGCCCCTTAAAGATAAGATGATCGCGTATTCTAAAGACTTGTTCTCCACCTTCGGATTGGCCGAACGGCTCTGCAATAATGGTGTTTCTGATTTTTGGATTTTCCATTGCTCGAAAAATTAATCGCCGGCTGGAATGAAGTCAAAGCCTGAAGCCGTGCCACCGCTTTCTTGACTGTAAGAGTTGTGGCGTGTTGAGACCTTGTCGTGGAGCACCAAGACTACATTGACCATTACGGCTTCTTCACTCGTATAGTGGAGACCATAAGAAATGCACCAGCAGCATACACGGCTTCAAGCCACCCGATTCTCCATCCCACAGCCTGGCTCAACCAATATCCAGCAGGGATCGCCAGCCCGCACGTTACCGGCAGCCCTTCGTAATAACCGTCGACCGTTCCTGTAATTGCGAATCGGCTCAGTCTCAGCGCGCCCCCGAAGCAGAAGATTACCATACAGAAAATCGCTAGTGGGGATTGAAGCCCGACGCTGTAGCCAAACGCGCAGATTGCAACGACGGAAGTAAGGTAGTCATTGAAGCCGTCGAGTTGGACACCAAAGTCGCCCTCGCGTCCCATCTTTCTGGCGACGCGTCCATCAAAGAAATCACAGAAGATGGAGAAACATATCAGGAGCGTTGCGATTGCCGGATAGCCTTCGAGCGAGGCGAAAATTGAAACAACGCCTCCGAACATACCAGCCAGCGTCACGTAATCGGGAAGTTCAACGTAATTTTGAATTCGATGTTCTGAGTTTGTGAGTTTCATGGTTCGTAATGAGTAATGAGTAATGAGTAATACGTAATACGTAATACGTAATACGTAATACGTAATACGTAATACGTAATACGTAATTGAAACGGCCGGTTTTGTTTTGGCGTCGGGTTGGGTTTGATGTCTTTGGTTCTTTATTCTCCTCGCGTTTTTTGTTCTCTCTGAGCAACGAGCATCGAGTGGCGCTACACAACCGTCCTTGCCTGGAGAAGAGGCACTCTCTGACACACTTACGCATTACACGGTTACAGTTGAGTTTCTTCTTTTCTTTGAAAGATTTTGGCTTCCCAATTCGTTGTTTCCTTGAATTCGTTGGAAGCACTTCTCTTCTCTTTGGTTGCTGCCTTACGGCTGCGATACGCATTACGCATTACGCATTACGCATTACGCATTACGTATTACGTGTTACTTATCGTTGCCAGGACCGTCTCCCCGGCTTGGACAATATCATCTTTTTTCACCTTGATTTCTCCTACCGCCTTCTTTGGCACAATGATTGTCACCTGTGAACCGAAATCCATTTTCCCCCAGCGATTACCGACCTTGAGATCTTCGCCAACTGCCAGCCAGTTGTGGATATGCCGGACCAGGTAGCCGGCAGTCTGAAGGAGTTTTACTTTGCCGATCCTGGTGTCTACCAGCATTTCAATCGTCGCGTTTTCCAGTGCCTGGATGGAATAAGCGGCGACAAATTTCCCTTCACGTTTCTCGATGTTCAGGACCTTTCCATCGAGCGGCGCCCACTGCACATGCACGTTAAACGGGTTCATAAAGATCGGAATCATGATGTGTGGTTCATCTGCAAGGTCGTCTGTGAAAGCTTTGACCCGGCCGATGATTCCTTTGGGCAGGTCCACTGGTTCACCCGCAGGCAGTTCGATCACGTCCAGGACCTTGCCGTCTGCCGGTGACAGTATGAATGGGCCTTCCGGTGGGATTCGGTCAGGGTCTCTGTGAAAATTTCTGAAAAAAAGGCTTAGAAGGGCCGCCCCAGTCACAAGGATGAAGGTAATAATCAGTATGACGGTCATGGTTTCTCCTGTTGTTCGTCGGTGTATTCTTCTGCAAGTCGTTTCTCTTCTTCGGCATCGTCCGCACTCTTTTTCTCAGAAAGGAAATCCTCGAGCATGGCGTCCCGATCTTCCCTTGTAGTGGCAGCCACATAACCGCTGGCCCACAGACCACGGCCCTTGAAACGTAGCGGATGAAGCAGCCAGAGGGCTGCTGTCGCGTTCTTAAAATTGCGTACCACCCGCCCGACCGAATGATCTGGAGTGATGCGAAGTGTCATCAATACGTGCGTGGGCTGGATATCGAGTCGCACCAGTTCCCAGTCATGGTCTACGATGGTCTGTTCTAATCGATTCTTGACATCTTCCCGCGCGGCTCCCTCAAGATGTCGTCTCCCTTTGCGGGTGCACCAGGCAAGATACACTTCGAGAGAGTAATAGATGCCACGCTTTTTATTGACCCTCTCTTTGACCTGGGCAATAGCCCTGGAGAGGGCTTTGGGCCTTTTTTTGATTCGAATGGCTCTGGAACGTTCCGCGCCCTTTTCAATGAAACCCTTCTTTTCCAATGCCAGGAGATGATTTCGAACGCCGTTTGGGTGTTTGATCCCAAAATTGTCACCGATCTCTTTCAGCGTTGGGGGATACTCTTTGTCATCGATAAATTCCGCCAGAAAGGTCAATATCTCCAGTTGGCGGTCAGTAAGATTTTCTTCGCTCATGACGTTCTTTAGGTGTAATTAATTACACCAGATATATAGTGTAATTAATTACACTTGCAAGTGGAAAGTGGATTTTCTTTGTTGTCTATCCGTATGGCGGGTTGCTATCCATAATGGGAGTCTGAAGCTAAAACTTCGCCGTGCGCGGGAATCTTTGGTAGATGCGTCCCGCTGCAGTTCAGGAGACGACCTTCGGTTGCCTGCTCTGCGGTGCAACGCCGCTGCTACGATTGAGGCCGTAAGGCAGCCTTTGGTTGAAGTGGTCACGCCGGGAGCTATTTAACTGTTCATTACCCTCGCTTCGCGACTCTGGATACATTGACGATGTCCAATCTCTTCCCACCAAATTCATTTACGCGCCAGGATGAAAGTGAAGACGAGATCTTTTTTCAGGAGCCACGCAAGGTCGTTCATATTGATGAACCGGCCATCGAAGCTGTTCGTGATCTCTATCGAGAATTTCTGCCGCCTCGCGGGCGAATTCTCGATCTTATGAGCAGTTGGAGATCACATCTTCCGGAAGATGCCGACTTCGAGGAAGTGGTTGGTCTTGGCATGAATGCGGTCGAAATGGAGGACAACCCTCAGCTCGATCGGTTCTTGATTCACAATCTGAATCTTGAGCCATCACTTCCCTTCGAGGATGCATCGTTCGATGGTGTTGTCTGCACTGTCAGCGTCCAGTACCTGGTGAGGGCTGTGGAAGTCTTCACTGAAGTGGGCCGTATCCTCAGACCTGACTGCCCGTTTCTGGTCACCTTTTCGAATCGATGCTTTCCCACCAAGGCTGTCCGATTGTGGTGTTATTCAGATGATGCTCAGCACGATCAGATCGTACGGGCCTATGCAACGGGGTCAGATAAATTCGTCGAGATCGAGTCGCTTGATCGCTCCCCTTCAGGCCCGGATGCCCGTGATCCCGTATTTGCAGTCAAGTGCATTCGGGGCATGTGAACTCCTTAGCGTTCTCTATTATCTGTTGCTCAACAGAAGCCCTTTCAGAATTCAGTATGAAAACCAAGACCTATCTGCTCCTCTGTCTAGTTGCCTCCATAGCATGCGCACAGCAGCTACCTGACAGGATCGACTTCAATCGTCACATTCGACCGATTCTGTCGAACAACTGCTTTGAATGTCACGGCCCTGACCAGGCCCAGCGAAAGGCGAAACTTCGCCTTGACACCAGAGAAGGTATCTTTGGCCAACGCAAAGATGGCGTTCCGATCATTCCAGGAAAACCGGCTGAGAGTCTTCTGTTTAAACGCATCACTCACCCGGACACAGACGAACGGATGCCACCTTCAGACTTTCGCCGGAAACTGAATAATCATCAGACAGCTCTATTGAAGAAATGGATTGAGCAGGGCGCTGAATACGAGGGCCTGTGGTCGTTCGTGCCGCCCAAGATACCGAAGACGCCAGTGGCGGAGGAAGGTAAGTGGGTACGTAACCCGATCGACCGGTTCGTGCTTCGACGCCTTGAAGAAGAGGGGCTCAAACCATCCCCTGCTGCGGACAAAGAGACCATCATCCGTCGTGTCACTCTTGATCTCACTGGTCTTCCTCCAGCCATCGGAGAGATTGATGATTTTCTCAAAGACCAGAGCCAGGACGCCTACGAAAGGGTCGTGAAGCGTCTGCTGAAATCGCCGCATTATGGTGAGCACATGGCCCGCTACTGGCTCGACCTTGCCCGGTATGCGGATACCAATGGTTACCAATACGACAATCCGCGCACCCAGTGGGCCTGGAGGGATTGGGTGATCGAGGCGTACAACAAGAACATGCCTTTTAATCAGTTCACCATCGAGCAACTCGCAGGCGACCTGCTGCCTGAGGCCACACCCGACCAGCGCCTGGCGACCGGCTTCAACCGCAATCACGGTATCACTATCGAGGGCGGCGTCATCGATGAAGAGTATCGAACCGAGTATGTGATGGACCGGGTTGTAACCACCGGTACGGTTTGGATGGGGCTCTCACTGGGTTGTGCCCGCTGCCATGATCATAAATACGATCCGATTACCCAGAAGGAGTTTTATCAACTGTTCGCCTTCTTCAACCAGGTGCCCGAGCGCGGGCTGAATGGCTTTACCCCAAATCTCAAAGCGCCGTCCATGTGGCATCGCGACCAACTCAAGCGCATTGATTCCGAAATTGCCGCCGCCATTTCGGAAGTCGATAAAGTCGCTGCGACTCTCGGCTCTGAACAAGAGGCCTGGGAGAAACAAATTCTCGCTCCTGTCGAGTGGGAAACGCTCAAGCCCGATTCGGTTGAATCCAATTCTGAAACAGAGTTCGAGATCGATGCAGACGGCACAGTCAGCTCCCGCGGTGAGTCTGTCGAAAAGGAGACCTACAAGCTGCGGTTTCCTTATCAAGGCAAAATCACCGGCCTCCAACTCGAAGCGTTGCCAGATGAAAATCATCCCATCAAGGCCAGCGGCCGCGGAGCAGATGGCAGCTTTGTACTGACCGGTTTCTCCGCCACCATTGCCCGCGAAAAGCAAACACAAACGGCAGGACGCTACGTCCGCGTAGATGCAACCGGCACACGCTGGCTGCAGATTGCAGAAGTGCAGATATTCAGCGAAGGAACTAACGTAGGCCCGAAAGGCGTAGCAAAGCAATCCTCGACCGGGTATGGCGGTCTGGCCAAGTTTGGAATCGACGGCAATACAAACGGGGTTTATTCAGGGCGTTCAATCACGCACACCGACAGTGAAAAGGATCCGTGGTGGGAAGTGGATCTTAAGGACACGTATCCGATTGAAAAAATCGTTCTTTGGAATCGAACGGACTGCTGCCGCGAACGGCTCGACAACATAATCGTTTCAGTGCTCAATGAAGAGAGACAGCCCGTGTGGAAGACCAGCATGCCGCGGGCGGCACCGGTAAGTCAGTCCGCCTCACTCGATGGCACTCATTCTATAGAGTTGGCAAATGCATTCGCGTCCCATTCTTCAGCGGAGTTCCCCATTGATTCAATTCTGAAAGGCGGGACGGGCTGGTCGAACCGGGGCGCTCTGAATAAGCCAATCCACGCCACATTCATCGCTGCAGAAGCAACGGTTCTGAAGAAGGACGACTTGCTGCAAATTCGTCTTGAGCATAACAGCAAGCCACCTGCTGCATCCCTGGCCCGTTTCCGTATTTCAATCACGGCGGACGAATGCCTTTCTATCCGCTCAAAATTGCCGGCCGAAATATTCTCCATTGCCGGCATCGATGCGGACAAACGGACAGAGGCGCAGAGGAACAAAATTCGAGATTATTTCATTTACGAAACCGGCCATCCAAAGGTTCGAGTGTTGGTAGAAAAGGTAAGGACTCTCGAAACAGGTAAGCAGGAGGTCCTGAAGAGCCTCCCGAGCACTCTCGTCATGCAGGAAAATCCCGGGATGCGGGAAACCTATTTGCTCAATCGTGGGCAATACGATCAGCAGGGCGAAAAAGTCATAGCCAGCATCCCGGCATCACTGCCGCCTTTGCCGAAAGACGCGCCGGCGAATCGTCTTGGGCTAGCAAAGTGGCTGACCGATCCGGGCCACCCGCTCACGAGCCGTGTCACGGTGAATCGCTATTGGATGAAGTATTTTGGCGTCGGCATAGTTAAGACGATTGATGACTTCGGCTCGCAGGCTGAACTGCCCTCTCATCCGGAACTCCTGGACTGGCTGGCGATGACGTTCATTGACTCCGGCTGGGATATCAAAGCCCTACAGGAGTTCATCGTAACTTCGGCCACCTACCGGCAGTCATCGAACGTCTCCAAAGATCTCTACACCCTCGACCCCGAAAATCGCCTCCTCGCCCGCGGACCACGGTTGCGCATGGATGCCGAGACCATCCGTGACAGCGCCCTGGCGGTCAGCGGATTACTGACCGAGACGCTTGGCGGCCCCGGCGTCTTCCCTTACCAGCCGGCCGGCCTCTGGGTCGAGCTGAACAATCGGCCTGGTTACATGCAGATATACAAGGTAAGCGCCGGCAGCGAGCTTTACAGGCGAAGCCTCTACACATTCTGGAAACGCACCTCTCCGCCTCCTCCAATGAAAATTTTTGACGCGCCGGACCGGGAATTCTGCACAGCGACTCGCTCCCGAACAAATACACCACTCCAATCCCTTGTGCTGCTCAATGACCCGCAGTTTGTCGAAGCCGCAAGGCAATTTGCCGAACGGATTCTGAGGGAGGGCGGCCAGAGTTTTGAATTGCGACTTGGATTCGCTTACCGAACTGCCCTCGGGCGAAAACCAAGCAATGAAGAAGAAAATCTAATGAAGGAGTTGTTTGATTCGGAACGAGCCCGTTTTGAGCAAGACGCCGTCGCAGTTGCGGCGTTGCTGAAGGTAGGAGATACGGAACATTCGAATGAACTGAATCTGCCCGAACTCGCCGCAACCACAGTGATCGCACGAGTCCTGCTCAATCTTGATGAAGCGATTACCAAAAACTAGCCCACCAGATCATGAATCCATCCGTTTTAAAAAATCAATCAGATATGGACAGCCATCCACTCGACTTGACTCGCCGACAGTTCTTCAACAGGGCCAGCACTGGTATCGGAACAATCGCTCTCTCTTCACTAACCAACCCAGACCTTTTTGCTGGAGGAATTGGCGGTTTTCCAAATTTTGCAGGTAAAGCGAAGCGGGTCATCTATCTGTTGCAATCCGGCGCTCCTTCCCAGATGGATTTGTTCGATTATCACGAAAGCTTCGAGAAACTCAGGGGGACAGAACTGCCGGACTCCGTTCGAGCCGGACAACGGCTGACTGGAATGACCGCTGGCCAGAAATCTTTTCCGATCGCCAGCCCAATCTTCGAGTTCAAACGGCATGGGCAGTCCGGGGCATGGGTAAGCGAACTGATGCCTCATACCGCCGGCGCCGTGGACGACATTGCATTCATCAAATCCATGCATACTCAGGCCATCAACCATGATCCAGCGATCACCTTCTTTCAGAGTGGAAATCAGCAACCGGGACGTCCCAGTATCGGTTCGTGGTTCAGCTATGGCCTCGGCAGCGAAAACAAGGATTTGCCTGCCTTTGTAGTACTCCTGTCCAAAAACACATACGGCCAGGCTCAACCTATCTATGACAGGCTTTGGGGCAGCGGCTTCCTGCCTTCGAATCACCAGGGCGTGAAATTCCGATCACAAGGCGATCCGATTCTTTACCTGAACGATCCAGCCGGCACGCCCGACAAGGATCGTCGCAAAATGCTGGATACCCTTGCCGCGCTGAACAAGAAACAACTAGAGTCGACCGGAGATCCCGAGATCCGGACGCGCATCGCTTCCTATGAGATGGCTTATCGGATGCAGACATCCGTTCCGGAACTCAGCGACTTATCCACTGAGCCGGAAAGCACTTTCAAACTCTATGGTGATGACGCCCGCGAGCCCGGATCATTCGCCTCATGCTGCCTGCTTGCCCGGCGACTGGCCGAACGGGATGTTCGATTCATTCAGGTCTTTCACCGTGGATGGGATCATCACAGTGCGCTGCCTTCGAATATCCGCAAACTCGCCAAGGAAACGGACCAGGGCTCGGCCGCCCTCATCAAAGACCTGAAGCAGCGAGGCATGCTCGAAGACACACTCGTCATCTGGGGCGGAGAATTCGGCCGCACGATCTACTCGCAGGGCGCTCTTACGGACACAAACTACGGCCGTGATCACCACCCTCGCAGCTTCACCGTCTGGATGGCCGGCGGTGGAATTAAGGGCGGTGTGACCTACGGGCAGACTGACGATTACAGCTACAACATCGTAAAAGATCCGGTTCATGTTCATGATTTTCACGCGACCATCCTGCACTGCATGGGGATTGACCACGAGAAATTGATCTACCGGCATCAGGGCCGCGACTACCGGCTCACGGATGTGCATGGAAAGGTAGTAAAAGGAATTCTTGCCTGAGACTATGTGGTCTTTCCAGCCTTATTTTTCAGGTCAATGTTGAGATCGAATACTGACATTTCAGCAGCCCCGGGAGGGGGAGTTTTCGCCCTGCTTTTTTCTTTACGTCGAAGACGTTGAACAACGTAGCCCAGGGGTCGCGAGCGTAGCGAGCTACCCTGGGGTTGAGGCAGTACAGTCCTGAACCCTGTAAGGGTTCCACAATCTCTTGTTAAGCAACCCCTTCAGGGTTGAATCGTGACTTTGAATACATCCCAGGCTCACGCTCACGACTTCGTCGCTCGCTGACCCTGGGCTACGATGTTTAACGCCTTCGGCGTACAGAACTCCTACCTGTGAAAATTTGGGTAAAGACCAGGGTTTTCGCCCCACGGGGTTATATCGACCTATAATTTCAGGCTGGAAAGACCACTACGTGGCCTCGTCGCTTAGCGAGAGATTTCCTTTGAAACTTCTGCACGTCGCGCTATTAAAAACCTCCATCATAATCTCACTCTTAGCTCTGTCTTGAACAGGTGGCGAAGGACTTCGTGAACATCGCCTCCCCTGTCGAAAAGATGGAAAGGCTTCGTCGTAACGCCCCTCTTTATTTCGCCGACGATACCAGGCCCACTCCATTGAAAGGAAAAGGCCGGCGAATCAAGCTTGTGACAGCGACTGCATGAATTCCAGAACCTCTCTCGCCTCTTCACCGCCCATCTGGGCATGAACTATCAGCGGAATCCCGTGCGGACCGGGGGTGTGCAGCGCTTCAGGAAATGCTTCAAGAGTTGCCTTCACGATTTCCAATTTGCCCAGCATCGTGGCAGCAAAGATGTCCAACCTGGCGCCGTGATCCAGCAGGAAGAGTGCGATCTCGCGCCTGCCCACATGAGATGCTGCGCCAAGGCCGGTTTCCCAATCTCCCCTGCCCCAATCCCAGGTGGCATTGACCAAAGTCGGCTCTTGCTCAATCAGCTCCTTCACACGTTCAAAACTGCCGTGAGAATTGCGGACGAATTCTTCCACGAGTTCCGGGGCGAGTCTTGGTTTCTCTTCCATGGTTTGGGCCTTTCAAGGCGTGGATGACTTCAAGGGGACGGCATTCTGCTGTATAGGCGGCATTTGCAGAAGCAAAAAAACGCCTTCAAGCGTGTGTTTGAAGGCGTTTGAGGAAATATTAAATCTGGCGGAGAGAGAGGGATTCGAACCCTCGGAGGAGGTATGAACCCCCTCACATCATTAGCAATGATGCGCTTTCGGCCACTCAGCCATCTCTCCGCAACAGCCCAAATTTTCAAGGCCGGGATGCTAGCAAAAGCACGCGTCCAGTCAATCCGTCACTGGCCTGTCCGGCACCCTTTCAAACTGCGATTTCAGCGCCCACAGGCCAAGTGCAGGGTTACTGATATAGAAGATTTCATCGCCATCGGGCATGACATTGATCCCATCCCTGAGTTTTCCGGGGTCATATATTTCAAGCATCTGATCCAGGTCCGCATATTGAAAATTCACGCCTTCGATTTCCTCTTTGGAAAGGTGTCCGGGCGCGTAAGTGATGCTGAATCGGCCCTCGCTGCTGCCATGAATGAGGTGGGCTGCGGCAGACAGGTTTGCTGCCAGTTCTTCGTTCTGCTTCACGGCTTCCAGTGTTTCCGGAGTGCTTCTATATCCATACTTGCGAATGAGCCGGTCGATTTCCCTGTCCTCGCCGAATTCTTTGAGGCCAGGCGCGAGAACGATGATCTCTCCGGCGTCGGCCATGGCCATGCGAGTGCGGTAGACAGACTTGTTACCGAGCCAGGTGCTCTTGAATTCATCGGGATCCAGATACACCACTACCTTTCGCAGCGGTTTGTCGAGCAGATCGAGATTCACTCGCTGGCTGAGGCGGGCGGCATCGTTGAAACAATCCATGCCTCCACCGATGTAAAGGCCACGGGTGACCAGCTTGCCGTTCTCATCGTTAGCACGCACTGTTAAGGCATAGATGATGGGCAGATCCCGGGTGAAGTTTTCTTCGGCATAATTGAACACCGCTCGCACCGCAGTCTGACTGCGGCCCATGAGGTTTTCCATTCCGACGACCGCGCCGAGAAAATGCGTCTTGTTGATTGTGTCCTTACCTCCAACTCCCACGAATATGTTCTTATTCTGGTTGGCCATCCCGATGACCTCATGTGGCACTACCTGGCCCACTGAGAGAATCAGATCGTAATTGCCATCAGTGAGCATCCGGTTCAATTCAATGTTGATCGAGTAATCAACAAGTTCGCCGGAAATCCGGGATACGAATTCACCAGGCACCTCCCCCAGCTTTACCAGGTCGTTTCTCCAATCGTGAATGTGAGTCTTGCCAGGAGGAACCGAACCAAACATCGTTTTGATTTGGGCATCGGTCATCGGCGAATGGGTGCCCAGCGCGGGCAAGATGTCGATCTCCGCGCTGCCGTTCAAGAGTTTGAACACGTCTTCAGTGATTTCACCAGCGCCGGAATGAAACCGTGTGAAATCAGGAGGAATGATGAGCACCCGCTTCAGACTTCCAAGTTGCGCCAGGGCGTTCTGCAGGTGATCTCTCTGCTGGTCTCGCGTGATGACTGTTTCGGGGCTGCCAGTTGATAGGTAGGTCGTCATAAATTGGGAACGCTGGGTTGATCGGGAACTAGATTGGGCTGAGATGATAGATCTGCATTCATAAATGCCCTGCCGCGGGACATGTATGTCAAGACACAAATCGTAAGGAACATCATTGTGACCACGGCGGCAATAGCCAGATATACCTGTGCAAATGAGTCGTAGGCCTTGATAGACAAAGGCACGCCAAGAGCTGCGAATGAGCCCACACCAAAAACGAAGACGAATTTAACTCCATAGGCGGTCGTACGAATCCGTTCGGGAGTCAGCCTGGCGACCAGGCTGTTTTCAATGGGCTGCATCCCCAGGTTGCAGAAGATAAAGCCACCGGCAACGAAGCAGAGCGGTACGCCCATGAGCGCGTACATGGCGAGAGCGAATGGAATACTGACCAGGTGGAACGCCATATACAGAAAACGCAGGTCATACCGATCAGCCAGACGGCCACCAAACATCTGCCCGATACTGCCCACGAAAAAGAGCAGACCGGTAACGATTCCAAATCCTGTCTCAGTTCCCAAACGCTCTTTTAAGTAGCCCGGCAGGGAAAGAGCATTCGCCCGGTAACTCAGGCCACCAAGCATCATGGCGACCAGTAGAACGCAAAACAGATCTATACGTCCCTGACCATGCACTGGCGCGGCCGAGGTTTCCTTTACCGGGCTTTCGTCAATCTTGAGCATTGCTACCGGAATACCGAGCACCAGAAGGAGGAGGCCAAGGAGGATAAACGAGCCTCGCCATCCGAAAGGCATCGCAGCAATTTCAGTAAGGATGGGGGCCAAAGCAATGCCGACACTGCCACAAATCGCGTTCAAGCCCAGCAACGTACCTCGCCTGGTCGTCGCCCTTGAGATCAAACTCATGCCGGTAGGATGATAGATGCTGGCCATAATCCCAACGAGAGCCAGTGCAGTGGTAAGCTCCACCTTGGAGGCCGGATCGGCCAGAGCCACGAGCATCAAAGCTGGGCCTACGCCCAATGCGCCAGCCTTCACACCCCAGTTCGTACGCAGTCGGTCGGTCAACAGACCAATCGGGAGAGCGCAGATCCCGAATAGAAAATAACAGGGGAAGATGCAGGGATATATCTCTTCCTTTTTCAAACCGGTTGCCTCTGCAATGATCACGGCAGCCGTGGGAAAGACGAGCATCGCGACATGGCAGCCAAAGTGGCCGATACCAGTCAGGGCAAGAGTTTTCTTTTCGTTGGAAGTCAAGGTGTCTTGAGGGACAAGGGGGAAGCTGTCTGGTTGACGGTCTCTGAAATCGAGTGCAGCGAAGTGTTTGGTTCCGCTGTCGCAGGTCAACTGAATCAGGGAACCATTTTCACTGAAGTACATTCTCTGTTAGCTTTCCCCGCTCGATACCAAACACATGTACCCAGGCATTCAAGGAGCCCGCGATGGAAGAAATCACAACAGACAGCGGATTAACTTACACGGACCTCAAGGAGGGCAGTGGCCGGGTCGCAGCGCCGGGCAATGCGGTCTCAGTCCTCTACACGGGGTGGCTCACTGATGGCAAGATGTTCGATTCGACCAGTAAGCGAGGGAACGCTCCTTTTGGATTCAAACTCGGCGCCGGGCAGGTCATCAAGGGGTGGGATGAAGGCGTGGCGGGGATGAAGATCGGCGGCAAACGCAAGCTCACGATCCCGCCGGAGCTTGGCTACGGGGCACGGGGTGCAAGCGGGGCGATTCCGCCGAATGCGACCCTGATTTTTGAAGTAGAACTGCTGGCGCTCAAGTAGAGACAATGACTCTGCCGGATGTACTCGACACTACTCAATTTTCTCGGAATCTTTTGAAATGGTTCGGCAGACACAAGCGTGACCTGCCGTTCCGTCGCACCAAGGACCCTTACGCCATCTGGGTCTCCGAGGCCATGCTGCAGCAAACGCAGGTAGCCACCGTGCTGGGGTATTTCGAAAGGTTCATGAAGCGCTTTCCTGACATCCGTTCACTGGCCGAATCCGATATTGACGAGGTGCTCAAGCTCTGGGCCGGCCTGGGTTACTATCGTCGAGCCCGGTTCCTCCATAAGGGCGCCGGCATCATTCTGAATGACCACAACGGAGTGTTTCCGGCAACTCTGGATGCAGTCCTGGCCTTGCCTGGAGTCGGTCGCTATACCGCCGGGGCCATCCTGAGCATCGCTTTTGATCAGCCTGTCCCCATATTAGACGGCAATGTGGGACGCGTGCTCTGCCGGGTTTTCGAGCTTGGTGGGGATCCGACAAAAGGACAGACGAACAAGCAACTCTGGAGGCTGTCATCCGAACTTATACCGCCGAAGAAGGCCGGTGAATTCAACCAGTCACTGATGGAACTGGGCGCGCTGGTCTGTTCACCGAAATCGCCTTCCTGTCCCCGATGCCCGGTGCGATCACAATGCGGAGCCTTTACCAATGGCACAACAGGACGATTCCCAGAGATGCCCGTGGGGCAGAAATCCAGTTTGGTGGATGTCGTCGCAGCCGTCGTAATAAGAAGCGGATCGATCCTGATCTGCAAACGCCCATCCGATGCCGTGAATGGCGGAATGTGGGAATTCCCGAGCTATGAAAACGAAGACAAACAGCCTTCCGCCGTTTTCCTTAAAAAGAGACTTCTTGAACATCTCAGTCTTCATGCTGATACAAATGAAACCCTGATGACCCTCAAACACTCGATAATGCACCGCCGGTTTTCTGTGGACGTATTTCTCTGCACGGCTCGCGGGCAGGCTGCGTGTGCGGATTACGAGGATATCCGCTGGGTGAGACCTGCCAGCCTTTCCAGGTTCGCCATGCCTTCCGCTCCGAACCAGATAAGAAAGATTCTGCTGTCGCAATTGCATGCGGCTGAGAAATTGTGACTATAGCGGAACTGTTACAATAACGGCTCGCTTGCGACGCGGGTGAGCGAAATTTTTTCATTTGAGAATGAGATTTGAATCTGCTCGAAATACCCAGACATCTCTTTGATGTAAAGGAGCTGAAAGTCATTCAGAATGTTCTGGAGGTGCTTGAAAACTCCTCAGACTGCAAGGAGGTGATTTGGGCTAACCTGACTCGCCTTTCACAACTGGGCGAACTCGTCCGCTCCTTCCCATCGTTGAATTCAGAGAGCCAGTTTGGTCAGAGCCACCGGAACCGCGACACTCTGGTCCAGTACCTCACCAATGATCAGCCGGCATCGCCGTTAGACTTTCCGCTCAAGATTCGGATCGCGCGTGACTTCATTTATGCGAAGACTCACCTTTTCCGCGGGCTCGATATCGCCTTAAATTCAGTCACGCCGGATACACATACGGTGAATCTAAAGGAAGCGGTGATCGTGGAGATAGCGCAGTCAATCTATACGCTCCTCGCGGAAGATCTTCTGAGCCAAATCACGACGGATCATGAGGCGAATACTGACGTCAGGGAGAGTGCGAGCAACATGCTGATCAATTTCTGGGAGGACACCATTCAACTCGAGATTGATGATTTCTGTCCCGTGCTGGAATCGGCCTGGCAGGCGCGCAGTAAACTCGTCCTCGATTACGGCACTTTGATGGGCAGTATGGAGATCATGCGGCTGATGTCCTCAGCGAGTGAACCGCACTTCATGGAGCTTTTTCTCGGTGAGAGCACTACCGGAGAACGCCAGGCATTTGAAGAATTCCTGTTCGGTCTCTGCCACGAGCAGATCAATAAATTGCGAAAAGAAATGAATCTACGCGAACTCACTGTGATAGACAGCAATTGGGTCAAGCAGATTCTCAATTTGGAGTCCGACCCGCTCCTTTCAGGGGTTCCTAATCCTGAGGCCATGTTCAATTCATTCAGGGCACGTAAGTTGGCCGCGTCCTTCCGTGCGATGACAAACGCAAGCGGGCCAAAACGGACCGCCGAGTTTTTCATGATGGTGCGTATTCTGGAGAACGGTTGAGATGGCGAGGAAACCTGAACTCGATATTCAGACCACAACTCTCTGGGAATATCCCTCCCAGCATTACGGCAACTCAATACAGGGCGACCAGTCATACAAGGGCGCAACACCGTCCTGGGTAATCTGGAATCTGCTCGAACGATACACACGCAAGAACGATCTTGTGATCGATCCCATGTGCGGCAGCGGCACAACTCTCGACGTGGCACGAGAAATGAATCGACGCGCGCTCGGTTACGACCTTACTCCGCTGCGGCCGGACATCAGTAAGTGTGACGCCCGCAAAATGCCTCTGGAAGACGGCAAGGCTGATTTTGTATTTATTGATCCACCCTACTCGACCCACATCGAATACTCTGACGACCCACGCTGCATCGGCAATCTTGATGCCCTGGACCCCCGGTACTACGAATCGATGGGCCAGGTCATTTCAGAGATACATCGCGTCATGCGTAATCGCCGTTACATGGCTCTCTATTGCTCAGATTCGTATCGGAAGAAGAAACCCTTCTGTCCGATCGGTTTCGATCTGTATTCCCTCCTGCGAGAGCAATTCACCCCCGTCGATATCATTTCTGTGGTTCGTCACAATAAGAATCTGAAAAAGGGCAATTGGCATCGCGAGGCCATCAACGGCAATTTCTTCATGCGCGGATTCAATTATCTGTTCATTATGAAAAAAGAAATTGAAGGATAATTGGAGATCAGAGAGTGAGCCCCGTCCGCTCCTTGGAAATGGAAGCGTCCCGCCTGCCCGGGTGAGGTTTTCTCACTTGAGGAAAGGCAAGATGCTTCCTTTGCCAGGGCGGTGCAACAGAAGGAAGCAATCACTCTTAGCCCTTGCCCCTCACTCCATTTATCCCAGATCCAGCTCATGAAATTCACCTTCGCATTCATCCTCTTGAGTTCGTCACTGTTTGCTGAAGGCAACTTCAGCGGCAAAGTCCATGAGAGGCGGACCGCGCATTACAATCTTCAGTGCGACGTCAGTGCTGCCTTTACCCAGGAAGTAGCGATGCATCTGGAGGCAATTTTCGGGGAGTACTATCGCCGCCTGAGCGATTTCGGCGGCAAGATCAATGAGCGCTTTGATGTCCAAATCTACAAAGAGAAGGAGGACTACCTCAAACTCGTAGGGCCGAATCTTGCCGGAACCGCTGGTATTTACATTCCTCGAAAGAAACTGCTCGCCGCTTACGTAGGCCCGATGACCAATGAAGAAGTTCTCAGGACCGTCTACCACGAAGGTTTCCATCAGTTCACGGACGCGTTCCTCGGAGGTATCCAGTTCATGCGCCCGTGGGTGTCTGAGGGGATGGCCCAACTCTTCGAGGATGCGACCTGGGCGAACCGGAAGTTCGAAATCGGCGAGATCCCAAGTTATCGACTTCATGTATTGAACAATGTCCGGAATGCGGACAAATGGATAAGCCTGAGCGACCTCGTCGAGATGGATCATCGTCAATGGGGCGCGAACGTGCAGACCGACCGAATGCTCGCCATGGCTGAGTATCAGGAATCCTGGTCTGTGGTTCACTTCCTCGTTTACGCCGACCGGGGGAAGTATCGCAAGGCCCTCATCAGTTACCTTCGCTACCTGAATAAAGGTGAGGCGGCGCTAGCCGCATTTCGAAAAGCATTCGGCACGAACATGACCGGTTTCGAATCCAAGTGGCTCGCTTACCTGAAGTCCCTTCGGCCGAGCCCGAAATTTCAGTGCCGTGAAAACCTGTCATTAATTGGCCTGCTGCTTGATGAGGCTGCGGCCACCCAGAGCGTACCCCAGGATATGTCTGCTTACAGGAATTACATTGTGGACCTGTTCAACACCCGAGGCCTGACAATCACGCCGTACGGCCGCGATCCGATCAGCTCGAAATCCCCCAAAACCATTGACAGTCTGTTCAGTTGCCCCATCTACAAAGATGCTGCCAAGGAGCAGAGCTACATCCTCAACATGGAAGTTAATGCCACCTCGGTGGCTGACCGACTCAAGACGGCCTCCGTCCAGTGCCTTCATCACGGGAGCGTGACCCTTAGCGTCCGCAGCGTCAGGGACGACGAGACGGGCACGTACCGCCCGGTTGTGGAAGAATCGATTGGCAAGAAAGAATAAAACGAAATTCCAAATCGATTTGTTAAACTGGCCGCCCGCTCAAGAATAGCGTGACATTTGAGCCGAACGGCATCAGAGTTCGGCCATGAGAGCGTCCCGATCATTACAATAACTCTGCGTAACAGACCTTTTGAGAAAAGCTGATCGGGGATCGGCATGTCGCAAGACGAATCCACTCATCAGTCAGAACATTAAGGAAGTTCAGTCCATGAAAAAAACTGGCAGAATCGAAATGCCCAAGGGCCGTATGGCCATTCTTGTAGGCGGCGGGCCGGCACCGGGCATAAATGGTGTCATCTCAGGTGCCGGGATCGAAGCCCTGGATAATGAATTCGAAGTCGTCGCTTTGTACGACGGATTTGAGTCCATCTGTGACCATGAAAATATTGACCTTCATGACGCAACCGGGCCGGCCAGACTCCTCTCGTATAACGACTTGACCCGCATTCACTGGGAAGGCGGATCCATTCTCAGAACCTCCAGAAGACGCCCGGCAGATCACGAGCTTGGGAAAGCTGTCAAGAATCTAAAAGACCTCGGAATTAATTTTCTGCTGACGATTGGCGGCGATGACACCCTGACATCTTCCCGCCGGATTCGCGACGCCGCGGCCGGCGCCATCGGAGTAGCCCATGTCCCCAAGACTATCGACAACGATTTACCTCTTGCAGCCAATACACCAACTTTTGGATTCGAGACAGCACGTCACGTCGGGACCGAGATCGTTAACAGCCTTTCCTACGATGCCAAGGCAACCAATCGTTGGGTTTTTGTCATCATGATGGGACGCACCGCCGGTCATCTGGCCCTGCATGTGGCAAAAGGCGCCGGAGCTACCTGCTGCATTATTCCTGAAGAATTCAAAGAAAATGCCGACCTCACCCTCGATGACGTTGCCGATACTTTGATCTGTTCGATGCTCGTGCGCGCCACCAAACCCAGGGCCCGGCTCGATGGGGTTGCGGTCATCGCGGAAGGTGTCATCGGGAGATTAAGCGACGCATCTTTGAAGGAAATGGAAGAAGATGGCCTGGCGACAATCGGTTACGACGCCCACGGCCATCTCAAACTTGGAGACATCCAACTCGGCCGGGCGTTGCAATTGAAAGTTCAGAGTCGCCTGGACCATTTCACCTTCAACGGCGGCCCAAAACTCACGGACGGTATTGTAGTTAAGGACATCGGTTACGAACTGCGGTGTCACCATCCAATCCCATTCGACGTGGAGTACACGCGAGATATGGGCTACGCAGCTACGCGCCTGTTGATGTCCGGCAAATCAGGCTACCTGATCTCACTCGAAAATGGGTCGACGAATCCAATTCGGTATGAGGATCTCCCTCTCGACGATAAGGGCAAAGTCAAACCACGCCTGGTGGATATCAATTCAGAGTCGTACCAGGTTGCGCGTAAATACATGTTCCGAATCGATGAGCAGGATCTGCAGGATGAGAAATTTGCCGCCCGGCTATCTGAAACTGCCAACGGCATGACACGAGAGCAGCTCATAGAGCGCTTCAGTCACATGTTTGCAGCACAGGCATACAAACCGCCCGTTTTTTAGTTGGGGGAAGATCTTTGCCCGTTGACTTTTCTTTGTCTTAGTCTTCGTCCTAGTCTTCGTCGGGTGCAGGAACTGTTTGCGGTGTGAGAACTCTTTCGTAGGACACTTCGCAAGATAGGCTGCCAGATTCCTCCGTAAAAAGTCCTTTATCAGAAGAATGGGGTTCGTGGAGCCCCCTGTTTCATACTCAGGGGCAGGTACAAATTGAAATTGACCATTCCGTAAGGGGTAGTTTTTGAATTTGGGACTTTTTACGGAGGAATCTGGAAGCCTGTCCAGGCATTTGTAGCGCAAGCTACAAATGTCGTTCTGTCCCGTATCCGTTGCCACTCGAAAACACTCTCGAACTGAGCAGGCTGGAAGATTCGTTCGTAAAAAGTCGCGGTCAGCCGATTTCCGGCCTGTAAGGCCAAAACATGCCAGCCCAGGGCAACGCCCTGGGAAGAGATCAAGAAGGCAATCCTAGCCCTGTAAGGGCGACACAACATGATATCTGTCAGCGATTTGTGCCGCCCTTTCAGGGCTCAAGCGTGACCGTTTCTGATAACCCAGGGCGTTGCCCTGGGCTGGCATGTTTCTGCCCCTTCGGGGCGTGATCGACTTTTTACGAACGAATCTGGAAGCCTATTCTATGAGCGCTCAGCTTTGCAGTGGACGGCAGTTTCACCACCTGGAAACAGTTCCTTCCCTCCACGAAGACCAGGACGAAGACGGGTGCGCGAACTGTTTGAAGACCTGCCGAACGGGTCATCTGCCCTCCCTGCTCTCACCTACCTGCTTTCGCAAAGCCACTCCAATCGCTGCCGCGCTCCCTTCATTCAGATGTAGCGGATTCACCGTGAGCTTGCCTTCGCTCAATGCCCCGTGCCCAAGGTAGATGGGCGGATTCCCTTTTCGTAGATCACCACAGATTGCCATCGCCGTCGTCCCAACAGCGGTCTCGTCGATAGACACAGTAAGCAATGGCAAACGCTCCCCGTTGGGATCTTCCTGGATAGAACACTCTACCGGGGAGCCTTCCAGAGCACTCGCAATCCCCCACAGCAGCTTGAGAGAACTTTCGTAATATGAATCGTAGCTGCCATCCACAAACAACCGCAGCGCGGTCAGCAGCGCAACGATCTCTTCTTTAGAAACTTTGAATCCTCGTCCCAATCCATGACGAGGAATTCCAGGCAACTTTGATTTATCGATCAAATTGGCCGGCGGCTCCCACAGTTCCCAGTGGTCGTCCATATCGAGCATCTGGAGGGCGGCTGCACTGATGAGATCGCGCTTCCCGCACAGAATACCGGTCGACTGCACCCCACGAATTGCTTTGCCGCCGCTGAAAGCAACAAGGTCGGCACCAGTGGCGGCAATCGATTTCAGATTCGATTTCGGTGGCAATTCTCCTGCAGCATCCACGAGCACAGGAAGTTTGTGCTTATGCGCCAGTTCGACCACTTCACGCAAGTTCGGACGCGAATCCGCACCATAGGCATAAAGCACAGCCGCGGTTTTCGGCCCGAAAGCCGCTTCGTACTCCCACACCTCCGTTCGGCGAACACCAGCATTTGAGACAATCTCATTCATGCCGACCTCAATAATTCTTGCGCCCGCAGCACGTACTGAGTGGTCGTATCCATTGCGCTGCTCACGAGCCATCACGAATTCATTCGGTATGCCGTCGGTTTGAGGCAGGCGTTCCATCCGCCCAAGATCGAGGCCGCTGAGAATGGCCGCGGCTCCCAGTGTGAGCGATGCGGCGGCTCCGGCCGTAACGAGGCCGGACTCAGTTCCAGTAACATCGGCGATAATTTCACACGCTTTGCTTTGAAGGTGGTCGAGCGGCACGCATTCCTTAGCCGCCGCCGTGAAAGCATTAAGAACCTCATCCGGCATCGGCGCGCCACCGAGTCGCGTCACCGCGCCTGAAGCGTTAATGATCGGGGTCAATCCAAACTTTTCGTAAATACTCATGAATCGTCAGCTCCAAATGGATTCGTAATCGAATGTTCCGAAACGTGTTTTATACAATCTGCCAGGATTCAGTAACCGCATTCTGCAATGACGAACTGTCTGGTCCGCTGGGCTCAATCAGGCAAGGAGTCGGCAATCGCCTCTCGCATCGCTTCTGCCGCCAGCCGGTGAGCCAAGGCATAATGACTGCTAGACAGAGAACTAATAGCGATAGCGCCCATGGCGGATAAAGCAGAGCGGCACGATGAAATATCAAGAGGAGGCCCAACCAGAGACCGAAGGTGACCGAACGAAGCCCGAACTGAATGAATCCTTGAGTCCTGCTGAACAGCATATTCAGACGGCATCGAAGAGGCACTGAGAGGAGCAAAAGCAGCGAAACCATCAAGTACCGAACCAGGTCAGGAAAATGCACGCCTGGGAGAAAAAGCGCCACTACTGCAGCACACCCGGCAATACGGATCAGCAGATTCATTGGTGGTGGAACTCCACTCCATAAATTCAGAGAATGCCGCTTCAACGTTAACCATTCTTCAAGGAACACAACTCATGTCTACCCCACAGAAGCCTGAACAGATTGGGATTTGCAGTTGGTCTACCCACGCAAAGGGGCCGGACGAACTGATCGAGCGACTCGACCAGATTGGACTCAAGAATGTTCAGCTTGCACTCAATGGTTTGCTCGACGCTGACAGTCCATGGCAGGACATCCAGGCCAAGATGTCCGCCAAGGGGTTCAATATCGTTTCGGGAATGTTTGGAACGATCGGGGAGGACTATTCAACGGTCGAGACCATTCGTCGAACGGGCGGCGTTGTGCCAGACGAAACCTGGGAAGGGAACTGGAAGATCGTTCAAGGCGTGGCGAAGGTCGCCCACGAACTCGGCCTGGAACTCGTCAGCACTCATGCCGGTTTTCTGCCCCATGACGACTCCGATCCAAACTTTCAAAAACTGGTAGACCGCATCTCGCAGATCGCCGTTGAGTTTTCAAACTACGGCCTGTCTTTACTCTTCGAGACTGGCCAGGAAACTGCCGAAACCCTCACTCACTTTATCGAAGCGCTCATTGCAAACGGCTCGGCAAACGTTGGCGTCAATTTCGATCCCGCCAACATGATCCTTTACGACATGGGCGAACCGGTTGAATCCCTTCGAGCGCTCATGCCGCACGTCCAGCAGATCCACATCAAGGACGGCATCCGCACTACCGTTAAAGGCGAATGGGGAAAGGAAGTTCCCATTGGCGACGGAGAGGTCGACTGGAACGCCTTTCTGGGAGTTCTGGCGGTGCACGATTACACCGGCAACATGGTCATCGAACGCGAAGCCGGCGAAGACCGCGTCGGCGATGTAAGAACTGCCATTGCCCGAATTACCGAAGCAATGAGGACCTCGTAAGCAGATCCATCCAAACTCCCATCCACCCATCCCCCCACACGTCTGCTGCGCCTACCTCTTCTCATCAATAGATTTCTGAATCCGATCCAGCACGTCCATCACATGCAGTTGCGACTGTACACTCGTCAGCGACTCACGTCCTTCGCGGATGCACTGAATGAATTCCTCGTCAGCGCCGTGGAACTTTTCAGTCGCCACCGCGTTGCCTTCGTGGTCGGTAAGGCCAACTGGTTTTTCGATGAGATATGTTCCTTCCTCACCGATGAAACGATAGAAGCCCTGAATGGGTCCGTAATTGTTGAATGAATTTGCGGAGCTTACGATGACCTTCTTTCTTGATTCCATGCTGATGGTGATATCCATCGGAACGTCAAGCATCGGGTGATTGGGCCCGGCACGCCCCCACACATCCATCTTCGGATCGTCGAGCAGCCAGGTCACGTAGGCGATCATGTGGCATGCCTGGTGCCACAGTAGTTCGTCTGTCCACGTGCGCGGTTTGCCGTGCATATTGGTGTTAGTCCGGCGAAAAAAATAGGTCTGCTGAATTACGTGGTACAGCCGCAACTCCCCTGAATGCACCAATTGATAGATCTTACGGTGGTTCGGGTTGTAGAGGTACGAGTGGTTCACCATACAGACCAGGCCTGACTTATTGGCCACCTCGACCAGATGCTCGGATTCTTCGAGCGACAAGGCCATAGGAATTTCAACCAGCACATGCTTTCCCATCTTCAGCGCGACCTCAGCCTGTCGAGCATGCACCTGGTTAGGTGTTGCAAGCACGACGGCCTCGACATCCGGCTGGCTGAGACACTCTTCAAGATCGGACGACATGTGCGGAATGTTCCACTTGTCAGCAAACTCACGCGCATCCGCTTCGATGCCGAAAGCCAGGGACGCAATCTCGACTCCTTCCAAGTCTTTGAGCGCCCGGGCATGGTGTCCGCCCATGGCGCCTTCTCCGGCTAAGCAAATTTTCATGGTTTGATCCCTTCTGCTGTTGTGTCTGATTTGCGACCTGGGTTGAAATCGCAACGTAGCACGGAGTTGCACTCCGTGGTCAGCCGGAGTGCGACTCCGGCCTGCATAGTTCTGCACTATCTACACTCCTCTTCCCCACTTGCCAACCGTTCTCTCACTGGCCACTCCTGTATCGGGGAATAAACTCCCCTCTTCGCCAACTTCACGGGCGGCAAACGGATTCAAGTTGGCCGGCAAGACATTCAGATTGCTCAAAGGAGTCTTTATTTATGAACAGGTGCATCTGCATTCTAGGCATACTGTCCGCCGCAATTCCCCTCTCTGCGGAGACCCCAACAACCCAAAAACCCAATCGGCTCAAGGGCGCGGAATTCGATCAGACTGCCCAGCCCGGTTTTGTCGGCGAATACTTCCAATGGCCGGGGTTGAAAAATCTACCCCAGATTCCCGACACCACGAAACCGTTCTATGTAAGTGTTGACACGAAGATCGATTTCAATGACTCCAATGGCAACTTTAACAATTCCAAAATGGCCGACGGCCTTCTTGCACGTTGGACAGGCATCCTGCGCGTCAAGACGAAGGAGATGCTTCAAGAATCGTTGGATGCGATTGAGGAAGGCCTTGAGAAGGATGATGGCATTGCCGTTCCGGAGTCCATTAGACCTAAATCGAACGACGACCTCAGGGCCGGACAGTATCAGTTCTTTCTAAACTCAGATGATGGCTCGCGGCTTTGGATCAATGACAAACTCGTTGTCGACCACGATGGTCTCCACGGCAGCACTGAAAAAGACGGAGAGATTGAGCTTTGGGGAGGTGACTACAACATTCGTATCGAGTTTTTCGAAAGTGGCGGCGGTGCTTCATGCCGTCTGCTGTGGCAGCCGCCCGGCGGCAAGAAGGAAGTCCTGCCAGCCAAGGTGATGTTCCGCAAGAACGGCAGCGAAAAAATCGCGTGGGATGTGGACAAGTGGAAGAAAACGAAGGTGCCCAAGCCCAAAGGCGGGGGCAACCCGGATGCGAAATACGCGAAGATGAATTATGGGCCGGCTCTGGCCGCGACGTTCAAGGCGGAATGGCCTGCCGGCAACACGGCCCTGAAGGGGCTTATCCTCAGGTTCGAAAAGGAACTGCCAAAGCAAGTAACCGAACAACCGAAAGAGGTTGAAAAGGTAGAAGGGGAAGCAGACGCGGAGCAAGAGGAAGCTGCCCCCGAAGTCTTCAGAGCCGGCATCTGCTTTGATACGGAACTCTTGCGTTACTCGGCTGCGTGGACGGGCGGCTGGATTACATACACCGGAGTCGCCTTCAATGGAGCGCACGGCCCGAACCCCGGGGTAGACGGGGAACTCAAAATCGCCACCCAGAATCTACCTGGCTGGGACAAAGATGGAAAACTTGAAGACCCACGCGAGATCCCGCACGGCCCGCTCTCCCGTGATTACGCTCGTTACAAAGGTGCGTATTACCATGGCAACAAAGTAGTCCTCTCATACGTCGTCGGCGACACACCGGTGCTCGAATTGCCAGGCATGGTCATGGCCGGCGATGAAGTCGCCTTCTCGCGTGACATCCAATACGGGCCGTCCTCGAAGAACCGCACCATGGTCGTCTGCGAACAGGCGGGCGCTACCGGTGGCATCGCCGCTGCCGGCCAGCCAATAAACTCATTCAAGACCGGCCCAGCCAATCTGGTCGCCTTCCTTGAAGGTGGTGCAAATCTACCCAACACCAATACTGCCGCGGTTATCGTTGGAACTCCCGAGGGAGCTACCTGGGAAATCACAGACCAGGGACGCATCCTGCTCCACCTCTCTCCAAGTCAAAAGGTCACAAACTTCAAGCTGATCACCTGGAATGGCGATAAGGAAAAGGCAGACCAACTTTCCGAAGTCATCAAGGCTGCAGGCCAGCCGGAAGACCTTGCCATCTATATGAAAGGCGGCCCCCTGCGATGGACCGAAACGGTCGAGACCAAAGGCACGCTCGGCACCGGGGACGGTCCATATCTGGTCGATACCATCGAAGCGCCCTACACCAATCCTTACGAGGCATGGATTCGGTTCGGTGGCTTTGATTTCTTTGAAGACGGCACAACCGCCGCGCTATCGACCTGGAGTGGTGACGTCTGGATCGTCTCAGGCGTAGACGAAACGCTGGAGAAGCTCACCTGGAAGCGATTTGCTTCGGGACTGTTTCATCCACTCGGCCTCAAGATCGTCGACGGCGTCATCCATACACTCGGGCGCGACCAGATCACCAAGTTGCATGACCTCAACCAGGACGGGGAAGCGGATTTCTACGAATGTTTCAACAACGACGTGATGATCACGGATAACTTTCACGAATTCGCCTTCTGCCTCGAAACAGATTCCAAAGGCACGTTCTATTTCGCCAAGGGTGGCCCGGTTCGGCCGGGCGGACGCGGCTGGGGCAAGGTCGTGCCCCATCACGGATGCATCATGTCCGTTTCAAAGGACGGCGGTAAACTCGAGATTTTCTCGACGGGGTCCCGTGCACCCAACGGCATGGGGGTCGGCCCCAATGACGAAATCACCGTGGGTGACAACGAAGGCACCTGGACACCCAAGTGCCATATCAGCCTCGTCAACAAGGGCGACTTCCTCGGTGTCGTCGACCTTGCTCACGGCGAGCCGAAACCCACGACCTACGCGCCTCACATCTGCTGGCTGCCGAGACATCTCGACAATTCAAACGGAGGCCAGGTCTGGGTAACGAGTGACAATCGCTGGGGACCTCTGGAAGGACGCATGCTGCACATGTCGTACGGTACGACCAGACTCTTCCTGGTCGATTACGAATACCAGGACGGTGTCATCCAGGGCGGCGTCGTGCCGTTCAAGCTCAATTTCAATACGGGAATCATGCGTGGCCGTTTCAACAAACGTGACGGCCAACTCTACCTCTGCGGTCTCAAGGGCTGGCAGTCTAGTGCCGCCAAAGAAGCTGGTTTCCAGCGCGTTCGCTACACCGGCAAGCCGGTCGATATGGCCACCAAGATCCACTACACACAGACCGGTATCGAGATCACGTTCAATCGCCCGGTACAAACCGAAAGCATCCAGGCCGAAAACTTCTCCGCAGAAATGTGGAACTACACGTGGACGGGCGCCTACGGGTCCGCCGATTACTCCATCCTCAATCCAGGCAAACACGGCAAAGATAAACTGTCGATATCCTCGGCCAAACTGTCTGCCGACGGCAAGACCGCTTCGCTGGAAATCCCCCAACTCCAGGAATGCATGCAGTGGATGGTGAGGTATCGCCTCAAAACAGCGGACGGCAATCCGCTCGAGAACGAGGTTTACGGCACCATTAACAAAATGGACAAACCGAGGGTCGCCCAAGTCGAGGCACCACCCATTGCAGAAGGCGCCATTCCCCGTGCAGGCATCGCACTGGAACTGGAGTCGCTGGTCTCTACCGGCCCAATACCAGGCCCCGCTGTTGATATCCGCTCGGAACGGATGGTTTCGATGTACGTCCCGGAGGACACAAATCCGAGCCCGTTCCTGCCGGCTGGCCGGTTCAAGGCCACCTGGAAGGGAAGCCTGATGCACCAACTGAAAGAAGAATTTAGCTTCAGCGCGAAAGGAATGGGCAAGTTCAAATTAACGCTGAATGGCCAGCAGGTGCTCGAAGGGAACCTGAGCCCGACGGATCCACTCAAGAGCCAACCGGTCTTCCTCAAGAATGGGGCAAACGAACTGTTGGCTCAGTTCGAAAGCCCGGCAAAGGGCGACTCGCAGGTGCGTCTCTATTGGGAATCAAAGGAGTTTCCGCCCGAGCCCATCAGCATGGATCGCTTCACACACGACGCAGGCAATCCGTTCCATCGAGGCCGTGACCGCGAACGGGAAGGACGGTTACTCATTGCCAAATATCGATGCCTGAATTGCCATACGGATAAGACCGGTGCAACGAACATCACCTCCTTCCCAGAGTTGACCAAAGACGCCCCTTCCCTGGAGGGCATCGGTTCGCGGCTCAATACTACGTGGATGGTGCAGTGGCTTATGGAACCCAAACGATTTCGGCCGGACGGAACCATGCCGCGGCTTTTCCACGGCGAACAGGATCTGGCCAAGGCCCGTGACATTGCCGGATACCTGGGCACGCTTCAAGCTGGCAAACCCGCATCTGAAAAAACATTCACTACTGTCGAGATTGCCGGCGGCAAATCGCTCTATCGCAACCTCGCCTGCGCTGCCTGCCATACCAGTGGCGAGGCAAAAGCCTTCGAAGGCGTCACTCGCGTTCCTCACGACCACCTCGCCTCGAAGTGGCAGCCTGACGCATTGGTCGAATTTCTGGAAAAGCCGGAACAACATTACAAGTGGACTGGAATGCCCAACTTTAGACTCAGCCGTGCTGAGGCCGAACAGCTCGCCGCCTACCTGCTGTCCGAAAATAACAGCAAGGACGCCGAGCCGACCCAGGGTCTTAGCGGAGGGGAGGATATTGTAAACGGCAAGAAATTGGTAGAGTCGAGCGGCTGCCTGAATTGCCATTCGTTGAAGGCCGAAAACACATTTATAGCGCCGGCCCTGCATGAGATTGCAAAGGATAAATGGACAGACGGCTGCCTGTCTGAAAAGCCCGAGGTCGGCTCCCCCTTCTTCGCATTCAGCAAATCCGAACGAGAATCCTTACTCGCTTTTGCAGCGACTGACTGGAAGTCACTCGCCAGAGTCTCGTCACCCGAATACGCCCAATTCAAATTTAAAGAATTGCGTTGCCTGAATTGCCACAGTAGAGACGCGCACGAAAGCCCGTGGGCGGACATCGTTACCCCGGACGATTCGAAAGAAGCGAAAGACAACAAAGACGCAGATGAAGACGTCGAAGACCGTCTTTCCCTCAGTCCACCCCGCCTGACCTGGGTCGGCGAGAAGCTGCGTCCGGATTGGATAGAAAAATTCATCGCCGGCCACATCAAATACAAACCGCGCCCATGGCTGAACGCACGCATGCCTTCATTCCCCGCCCATGCCAAAGGTCTGGCGGAGGGTTTTGCACTGCAGCACGGACTCTCGCCAAAACCGTCCGAACAGCCTCAACCGAATGCACCGCTGTCTGAACAGGGCCGCAAAATGATCGGAGCCACCGGTTTCAGTTGCAACGCTTGCCACAGTGTCGGTGACAAAAAGAGTATCGGGGTATTCGAAGCTCCGGGGATAAATTTTGCTCACGCCCGTGACCGTCTGCAAAAAGAGTACTTCCTCCGCTGGATTGCAATGCCTATAAGGGTTGAGCCAGAGACACGTATGCCGCAGTTCATTGAGTACGGCAAGAACAGCCCATTCACCAGTATTCTAGGGGGAGATACGAGCCAACAGTTCGATGCCATGTGGCAGTACCTGTTGTCAGGTGAAAAGATTCAAGCGCCGGAATGAGACCGATTAAAACGGACTGGCAGGCCGTCGATTTTGATTTTGTGCGAATCGGGTTAATGACCCAGCAAAGATTCTTAGTCGCAGTCTACGTCCTAGCCTTCGTCTGTTTTGAGATCTCCCGGTTACGCAGAAGAGACAAAGATAAGGACGAATACTACGACTGAGAATATGAATGCTCAAAGTCGAAATTGACGGCCTACCAATTCTGTTGGCTGGAAAGAATGAGTTGAGGGCTGATACTACAGCGCTAGATTTTGAGAACGCCCCTAAGAACTCGACTCGTGCGTGAAGAATTGAGTGGCTAAGATGCACCGGCCCTGAGGATTCCCTCCCCCGCCCTGTGTTTTATCAAGCACCTCTCAGCCTATAAATTTCATTTACCCACGAGGCGAGCACTTGGGGGATCTTGAAGCCTGTAGATAAGACAATCTCCACCTGTGTTTAGCGCCTACTATTGAGTAACAAAAGAACAAACCATAGAAAGGACGAAACCATGCTGTCAGAACGCATGCTGAAGGAATTGAACGACCAGATTCGAATCGAATGGGAATCCGCCTATTCCTACCTGGCCGCGGCGGCCTTTTGCTCAAACCACAACTACAAGGGCGGTGCACATTTTTTTCGTCTGCAGCATCAGGAAGAGATGGTGCATGCGATGAAAGTCTTTGATTACGTTCTTGCACGCCGGAACGGCATTATTCGACTGCAGCCGTTGGGCAGTCCATACGAGAAGTTTGATTCTCTGTTGTCTGTGTTTGAGTACGCGCTGGAGAACGAAATGCGAAACACGGACAGCATCCAGCAGATCATGCAGTATGCCCATGAAGAGCACGACTACATGACCGTCAATGTCCTCAACTGGTTCGCCAGCGAACAGGCTGAAGAAGAAGACCTGATGAACTTTTATGTCGACCGCCTGAAGATGGTCGGCGATGACGGCCCGGGTCTGTTGTTCATCGACACCGAATTGCTTAATCGCCAGGCTGCACCCGTCGAACAGAACCCAGGCGGATAAATCCAAGATCAGAAACATACCCATTTCATCACCGAGGCCCCAAAATGACCATCGCTAAAGACAAGGTTGTAAGTATCAATTACACATTGAAGGACGATCAGGGCATTGTCCTTGACAGCAGCGAAGGGGGTGACCCTCTGTCCTATCTTCATGGCGCGGGTAATATCGTTGCCGGCCTTGAGTCAGCCCTTGAAGGAAGAACTGTCGATGAGGAGCTTTCGGTAGTTGTAGCGCCGCAGGATGGCTACGGAGATAGAGACGAGTCCCTGATTACTGTTATGTCAAAGGAGAACTTCGAAGATCCTGACCGGATTCAGGAAGGCGACGAGTTTGAGGCAGATTCAGACGAAGGTGACTACGTTGTTACCGTGACATCCGTCGATGAAGAATCCGTAACCGTCGACGGGAATCATCCGCTGGCCGGAATCAGTCTGCACTTCCAGGTGAAGATCACGGGCATCAGAGATGCGACCAAGGAAGAGTTGGAGCATGGCCATGTTCACGGGGCGGATTGCGATCATTGAGGGTGATGAAGTAATGAGTATTGAGTAAGCCTGAGCACGGATGGTTGACGCTTTTCGTCCATCGGGCAGCTTGTCACGACTCTATTGCTTACGCATAGATCATTACTCTCAAAACGAATCCTCTGACAACTCCTTCAGATACTTCAAGCCCATTTCCTTGAACTGCTGCGGATAATTGCGGTTCATCGCACGCTTCAATTCTTTGTAAAGGTACTCGGGCATCTTTGGTTTGCGGCCCTCCCCTTCCCCGAGGTCGAAGGGTAATCCGGCGGATTGGATGGACTGCGCGCTCATGCTTCGGCGTCGTCTTGCAAGAAGTTGGCTGAACTGCCAGGCTCCATCTTCGGAGGCATTGGCCGGGCGCGTGCCCCTGGCCTTGGCCAGCATGATGTGAAAGCGGTTGTTGATGGTGTGCTCCTGCTCGTCTTTGACTCGCTGCAGCCAGCGAGCTTCGTCGCGGACGATCAGCTTCAGGGCAACGTCCAGATCAAACCGTGGGCTGCTACCGTATCGGCGGCGTGGACGAAAGTTCAGGGGCTCACGGTCGAGCTTATCTTCAATGTTGCCCAGAACAGCAAGGAGGAGGCCTTGCCAGTCCTGAAGATCGGCTTGTAATGACTCCTTTGCGTCTGTCCCCGCCTTCAGGTCTTCAAGTAGAGGTGGGAAATCATCGAGGGCTTCCTGGAGAAGTTTCAATTGCTCGGGCCATGGGTCAAGGCCACGGAGAATGATGCGGACGTCCTTGACCTTATTTTCAAGAGATTCGATCCAGCCTTTGGTTGCTTTAAGGGAGTAATCCGTGGGTGAACTCAATTGTCTCAATTCCGTAAAGAGTGCACGCCAGTAGGGCACCTTATCAAGCGGGTGAGTGGCAAAAGATGCGAGAGTGGCATCGATGGTCTTACCATCGGATTGCGGCAACTGTTCACTCAGAAATGAAGTGTGTGAATCCAGCCACTTCATGGTCTCACGGTAAGATTTTTTCTTGTGGGAAATGGCGAGACGACGTTCAAAATCCGGCTGTTCCATGACGGCCCTGGCATTGCCCTGACCCAGATAATCCACATCTCGGGAAAGCGCCTTCAGCTCGGGAATGATGGCATTCAGGTTCTTGTGCACCTCGTTCAGAATGCCGGGATACCCCTTGGCTGCTAATCGATTCGAACCGTAGATCTGGCCGGTCTTGTCGTAGGTCTGTTCGACGAATGTGCGTAACACCTCGGAGACATTCTCCGCTGCGCGCACCCATTGTGTATCCGCGGCTTCCGGTGCGAAGGCCCACATTTTCTCCATAAAATCGACGACCTGTCCGACTGCGACCTGGTGCCCTGTCAGTCGCTGAATGAGCTGGTCTGTGAATTCTATACGCTCATGCTTGGGGCTCTTTCGGCCGAATTCCTTGTCCCGAAGCATTCGCTTGCGTTCAGTATCGGACATCAAATCAAGGCGATCTCCGCCTGCCTCCGCAGCCTCGGCCAGGAGCTCCTTCATCTCCTGTTCGATGAGCGGAATTTCTGCGAGGATGTTCCTCGCTACAATCGGTAGAGTCGACAACAGAAGAGGCTTTGTTTTCTGAAGTCCGGCCAAGGCATTGGGCAACAAGCTTTTCTTGATGTCGTTGAGGTGAACCAGAAGCCTTGCTGCCTCTGGGAGGAACGCTTTCGGGGCCTTGCTCCATGACATGAATGACTGACGATAGCGGGCCAACTCTCGTGCCTGTTCAAGAAGAGGGCCCGCGTCAGAAAACATATCGGTGCTCAGGTCGCGCACCAGCGCGAGATACGCCTCCCTGATCTGCATCTGCTTCTTGCGGTAGGCAGCGTCCCTTGGTTTGAGCTGGCCGGTACTAAGTTCTGATCGGAGGTCCTCGATGTCTCGAACAAGAAGCCAGCATCGGGCGAACAAATCAAACTCTTGTTGCCATGTTTCCAACGCCGCACTCTGGTTAAAGAGGGCCTGGCGACTTACCGGGTCAGCAATGACCGCGTGGTAGATGATGCATTCCTGGAGAAATTGCGCTTCGTCCACGTATGGATCATCGCCACGGAGGACAATGTTCATCAGCAGGGAACGCGCGAACCTTGCTTCGTTTGAGTGTTGGACTGCAGCTTCCATCCGTTTTGCAGGTGGGTTCTGCCGATGCCAGGCCCACAGCTCCTTCTGGAAATGGCCGTCGAGTTCGGTGCCCTGCCGGAGCGCCGCAAGCAGTGATTCAAATGCGATCTTGGCAGTTTCCAGGTTTTCGGCCTTTGCAGCTTTGATGGCCTCTCTTGCTGATTCGTTGGCCGCGACAGTTTCGAACTCTCCCAGCTCGGTAATAAGTTTATTGATGTTCTCGAGTCGCTCGCGCTGTTTCTCATGGATGACTTCCAGCGATTGGGCGTTTTCCGGCTGCTGCATCCGGCCTGTTTCCTGCACCCATGTCTCGGCAAGATAAGAGAGGAGTTGGAGCTTGTTTTCGCGGATGGTGGCGAGCAGCATGTTCCGCAACGCCGCGGAATTGTCGCTCTCCGCTTCGATCAACTCTTGTAGTTTGATGAGGTCCATCTGCCGATTTTTGACGTCTTTGCTCTTAGCCGCTTCTCTGACGTAATCCCCACCCGTAAGGAGGGCAACAGGCAAAGTAAACAAGTCTTCCGATGCACGCCCTTCCCGCCGGGGATAAAAGCCGTATCTATACACGGAGCCCTGGCGGTGCGAAAAGCTGAACGGGCTGGGAACACCAACGCGGCCAAGATTGCGAAGGATGCCATCCAGGCGCTCCTGGTGCTTGGGGGTAAATTCGGTGTTCTCGTCCATCCCCTCGACCAGGATCTTGAGTTGCGTCGATTGTGAACGGAGCGCAACTACCGTCTGCTCCATGCCACGCTTGTCGAATTCTTCCTGCCACAGAATGAGATCCGCGAGTTGGCGATCGGGTGAGTCGGTGATGACCTGAAAACTCAGTTTCTGCGTAGCACCTTCCTGGTCTTTGCCATCAGTCATTACCAGCGAAATCTCAAATGCATCGGCCGGGGCGTCATACGGGCCCCGGGAAATCAATTCGTTTACCTCGATCACGGATTCACCTTTGAACTGTTTCACCCCTGCCTTGGGGAACTCGAGGGACATATTCCTGCTGTCTCGATCGCCAATGTGCTTGAATCGCACGAAGACCTCCTCGATTCCGAAGTCGTCATATCCCCGATAGCTGAAACGAATCAGATCGTCACGAAAAACAGTGAGCTGCCGGGGCGATTCGATAAAGCTGACCGCGGGCGGGTTATCCTGAATTGCGTTCAGGTTGTAAGGCGTGTCGAACTTGTTGGTCGTGCCATTGTCCGCTATGAGGTGGATGGACATCGACTCTGACTTTTCGAGTCTGAATGCAAAATCGCCATTGGTGCGATCCCGATCCCATCGAATCTTAATGCGTTTCTTGCCAATCAGAGCCCAGGATTCTTTGATGGCCAAATCTGTCTTTAGAAACAGGCGTACCCGCGTACCTTCAATACTCTTGATTTCCTTTAACTTGAGTTCTTTCTCTTCAGGCTCGAGGCGAGTGTAGCGTGGGTATTTGTATTGGGCTCGCATCCCTGTGATGCGCGGCCGCGGGATCATTGCAACATTGCAGACCTGGGTGCGGCCGTCACCCGCAGTGATGAAGTAGTCAAATGGCTTGGCCAGGCCCTTGATCCGAAAGACATACCGATAGTTTGGCATGGGCGACATCGGCAGCGTCTGATATTGGTGCTGGCGCTCCACGGCGGCTTTCTTCTCTTCTGGCGGAGCGACAGAGTGATCGGACTGCAGGGGAGCGTCTGCACCACTCTTCACCCTGCGATGCAGATAACAGCCCATGCCCGGCTTGACAGATCCCTCAAGAGTAACCTTGAGTTGATAGTCATCCCCCTGGGTAAGAGAAAGCGTATCCGGCACATCGAGCAGAATTCTCGTGAAGGAAGGCCGGGGATAATTGCCCCAGGGATCGAAGAATCTCCTGGCCAGGAGATCGAGCTGGACCATGGATGAAAAGCTGAGTGAACCAAGGAAACCCGCCAGCAGAATGAGCGCACACAGCCAGGTCGGCGTCTTACCCCAACTGATAAGGCCCCTTACGCGGCCAATAGAAAGCACAGACTCCACGTGCTCGACGGAGCGATTGATCATGAAGCCCGATAACCCGTTGCGGATGAGATTGAGGCTACTTCGGAGGCCGTCTCGAAGATCGGGGCACGCGCGGTCAATCATGCCCGCAAGGGCTTCTGCTTCGCCGTCCCAGATCGGCTGCAACATCAACCACACAATGGACAGGAGCGGAATGGCAAAGGTGACAATAAGGAGACCGACTCTAAAGCCGATGGGGAAATCCACGAATCGATCCAACGCCATCGAGAGCATAAACGGGACGACAAACGCCACTGCCGCACGCACCGCCCACCCACAGAACGTGAGCCGGTAAAGCCGGGCACTGTAGCTGCGGACGGCCTGATGGAAGAGCGGTGGGGTGGGTATGAGCGTTGTGGGCATGGGTGATGTTGTTTTGTTTTCAGTCTTTACCTATATCTGCCTTGAGTAATGAGTAATGGAGTAATGTCAGCTAAGGGACTCTTCTTACTCCGCAACAACTCGACAAGCGATAGCCATCCATTACTCATCGCTCCTTCTTCAAAAGATAATCCCTACTTTTCGCCTCACTACCCAATCAATGGTCATAAGGGTGGCGATGAGGAGGAGCATGTATTTGGTATTCCAGAGTTTGAACTCGCGAACCGAAACTGTTGGGCGTTCTCTGACAGGCAGTGCCTCGAGGGTCTCGGCCAGTCGGGCGAGGGGGATGTATTTGCCGTTCGCTTTTTCGGCCAGGAGCTTGAGAGTCGTCTCGCTGAGGTTCGTGTAGATGGTCTCGCTCGATAGAGGAGCTGTGCAGATGGTTTCAATTTTTATTTCTTCCCCGCCGGCGTGGATGGTGAATGTTACCGGGCCAGTCTCATTGAAGCTGAGGCGGACCTTTTCTGCGGATCCGTCAATGGATGTCGAATTTGCCTTGGAACCTGCAAAAACCGCTGGCTGCAGGTTGAGTGAAAGAAGCTGATTCTTCTCTTGTCGCATCGCTGCGGTCGCCTTGCCTCCGCCGGGCTGGTGGACGATGAGCCAGGTCTCCCCACCGGGTGTTAGAGCGCGAGGGTACAACGTCGCCGAAGGCTTTCCTTCACCTGCCAGCCAGGGGCGTGCTGCATCCTGAAACAGATTTTTAAAAAATGTTTCGACGGCATAATCGCCGGTCCATTCACGCGCACGGTACCAGTCATCGACACCGATCAGGTAGACGCGGCCGCGGCCGTAGAAACCGAGGCTGGCGATTTCAATCCCCCCTCGCTCAAGCAGGGCGATATCCTGCCGCGGAACGGACAGCGTGGACCGGGGTTGAGACAGGTCAGACCAGAGGATTTGGTTCGTCCCAGTGAGTGCTGAAAGTCGGAGTAGTGGAAGCGATGGATGCGGCCGCAGAGTGGTCACCTTCTGAAGCAATCGGAATGAATCCGGAAGCGCTGAACCTGGATTGAGAGCCTCACCAAATCGCCCATCGAATACCTCACTCCATTCTTTGCCTCCTCCTGACTGCGAACCGCCGACCAGCAGCAGGCTCCCGCCTTCTTTGGTGACGTACTCCGAAAAGAGGTCTACGTCTTCATCGCGCCAACCCGGAAACGGTGTACGATCTAAAACGATCAATGTGTAGCGTCCGAGCCCGGACAACGAATCCGGGACATTTCCTCGACCACTCCCGCGTTCCGGTTTTTCCTTTTTCTCATTGGTAAAGATGAGATCAGTGGAAAAAGAAAGATCTTCGAGCGCCTTGAGCATGTAAGCCATATCCCATCGGGCATTGGGTGCAAGGACCAGCACTTTGGGGCGTCTTTTGATTGAGGAGATCGAAAGATAAACCGAATTGTTTTGCGGGAGCGTGTCTCTGGCACATTCGACGGATAGTTTGAGAACGGCCTCACCTGGATCTTCTAGTTCAAACTCCAGAACTTGGGTTTGTGTCGGCTGGCCTGTCGAAGTGCCCTCGAATGCCACCAGTGACTTTTCACCGTGCGTCAGCTCGACCTTGAACGGAATTTCCGCGGGCAGCTCAGTCTTAAGGGAAAGTGAGAGTGTTGCCTTCTTACCTGCCAGCACGAGGCCCGGGGCACGATAATCGGCGATAGCGATATCACCGGACGTTTGCCTTGAACCGACACCGACAGTGATAAGGGAGATACGCTGCTTGATGAGGCTTTCGATGACATCGGGCCTGACAGGCCGGTTTTGCTGGCCGTCGGTAAGGACGACAATGCCGGTAAGCAAATCGGCAGCATAGACTTCCAGCAATTCTTCAAACGGCGTGTATAGATCGGTCGAGGACTTTGGTGTCTTCGAAGTTACCGATGCCAGATCGGCTACCGGATGTCCGGGGTCTGACAGCAGCACAGTCTCTACATGGTGTTTCGCCAGATCCGATGCCGACAGGCTCTTGGCCGCAAGGCTGAGGCGAGTGTCTGCACTGAGCTTTTTCAGGCTCTCAGCAAGACCTTTAACTCCCGCGCTGACGAGACGCCTATCTTCCAGATTCTGCAGATCCGTTAAGTTCGCCACGGCATCGCCGGCCAGGTTAGTCAGAGTGTGCAACGCTCCACGCGCTGCTTCCACAGCATCCGCATCACTCTTCGCCGTGTTAAGGGTATTTTCCGCCTGGGCTGTGGCCTCTACATACTTCCTAACGATCAGAAACTGATTTGTCAGGTCTTGAAGCAACTCCTGTTGAAGGCCCTTCCCCAGTTTTTCCTGGAGGGAGTCGAGCTCCGAGACAATGGCCATCAGAGCGTTGAGGGAGGCAGAGGTAGTGTCGGCAACCTTGGTGAACGTGTCGGTGAAGGATGCACCCCACGGCATCCCTTGCTCCAGTTCGTCCTGGATGGCGTTCAGGGAAGTGATATCCAGTGAGATTTGTTCGGCCTGTTTCTGGATGAGCATCGACAATCGGCGAGCCAGGTCGGAGCGTTGCTCGATACCCGTCAGTTTGAGCTGTTGGGCAAGGTCGAGTTGCTCGGAGATGTCGGAGTAATTGTCGGAAAGAAGCATGCTCAGCGAGTCGTCGAGCAACACGATGAGCTTCCCCTGCTCCTTTCCCTGCTTACGGATGAACATCAATGGCTGCAGGAGGGCCCAGATGGTGGCGAGGATGACCAGCGTGCGCGTAAGGTAGAGCCACTTGCGTCCCTTTCGCCGCCTCAAGCGAGGCATTTCACGACTGAGAATGTGCAGGCAGAGACCGAGCAGGGCTACACCAATCAACAGACCAAGCCAGAATGGAATCTGGCCCGCATGCGAAAATTCCCATGTGACGTTGGCAAGAGGCATCATGAAAACCAGAGCTTGACAAGGGCGGCGTCGAATGTGATGAGCAACAGCACGGCGATCAGAAGGAGTGAGGTCAGTTCGGACGTCTCGCCGGCTTCAGTAAGCGCTTCTTTAAGCTCACTGACGTGATTTGGCAGGCGTTCGGAACCCCGCGCAGTCCTCAGGTTGAAGGCGGTGATGAGCTGTTTTTCCTTTTCCGACTTCAGTGGCAGCAGGTCTGACTCTTCTTGCGGGTTACGAATGAAAAAGCTGGCGACAGCAGCTCCATCCGATCTCTGCAACTCGTACACACCGGCCTTGTCTGTTCTTTCAAAACGGACGTATTGCCTGCCCTGATGCAGAATTCGCTCAAGCGGCACGAGTTCGAAGTTCGGCGTGGCCAGGAAAAGCGTGCCCGGAATCTCGGACACTTCATGAATGATGGGCTGACCAGGGACGAGATTTCTCGATAGCGGTTTGAACGAGGCCGCGTAATTCATCGTTCGCATCAGCAGCGGCATGAAGCTCTGGTTGACTACAAGAGAATTCCAGCTCCCACCAATGGTGGTCGTCCAGAGGAAAACCACCCCCTTGCCGATACGCTTCTGCACCAGAAGGGGGTCGCCGTTAGTCAACCTCATGACAACATTTTCTTCCGCCGGTTCTTCGGGCAACTCCAGCCTGAAATGATTGTAGATGCGGCCGTCGGCGATATTGCCGTTCTTGCGATCCTCGAATTCCTTGAAGAGGCCGGCAGGGATGTCTGCCGCCTGAATATTGAAATAGCGGTCGTATTTGAACTCGGCAGTGATCTCACGATGCGGCGTGCCCAGGCTGTACGGCAGCAGAGAATCAAATGCCTGATTGGCAAGGCCGGCTTCAGTCTCAGGCCCGACGCCGATGAAGAGTCCACCGCCCTGCCTGACGAACTTCATCACCGCCTGCTTCACAGGTTCGCTGAGGATATTTACCTGGCTGCACACGATGACGTCATACCCGGCAATCTCGCCCGACGTGATCTGGTCGACTTTGCGATAGGTCGGTTTAAACGAGTAACCCACGTCGTATTTGATCGCACCGCTATCGGCGTTGTGCGTTGACGTCTTTAGACCCATCTCCCTGCGACGATAAGCTGTCGTCGCATCGAACTGTTCGGGGACGACTGTGCCGACCATCGCGCTGGCCTTGGCGGGCATATCGAGGCCGCGGCGGAGGAATTCGGTGTCTTTAAGGAAATCGTTTTCGATCTCGGATTCGTCACGGTGCAGGACCAAGAGTTTAAGCCGGTCAGAAACCTGAACCGCCCGGCGAATCTGATTGTCGGGTTCGAAGACATCTTTACTGAGCCGTGCCTCGATCTGGCTGTTTATTTCAGGCACGAAGGGAAATACGAATGTCTTCTGCTGGCGAGGGTTCAGGCCGCAGGGCTCTTGCATGTAATGCTTATCGTTAACAAACAGCGTAAGCATCGTCGCTTCGGTGGCCCGCCCGCCAAAGTTCTGGACAGTTACGTACACCTGCGTCGGCTGCCCTTTGAAGAGCAGATCCGTGCCAAGGGTAAGCGACAGGATACCCACATTCTGGGAATTCTGACGCCCAAGGAACAGGGCCGTACAAACGAGCTCGTCCGCAGAGGCCTTTTCGACGTCTTTCTTCAGCATCGCCTTTGCGAAGCCCTCATACTTTTCAATGGAAGCGTGATCTTTGTCCGTGAAGTCTGAAACGAAGATGAGCTGTTTACGGAAGGTGTGCGAGCCGGCAACCAGGTCTTTGGCAAGTCTGAGAGAGTCTTCAAAATCAACGGGCTTGTCAGACAGCACGATCTTAGAAATTGTTGCGAGCGCTTCGTCTTCGTTGATTGGACACGACAGAGTCACGAGCTTTGGTGATGCGGAGGGAGCCGATTCGAGACGTGACAGCAGCACCAACTGAAAGGTGTCCCCTGCTCGCATACCCAGCATGGCCTCCCGAAGGGCTGACTTCGCGGATTCCTCTCGAGACGTTGTTTCATCAAGCGCCACCATGCTGCCACTGTTGTCGAAGAGCACGATCCTGTGGAGAGCTCCCGGGCCGTGTGGAAACGCGCTCGAATCGGCATCACCTTGAGGCGTGTTGGGGCGTGCGAATCCGAGTACGAGCAGCGCAATAAAAACAGTGCGGATGGTCAGAATGACGATCTGCCGCCAGATGTTTTGTTTATTCTTCGCCTTGAGCGTCTTCTTGAGGATGTAAGTAGCTCCCCAGTCCACATCGTTCTTGCGCCTGCGAAAGATCAGGTACAAAACTACCGGTATGGTAGCCAAAGGCAGAAATGAGAGGAAGGAGGAGGTCAGATAGGACACGGTGGATAGTTAAAGTGAGTCGTAGGCCTTAAGTCGTAAGTCGTAAGTCGTAAGTCGTGAATCCTGAATCCTGAATGCCGACAGTGGCGCCTTCTCCTGAAGGCAGGCTTGCGCTCAGGAGAGCGCATCCACGATTCTGAAGTTCAGAGCATCAATGCCATCCTTTTCTGCAGGTAGGCGCCGATGACTGCGGAGAAATCATCACAGACTTCTGTGGTGACGTAGTCGATGCCCTGTTTCAGGCACTGGGTTTTCATGTCGTGAAGGTGCAGTTCGAACTGTTCTCGATAGTCGCGCTGGATGAGCAACGGATCGATGGCGGTGATTTCGTTGGTTTCGAGATCGCGGAAACGCGTAAATTCGATGTAGTCGAGCTCTTTTTCGAGTTCGTCGTAGACATGGAGGGCAATGACGTCGTGACCGCGGGAACGCAGGCCGCCTAGGCTGCGGGCGAGGAGATGCGGGTCTTCCATGAAATCTGAAATGACCACGACCAGACCCTTGCGGTTGGCCTGGGACTGGACTGACAAGAAGCAATCCTCGAAGGCTGTCCCGCCGACAGGCACGATGCTGACAAGTTTTTCAAAGGTACGCGCCAGATGGGATTTAGAAGATGCAGGACGGGTGTATTCGGCGACTTTCTGATTGAAAAGGAAGAGGCCAAAGTCATCACGCTGTGTGTGAACCAGGTAGGCGATGAGCCCTGCACACCGGACTGTGAACTCGTGCTTGGAAAAGGTATAGCCCTGAAAATCCATCGACGTCGATATGTCGACGACCAGGTAGACCGGTGTGTTGGTAACGTCTTCGTATTGCTTGATATACAGACGACCGGTTTTGCCATAGACCCGCCAGTCGAGGTACTTGAGGTTGTCGCCGTAGAAGTACTCCCGGTGCTGCATGAAGTCGGTGCTGACACCTTTGAATGGAGACTTGTTGTCGCCGGCCAGAGCGCCCTCCACGCGGCGGCGTGAAAAGAGCTCAAGCTGCTTAACACGCTCGACGACGTCGCCAGTGAGCAGAGATGTGACCGCGGTGGTGGAATTCATAGATTTGCTGCGCTGACTCCTCTTCGCTCCGCGACGCTGGCAGTATGCCGCTACTGACGGATCAGCGACTGGCTTTTACGTGTTCGATAACTCTGGTGACGATGTCGTCGGAGGTAATGCCTTCTGCTTCTGCTGCGAAGTTGACGATGATGCGATGGCGAAGAACCGGGTGGGCGACCGCATCGATATCCTCGATGGCCACATGTGTGTGGCCGTGAAGGAATGCCCGGGCCTTTGCGCCAAGGATGAGATACTGCGCGGCACGTGGGCCTGAGCCCCAATGGACGTGGTTCTTGACGAATTCAGGGATGACGCCGGCACCTTCCTTGCCACGATCTGTTCGGCTGCAACGGCCGAGTTCGACGGCGTATCTGGTGATGTGGTCGGCGATCAGGACGTCTCGGACGTATTGCTGAGCCAGGATGATTTCTTCGCCGTTCATGACTGTTTCCAACGAAACTTTTGAGCGGGCCGTGGTACGGTTCATGATCTCTATCTCTTCATCAAGCTCGGGATACTTGACGTTCAGGAAAAACATGAACCGGTCTTGCTGCGCTTCAGGAAGCGGATATGTCCCTTCCTGCTCGATGGGATTTTGTGTGGCGAGGACAAAGAAAGGCTCGGCGAGCTCGTAGGTCGTACGGCCGGCGGTGACTCGATGCTCCTGCATGGCCTCGAGGAGCGCTGCCTGGGTCTTCGGAGGAGTGCGGTTGATTTCGTCGGCGAGCACCATGTTGGCGAAGAGGGGCCCCTTAACAAATGTGAACTGTCGGGTGCCATCCGCCTGCTCTTCGAGGATATCGCTGCCTGTGATGTCACTCGGCATCAGGTCGGGGGTAAACTGAATCCTCTTAAACGAGAGATTAAGAACCTTGGACAATGTGCTGACGAGCAGCGTTTTGGCGAGGCCAGGCACGCCCATCATCAGGCTGTGGCCACCGGCAAGGATACACAGCAAGGTCTGCTCAACGATCTCCTCCTGGCCGACTATGACTTTGCCGACTTCTTTTCTTATGCCGGTCAGCTTGCCGATGAGGTGATCGAATTGTTGTTGATCGAGTTCGGGAGGCGCTTCAGTAATCATGATTAATGGTTAATGGTTGATAGTTGATGGTTATATGGACGCAGAATGGCGAAGTGATGACTGATGGTCGGCCTGCACTGCTGCATCAACCATCAACCATCAACCATTAACCATTCCTCTACAGATCGTGTCCCGCGTACCGCACGATGTTGGCGAACAGTTTCTCCCATTCGGGCCATTCCCAGTAAGGGACTTTTCCAGGGCTTTCTGCCGGGTCTCCAAATGGGCAACAGAGGACAGTGATGGTGCGCTGCTCGCCCCTTGTAAGTTCGACGATGAATGGCTTGTCGCCAACTTTCATCAGGACTTTGGATGGCAGCTCTGGTTTCAGTTCGAGGTCGTGATAGTACAGGGTGTAGGGCAGATTCGTCAGATCAATATCTTTGAAGATGGGGTGATCGGCGACCGGGCTGTTGAGCTGGTGAACCTCCTTCCGCATGTTGAATTGTTTGATCTTAAACGGCACGTACTCATCGAATTCGTGCTTGGGGTCGTTCCACTCGGCGCGGAATGCGGAATCGCCACCGGTCATCACCAGCCCGCCTCCCCGCTTGAGATAGTTGGCCACGATGGACGAACCGACACGTCGAGGCAGCGTGGTCTGGCAATTGGCAAAGATGACCGTCCGGTAATTGAAGAGGCGTTCGTAATCGTAGGGAAAGTCTGTAAGCCCGTTGTGCTGGACGACAAATCCGGGCGTGTATCCGTAATCATATTTCCCCAGCTCAATTTTCGGAATGCTCCTGATGGCCTCGCGCAGCTTCAGATGCGTGCTGTGGTTTCCAAGCATCGCGAAGACGCGGAAGCCGTCCTGATTGATCTTGGCGTCTTCCTTGGGCACTGGAATGTATGGATTCTGAATGGGGCGATTCAGCCTGACGACTGGGGTCTTGAGATCCTGACGGATGTTGTCCTTGAACCTGTAGTTACCGACGTGGAAGTGCTGAAGTTCCTTCTCGATCAGTTTTCCATCAGGCAGTTCGATGTATGCCTTGATGCTTAAAAGGACGGGGTCGGCCGGCGGATTGGGAATGGACACCACCGCGTCCTTGGGTTCGACACCGAGCCCTTCTACGACCACCGGCTCGAGGTGCCGGCGCTCCGTCTTTTCGGTCAGGTGGCCGAACTCAACATTCGTGTTGAACGTAATCTTGCTCACCTTTTCGTAAGAGGCCGTTACCTTGTAGCTGAAATCAAGGCTTTCCTTGGTTCGCTCTGCGTCAATCTCAACAATGAACCAGGGGTCGGCGTAATCAACCTTGCTGAGGCCGATGACCGGCAGGATGTAGATGCGGCTTTTCCAGGGGCGCGACTTGAGTATCAGGACGTTGTCGTAAATCCACTCTTCCGTGGTCGTGCCACAGTTGTACATGAAATTGATGTAGTCATAATCCATCAGGTAGACGAGACCTTCCTTGCGGTCTTTGGAGATCTTGGCACTCCAGCCATGGTTGTAATCATAAATAAAATTCTCTGCTGCATTGCTGCGCACGCCGCGGGCTGACGGGCGATGTACCTGGTCACCAAGATCGGGCTCGATGAGACAGGAGTTGTGGCTCCACATCATTGGCAGCTTGGCGCATTCACCCTCGTTGCGCAGCTCAAGATCGAACCGGAAGTAAGGTGCATCGGCCTTGAGCGTAACCTTGCGGATCAGCCGGATATCAGTGAGCAACCGTGAGTAAACACCGGAGTCAGCAGACTGGATGAACCCAATCGATTTCGTGGAAAAGCCGACCGAGACCTCGTCCGGCCCTTCTTTGAGGATCTCATAGTCGTAATACTTGCGCCGGAATTCTGAGAAACGCCAGTCCTGCTCCCAGAAGTTGTCCTGAAGCAGCCCGCCGCCGGCCATGACGAATTTGGGATTAATCTCGTCAAGGATGTCATTGCCCGATGGACGGAACACAAACCGCATGACCATCGACTGGTAGTCCGGCGAGATGTACATACTGATGTACTCAGAATCGAGCAGGATCATCGGGTCGCCGTCCTGGTCTTCGATTTCCTCGATGTGCGCGCCTTCGCGCTGTTGCGCAAGGAGAGGTGTAATCAGGGTGAGGAGGAGGAGTGTTCGGTTCATCAAAATTCAACGAAGTCCTTTGTGAAATGACTCAAATCCAACTCTTCGTTTGGGAGATCCAATTTGATACCCCAGAGCTGCATGGCGGTGGCGCCCATCAGGACGTCAATCTCTCGGCCGTCTTCGTCTTTTCCAATTTCATCAATAACGCTGGCATTGAATTCCACCCAGTTTCCTTCTATCTGGCCAATTACCAGGCAGACGTTTGATATCTTGTGACGATCCCCACCGATGGCCGCTATTCTCTCCATGGGTATAGGCTCGGTATGCAGCCCGCTGGCAACATCGGCAGTCACGTAAGAATTTCGTGCACCGGAGTCAAACAGGGTCCAGCATTTCCGGCTTCTGATTCCAATTTCTTTTCTTATTCGTCCCACGGTTCTGGCCCTTATTTCTTAAACTCAATAACAATCACGCGGTAGATTATAAGTTCCGGTACCTTGAAGACCACGGCTGCGTCGTCGGCTTCCGCCTCAAGCTTTACCGCGGCCGTACGTGGCTCAGCAGTAAGCATCCAGACATCTGCATCTGAAAAACCTTCAGGAGTTTTTACTTCGACCTCAAACGGTTCTTTTATTGGCTCGGCTACCTCGCTGAATCGATCCTTGTAAAACCGTTCCATAGTTGGCGGGTTGATGATGGGAATCACGTAACGGCGGCGTCCGTCAGGCAAATCCTTCCAGACGACCGTATCTTCAAACCAGACCTCTTCATCTGTATCCACACGAATGACCTCGGCCCCATTTTCCAGCCACTTGAGGTCGATATCCCAAAGGAATTCGGAGAATCGGGTGATGAAGTGCGCGGACCCGGTTTCGGAACCTGGGGTATTTGAATACTTCCCTGGATACTGGGCCCCCGCGAGGATGGTGAGCAGGTTGTAGTAGATATCGCTCTGAACGAAGTAACCCGTCCCGTCACGCTGTGGTGAGAACGTGTGGAAAAATCCGCCGGCCTTTCGAGTGAAATCGGCCTGGCGGCGGCAGATGTAGAGGTAGTTGCGAATGACGTTTCGGGTGTCGAGGTACATGTAGGCATTCATCCAGCCTTCGTCCATGTAGTTGCCACCTTCGAGGTTGCCGCCTTCGAACATCGCTACAAACGCTGGTGAATTATTGATATCAGGAATCGCGTTGCGCCGATCCGTCAGGACATTGCCCACACCATACAAATCGCCGTTGCTGCCCCAGACAAAGTTCGGGTGTTTCTTGCGAATGGTTTCACGCATGCGGCGAAGCAGAGCAGCTGATTGCTTCTTGCGTTCCATACCGTCCTCGGGGCCGGTGGCATGGCCGAGGGAGTTCATCCCGGCAAGCGCCAGGGGCAGACCATCTCCACGAATGCCGTCCCAACCAACCATATCGATGCTTGAAAGAGAGCCTTCGATAGTGCGCTGGACCAGGCTCTCGTAATTGAAATTAAGCGAGGTTTCGATGTGGAAAAGGTCGGGTATTACGGGGCCGGGTTTATCGTTTTTCCAGGCATCAATAAGCCCGTTTTCTGCATTCACCCACATATCGTGCGCCTGGTCAGTCCAGGAGATGCGGTCCTGATACCACTCTGGGTGTTTGAGATAATTCAGCTCGGCGCGGTGACTGGTCGCGAGGGGGGAAAGATACATAAAAGAGGAACGTCCGATGTATCTGTTCCAGTCTGCCATCTCCTTCTGGAGGGCGATCAGCGTGGCGTAGCCGCTCATGCCGGTGATGTAGGGCACCGACGGGTCATCCGGCATCGGCTGGACGGAGTCGGATGCTTTGACACCGAAAGATTCAACGTAATTGCGGTAAGAAGGCGGCTCGTAATATGGATTGTTACTTCTGTGGTTCCCGCCGAAATTCATGACCCCCCAGGGATTCGGGTGGATGGAAAACACTTCATCTGCGGAAGAGCGTGACCCGCCCTCCTGATCGAACGAAGCAATGACCCGAGCGCCCCACATGGGATGATCTTTCGGTATTTCCCAAAGGATGCTGTCCAGGCGATAGTCACCATTGGCTATGGTGACTTCCTTACTCGCGATCTGCTTCCTCACATTGAGGCCATTCTCTATTGACAGCACAAGATTGCCGGTCTGAGGCTTGCCGCTGCGATTGTGCATCCAGACGATGAACTCCTGAGTGTCCCCCGGACGTATCCAGAGCTTACGCGGCAGGACCTGGCGGACCGTGGCAGCGGAATCCGGCTCGACCCTTTCGACCTTAATCCAATCGACAGTTACCGATTGCAGCGTGTTGGCGATGCCATCGAAGCCAAACATGGATTCTCCTTTAGGGCTGGTAAGCGGGAACTCCATTTCGATGGCCAGGTCGGCGCCTTTGCGCCAGGTGTCATCGGATGCAGTCTCATGCACGGCAGACCAACCGTATGGTTTTCGGACAAATCCGCTTACCTTGTGGTCGTAAAGAACCTTCTCCTTATTGACGTCCAGGCCAGGCGCCAGGAACGCTGCATTCTGAGCCTTCAAATGGGAAAGCCCCCACGGCGACTGGCCCAGCGCACCCGTCGGCGAGGGTAGACTGGGGCGCTTGCTGACCATGTCAGGCTCAATGATTTCGAGAAGGAATGAGAATTCCTGATACTTGTCCTCCTCTTCAAATTGATAACCGTATATTTTGGTCTTCAGGCGAGTTGACTCACCCCAATTTGAGCGGGGACCGAAACCGATTGGGGTGCCGATTACGTTCAGCATCCCTTCGATTTTCAGTCGCGCTGAAACTCTGTAGACGCCCGGGGCTCCGTTCTCTGTTCGAGGAATGGCAGGTGTCTTGAGAAACGGTATGGCACCCTTACGAACCATGCGCTTGTCGACGCGTACTTTAAATGCTTTCCCGCTCTCGGTGGCGTCATCCTCGATCACTTCCATCAATCGCCGGATCTCCTTGGGAATCTCCGGGTCAAGTTTGCCATCCTTTTGCACCAACTCGTGTGCAACAAACATCCGCAGAGGCGCTGGCTCCTCTGCATCAATGAATGCCGTGCCGGCCAGCAGAAAGGAAAGAATCAGCAACAAAGATCTCATAGGTGCTGTAGGGGGGTGACTCCGAACTGTCAATGGCGCGGCATGTTAGATAACGACCCAAGTTCGGCAAGCAGGCTTGTCTGAATACTTGTAAAGACTGAGAGAACAAGAATCAATGATTTAGAGTCTATTGATATGACTTCCCGGGTGACTCGAAGATGTTCCGTAGTAGCACGGAGTTTCACTCCGTGCATCCAGCGGAGTGAGACTGCGGTGGGTGCACGAACTGTTTGCGGTGTCAAAAAGCCTGCATCTTTGCTCCGGAGGGGCTCAACATATCAGCCCCGGGCAGTGCCCCGCGCTTTGACCACATTTTCTGCAACCCCGAAGGTGGTTGTTCCCTATAGCCCAGGGTTCGCGAGGCTTTGCGAGCTACCCTGGGATCGGGGAGCGATTTCCGATCAACGCCGAAGGTGTTGTGTCCATACCCAAAGTTCTTAGTGACAGATTATATGGACGCAACCCCGTTGGGGTTAAAGACTCCTTGACCTTCCCCCGCAAACAGTTCGCACACCCAACTCCGGTCTATGATTCAGGTTGCTGCCCTCGGCCGTGTTAATGGCCAAAGCTCACCTCATCCTGGTTGTGAAATCTGTCCAGGTAGTCAAACTTCCGCCAGACAGGTTTTTGGGCGGATTTGAACACATTCAGGCGTTTTCCGAGCGTGTAAGCGCCACTATGTATTTATGAAAATCCTAATAAGTGACAATCTCTCTGACGAGGGTGTGAAGATTCTTGAGCAGGAGAAGGACTTTGAAGTTGACCTCAGGAAAAAGACGTCCGCCGAAGAATTACTCGAGATCATCGGCGAATACGATGCACTGATCGTGCGAAGTGCATCCCAGGTGACCGGGGAGGTCCTGGAGGCAGGTTCGAAGTTACAGGTAGTCGGACGCGCCGGGGTTGGCGTGGACAATATTGACGTCACCGCGGCTACGAGGAGGGGCGTCATTGTGATGAACGCGCCTGAGGGGAACACCATCTCCGCGGCGGAGCTTACCATGGCGCACATGATCAGTCTGAGCCGCAATCTGACTCAATCCATCAATCTGTTGAAAACCGGTAAGTGGGATCGCACTGCTCATGTGGGCCGTGAACTGATGGGCAAGACATTGGGGGTAGTGGGGCTTGGTCGAATCGGTGCAGAAGTGGTCAAGCGTTCCAGAGCGTTTGGAATGAAAGTCCTGGTGTTCGATCCCTACGCCTCGGAAGAACTTGCAGACCGGCTCGAGGTACAACTTTGTGAGTTGGCTGAGGTCCTGGAAAAAGCGGATTTGATTACGGTTCACTGCCCTCTCACAGACGGAACGAAACATCTGATCAATGATGCCGCATTCGAAAAGATGAAGGATGGCGTACGCATTCTGAATTGCGCCCGTGGCGGCATCATTCATGAAGGCGCGTTGCAACGTGCTCTCGAATCAGGAAAGGTGGCCGGGGCAGCACTGGATGTCTTTGAAGAAGAGCCGGCCAAGGATCACCCACTGCTGAAATTCGATAACGTGTTTGCCACCCCGCATCTCGGTGCGACAACTGTCGAAGCCCAGCAGGGCGTCGCCGTCCAAATCGCCAGGCAGGTAGTGGACGCCCTCCGGGGACGTCCCGTGCAGAATGCCCTGAACATGCCGGCCATCAGCGCCGATCTGCTCGAACTGATCCGGCCGTACGTCGACCTTGCAGAAAAGCTCGGACAATTCTTTGTGCAGATTGCGCGAGGGGCGATTTCGAGGGTGAACGTGACCTATCACGGCGAGATGAATGACCATGACGTAAGGCCGATCACCGCGGCCCTCTTGCGCGGCATCCTTCAGCCTATTCTCAATCGTCCGGTAAACTATGTGAGCGCACCGATGATTGCCCAGGAGCGTGGCATCAACCTGGTCGAATCCAAGAGCACAGCGCCCGCAGATTTTGCAAACTTGATCACACTGCAGTCAAAAGTAGGCGATGAAGAGATCGAAGTAGTCGGCACACTGTTCGGCCACAAGGAGCCGCGAATCGTGCGTATCAACGGTTACCACCTCGATGCCGTGCCGAATGGCCACATGCTTATAGTACGTAACTCAGATGCGCCCGGAGTCATCCGTCACATCAGCACCATTCTGGCGGATCATCAGATCAATATCGCCAATATGAACGTAGGCCGCGATGTCCCGGGAGGGGAGGCGGTGACAGTAGTGAATATCGATTCACAACTCAGCGAAGAGGGCCTGGCGGATATGGCAGCGCTGCGGAATATTCATGCGATACAGCAGGTAATGCTCGGGTGATAGCACAGACAGTCCGATGAGGTAAGGCTCAGTCCATCCGGCCAGGGTCCGGTTCGTACCTGCTTTTTACGAAGAAATCTTTCAGGCTTTCATTTCGGCAGCGTGAAGTTCCATGAGCGAAATCAGGAATCCGCTGCGGAACGGGAATCTCCACCACTCTGGAACACCTTCCGGTGCCGGTTCGGCAAGGCGCTCGATCTCTGCGGCAGCCAGCCTTCGGGCATTATTCAGGAATTGCGGCTCCCCGGTGATCCGGTGCATGCACAGCATGGTCTGAAGGTACGAACCAGACGCAGGGTAGATCCATTGCCCCGCTTCGTTGCATGGGCCGGACTCTCCTGGCGATGCCTGCCTGATTCCCTCAGCAAAGACCCGAGCACGTTCGAGCAGGTAAGGGTCGCCCGTTCGTTCGGCTGCCCTGGCAGTAGATAGTGGGATTCCAACTCCGCAGGCCCAGGATGACGGGCCGGCCCGGTAGAATTGGTTTCCGGCATGAACCGCAACATCCGCAAGTGTCGGATCGATGGCCTCCCAACGATCCTTCTGCTCCTGGGAATGGAAGTGATAGGTGTAAGCTTCGGTGTGGATGCTGCCGTCTTCGATGTGCAGCCACTCATGGAAGACCTCTTGTTCCGCGTCATAGCAATACTTCGCCAGCCCCGTAATCAATTTTCGACCCATCTCTGCAAGCTGAGCAGCCAGCGTTTCAGATTCCGTATGGCCCTCCAACAGCCTGGCCGCATCGAGAAAGGCCGACGCCGTACCTGTGTCGCCGATGTTGCAGTAGGACTGGGCAGTCATGGAAGTTTCCCCTTCTTTCTTGCTTCCCAGAAAGTGAGGGACAAGCCCGGTCTTTGGATTCTGCAGCGCCTGCCACTTGTCGGCCATGGCCTGTGCATGGGCCAGGCTTTCCGTATCGCCGGTCTTCGAATAGTGGAATGCCCATGCCTCAATCATCCAGGCCCCGGCACCTGCGAACGCCACATGCCCGGGGCGATAGGGCATGGTGTGCTCGCGCCGCCTGTCATCAAAACCGTAAAAACCATATCGGTTATAGTCCATGGTTTCCGGTCGCGTAATCATCCCCCAGTAAAACGCCTTGAACATTCGGCCCAGTTTTTCGGGCATCTTTTCCCAGAGCGTCTCGAAAGGGAGTCCGGCGGTGAATTTGAATCCTGGCGAGCCCGCTCCCATGTAGGGCGAAGGGCCCAGCCTTACGACGTCGAAGTGAGTCATCGCACCGAAATAGGCCAGCCCGGACCTGGGATCAAAACCGTAATCCGCAAAGGCCTGGATCATTGCCTCCCACAGTTTCCTGTATGACGAATCGCCCGACTCTACGGCGAATTTTTCCAACACAGGCCAAATCCCAAAGTCCATCTCCGATGGTTCTGGATGCGGCAGGATGGTGTCATATACAAACGTCTTGAAGCTATTTCCAAGCCTGCCGCCCAGGGATCGGTATCGGCGGTTTACGGTGCCTGTCACCGTGATGCAGCGTTCTCCGAACGGAGCCCCTGCAAGTCGGGCCGATTGTTTTTCGATGAGCGTCTGGAGAGCGTCCTGCACAAAAGAAAGGATGGTTTCCATGGGTGATGCTAACTGGTTGATGATAAGTTGAATACACGAAGAATCTGGATGCGAAGAACCAACATTGAAGATTCACCAACCCCTCAGTCAGGAGCTGCAGAGAGAGCCGGACCTGAATCCGACCGAAGCCTCAGATACACGCCAAAGCCTGATTCAGATCCGCTATCAGGTCCTCTGCATCTTCGATGCCCACGGCCATCCGAATCAGATTCTGTTTGATGCCGACTCCTTCGAGCTGCTCCGCGGTGAGTTCAAAGAATGACATAAGCGCTGGTTGTTCGATCAGGCTTTCGACGCCGCCAAGGCTGGGCGCTATGTATGGAATCTGGGTGGCATCAACGAAGGTGCTGCCGTCCTCAATCGTTCCGTCTATCTCAAAACTCACGACGCTTCCAAACCCCCGCATTTGCTGGGTCGCGATTTCATGGTCGGGATGGCTGGGCAGGCCGGGATAATATGTGCGCAGCACCTTGGGATGTGATTCAAGGAACTCAGCAATCTTCTGCCCGTTCTCATTTTGCTGCTTCATTCGCAATGCAAAGGTTTTCAGTCCACGTGCGAGGAGGTAGCAACTCATCGGGTCTGCGACGGAGCCAAGCATGCTCTGAAGATCTTTGATGAGGCCAACGATTCCGTGACGGCCCACGACACAACCGGCCATTAAGTCATTGTGTCCACCAAGGTATTTGGTCGCTGAATGAATCACGATGTCTACGCCGAAATCGAGGGGCAGTTGGTTGTAGGGCGTCGCAAAGGTGGAATCGATGACGGTCTTGATCTGATGCTTTTCGGCCAGGGCAACGACCTTTACCAGGTCGATGACGTTCATATAAGGGTTGGTCGGTGACTCAGTAAATATTATCGAAGTTTCAGGGCGTATGGCGGCCTCGATGGCGTCAGCATTGGGGGCAACGAGGTCGTATTCGATCCCGAACTTTCCCAACACTTCGTTCGCGAACTGCCGCGTCTTTCGATAGCAGTCGTTGGTGAATATGACGTGGGAGCCCTTCTGCCAGAGCGCAAGGAGAGTAGTCGTGGCGGCAGCCATTCCACTTGAAAAAAGGAGTGCTGCCTGCCCGTTTTCCAATGCGGCAAGTTTCGCTTCGACCGCGTTACGGGTCGGGTTGCCGTAGCGGCCGTATTCCTCGACGCGCTCTTCGCGGCCTTCCATGAACGCTACTAAAGCCTCGGTTTCTGGAAAGGTAAAGGTCGAGCTGAAGACCACAGGGGTCGTTAACGAGTGCTGTGGTTTATCCCGCTGTTCTCCCGCATGCACGGAACGGGTGGACATGCCCTTCAGCGGGCTGTTTTCATTCGAACTCATGTGCGTCCTATTCCTGATTCTGGGTTCGTTCGTCAATGGCATCCCGAATTTTGTCGATTTCCGGTGGCAACTCGATGGGCGGATTCGAGTACCGGGATTCGACACCGTCGAGCTTGCCTTCATGGTAGCCAACTTTAAATTCAGCGAATTTTAGTCCGTGCGCGGTAGATATAACAATGACGCGCTCATTGGAATGGATGGTTCCCGATTCTTTCAGCTTGAGCAGGACTGCCAGTGCCACGCCGGTATGAGGGCAGTTGAACATGCCGCACCTGTCGGCAAGCGCGGCCGCGTTGGCCAGCTCGTCCTCAGTTGCCTGTTCGACAATCCCGTTGAAATTCTTGAGGGTGCGAACAGCCTTCTTCAGGCTGACCGGGTTTCCTATTTGAATGGCGCTCGCAAGGGTCTTCCCTGCTTGAACGGGTTCAAAACTTTCCCATCCGCTCTTGTAAGCCTGGTAGAGAGGATTAGCCTTGGCCGCCTGAGCTACGATGATACGCGGGCGGCGGGTGATAACCCCAAGGTCATACATCAGATCGAACCCTTTTCCAAGGGCAGAGACATTACCCAGGTTGCCACCAGGAATAATGATCGTATCCGGCACTTCCCAATCAAATTGCTGGACCATCTCGATGGCGATGGTCTTCTGACCTTCGATGCGCAGGGAGTTCATCGAATTCGCCAGATAGATCGTGTTGTCTTCGGTGAGCTGCTTCACCAGGGCCATGCAACCATCGAAATCAGTATCGAGCGCAAGAACGTGTGCCCCGTTTGAAACGGGTTGAATGAGCTGCGCCAGTGAAACTCTGTTGCGGGGAAGAAAAACAATTGCGGGGATGCCGGCCGTGGCTGCATAGGCGGCCAGAGCCGCAGAGGTGTCGCCGGTCGATGCGCAGGCAACAGCCTTGATCGGCGCCCCCCTGGAGATCATGTGCTTGACCTGCGAAACCAGCACTGTCATGCCGAGGTCCTTGAACGAGCCGGTGTGACTGTTGCCGCACTGTTTAACCCAGAGATCTTTGAGCCCGATCACCCTGCCGAAGCGTTCCGTCCAAAAGAGATTGGTTGAACCTTCGTACATGGAAACGATGTTGTCATTATCAATTTTCGGTAGCACCCATTCTTTCTTCCCCCACACAGAAGAGCCATAAGGCCAATCCCCGGATTTGTAGCGCTCTACAAAAATACGAGCCCAGTGAATAGGTGAAATCTGTCTGAGCGCATCAATATCGTGGGTGACTTCAAGCAGATTGCCGCACGCCTCACAACGATAAATGACTTCATCCAGCTCGTATGTCTTGCCGCATTCATCTGAGATGCAGCGAAACCAGGCTCTGTATTCCACAGCAGTTTTCCTTGGAGAACGCTAGTAAGGGGGCCTTGCCAAAAGGCGGGGATTATAGCAGCGGAATGAGTAATGAGTAACGAGTTGTGGGCCGTCTCATCAGATGGCATCCACAGGACTCAAAGGCAATATCCATCCGTTGCATCGGTTTGCCATCTGTTGGAACTCTCCAGATTTTTGGTTGCGGCCATGTGCCGCTGTTAGGATAAAGGTTCGTAACCACCCAGCGCCTTTGAATTTCGATAGAGAGCGGCGAACTCTACCCACCTGATGCAAAATAAATCTTGTGCAGATACTAACGCAGCCATACTCGACCCACTGACTAATGAGCATCACAGCCAGCGAACTCAATTTTGATCACGGCTCTGAAGAACATGCTCCGGATTTGTACTCTCCCGAATCCCTGGCCCGTGGATTGGACACATTCGACGATGTTACAGACGCCGATATCGGTTCTTATCGTGAGAATGGTTTTCTAATCATTGAGAAGGCTTTTAACGCGAACGAAATCGCGGCCGCAACAGCGGGACTGCTGGATTTGATCATGGGTGCAAACCCCGATTTCAAACATGTTTCCTATGAGGCGCAAGCGAAGGAGCGACTGGACCAATTGACCTCCGAACAACGCCAGGACGCGGTCCGCAAGCTGATGAATTTTTGCGATTATGACAAGAGACTCCAAGCGATTTCTTTGCATCCAAGGTTGCTTGCTGTGCTGGAGAGGATGCTTTCCGGCACACCCAGGGTGTACCAGGAAATGGCGCTGGTAAAGCCGCCGAAGATTGGCCGCGAGAAGCCCTGGCACCAGGATCACGCTTATTTCAAGATTCCTACTGACTCCGCCTGCATCGGCGTCTGGATCGCACTCGATGAGACCACACCAGAAAACGGTTGTATGCACCTGATGCCGCAGATGTACGGCAAACCCATCCTCCACTATCAGCGACGGGACTGGCAAATCTGCGATACGACGATGCAAGGCAACAGGTGCCTGGCAGTCCCTCTCAAGCCCGGAGGCTGTCTGTTTTTCAGTTCGCTCCTGCCCCACGGCACTCCGACAAACAAGACAGAATCCCGTCGCCGCGCGCTGCAGTTTCATTACGTTGACAAGGACATCGAAACCCTCGATCCCGACATCCACAAAGGACTCTTTGGCGGCGAGTACGTCGGACAGAACTGTTGACGCGAGGCAAATGGATTATGTAAATAATCGACTTCTGCAATCTTACCTCTCTGAGTCCGGGGGAATCTTCATGCGTCTGCCCATTCATTCTGTCGTCTTTGCTCTGGCCTTTACTCCGCTCATCAGAGCTGAAGACGTTGATACCTCATCGCTCACGACCATTCATTTCCACGCGGATGATGCCACTGCGGCCAGTGCATTCGTCAGCAACTGGCGAATGATGTTCGGCCATAAGTTGAAGACCGGAACGGGAACGGCGGACAGGAAAGGGATCTTCATTGGCCTGGCGGCATCCAGAGCCGCCGGACTGATCACCGACATCGAGATCGCGGAAGCCACCCCGGGCGGATACGTGATTAAGTGCACCCCAGATCACATCGCCATTGCAGGCCCGCACATTTTTGCGACCAGCTATGGAGTCAATGGCTTCTTCGAAAAACAGGGCGCTCTGTTTTACGAACGTGTGTCAAGGATCCCGAAGATGGAGCCAACCTTCCCTGCTTTTAAACTCGTCACGAAACCGAAAATCCTCTACCGCAATTACTCCACGCGGATTGAATGGGCGGAATGCCGCAAGGGGCTCAATCCGGAACTGTTCGCTGAAGATTCGGATTTATGGATCGACCATTCCGCCGGCTATCTCATTCCGAAGAAGCTCTTTTATGACGAGCATCCCGAATATTTCGCGATGCTTAAAAACGGTGAACGCATACCCAAGAACTCGTTCACCGATCACCGCACGCCGCTCTGCCTCTCAAATCCTGATGTCACCCGTATCTCCATTGAGCGGGCCCTCGGCTGGGTTGAAAACGAAAAGAATAAGATCTTTTTTCCTGTCACCTATGGCGATACCGGCGCTTGGTGTCAGTGCGAACCGTGCAAAAAGCTCGATCCCGTGCCTGGTCAGTACTCAACTCGTCTGCTGAAGTGGGTGAATCCCGTGGCCAGAGCCATCGGCGAGAAGTACCCGGAAAAATCATCCTTACCTTTGCGTATGGCGGATCGGATGCACCTCCTCCCACAGAGAGACCTGAAAAGAATGTATGGATCTGCGGATCGGCTGGCTACGCCTCTTTTCCATTCTGGGATCACTCAGTCGCGGCCAATCCCAAGGCAATGGAGGGTGTGCAGAAAAAAATTGACGGCTGGCTGGCCATCGTGCCCGAGCAAACCAGCGTCTGTGAGTACCTGTCTCAAAAATATTACCCGAGCATGCCTGACTTCCTCGCCGGCCGTATTCGTCATCATGCGAAGAAGGGGTTGCGCGGTGTGATGTTCACCTTTGGCAATCCTGACAATTTCAAGTTGCTCTGCGAATATCTGTCAAATGCCCTGATGTGGGAACCGGATCAGGATGTCATGCAACTGACCCGGCAATTCGCCCGCGCCCATTTTGGTAAAGCATCCGAGCCAATGATTCGTTATTTCGAACTGGCCCATGAGAGATACCAGTCGACATTGAAGGAGGGAAAAAAGCCCCAGAACCGTTATCCGGAAGATTTTTACACGAACGATTTTTCCCAGACCGCCCTCAAGACTCTGTGGGACGCGATAAACGCTGCGGACAATCCTGTGAAAGCCGAGCTAAGCAAAGAAACTCGGATGTTCATCCTGGACTGGATGAAGCACCCGATATCTAAAGAACTTACTCCCGAATCAACGAAGGCATTATTGGCACAACTCCAGGGCTTGTTCGATCTGGCCGGCGATGACGAAAAGATGCGCGTCAGCACCATGCGTGAAATACACCGCGTTGCATTCCAAATTGATTCCGTTCAAAAGGGTGCACTCCCCCTCATCGAGAAGTGGTTGCGTGAGAAATTTTTCCCAGAGCCGTCTGGCGAACTGATTCCGGGCGGCATCCACCTGCCGTCCCGGCTGTGGATGTTCGATGGCTGGGGCCCCAAAGTTTATCAAGGTCATGAACACGCGGTCCCTCCGAGAGTAGTCGTCGCCGTCTACGTGGAGGGAAACAGTGCAAAACGTAGCCACCACATGGAGGCTCACTTCAGCCTGGACAAATTACCGGGTGACGGCAGTGCAAAGTTCGAAATCGAGGGCGCGGATTGCGACCACGATGTGGACACTTCTGAAATCCGAATCGAGATTAACGGCACCCCCATTTTCGAAGGTCAGGTGCTCACAGTGAAGCACAACTGGTCGCGCCAGACGTTCCAGATCAAGCCGGGTCTGCTGAAGGTGGGTAAGAATAAGGTTGAGATCATCAACGCATGCGATCCGAACAGCATCAAGAACTGGTACGAACGATGGTTCATGCTCTCGGACGCGAAGATTCTTTTTACAGATGCCTAGGGCAGATCAAGCTCACCGGGAATGGTAATCGCCCACTGTCGGAAGTATCCTGAGGCCATGTCAAAATCGCTTGAAAAATCGAAAGTCACGCCTGCACAGCCAACACCTGCTGCGCTACGGCAGAACTTACGCGACCAGATCGATGCGTTGCCCGACGAGGGGATTTTGGTTCTGCATGAACTCGCACTCGATCTGCAACTTCGTTCCGCCTGGTCAAAGTTCTCAGAGGGCATGACTGCTGATTTGGAGGCGGGCAAGTACGAACAGCTTGACGAAGCTCTGAAGGACGCGCGAGCGGCCCTGCGAAGACAAAACTCCACTCGTCAAAGCTAAGAGGCTGTCACGAGCCACCGCCCAATGTGAATTAAAAGAAAAAGATTGGAGCAATCATGAGCCTTTAATAGCGGCGTTCGTACCAGTCCTCTTGATCGCTTTATTAGCCGATGATTTTAAGCGATGGATCATTGTTTCAAGGGCATAACTGCTGCCGGTCATGTCGGTTATGCTCTGTGGAAGGGGGGCGGGTATAGCAAGCAATTGTGGTGCTGCCTGATAGAGCATTTGAGGTATCGGGCCGTGAGCACTTATCAGGGGCGAACGGATCTTTTCAGCAGGTGGGGGAACGAGACCGAGTTCATGCAAGACAAGGAGATTTTTCCAAGCAATATAGCCAGGAATTTCATCATCAGAAAAACTATAGCTCTCGCCGCAGCCTTCAGTGGCAGAGTGAATTACATTAGCCTGCTGCGCTAATGCTGGTGACCCCATTAAAAAGGTAAGGATTAATCGAGTGATCATTAGTATCGGCTAACTATCGGTTGAAAGAAAAAACCGCCACGTCTTTTCAGAAGTTCGCTCAGCCCCCCACCGATTGAATTGCCTGAGAAATCTCAAACCTACCAAACCTTCTGCGGGACCGGGCAGTGACAAGGACGTTGTATCTGCGAATATTGCGATCATCGTTTCTTCGTAGACGACTTGCGGAACTCTACAAATAACCAGACCGCGTTCCTGATTCCCAATAATCGCGCCTGAGGTGTAACCCACTCCTGCGGGCGCAAGGAATATCGACCTTTCATTACTTGGTACGACAAATGAACTCTGTCCGCAGTATCCAGAATCGACCAGCATAGTCATCGGACGAATGCCGCCTTCGGTTGTAAGGAATTCAACCAGAATCAGGTCGCCTTGATCCAGACTCTGAAAGTACACGTTTGCCATGCTTTATCGCCGTATCACATCTATGACGGGCTCTGCCACCTCTAGCACCATACCTTTAGCGACATTCGGCTCAATTGCACGTAGCGCTTTGAGCGCGTCACTTAAACTGTCGGTTATGGATACGACCTCGCCATTCAGAAGCACCAAACATTCGCCTTCCTTGAACTGCTTCCCATTCCATTCAAAACGGCTGCATATCGTGTCAGCCAACTGCTGATTTATCTCTTGTTCGGACATCGCATTTACTCCTTTGGGAAGAGCATCATGCACTAATCGAAGTGGCTTTCAAGCTTCCAACCGAAAGGCCGTCATCACTCCTGCATTCGTAGGATGGCCGTCCTCGGTCGTCCCTTTGGCAGCTCATGGCGGGCGGGGACGCCCATCCCACATTGCCGATGCAGAAATCGCAAAAACACCTTCGTCTTGGCCTACTACTCCAAACCGACCATTGCTTTTACCAGAATCTGCGAAGTGCTCGGGCGCATGATTCTCGGGTCGACTTCTTCGCCGGCAAGCAATGTGGAGCGCACCTGCTTGCCTGAGATAAAGACCGGCTTCTCGTCCGCGTGATTGGTCATCAGATCGACTCGGCCAAGCGATTCATAGAATGCAGCGAACCCGACGTTGATCGGCTCGATGAGGAGTTCGCCGTTCAGATTGTGGAAAATTTCCTGCGCATCGAAGTCGCCCCAGATGGCTGCGCCATCGTGGTAAGGAGCATCTGCGTGCTTGCGTCCAATGACGATATTGGTAAAGCCGTAGTTCTGGCGGTAAATGCCGTGCATGACCGCTTCTTTCGGGCCTCCGTAAAACATCTTAATATCCAGGCCAAGCAGGCAAACACGATCAGGCGCCTGTTCACCGAGCTTCGCCCAGAGCTCGGGGTCGCTGTCGCCTTCGCCCAATCCTCTTGAATCGATCAGTGCCTGGTAGGTTTCCATGCGGACCTCAGCACTCACGTCATCCCCCTTGGTCTCACCAACCAGCGGGTTGAGGCAGGCCCCGGCATTGTGTCCAGCACGGAGGAGGACTTCGAGACCATAGACCAGCGCGTATTCATGAGCGCGATGCAGAGGGTTGCGGGTCTGGAAGGCGACCACCTTGTCCCAACCTTTTTCAGCAATCAATGCCCGGACTTCACGAGGGCTGAGAACAAACTGACCAAAGTTCGGATTCTTCGGCTGCGGGAGTACTTCAATCGTGCCACCGAGCAGATGGGTCATGTCTGCATCGTTTTTGAGAACCATGTCCCCGCCCGGGTGGTCCGTCCGTTCGGTCAGGTAGACACTGGTGAGGTATTTGGTCTTATCCCACTCGTAAACGTCATTGATATCAAGGACGCCGACGATCTCGCCTGATGAATTTTCAAGAGCAACCTTTTGCCCGGCGCTCAATTTACCAGCGAGGTCTGAGGGGACTGGCAGTGCTACCGGGATCGTCCAGGCGTAGAGCTTGCCGTCCACTTCGACAACACTTTCATCCAGGACACGGTTGTAAGTTGCCGAATCCATCGGCCCATGCAGAGGGCTCAAGCCTCCGTCGCCGAATCGATAGACACCAGAAAGATCCGCTTCAGAGACGGGCACTCGCGTCAAGCTGCTTGCATCGGTCTTGAAATCATCCATACGGTCAGCCGATACCGTAAGATCCAAAGGTTCACTCAGTCCGCCGTGGGGTGCAATAAGGCCACTCATGATGCTTCTCTCTTCTGTTAAAAATTCGCTGTGAAAACCAGTCACGCAGTTGTAAGGGGCGGAAGTATAGATAACACATTCGAGATGACCACTGGCTCGAATGAGTAGCAGACGGGGATATCACCAGAATTCCGGATTACCCGCGAATGAAGAGAGTCGCACGAATACGTTGAGGTATGAATATCAGCCTCTGGCAACCGTCTCTGGTTGTAAACCTTTAATATTTAACATAGTATCCCGCTCCAATTTTTGAGATAGAAAACACGTCAAATTTGACTCGGAAACGACCATGAGCGGATGGATATTTTTCGCCGAATCGGCCACTCAAACCGTTTCGGGATTCAGAAATGTCACGGAACAGAACGGCGTCAGTATTTCGTTAACTGGGATGCTGATCGTCTTCATTGCCCTGTCCCTGATCAGTCTGGTGCTGGCAGTATTGCCACACGTAGTAGATAAGCTGAATAACTTTTTCCCGCCTGCGCGTATGCATAACGCACCGGCAAAGGCAGAGGCCGGTGCGCAGGTTGAAGAAGATACCATCATGGCGGCGATTGGGTTCGTTCTGCACACGCAAATGACACAGACGCGTAATTAGGAACGAATCCTCAACAGACACACCAAGAACGGAGCATCTGAGGAAGTATGGAGACCCTCTCCCTATTCTGGCAAAACACGGGGATTTATAATCTCACGTCTGGCAACGTGATCATGATGGTGATCGGCATCATCTTCATTTCATTAGCCATAAGGAAGGACTATGAGCCTCTCCTCTTATGCCCCATCGGGTTCGGAATTGTTGTCGGTAACATCCCCCCGGTAGCCGGGATGGCACTCGGTTACAACGAATTCAACGTGATCTGGGATGGTGGAACTCTTGATTTCAACCGGGCGAGCGTGCTCAGTTTTTTCTACTTCGGTGTCAAGTACGGGATATTCCCTCCGCTGATTTTTCTGGGTATTGGTGCGATGACAGATTTCTCCACCATGCTCTCCAACCCTAAACTCGTGCTGCTTGGTGCAGCCGCCCAGATTGGTATTTTTTTGACCCTTCTCGGTTCGTTGTATCTGGGTTTTACCCAGGCGGAAGCCGGTGCTATCGGAATCATCGGCGGTGCAGACGGGCCGACAGCTATTTTCCTGGCTGCAAAACTCGCGCCCCATTATCTCGGCCCCATCGCCATCGCCGCCTATTCCTATATGGCGCTGGTGCCCGTCATCCAGCCCCCCATTATGAGGTTGCTGACTACGCGGAAAGAACGGCTCATCCGAATGAAGCCGCCCCGCGAGGTCTCCAAGCGTGAAAAACTCTTCTTTCCGGTCATCACATTTCTGGTGTGTTCGCTGATTGCTCCCGGCGCTCAAGTACTTATCGGCATGCTCTGCCTTGGTAACTTGCTGAAAGAGAGCGGAGTGACGGAACGCCTGGCAAATACTGCACGCAATTCGCTTATCGATATCGTCACCATTCTCCTCGGCTTTGCTGTGGGAACCAGCACCCAGGCCCAGTATTTTCTGACGGCCGAATCCCTCAAAATCTTCGGACTGGGCGCGGTCTCTTTCGCCATCGCTACCGCAGGTGGCGTGCTGTTCGCCAAATTCATGAACCTGTTTATGAAAGAAAAGATCAACCCTCTTATCGGCGCTGCGGGAGTCTCAGCAGTTCCCGATTCCGCACGCGTCGTACAGATGGTCGGTCAGCAGGAAGATCCTCACAACTATCTCCTGATGCACGCCATGGCCCCTAATATCGCCGGAGTTATCGGCTCGGCTGTTGCCGCTGGAGTGTTGTGGTCCGTTATTAAATAGATTTCATGCAAAGGAACCAGCAGTGGCTGCTAAGAAAGTAAGTTTCATGTGTACGGCCTTCCGGGACGGATTTCAGTCCGTCTACGGAGCACGCGTTTTCACCAAAGATTTTCTACCTGCAGTACAGGCCGCAAGAGACGCGGGGATCAATTATTTCGAAGCCGGGGGCGGCGCGCGTTTTCAATCCCTCTACTTCTATTGCAATGAAGATGCATTCGCGATGATGGACAGCTTTCGCGAGACCGCCGGCCCGGACGCGAATCTGCAGACCCTCTCCCGCGGCGTCAATGTTGTCGGACTTGAATCCCAATCCAGCGACATCATCAAACTGCACGCCGAGCTCTTCAAGAAGCACGGAATTACCACCATCCGTAATTTCGACGCGCTCAACGACGTCCAGAATCTGGTTTACAGCGGACAGTGCATCGTAGACGCCGGACTCAAACATCAGGTGTGCGTGACTTTGATGGAGCTACCACCCGGTTGCACCGGCGCGCATGACGCAGAGTTTTACGAGCAGACCCTCCGGGGAATCCTCGATGCCGGAATTCCTTTTGACTCCGTCTGCTTCAAAGATGCCTCAGGCACAGCCGTCCCTTCGAAGGTCTTCGAGACTATCCAGCGCGCCCGCAAAATACTCCCCGGCGACACCTTCATCCACTTCCACACTCATGAGACTGCGGGTATCAGCGTGGCAACCAATTTAGCTGCACTTGATGCAGGTGCGGATGCGATTGACCTTTCTCTGGCGCCCTGCTCCGGCGGTACCTGCCAGCCCGACGTCATCGTCATGTGGCATGCGCTCCGCGGCTCTAAATACGATCTCGATCTTGACATCGAAAAAGTACGCGACGCTGAGGAGGTCTTTAAGGAATGCATGGCCGATTACTACCTCCCACCAGAAGCAACGACGGTTGAGCCCCTGATCCCATGGAGCCCAATGCCCGGCGGCGCACTGACCGCCAATACTCAAATGATGCGCGACCACGGCATCATGGATAAATACCCGGATCTGATTAAGGCGATGGGCGACGTCGTTCGAAAGGGCGGTTTTGGCACATCGGTCACACCGGTCTCTCAGTTTTATGTTCAGCAGGCGTTGAAGAACGTCATGCTTGGCCCATGGAAGGAAATAGCCGAGCCGTACGGCCAGATGGTCCTCGGCTACTTTGGCAAGACGCCCGTCCCACCCGACCCGGACGTCGTGAAACTGGCGGCGGAACAACTCGGCCTTGAACCGACCACCCAGGCACCTATTGAACGCAACGACGCCGACCCGGCAAAGGGCGTTGAAGCTGCAACAAAACAGCTCAAAGAGAACAATATCGAAGTCACCGACGAGAACATTTTCATCGTTGCCACGTGCAAAGATAAGGGACTCGACTTCCTCCTTGGTAAAGCTGAAATCGGCGTTCGCAAGGATAAGAAACAGGCCACGCCCGCCGCAGCCCCGGCAGCCACAGGCCCTACCAGGTATTCTCTCAGCGTCAATAACAAGAGCGTTACGGTCCACATCGACGGTGATGTGGCAACAGTCAACGGCAAGACCTACAGAGTCTCAATCGAAGGCCACGCCGCCGCTTCGGGAGGCAGCGCTCCCGCGGCCGCCGGCCCCCTCACCCGGGTCATCGCCCAGATGCCCGGCAAAGTCTACGACCTCGTTACTCCGCCTGGAACAGCCGTCAAAGAAGGCCAGACCATTCTCGTCCTTGAAGCCATGAAAATGGAAGTCCAGGTCAGCGCCCCGGTCTCCGGCACCGTCCAGGAAATCAAAGTGGCCAAGGGCGACATGGTTCAGACCGGCGACGAGCTGGCGACGATTGCTTAGCCCATAAGAGCATTGCCCGCCACCTCGCGGTGGGTCACCGTCTTACAGGCAACGTCGATGCTCAGAAGGGATTTACCGTTCCTGGTGAATCACCACCGAGGCCACCGCAGTTGCCCGTGGGGGCAATGACTGTTCGCCTTCCTTAACTCTCTGGCTCTTGAGAATCTGGTCCCGCAATGAGATTCCGCCCTCCAGGCGGTAGCCGAACGCGTAGACAGGATAATCCACATTGCTTGTGGGGGCGGCGAGTGGACCGGTGCTGGCCATGGCCACCAGTGTTTCCAGACCCCTCCCTTCAGCAGAGAATTTCAAACGCCAGCGCTCACCCTTGGATGCATCCGGCACCATCCTCACCTTGTCAGCCTCCAGGGCGACCTGAGCGGATCGCCCAGTGCCGGCGTTGGGAAGGATGAAGAAGGAGACATCCCCCGAGTCGGTGTAAATAAGCTGAACGTTACACGCCAGGTTCGCCTTCAGGAAGACTTTCATCTCATCGCCGGCCTGGTAGACAGGCCTCGGGCCATGGTTCGTCCAAAGTTCGATCTGCAGTGAATCTTTCTCTGGGGAATGTTGGTCTTGACCTGCCTGGCGGAGTCGAGTTCTAATCTGTTCCAGTGATGGTGGTTCAAACTTCACACCCGGTAATTGCTCGCTCAAGAGCCGCCGGTTTCCCGACGCAATCGTGGTCTCCGCGCTCCGCGATGAGGCAGAGCGGTCACCCAGCGTCCGCACCACTTTCCAGTCCACGTCCACCAGATCATTCTCCACAGAGTATTCACCAACAAGAACAGGCGCTTCGCGTTTTGATCCCCATTCGGTCAAAGTGATGCCATTTGATTTGAGTTCTTTAGCCAACCCTTGCCGAAGGCTGTCACCGAATGGGCCCACCGCTTGTTCGTCTTTCATGCTGAACGAGCCCAGTATTATTGAACGACATTCATGCAACGTCAGCTCTGACCTGATTGTGTCGGCAAACGCCTTCAGCCAGGCCTCCCATTCGGGAGGCGGACGAAAGGAAAACATAACCGAACGCCGTTCAAGTGGTGAAAGCCACTCCAGTGCCTGCTTGCGCTCCTCAGCTTTGAACCCCTTTACCAACTCCGGCAGCGCCACACCTGCTCGAACCGCGGCCATAGTCGCTCCCTTTTCCGGTGCGAGACGAATCACCCTCACGGACGCCTGGCCTTTTTCATCGGTTTCCTGAATGCCGCCAATCATCTGTCCAGACGCATTGTGAAACAAAAAGGAGATGGGAAGACCGGAGACAGGCAATTCTTTATCACCTGTCTTCAGGAAGACCTGGATCACCAAAGGCTCCAGGAGTTTGCCGCCCTGGCGAATAGGCTGCCCTTCCCCACGGACGAGGCGGATCTGAAAACTGGAAGAAACCTTTTCGAGCGCGCTGCTGATGTCTCCCAAAGCAGGCCCGGGCAGATTTTCAGCGCTTGCTTTGGGATTCATGGTCCGCCACAGGGCCTCGGTCGCATAGTCAGCGCTACGGGCGAGGCGCGCCTGAACCAGGTGTCGTAGACCGGCTGTCAGATCCGTTTTTTCGAGTGTGTCCAGCCCCTCGAACGAATAGCCCCTCGAACGAATACCGCCGTCATCCCAGCCCTGGAAGGGCGTCAGTCAATAGCGAGGGGCGCCAGCCCCTCGAACGAATAGCCCCTCGAACGAATAGCACCGGCATCCCAGCCCTGGAAGGGCGTCAGTCAATAGCGAGGGGCGCCAGCCCCTCGAACGAATGGCACCGTCATCCCAGCCCTGGAAGGGCGTCAGTCAATAGCGAGGGGCACCAGCCCCTCGAACGAATAGCCCCTCGAACGAATGGCCCCTCGAACGAATGGCCCCTCGAACGAATGGCCCCTCGAACAAATTCGGACGAATTCGACCCGATTGATTTCAACATCATTCCAAAACGTATTTCGGATCATACGACACCTCATGCCTATCCAACAGCTCCAGCAACTCATCCTGAAACGACGCCTTTCGGTGGTGTTCCTTCTGTCTCCCGATGTAGTTCTTAACCTTATCGATCTGAGAAAAGCTCACACTGAAGGCCCCGTAACCATCCTGCCAACCGAAACCTGCCAGACCTTCGATCTCCTTATGAATCCAGCCGGATGAATTTGATTTGATGTCCCGCATCACATTCGCAATGGACAGAGTGCGGGTTATCGATACGAGCAAATGAATGTGGTCAGCCGTACCGCCGGCAGCCAACAGTCGGCACTCCATCGCGCGGAGTGTGCCTCCGAGGTATTCGTGAAGCCGGGCCTCCAGCTTTTCATCGATCCATTGCTGACGGTTCTTGGTGCTGAAGACCAAATGGAAATAGATTGCGCCGTATGACTGGGGCATGTTTAAGATCCTATTGACTGGGGCGATGAACGAGGACTAAACACCGTTTCGACTGACGCCCTTCCAGGGCTGATTCTGATCTCGTTCAGGGTCGAGGGGCTAACGCCCCTCGCTATGGACTGACGCCCTTCCAGGGCTGACTCTGATCTCGTTCAGGGTCGAGGGGCTAACGCCCCTCGCTATGGACTGACGCCCTTCCAGGGCTA
>JAQBXN010000125.1 GCA_027625095.1 Planctomycetota bacterium | reverse complement strand
AGCTAAAAGAATCTCTCTCCTCCTGAACCGGTGGTTAAAACCACCGGCTACTTGCCCAGGCCCCTCCGGGGCTGAAGAGACGGACGGATAATGTAACACTTTTGATAAGGTCGATGTCCGGAGTTCTGCGAAGGGGCGGCGGAACGGCCGCTCCTTCGGGGCTGGAGTCGGGTTTGCCATCCCACGCCTGGTTAAAACCCTGATCTTTACCCAATTTTCTGTTTGTCCGATTCTTTACGCCGAAGGCGTTACAGCCCAGAGCCCAGGGTCAGCGAACGACGTAGTCGTGAGCGCCACCCTGGGTTGGATTGGCCATGCTGAATCAACCCTGAAACGTTGGACAGCAATCAGTTGTAGAACCCTTACAGGGTTCGGGCTTTCGGTTCCGTCCGACCCGGGGTAGCTCGCAAAGCCTCGCAACCCCGGGCTTCAGGAAACAACCGCCTTCGGGGTTGAAGAAAATTTGGGTAAAGATCAGGGTTAAAACCAGGAGCTACTCGCCTCGGTCCCTCCGGGACAGTTAATCGGGGACCATGTCCATCGACGTGGAAGAGGTGTATCTGAGTGACATCCAGGATTACGCGGAGCGTACCTTTCACCCACTGGCACAGGAGAAAGGCCTGGATTTCACCATCGAAATCGGGGCCGACGTGCCAGGGACCATCCGCACCGACCGGAATCGGCTCCAGCAGATCCTCCGCAACCTTCTTTCAAATGCAACGAAGTTCACCAAAACCGGCAGTGTGACAACGCAGATTGAAATCGCGACTGAGGGCTGGAGCAGAGAAGTTGAGACCTTGAACCAGGCTGACAAGGTAATCGCGTTCAACATTATCGATACCGGGATTGGGATTCCTGAGAACAAACGGAGGATCATTTTCGAGGCATTCCAGCAGCCCCAGGGAAGGCCCCCCAGGAAAAGACGAAGAGAGTTCTGCAACTCTCGCAAAGCGGTGGAATTTGCCTTATATCGATATCCGGAATGCTCAACTGTCACGCGGCGTGATCGATTTATTCGACATTGAATACCTGGACCGGCATCGAGTCGTCCCAATCCAGATCAAATCAGGAGTCCTCTGGCTGGGTGTTACCGACCCATTGCGGGTCAGTATCCAGGACGAAGTCCTTGTGATCACCGGTTACGACGTGAAATAGGATTGCTCGAAGACTCGCGAACCCCTGGCTGTAAGACGGCAAGAATACCTGGACAAAGTTTTCGAGAAGTCTGGGCAGGTCCAATGCTGCAAGGAAAAGCAGAAGCACTCGACTGGACTTGGTCTCTCATTCTGCAAACTCGCAGTTAAAGCACATAAGGGCCGTATCGGTGTCACCAGCGAAGAAGGCGAAGGCAGCACATTCTGGTTCGATCTGCTGCAACCGCCCCGAGGACTCGCCAAAGAGGAGTCCAACTCCATAGTGATTGCGACTCTTTTGAAAAGGCCACGATCGGTCAGCGATCTCTGATAATGTGGATGTCTCGTGACCTGGCATGAGCGGCCGGACGATGGAGTTCTGAGTCGAGGCCGAGTAGAACCGCCGCCAATGAATAGACGACCATACCTCTCACCACTGCGCGTCCCTGGACTCGCCCCGTTTGCCCTTCCTCTGGCCTCAATTGCCGAATCCGGAGTGTTCGTCCGGTTCCGCCTGGCGGAGCCGAAGGCATCCAGATACTTCGGGCGATTGGCAGGCTACATCCATATTAGCCCGTGTTACCTTCCCAGGCCTGTTTGGCCCCATGGAGCTGATGAGAACCAGGGAAAGCGCGTTTCTTCGGGCATGCCCACACCCTGGTTCTATCTGAAGAAACATGAGGCGGGACGATTCCATGGGCAAATCTCGCGGGCTGGTGGTGTCGCCGAATTCCCGAATGTGACGGCCGATTTTATCATTACGCCTCACAGCAATATCAGGAACGAAGTCATTGAGCTTGCCTCTTCACCGGATGAAGAGTCGGTGGTCAAACGTTGGGAAGAATTATTCACTGGCAGTCTGACGAGCTTCCTCGTTTCACCCAATCTGGAACGGGATGCAGACAGCCCGGAAACGGCATCGGAAATGACCGCTTGCCCGCTTCCCAAAACCATTTCGGCAAGCAGACAGCTTGCAGCCACGTATGAAAGGAACACTAATGAATAAAACAACCGCAACGGATGCCGGCGATCCGATCCAGGCCGCAGAAGAACTCAAACAGGCACGCGAACACATTCTCACAGAGGTGCGGAAAGTGATCGTTGGACAGCATGATGTGGTGGACGATGTTCTGACCTGTCTCTTTTCCAGAGGCCATGCCTTGCTCGTAGGCGTGCCGGGCCTGGCTAAGACGCTGCTCATCTCCACCATCTCTCGCGTCCTCGATCTTGATTTCAAACGCATCCAGTTCACGCCCGATCTGATGCCGACCGACATCACGGGTACGGACGTGATCGAGGAAGACCTGGAGACAGGTAAACGGCAGCTCTCATTTATTCAGGGCCCCATCTTCGCCAATATAATCCTGGCCGACGAAATCAACCGCACGCCGCCCAAGACCCAGGCCGCTCTTCTCCAGGCCATGCAGGAAAAAGAGACCACCGTCGGCACAAAAACCTATAAGCTGCCGAATCCGTTTCTGGTGCTGGCCACGCAGAACCCAATCGAACAGGAAGGAACATATCCGCTCCCGGAGGCGCAGCAGGACAGGTTCATGTTCAATATTTTTGTGGACTACCCGACGGAAGAGGAGGAAATTGAAATTGGGGAATCGACCACCGTGGATAGGCAACCGGAACTGAAGACAGTGATGGGGTCCGAAGACATCCTCCGTTACCAGTCGCTGGTCAGGCAGGTGCCCATCGGTCGCCACGTGGTCTCTTACGCTACGAAGCTTGTACGCGCGACGCGTCCGGGCGAAGGGGCATCTGAGGTAACGACGAAGTGGATTCAATGGGGGGCTGGCCCCCGTGCGGTGCAAAACCTCATCCTTGGCGGCAAGGCGAAAGCCATCCTGCGCGGGAACATCCACGTCTCTGTCAACGATATTCGTTCCTGCGCCATAAGCGTCCTTCGACACCGCATCATCCCAAGTTTTAATGCGGAGGCAGAGGGTATCGACAGCGTTCAGATTATTGAAGAACTATTGAAATCAGTACCCGAACCAAAGGAATAATTTTTCGACCGTTCCGTACCACACGGCACAAACTGCCGGCTTGTTCCTACGGCGAGGGTAGCGCCTCACTAACCCATGATGAATTCACGATTCTCACTCATCCCCATATTGGCTCTTTGCGCGCTGCCAGCTTACGCGCATACGCCACGCTACGGCATCGCCACCGGCACGCGTATCAGCTTTCACGAGAATGAGATATCACTCACCCTCCAGCTCAGCTATCACGCTGCGTGGGCCAGGAATGCCTTTAACGCCGCCGACAGGAATGGTGATAAAACGGTGCAATCGGAAGAGGCGGAAGCCTTTGTGGAACTGCAGTGGAATGAACACGTTTCAAGCAACCTCAAGTGCAAACTGGACGGCAAGGAAATCACCCTGAAGAGGGTCAAGTCATGGCACGAGAATCTGGGAGGCCAATCGCCGCCGCTGCAATTTTCGGTGAACTACAAACTCTTCGCCGACTTCCCTCCGGGTGCTTCTGCCGGGGGTGCTCAACTTGAACTGACCGATCACGTCTACCGCGGCGAGCGGCCCGAGACCCCGCACTTTACCATCCCTGTTCGAGGACAAGAGCAAGCTGAAATTCAGCTCGTGCAGTTTGATTGGCTGGGCGAGCGAGACCCTGAAGTTGACCGGTCTGGCTTTTATCTCTTTCACCAGGAGTCGGTGAAACTGCAATTTAAGTGGGTGGGCAAGAAGTTTTCAGAGCTTGTCCGCAACGGCACGCCGCCACACCTGCAACACACGGCACTCACGCCATGCAACTGTTCCGGCAAATTCGGCATTGCTCCGGCCTCGGAGATCGTGATTCTGAACGGCGCAATTCAGGTCACTTACAACCTGGCATACATCGGTCGCTGGGCAGTAGATGCCTTCCACGAAATGGATACCAATAGAGATGACATTGTTCAGGATAGCGAAGCCATCCAGTTCATGGAATCCACCTGGCGGAAGAAGATTCGCCGGCATCTCAAGTGCGAAATTAACGGCCACGAGCCAGGAATTGAGCTCGACCGCTCGCTCCACTTCGGCCTTACAGGCAAAGACGTCCCGGACTTATTCAACATCTGGTACGTCTTCACACTACATCCTGAAGGCGGACTCAAATCCGGAAAGCCCTATCGCCTTTCCATTCAGGACGACGTGTCCAAAGGCACCAGTCCTCAGAGCCCGGTCTTCCTCGTCCCCATCCTCAATCATCCGATCGCAAAGACCCACACTCTGACCATGAACTGGAAAGAGCCTGAATCCCCAATCGTCGACAAGCTCGGTCTATTCGCCGCCCGAAACGATTCAATCGTCCTTGAATTCAGCCTGCGGGAGCGCACAGAGTAAATTCGGCCTCATTAGATATAACCAGCCTTCAAGGTTTGAATTATTCCTCTTGACGAGGGCAACTGGACTACTTGTATCGATTTTGGAGAGTTCAGAGCATGTGAGGCTTTGCCTCGCAAGTTCGGAGAAAACCGAAAAGGGGCAAGTTGCTTTCGTTGGGGCTAGACCTCCATCGCGGTGTGCAGGTCTGACAGAACTACTTTCGCATTTAGACTTGTCACAAGTCCCCCGTATTGCTTAAATCACGCAATTCTCATTCTTGAGAGGCCGCCGTTGCCATCGGGCGCGACAATTGCCACTAACGGTATTCAACTTTCAGTTCCTTCTCAGTTCCTTACAAAATCCAAATCTGAACTGTTTAGCGCAATGCAGGCATTCCTTGCTTCCTTTGTGGTCAGGATGTTTTTCTCCCCTGTTCGTTCTAACGCGTTCGCAGGTGAGGCACAGGCCAGATGTCCTGATGCGGTGGTGCCCACTGATGAGGCCCTTTGGATTTCAGTGCTGATGCTGCCTGCTCCTGGCGGGATGTTTGAGATCCCCCGCCAGCCCATTATTTTCAGTATGGCTCTGCCGGCCGCAGTTCCGGGCACAGAGTTCGTCCGAAAAATGGCTTCCCAAGACATCCCGCGCAAAAGTGTGACGGAAGGCGACAACAAGGATCTCGAGACTGGCGCGCTCGGTAATTCGGCATTTGTTCAAAGTACCTCTGACAGTCGCGGTCAGAAATCCTGTTTGTGCGGTCCGTTTTATTCGGGCGGGACTGGTGGCCGCAGGTTCGGAGGCTTAACCGCTTGGGAAGGTGACTCTTATCTGTTCTTTCAAACAAACAAAAACATCACTTATAACAGGAGTAATTAGGAGACCAGTATGTCCGGCAAACAGCATTTCCGTTCAGACAACGACGATGACCGTGTAAAGAAGAACCCAGCTATTAAGAAGCCACGTCGGCCAACTCATCAGGATCTTATGGATGCGTGGCTCACTGACGATTCGGAAGAGTATGGTTCGGAGAACCTATCGGATACGATAGGCCTGTCATCACAGAGGTTGGTACCCGACACCGTTGGCTACAAGAGGGATTTTATGAAACTTTCGGATTACTTGGTCGAAGATGCCCTGATTGACGAACTGCAGGCCGACGAGAAGGAAGACGCCATCCGCGAACTGGTCGAGTCTCTCGTTCAAGTCGGTGAACTGGAAGCGTCGGAGTTGGATAGCGTTGTGGAGGCGGTCATGGAACGTGAACTCAACAGCTCTACAGCGCTCGGCCGAGGTGTTGCGTTGCCCCATGCAAGGCATCCCGCTGTTTCCGAAGTCATTGGGGTGCTTGGCCGCTCCACAAAGGGAATGGATTTTTCCGCTATCGATGACGAACCGGTCCACGCAGTCATCCTGATTATCTCCCCTCCCGGACCGTCTGAGCCATATCTGGGCGTACTGTCAATGATTACGAAACTGTTTGGCTATCGCTCGGTGTGCCGCCAACTTCGTGAGTCAAACCGTCAGGAACTCATTCGACTGATCAACAGGGCTCACGAATACCTCGAGGATTAGTGGAACTGTTACTCTTGGACCAGTGCACCGTTATAGCTGCTCAGCTCTCCTGCCTGGGTTTGGCCGGTTCTGATGGTTGGAGATTACCGGGGTTGGTTGTCATTAAGCAAGAATGGACGTCGGCAGCGAGCCTTTTGCCTTTCATGATTCGAAGTGATGATCTGCGGAAATCCAGGCTGCAGTTACGGCAGTAGATAACGACGAATGAGCTCTCCGCACACTTGATCGCATATCTGCTGAGATTTACCGCGGCCCTGATTTGTGGCGACCATGACTGCAAATGCCTTCTCCGGTGACATCCAGACCACAGCGAAGTTTTTTAGATTTGAACCTGCGTGCCCCAATACCTCGCCGCCCCAGCCCTTTGTCCTCGTGTACCAGCCGCATGCGTAGCTGTCCTTACCTGACGCGGGCTTATGGAGTTTTTTCAGAGTCTCCGGTTTCAAGAGTCGCCGTTTGTTGTGCATGCCCGTGAAATGCAACGTCACGAACTTGCACCAATCTTCCATCGAACAATGGACTCCCCCGCCTGGAAACATGACTTGCGGGTTGTCGGCAAAACGACCGGGCTCAACAGGCAGTACCTTGTCACCATTGACTTCATGCTGCCACGGCTGACGAATCGCACCCGGTTCACCCATGGCTCCAAAGCCGACGGTCTTCATACCCAGAGGTTTGAACAGATACTTTTGCATCAACGCAGACCAATCGGATCCGGTCTGACGTTCAGCGATGGCCGCGGCGACGGAGTAACCAACATTCGAGTAGGTCTCCTGGGTGCGGGGAGTAAGGTACGGCGGCTCGGACAGCATCATCCTCACGTACGCTTCTCGCTGCTCCTTGGCTGTACCGGGTAACAGGTGCATGTCATACGGCGTTTTGCCTGCAGGCATGTTTTTGTTGGCGGGAGGAAGCCCTGCGCGATGAGTCAGCAGGTCATCCAGAGTGACATTGTGATAATCCGGATGCATGACGCTCAGGAAGTCGGGGAAGGTGTCCTGCAGGTTTGTAGACCAGTCGAGCTTCCCTTTTTCAATAAGCCGGGCAATCATGCTGGCTGTCATGGCCTTGGTGCAGGAACCCAAATGAAATTGGTCGCTCAGAGTAACGGCGACGCCGCTGCCGAGCTTGCGTTCGCCGGCAACACCAAGCGCGGTCAGTTTCCCGTTCAGAATCACCGCCGCGGCCAGGGCCGGCATTCCATACTCAGAACGAACAGAAGCAAGGTATGTAGACAGGTCTTGTAGTTCGGTTCTAACCCTGGTGCTTGCACGCCACGTGCACCCGGGAACCAGGCAGAGAAGGATGAGTAAACATGCTCGCATATCACCAGGCTGATTCGTTATTAGGGGTCGGGCAAATTCGCTGCAACGTGTAGCCAGTCCGACTGTTTCCAAAAGCTGAAGTGCTGCGGTAATCTATAGCACTGATGAATGGCAGCAATCACCAACTTCACGCAACCGCTCGGGCGACCTGAACTGCCCACGGTCATTTCCGAATCGAAGACCAGGCCAAACATAATGAATAAAGCCGTCCCATTCCTCCTTCTCATCCTCAATCCGGCCATCGCCGACGTGCAGATTTCATCGTCGGATGCCGCCTATTCCGTCTCCACGCCTACCTACCAGGCGACCATCAGCCGGAAGACCGGGATGCTCGAACGCTTGACAATCGATGGCACTAACACCATCGAGAAGACCACAGTTGGGCTGGAAAATCGGCCATTTGAGAAGATTGATGTGATCCAGGAGTCAGCCACAAAGGTCGTTACTTACATCACTGCGAAGGAGAAGGACGGGAAGCTCGTCGAGAAAGCACTTCGAATTTCCTACGAAGCGGAAGACTCAATTCTCTACCTCAAGATTCTTTCGACCGTCGGACGGGTTTCCGGTCGCGGGCCGTATTTTCATCTGAACAAAGATGTGCAGATGGTGCGGTCGCTTGAATACAAGGAGTCGCTTCCGATGCCCGCACTGATCGGCCGGACGCCGTGGATGCGTGTGAAGTTTTATTACGCCAACGGCGCTACCCTCGGCATCCTCAATCAGGGTGCAGGTAATCCTTTCAACCCCAACGAGAATGGCGGAGTCTTCGGGTACCAGTATTCACGTGGCGGCTACGTGGCCAACAGCGAATACGTTTACACGCTGGTCGCTGAGAAGGGGACAAAGAAGACCTGCGGTTCGCCCCCGATAGCGATTGCCGAAACCCAAACGCCCGCAGTCTTCTGGCAGGGCGAACCGATTGCCGCAACGCTTACCCTCAAGCAAGAGCACTATGCCCGGCTGGCTGGCCTGAAGGGCTTGAAAATCAAATACGAGATTCAAGATGTGTTTGAGAAGACAGTAGCGGAGGGCGACCTGCCTCTTGATATTTCGTCCGGCAAAGACATCACACTGAAAGCGCCACTGCCCGTTACGAAACTCGGCTGGTATCGCGCCCTCTTCACGGTCAATGATGCGACAGGCGGCCTGCTCGAAGGAAAGGAGCGGCTCATTTTTTCGGTGCTCAAACGGCAGGCCAACATGGGCGAAAGTTTCGAGAACCAGGTGAAGACCGATTACACCATCGGCCTCGGACTCATGCGGGTGGGCGTCAATCCGGCGAAGCCAGAAGAGGCTGAAGGCCTCGTCAGGCAATACGTCGAGAAAGCAAAAGGCACGGATGTAAATATCAGCTATGCCATTGACGGCTCACCCGTGGGCAATGATCCGAAACGCTTCGGAGAAGTCTGCCGGCAGTTGTTCGAACGAGTGAAGGACAACATTCCGCGCATCGAAATCATCAACGAACCCAACGGTACGCTTCAGCCGAAGGAGTATGTCGATACGTTCCTGCGGCCTGCTTACGACAACATTAAGAAGGCGTCCTCTAATTCCAAAGTCGTCGCTCCGGTTATGTGCGGCATCGGCCCCGACCAGGCCCGCTACCTGAAGGAGCTCTACCAGCTCGGCCTGAAAAATCTAACCGACGAACTGAGCTTTCATCCTTACGCTGGAAATTTTGACGATGGCAACGGTGTGGAATCCATGCAACGGCTGATGGACATTATCAATGCCAATGGTGACTCGAAGAAACCGATCCACTTCACTGAGGCAGGCTATGGTCATCGAGGCTGGAGCGACGTGCCGACTTTGCGGGAAATCATCAAATTCGCTGTTTCACAGTACGCCTGGCAAAACGCGGTGATGGGTATTACCTACCAGCAGAATTTTTATTACTTCACCGACCAAATGGGCTACTACGATATGTGGCTGCGTTCGACACAGCTCACGCCGGCCGCGGTGGCTCTGCGGACGCACACAGGCTTTGTCAAAGGGCAACAGCAGGCGCGCAGACTCGACTTCGGTTCGCTCACGGCTGTGCGGGCATTTATATATCCAGGCACGGAACGGCAGGTCGTGGTTCTTTGGACGGTCGGCAATTACGTCCCCGCCGGGGCGCCGGATCCCTCAAGTGAGGTGATGTTTAAAGTCACCGCAACGAACATCCAGCACTTTGATCATTACGGCAATCCGTTGCCGGTCGAAGTGAAGCAGGGCGATCTGAAACTGACCGTTGGAACGTACCCGACCTACCTCGTGTTGCCTGCGCAGGCAACTATCCGGACTGTGCCTGAGCAGTGGGGAGCAAACGTCGCCCTCGCCGCCGGTGGCGCAATAGCGGAATCGAGTTCTGAAGAGGGCACTCAGCCGGCCATCTCAGCCATCGACGGTAACACTGCCAGTGAATCAAGCTGGCGAAGCCTGACTCCCAACGAACTTCCGCAATCACTGACCGTCATGTTGTCGGGCATGGCGCCCATCGACCGCGTTGGTATCTGGGGTTACTCGCCCCGCGGCTACGATCTCGAAGCCATGGGTGCAGACGGCAGATGGAAAACGCTGGTCACCAAACGCGATCAGCCTTACCAGCGTTTCCGAACCGAGACATTCAAAACCATCGTCACCGAAGGTGTTCGCCTGACCGTGGTGGACAGCACCACCGACCGGGTGGCGATAGCTGAACTGGAGGTGTATTCACCGTCCGCGAAATCGGGCGAGGTGGTCGAACTGGTGAACTGGGCATTGAAGACTAACGGCGCCACTGCGACGGCCTCGTCCCAGATGGAGAAGGAAGTCACCATCGCCGAGCAAGACTGGGGTGCGAAGAAGCCCCGCCTTACCCAGATCAAACTGGAAGCCAAGGCCGAAAACGCCATCGACGGCAAACGTATGATCAAAGACTGGCGTGAATTCTTCCCGACCACCTGGATGGCCAAGGCCAACGCCGAGGCCGATCAGTGGCTGGAAATCACTTTCCCAGAACCGCGAAAACTGACATCCATTGCCGTCTACACGATTGCCTTTGCCAACTGGACCCCTGCCAACAGCGGCATCCGGGACTGGGATATAGAACTCTGGAACAATGGATGGAAGAAGCTGGACTCAATCCGGGACAACGAACGCGTCTCCCGCATCACCCGACTTAAAGAACCTACTCTCACTGAAAAGATCAGAATCGTCGTCAAAGGAACCAACGATCCCAGGGGCACCATGGGAATCATGGAAGTCGAAGCGTTTGGGATGAAATAACGTAGCCGCAAAGTGCCAACTTGCGGAATCCGCCGTAGCGACATGCTGCCAGCATGTCGACCCAAACCACAAGCAGGCAGGCTGCTCGTAGTTACGATTTCTCAGTCATCCGAAGGCTTTTGAGCCCTGCCTTGTAAAATCAACTTGAGGTCTCTTTTCACTTGAAGCACTGTCAGAATTTCCACCTCTCCTGCAACCGGCTCGTAAATAATTCGGTAGTTTCCGAACGGAACTTGCCGGTAATTCTCGCCCGGAAATTCAGACAGAATTGCCCCAGAAAGCGGGTACTTCGCCAACCGGCGGGTCTTCCGGATGATTTCTTCTTTGATCTTGCGGGCGGCGCTGGGGCTGTCCTGTCGGATGTACTCGGCAATCCCCTGGAGGTCGGCCACCGCTGTGGCCGACCATACGATTTTTGTTTTACCCTTCGCTGCCATCCAACCACTCGCTCAATAGAGATTCCACTTCTTCCTGGGAGTAGGTTCGACCAGCCGATATATCACGTTTCCCCTGGGCAATATGTTTCATGATTTCGAGTCGTTCCTGCTGTAATTCGAATTCCTCTGCGTCTACAAGTACGGCAGCAGGTTGCCCGCGACTTGTAATGTGCAGCGGTCTTCCGCTTGATCTCACTTGGTTGACGAGTCGCTGGGTTTCAGAGTTCAACGAGCTGATTGGTAGAGCATCTTTAGTTGTTTTCGGCATTACACGTTTTTCCGGCGAAAGGATAAAATTTTTTCTCGGCAGAAATTCTATCCGCACATGAACAGCAGCTCAATTTCGGCAATCAATCTTCGCGTAGCGACCTGCCCCGTAACTTGCGTAGCCGCAAGCTGCTGGCTGCTCGTGGCTACAATTTCAAAGCACTGACAATCCAGATGAAAAACAACAACATGCTTATTTTCCTGTCGTTCATCCCCGCTCTCCGCAGAGAAACCGTAGCCGCAAGCTGCCAGCTTGCGCGCCTTCCGAGACTCACAAGCAGGCTGCTTGTGGCTATGTTGCTTATCACCGCCCTCCTTCCGCTCTCCGCAGAGACGGCTTTCAAAGAAGTCATCGTCTATCCCACGCACGAAGACGGTTCGCTCATGCACTGGCTGGCCATCAGCCCCCTGCTGTACAACGTCTCGTTCCTCGGCGATTCCATGAGTGCGGATGTTCTCGAATCGAAAGGCGTTAACGAAAGCAACGTCCTGCCCCGTGCCGGAGACCGCGTCCAGGACCAGAACTGGAAAAAGATGCATTACACCGGCACGACTGAGGGCCCGACCATGTGCGGACTTTTTCAGGTAGCAGAACGGGGCTTTGAATACGCCATCACGTGCAGCCATGCCTACGTTTACAGTCCGAAGGCGCGGCCCAATGCTGTCTTTGCTGGAAGTTCCGACGATGCGATCAAGGTCATCCTTAATGGTAAGAAAATCTGGACAAACCAGATTCAGCGAAGTCCGACCTACGACGGCGATCAGTCGAACGCGCCGCTGAAAGAAGGCTGGAACACGCTGCTCATCGTGGTCGATCAGGTCTGGGGTGGGCACCTGCTCTGCGCCCGTTTCCTCGAAGACGGCGCTCCTATCAAAGATCTGGAAATTTCGCTCGACCCGCCGACGAACAATGCCAGGCGTCATCCAGCGGCGACCTACAATGCCGAGGCATCCGGCCTGATGCGCAATGCGGATGCATTCAAGATGAATCACCAGTTTTCCGATGGACTCAAGATTTATGACAGCATCCTGAAGAAATATCCTTTGTCCGATGTCGCCCCCCGCGCGGGATACGCCAGAGCTACTTGCTTCCACAGCACCAAAGGCGAGAAGTCTCTCAACCAACCGAAGGACGCCGTCGAGACCCTCAAGACGCTGCTACAGGATTATCCGCAGGACATCCTGGCGGAGTATGCGCTTCTCGATCTTGCAAAAATACAGGAGACAGCCCTTGCTTCCCCGAAAGAGGCTGAAGCAACCTATCGGTCTTTTGAGCAGCTCTATCCCCAGAGTTCGCTCGCCGCGAAATCACTTGTCGAACTTGCACGCCTTCTCGCTAAGCAAGAAAAATTTGAGGACTCCATCCTGACCTATCGTAAGACCATTAAGAAATACAACACCAGCGACGAGGTGATGACCGCCACTTTAGGCATGGCCCAAACGTGGCACCAGTCCGGTGAACTGGCGAAAGCGCTGAGCCAGTACGAGTCGGCAAGAGCGATGGCCCAGGACTGGCACGACAACAAGTACGGAGTTGACGTGGGCAAACAGGCGTGGCTTCAGAAGATCATCGAAGACACCCGACAAGCCATCGATGACTCCCGCAGGAAGTAGCCACAAGCTGCAAACTTGCTGAACTCCGGGGACACAAGCAGGGCCCGCCTGTGGTTACGATTAATCGCACGATGATCTGAAGTGAAAATCCATATTTCTCTCACCTTGTTTTCGGTCTTGAGCGTCGCAATTGCGGAACAGGAAATCCTCTTGCCTTCCGTTACCGCTGAAGCCATTGATTGGCAGAACTGCCGGGTGTTCGCCGGGGCTAGGGACGCGGGGCCCGCTCCCAGGGAGGCGATGCTCGCTGCGCTGGGGATGGAGGGCGGAGCTGATGTGGTTGCTTCGTGGTCAACTGGGCCGGCAGTCGAGGAAGTGCGACATTTCCGAATCGCGTTTCGACGGGTGGTAATGTTTCAGACGATTTGCCTGGCCACAGGTCCGGATTCAATTTCAGTTCTCAAGCACGACGATTTTTTTCCTGGCGACGTCCAGGATGAGAAGCAGTGGACTACATATCCTGCACAGGAAGTCGTGCAGTTGCCTGCCTCGTCCAAAACGCGAGCGCTGCGGGTTACCTATCGCAATTACCCACTGGCCTGGGCACCCAATAATCTGGCATCGTCCCTGAGCCCGATATTGCTCCTGTCGAGAAGATTCATTTCCGGCACTCGGCTTGGCAGTCATCGATGGTCCCGAGCTAATGAACAGGATCGCTGGATCGGTTTCTGGAATCGGTCGCAGGTAGTAAGCGGAATGGTGCTTTTCGGGCAATGGAATGCAGACTGTCAAATGGACGCACTTCCGGGCGAGTTTTCCGGACATCCTCTTTCCGCTGGGGCGAAAGACTGGAAGCCAATCGAGCAACGTCTGAAAGCGTCACTCCGACAGGCTACCGAGGTAAGCACGCTGACTTTCCAGGAACCGGTGGTCTGCAGGGCGATCCGGATTACGGCGCCGGATTTGATTCCTCCTCGTAGTTCACAACCCAGAATGCTGCCGCTCGTACAGATCGATGATGACGCTTCGCCCCCTCTGATGATCCCGCCTCCGCCGTTCGCGCTGAACTTTGACATGCCATACGATGGGTTCATCGCCGCGCGCATCAGCGACTCCGAAGGCCGGCATGTTCGACGACTGATCGCCGAAGTGGAGCGCCCCGAAGGCGCTGTCAGTGAAGGCTGGGATCTAAAGGGTGACTTGGGATATTACGTCAAGTCGGGCGTCTACGACTGGACGCTTGTCGCCCGGCCGCCGCTCAAACTCACCTACGAGATTACCGTCTACAACGCGGGGCATCCGCCATGGCGGGCACCAGTCAAAGGCGGAGGCTGGTGGATGGCGGACCACTCGCCACCGGTAGCTGCGGCCTGTGCAGGTGATGTGATGCTGCTCGGTTCCCTTGGTTCGGAGTTTGGCGATTCACTTATCGCTACCGATCTAGAGGGAAACAAGATCTGGCGAGACGAGCATCAGGGTGTTCAGCGTCTCGTCAGTGATGGCCGCTACGTCTATGCAGTGAATCCCGGCGAAATCATCCGCATCGATCCGAAGCAGGGCTTTAAGAAAACCAAACTCCATACCTTCAATTACTCCGAGAATTTGCCCGGCCATTACGGCGGCTATTACTTCCAGGTCCGAAGCGGTGCGGCCGTCAAGGATGGCCTGCTTTGCGTGAGCTACCAGGCGCCCGCGCTGCCTTGGCTGCGGCCCGCGATCAAGGCTCACGAGGTCGATCTTGGCCGCTGCTTCCCGCCACCTCCGAAGCCTGGCAAGGGAGCGCGTCTTGAGCAGGATTACTCGGCGGGCGAGAAAGTGCTCGCCACGTTTCTGGCCTATCCAAGTTCAGGGCAGGCATATTTCGGTGAAGCGATGAGCAAAGGCCCCGCTGCAAATACTCTCCTCCTCGCCCTCAACAGGGATGTGCCGATCGGAAGCGTGCTCATCCCAGACGGAGACATCCGCGTGATGGCCCTCAAGACGGGCAGGAAACTTCCTCCCATATTCGATACGAAGGCAGGATTGGAAGCGAGCGATGCTCCGCTCACTGACAATAAAGAGGTGAATGACTTTGAGGTGGGAGGTGTCGGCGATTTGGACATTCGGTTCAATGAAGATGACTGGGTGGTATTCAAAGGTGGGGTGAGCGGCCAGCCTTACCTGGCTCTGCCGGAGAAAGGAATGCACACCCGTTTCCTCACCTTCACGTCACCGAATCTGAAGAGACTGAAGTTCGCTGTTCCCTTCGACCGCCGCTACAAAGATGTGACCGCTGACTCTGAGCTCATTTTCTTCGAGGGCCAGCGTGTTGGTGAAAACGGCTGGTACCATAAACGGCCTGACGCTATGCCAATTACTGCCGGTAATCCGATGCTTGCTGCGCTGGTCTGGCCGAAGCCAGTGGCCATGCGTGGTTTTGTGATGACCCAACCAGAGCAGCACGGTCAGACTTATGTAGACATTTGGGTCGGCGCCAGCGATACGCCTGTAAGTCGTCAGGCCTTGGAAGAGGATAAAAACTGGAAACAGGTATATGAAGTGAGCGTGGCCCGCGTACGGTACGGGAGTCACGCGCCGACGGCCTCGGTCTGCGATCTCGGTGACACGAATATGGTAAAAGCGTTTCGGATTCGTGTGACTCGTGGACCCGCCATTCCCTTTGCACAAAGTCCTCCTGGCGAAAAAGGAGGCTTTGGAGGTCTCATCGCCCTTCAACCCGCGGGCAGCGACGCTCAACTTCCGGTGGTGCTCAACGAACGGATTACGGTTCTGAAACTTCCGGATGAAAATGAAAAGACGCAACAGGCCAAACTCCTCGGGCATTTTTCTGTCTCGAAGCCGGGCCCGCTGACCTTCGGGCCGGACGGCGCGCTCTACGCGGATACCGAAGATGGCGTCGTCGCCATCCAGAACGTTTCCAGACGTTCGGCGGCGGAACAAATTGGTACCGGAGTGGCGGAAGACATTTTCAAGCCCGTAATCGCTCGAGATCGTTACAAGAGTGCCTCCGCCCTTGCTTTCAACAAACAGGGCCATCTTCTCTTGCTCGACCAGTCCTCACAGATGGCTCGCATTTTTGATCCGAAAACAGGTGAGCAACTTCGCACATTCGGTAAGCCTTCCAAAGAAGGCTGGTACGATCCCGAGGAACTTTCTGTCCCGGTCAGCCTCGCCATCGACAGCCGGGACAAGGTCTGGATCGTCGAGCAGCACTTCCAGCCCAAACGCATCAGCCGATGGAGCGCGGATGGCAAGTTTGAAAAAGATTTCATGGGGCCGACCCATTACGGCAGCGGCGGGGTCATGGATCAGGGGGACCGTACGGTAGTCAATCATCTAGGTATGAAATTCCGCATCGATTACGACAAGCGAACCTGGAAACTCGAAAGCCGCCTTCTAAGTTATGGAAGTAATTACTACCTGCCCGACAGGGTGGCTTATCGTGGTGCGGGTGCTTCGCGACCGGAAGAAGAACCCGCCGCGGAGCATCAAGGCCACCATTTTCGGTACCTCATTGGCGACCGCAGCAGCGTTACTTCGTTCGGAGATGACGGCCCTGTCAGCGGAATCTTCGAGGAAATCGAAGGCGCCGCCGTGCCCATTGTTGCTGCGGGGAGACTCTCTTCGTGGCATGAATACCAGAGTAGCAAAGAAATGCGCAAGGCCTGGTCGAACCTGCACGTCGACAAGCTTCCCTTCATCTGGACGGACCGAAATCGCGACCGCAGGGTTCAGAATGAGGAAGTCCAACTTGTCAAGACTTTCAACATGGACATTCCAAACGGCCCTTACATTGGCGACGATCTGTCAATCAACTACCGAGAGGGATTACGCGTCCGTCCGGTGTCTATCCGCGAGGATGGCCTCCCTGTTTATGACATCGAAAAGTTTGAAAAATTTCCTTTTGTGACCGACCAGATCATGGTGACGCCTGAAGGAGAAACCTTCGTTTCTCATCACCAGTTCATCGATGCCGCAGGAAAATTGCGATGGACATATCCGGACAACTACCGTTCCGTGCAACTCTCCAACAAAACCCCGTGGGGCTTTTATGGTCGGCCTCCGGGCGTGCTGTCGGGGGGCTTTCAGCCCCTCGGTTATTTCAAAGAGGCCGGAGAACAGATCTTTTGCGTCGGCGGTAACAACGGCGACTACTATGCATTCACCGATGACGGTCTACTGGTTGCGGCCATCCTGGGCGGGCCGAGTGGGTACGGGCGTCGCTTCTTTTCAATGGCCGATTGTGTGCCGGGTAAGACAGATCTTTCCGGCCTCCGGAAGACCGTCGAAGACTTTCAGGGTCACGTGACACGAGCCGATGACGGTAAGGTCTACGCTATCGCCGGTAAAAACCATATCACCGTCATGAGGGTGGACGGGTTTGAGCAGATGAAACGCATCAGTGGAAAGGTTGAGGTGAAGAAAGACGACCTCACTCAAACCGTCCTTTGGGAGCAAGAAAGAGCAAGGCTCGAGAAGAGCAACGAAACACCGAATCTGGCAATTGTTATCGGGGCAAGCAAGAAACCGGAAATTGACGGGTACGCCAGGCATGACTGGCCCGATGGTGCGCCACTATTGGTGCGCGAGATTCTTAATCACCAGGGAAACATTTCTGAGCAGACGGATGCGCGCCTCGCCTTCGACGAAACCTTCTTATACCTGGCAATGACCTCGATCGACAGTTCGCCTATGCTCAACTCAGCAAAGGATCCCAAGCTGCTGTTCCAGAGTGGCGACGCTTTTGACCTGCACCTTGGCTTCGACCGTGACGCAGATCCTGGCCGGACGACACCAGTATCAGGCGACATCCGTCTACTCATCGCAGAAGTTGCAGAAAAGCCGGTCGTCATGCTCTACCGTTATAAGGTCAAAGGAAAGCGGCTGGGGGGAGAGCCGGTTACCTTCACCTCCCCGGTTGCTCGCATCGAGATCGAGGAAGTGTTTGAGATTAAGGATGCACAGGTCAAATTCGTCCGAAGCGGAGCCGGTGGAATGAAGTCCTGGCAGCTTGAGGCAGCGATCCCCTGGTCTTCTCTCGGAGCAAAAGCGCCCGAAGAAAGTGTGACGTTGCTCGGCGACATCGGTGTGCTTGATTCTGATCCGGACGGCATCCGCACAGTCGGCCGTGTTTACTGGTCGAACCGAAGCCACGTGGTCATGGGCGACCTGCCCGCAGAGGCGAGCATCAACCCAAGCCTCTGGGGCCAGTTGAATTTCAAAATTCTGGATATCGGAAAGGTCTTCGATGAAGAGGCGGACGAGAACGATGCCAATCTGCTCAAACTGGATTTGAAGTAGTCGCAATGTTGGAGTGACGGCTCTAGCCGCTGTTGCCCGCCCGAAGAATACAACGCGGATAGCACTCGACGGATTTTTATCCGTGGGACGGCCTTGCCATCCGTGGTACTCATCCGGAAGGATTCAGGATTCTACGGAGCCCGGACATACTTATCTCACTGTGGTACCGAATCCGGGATGACGATTCTTTTATCCGCGGGATTTCCTTGCCATCCGAGGTACTAATCTGGTTGTTGCGGCCCAAGGCTGCCGTAGGATTGGCAACATCCACTTTTGGCACAGTTTTGTACCATGAAAAGCAATGTCTTCGCCGCCCTCATTCTCGCTGTGTGCGGTTCGACCATCGGGCTCGTGGTGGGACTGTTGGTGCTGCGGCCGTCTCACAGCGAGCTGCAGGTCTCTTCCGAGCCGCCGGGGGCTTCGATTTATTTGAATCAGAAGTTTCAAGGCGTCACTCCCAAAACTCTATCACCCATTCCCAAAGGAGAGCATCATCTTCGGCTCGCCTGCACGGGCTACCACGACGAAAATCGGTCCGTTACCATCGATAGTGGAAAATCTTCCATCCAACTGTTGCTCAGGCCGATTCCGCCGAAGGGGAGACTGGTTGTCCAGTCCACGCCCCCAGGCGCCTATGTCTGGCTCGATGGTGAGCGGGGTCAGCAAACCCCGACGCGCATCGATGATGTGGCTCTGGGTATCCATGAAATAACTGTCGAAAAATCAGGTTGGCTTTCCCACAAGGAAACCGTCGAGCTTACTGAAAAAGGAGTGAAGCAGATCTCGGTGAAGCTGGTCTCAGTGAAAGTGGCCTATTACCTGGACGCTATCGAGAAGTCGCCGGACAACACAACGCACTATGTGGAGCTCGGGCGTATCTATCTCCGAACGGGCGATCTGGAGAATGGATTTCAGACTCTCCTGAAAGCGGTTCAGGCTTTCGGTCGCCGGGGCAGCGCATTCGATAAGGGGTTCGGAGAGCTGCTGACCACTATCCGAATCGCCAGGCCAGATTTTGATGATGGGCGCTGGCAACAACTGATTAAAGGACTCAAGGACGGTCTTTATAACCGAGAGCCGGACGACAGATTCGCCAGCAGTGTCCATGGGTTCTTTGCCGAGATTGAGCAGTGGAAAGAGGTCGTTGACATCGCGACCTATTACCTGACGCATGGGAAGTCGAAGTCACTCTACTATCAGTGGCGACTGGTGGCCTGGGCCAATCTTGGCCGAGAGCAGGAAATCATGCAGGACCTGCAGGCAATGATCGACGCGATGCCGGAGCAGGCGCGGAAGCAACCGATCGCATTTCAGATCTATTATGCTCTGCAGCAACTGCATCGGTGGAAGGAACTGTTCCTCCTCTGCAATGCGTACACTGAGTGGCAGCCTGATGCCATTCTTCCCCGACTCTACAAGTTGGAGGCTTTGGGCCAGCTTGGTGAAACTGCAAAGTTCGACAGTGATTTCCACCTCCTTGCAGAAGCCTTTCGCAAGGACCCAAAATCCTCTGTCAATTACGGCCATCTTCGCCCAATCCTGGTGAAGCTCGAGCGATGGGCAGCAATGGCTGAGTCCTGCAGGATCTTTTACGAAGCGCAGCCCGAGGATCTGATGGTCCGATTCTGGTACCTCGAGGCGTTGCTCCAAACAGCCGACTGGAAATCGACGCTGCAGATGTTCCAAGCTCTGGCAGATGAAGGCCATCTGGGTGAACAGAAACCGAATCAATGGGGAACCCAGCCCGAAGCTCTAGAGGCAGTGCTGTTCAGTGGCGCCTGGGCAATGATGGAGTTGGGCGAATTCGTCAGACTTGAAAAGCTTCTGAAGCAGTACGAATTCGACCCCCAGACACACTTCTGGACATCCACCATCAGAGGGGAACTCTGGCGCCGGCGTCCAGGCGGCGACCCGCCGAAACCCTGGCTTGAAGTAAAGCCCTGTGCAAATCCACCAGAGGTGGACGGCCGGCTTGACGACGAGGCCTGGGCCGCGGCTGGACGATCCTCAGCTTTCCTGAACCTACATCATCCTGGAAAAAATGAAGAGATGGCGACCGTCCTGGCCACTTGGGACGACAGACAGCTCTATCTCGGCATCATCGGCCATGGGCAAAATCGGGAAGGACGCCACCCGGTCGCTCTGGATATGTATCCCAATCGGCGGCTCGAACTGTTCATTGATCCGGACGCTGACTACAGAACCTATAAGCAGTTCATGTTTAGTGTGAAAGGGCCGATCCTGAATTTCGACTGCATCAGGGGGGCCTTCGACCGCGGCAATGGCTTGACGGAGAAATGGCAACCGGAATTCAAGCTGGTAGTCGACGGTGAAGGCGAAGACCACGTTTACGAACTGGCAATCCCTTTCAGCACGCTGGAAGCCCCAACCCCGCGTGCCGGCAACGTTTGGGGGTTTAACCTCATTTATCTCGGTACGAATTCGGTCACTTTTGCCTCTCTGGGGAGTGGCTTCCATCAACCTCTCAGGTTTGGATTTCTCCTGTACCGATGAAGTAGTTTGGTCTCCGGGACATTATGTCTTGGCCACTGTCGCAACATGGGTCTCCTGGCCGAAGTTAAGTGAATACGAGGCCGCAGCTTTGCTTATTCGCCGCCCTTGAGGGCAGCGCTACGATGCCCGTCGTAGCTCTGGCCTCCAGGCCGGAGTGCTTAGCCTCTGGCGAGCCTTTCGGCTCGTAAAACGCCGCCCTGGACACCACTGCTACGTGGTTACTTTGAAGCATTCCAAATGAAAACTTTCTCAAGTGCCGCACTCATCCTGATCACCGCGTCCCTCGCCGGTTTTGTTGCCGCAGTGGTCATCCGTGGCAGGCCGGCCCCAATGCCACCCCGGACGGAACTGAAAACCGCTGATTGGGATTCCTACAGCTATCAAGCCTCGGGAGCTTCCACCGGGACACAGTTCAACATCAAGATGGTCATAAAGAAAAAATCGGACGGGCCGCCCAATGTCCGGCTGGTATTCAATCAGCAGGACAAGGCGAATTACTACTTCGTCGAATTCGGTGGCCAGAAGACAAGGATTGCAAAAGTTCAAAATGGAATTGAGATACGGATCGGAACAGAGGGTAGGCCAGCAAGTTTCGAAGGTGCGGAACAAATTCTCATTAAACGCCGTGAACTTCAGGTCGAGGTCTGCTTTGGCCAAGAAAAGGTAGCCTTCGCGTACGACGACTCTTACCAGGGAGGCCAGATCGTTATGGGACAGGTCGGAGACGCGGTCGCACTGGAATCATTTCGGATTCAGCCAACTGGGGATCTATTTTTCTCAGATGATTTCATGAAGGCCGCCACCCAGGAAGGGGAGTGGGACGTTGTCAGCGGCAACTGGAAAGTCGAGACCCTCAAGAACCCTGGCCTCAGTTCCAATGCTTTTTTCATGGTGGGAACCGCTGATTCCGGTAAAGGCATCGCGACTACCGGACACTGGTTCTGGGAGGATTACTCCTTTCAGATTTCCTGCAGGCCGATGGACGGCAAACCGGTGGGAATCCTCGCCTGCTACCGGGGGGCGGACGACTACTATCTTTTCAGGTGGGAATCTGCCGGGGCAGGGCCGGACGTCCCCCGAATGCAGCTCATCCGTGTCAACGACGGGAAGGAAACCGTCCTGGCCGCAGCCAGCGGGCATAGTCGAAGTGGCCAGACTTCGGGCCTTGAAGAGCAAGAAGACCCGACTTCTGGCGAATCCGGCTACGGACCCAAATCGGGCTTTACGACGGGACAGTGGTATGAACTCCGGATCTCAATTCAGGGAAACCAGATTTCCGCGGCAGTTGACGGAAACGTCTTTCTGCGTGCCATCGAGCCTTCGATTCTCTCTGGACGCATTGGAATCTACACGGAAGGAATAGCTCACTTTGATGATATCTATGTGGCGGGCGAGCGATTGTTTCGCGAGAGCTTTGCAGAATACTGTTCCGGCAAATGGCAGGAACTCGGAGGAGACTGGCAGTATGGTAAGCCGCAAGATGGAGTGTTAAAGGCCAGATCCATGGGGCCGGCGAAATTGGTGTCCGGATCAGACAAATGGCGCGACTACAGTTGTTCTGTGGACCTGGTAAGCCGGCAGTCCGGAGACATCGGCCTGTGCTCGCATTACCAGGGAGAAGGTAACTACTACCTCATGCGGTGGATTGCAGGCCCCGGGAAGCTTCAACTGGTCGCAGTTGTTGAAGGGAAGGAGAAATTGCTCGCCGAATCGCCATGGTCCGGGCCGAACCAACAGCCCTCCCGATTCACCCTCGAGACCCTGAACGATCTCGTGAAGGGAAGTGTTGATGGCCATCTCATACTGGCGGCCCCCGCCGAAGAAAAATTGTCCCTCGGAAAAGTCGGAGTCTGGGTGCAGGGCGGCGAAGCAATTTTCGATAATCTGGAAGTCAGGTTTCCAAAACCCGAAGAGCCGGTTCTCACTCTCAATGAAGTTTTTGCGGGTGAGAACAGCATGGCAGACTGGTCAACCAGCGAGAGTGACTGGATAGTGCAAAAGGAACAGATTTCGAAGGGTGAAAATGGAGATGAGACTCTCCACCATTACTGGCACCGGTCAAATTTCCCGGGAGACTGTGACCTTGAATTCTCATCAAGCGAAGGGGAAAGCATGCCAGAGAACTGTGCGCTGACTCTGGCAGGGGAGGGCACTTCAACTCAGGCCGGTTATCAATTAAGACTTCAGAAACGTCCAGCATCCTTATCGCTCTTTCGCAATGGTTTATCAGTCAGTAAGCAGGCCATAGAAGGAACTGCGTTCAGAAATATGAAACTGAGCCGACAGGGCGAATTCATCCTGGTGTATCTGGATGGAAAGCGAGTGTTGAGCTACAGAGACGGCGAGCCGCTCAGGGGAAACCGAGTGGCGTTTACGACCGAACAAATGAAGTTCGATACGGCCAGCCTCAGCGTCTTCTCCAGAAATCTTTACTCCTACAATTTTCAGAAGGCTCCGGGGGAATGGCGGCAGGCCGGCGGCGTGTGGAAAGTCACGAACCGTTGGCAGTGCGATCCCAGGTGGTCTTTTTTCAGCGGCGAGTCCGAGCGTGTCGCAGCGATATGGAACAAACGCACCTTTGAAGGCGACCTCACGCTCGAATTTTCGGCGGGGATCAAAATGAACTCCTCAAAAGGTCAGAGTTACGAATACGCATCAGACATAAACGCCACGATCTGCGCGGACGGAAGTGACCTCACATCCGGCTACAGTTTTCTCTTTGGTGGCAAAGGGAACAGTGGAACTCAGATCGTAAGGAAGACAGAGATAGTTGCAGAAAGCCCTGAGCGCATCCCGGTCCAGGTGCTTCACCGTCGCTGGTTCGCCATCAAGATCCAGAACCGCGGCGGTCACCTCACCTTATGGATCGACAATCGAAAGATCCTCGAATACACCGATCCCGTTCCCCTTGCAGGCCGTAAACTCGCCTTGTGGACTTACAACAACGGCCTCATGGTCAGCCGGGTCCGCATCTCCTCCGAGTCCGGCCGAACCATGGAACGACCGGACGCGGGTCATCCGCAAGTTTCACGAAGTATTTACGATTGATGTCAGGCACTGACGATTCATTATCGAGGACATTCTCAAGGAAATGACTATGAGTACACCGCTCCCGGATGGTTGGACTGTTGACCCTGTGTCTCTGCTCGGAGGAAAGTCGAAAGCGGGTGGTGAGCATTTCATGATCGGGCATCAATCGTTGATCCGATCCGTACGACTGCCGATGAGCATCAACCAGGCGACGTTCGTCGCTAATGAGCTCGGGGATGTCCGACTTTACAACGGATTGCCGGGTTCAACAGTGATTGATATGCCACTTCGAGTCACGCACCCGGACCCTCAGTATGGGGCGGTTCGCATTGGATATTCGGCAACCGGTCTTCCTGGCTTTTTTCGGTATCCCGCGGCTTTGCCGAGACAGGACGGGCTCACGTGGGACTTGCTACTGGCAAACTACCGTTCCGGTCAGCTTGAACTCGCAGTGAAGAGCCTAAATTCGCCCAGACTTGAATTTGAGCCGGTTCAGCCACTCATGGATTTCGTCGGAGTTCCCGAGTGTATCGATTGGAGGGGTGACGGCCGTCACGACCTTCTGTGCGGCTCTCCCGATGGCGAACTCTTTCGACACCCAAGAGAGGGTGAGACGGGTATCGCCTTCAGTCGTATCCCAGAGCCCGTCATTGCCGGAGATATGCCGATCAGGTTGCCGGGCCCCATTTTTCCCAGCGTCGTCGACCTCAATGGCGACGGGAGATCACACTTGCTGATAGGTACCGGAGACGGCTACGTTTTTCTGTTCAAGGATGTAGGAGAAACTGGGGATATCCGATATGCACGTGGACGGCGGCTGCTGAACCAGCAGGGCTACATACAGGTGCCGGGCCCGGCATGCCCCACAATCCTGGAGGTCGGACGTAAACGATATCTCGTCGCCGCTGACGGTGAGGGGAACGTCTGGTCATGGAATTTCCAACAGGTGCACAGCCTCGTCACCAAAGATCTTTATAAAGCCTTCGGAGGCGCCGAGGCAGGCATTCTGCGCGAGTATTCGAAAGAAGCGTGGTGGGTCAGAGCGGATTCCGAGGGCGCGCTGCTGGCGGCCGCCCCCGAACCACCGGTGACCCCGCCTCCTGCCGAGTCACGCCAACCGACAGTGTTTGATCCGCCAGCACCTGAGCTGAGAGTGAAAGCGCCGGCCCCTGGCAACTTCGAGATCCATGTCACTTTGAAGAAGCCTCGGGACGTCCACCAGGTCCCCTCACTGGAGATTCGCTTGTCTGATGAGGAAGTAGCCACGGTGCTGAAAGGGGGAGAGTTTCATGATGAGCCTGCACAGGAAGTGTTCTACAAAGCCGCGGATCTGACCGATAAAGATATCTGTCTGCGCCAGCAGGTGGGCGCCGTGACTCAGGAGGGTGGATTGCCGGTCTACATCGAGTCGCTTCGACTCGTACCGGTAAAGAAACTGCCAACCCCCAAACCACGAAAGAAGCGGGTGCCAGTGGGAGGGATTTTCGACGCCGTCATGTGGTCGCTGCACATCAAAAGTAATTCTGAAGAGGGCCTCGACCGACTGATGGCCATGCATCGGAACGCTGGCATGGACGTCATGTATTACAAACTCGGTGGAGGCTGTTGGGAATATCCGTCCAGATTGCCCATGGCGAAATCCGTCGTGCCCGATCTTCCAAACATGACTGACGCGGACAAGGAATTCTGCGCTCGTCGAATAGCCATGCAGGAATCGATCAACTGGGTGAAGTTTTCTGCCGATGCCTGTCATCGGCACGACCTCAAATGCTTTGGCTGGCTGCGGGTTCAAAATCACGGCGAACGCATCCATGGCAAAGGCCCGCTGGATCGTTTCTACGTGGAGAATCCACAATTCCTCGAAAAGAACATCGACGGAAGGCCGTTCCCCGGCAAGCTTTGCCTCGCCTATCCGGAAGTTCATGAGTTTCACATGCAGATCTGCGAAGAGGCCATGGACCTCGGCTGCGACGGCATCATGGTCGAGACCCTCCGTCACCTGCCGAAGGCCATGTGTGGCGACCCCATCGTCGAAGAGTTCCGTGAGCTGCACGGTCTGGATATGCGCCAACTGCCGCCTTACGACGAGCGAGTCATGGACATCCAATGTGAAGTCTTCAATCGCTTCCTGCGAGGTGTTCGAGAGACCATCCGGCGCAAGAAGCCAGACGCCCAGTTACACGTGAGAGTGTGCAAACCCTATCGGCATCAGGGCTGCGATCCGGAAGCGTGGGCTAAGGAAGGACTGGTCGACGAGATCATTATCGAACATCGCGACTCAGTCCCTACGTCGCCCGATATCGCGGGGATGGTGAGCGTATGCAAACGAACCGAATGCAGTGCCGGCGCCGTGTTCGCCCGCACCAACTGGGGACGGGAGAAGATGCCGCTGCATCCGTATCGTATCGAGACTGAGGTCGAGCAATATCTGAGAGACGGCGCCAGCAGCATCACGTTCTACGAAACCGCCCACGTCATCGACCGGGTCGAATTCTGCCGCGCCATTCGCCGCATCAATAATCCAATGG
>JAQBXN010000124.1 GCA_027625095.1 Planctomycetota bacterium | reverse complement strand
TTGTTTCCTTGAATTCGTTGGAAGCACTTTTCTTCCCTTTGGTTGCGGCCTTACGGCTGCGATATGTATTACGTATTACGTAGCTCCGATTGGTTGCGGCCAAAGGATGCGGTAAGAGTGAGATTGGGCGCGGCCGTGTGACATGGGCTTGCCCATGTTTAATTCTTTGCTTCCTTGTCCAGGTATTCTTTCAGGCTGATTAACCTGGGGGGATTCTGGTCGTTCTCGATGGCTTCTAAGAGGGCTAGCATCTTGCTGTGCTGGGGCTTCATCCCCCGTATTTCCTCTTCCATTTTCTTCAGCTCCGGGAGGATTGATCGGGCGGCCCCGCCATATTGTTTAAGGGCATCCAAGGTGGCGGAAATGATGACGCCTCGGCCCCAGTCCTTCAGATTCAGCATCATCATTCCAAGAGGCAGACCTTCTGCGATGTGAAGCCGGCCCATCGCCTGGATTCCGGCGATGCGGGCGCCTTTGGAGAACATGGTGTTGGCCGGGGCCATGTCTTTGACCGAATTGAGGAACTCGGGGGCCAGCGCCTTGACGTCCTCGATGGTAAGCAAACCGTAAGTGGATCGCAGGCAACCGCGGGCGTGCGAATCGGGATTGTTCGCGATCAGGCGGATGGCAGGATAAAGGAGCTCTTTGGGTGTCTCTTTGATTGACCCGGCCAGAATGCCTTGGGGGCCATACGCACCGCCGGGGTAAAACAGAGCGTAGGCGAGTGCACCGACTCCGAATTCCATCAGGTCGTTTTCGTCTTTGATCGCAGCCGCCTTAAGCATCTGGGGCAGGACAGGCCGGGCGTGTTCGCCAATGCTCCGCAAGGCTTCCGCGGCCTGGACGCGAATCCAGCGGTCGTCGTCGTTCAGGAGGCCGGCGAGGGTGTAAAGGGCTGGGACTGCCCTCTCCCCGAGCTGGCCCAATGCATGGACGGCGCCCAGTCGGGCGTCCGTATTATTGCTATTCACCATTTCGAGTAATTGGGAAAGCACATCCTCCTGGCGCCGTGCCAGCTCTGCGGCCGATCTCACCCTGTCGAGAGGCGACCAACTGGCCAGGCCGGTAAGGAGTTGTGCTGTCGTGCGATTCGAGTGTGCGCCTTCTCCCAGCCATCGTTCAGCCGCGATGGCCTCGGCCACGTCAGCCTCAGTGAGCCAGTTGCCGGGGTTGGCGTCGCGGCCGGTGAGGTAGATTTTCTTCAGTCCAACGGCATAGCCGAGCATGTAAGATGCAGTGGAATTGAACACGCCGCGATAACTGCTGCTGACTCCACCGCCGGTGTCTGTGTAGACGAAAGCGCCGTCCCATCGCCGGGCGAGGTCGTAGTACCAGCGCAATTCCTTCATAAAGGCCGCTATCGCTTTCGGACCTCCGCAATTGGCTGCGATGGGGCCCCAGACGTAGCTGAAGCCATTTCCTCCGTGCCCCCATTCTCGTGACTCATAGGAGGCGGTCACCATTTTGGAGAAAAACCGGGTTTCGTAATTCTTGCCCTGAAGTGCAAACGCCATCGCGGTCATGCTGGTCTTGCCATTATCGTCATGAACGGCGCCGGGACGGTGCTCACCGTAAGGAATTGCCCCCTTGCCTGCATAGTAGCCGAAGAATTTGTTTGCCCGCTCGATTGCCGGTCGGAGTTCGGGCTCTTCGATCCCGCACTTCTCGGCAAGAACCAGAGAGACGAAGCAAGGCAGGCCCGCCGCATTGACCGGGCCGTAAGGCGGCACCGGAGCATGCAGGTTGCCTTCGGGCCCGGCACCGAACAGGCCGTGTCCCCACGTGCCGAACATACCCTGGCCACGTGAAAGGCAGGCCGTGTAGGATTCGAGGGGCCCCAGGGCGACCTTGTCTCCGGTGGCCAGATAATACTCAGCCATCAGTGTGTTGTAATAGCCGAAACTCCAGGTCTGTTTGCCGTTGTGATTTGAAACGCGCCACAGCTCCTCTTTTTCGGGCGTTCGGGCAGCGATCTCATGTACGCTCTTACGGACGAGTTCAAGGTATTCAGGTTTTCCGGAAGCCAGCAGTGCGAGTTCATTGATCGGAAATCGGTTGTCGCGCGTGATGTCATCAGCGATCAGCCTGAGCCCTTGTTCGAGAATCTTTTTTGCCTTGGGGCAGTCATAGGGCGAAGTGTCGCTGTAGGCGCCCATCACTTTGAGTTGGATCTCGATGTCCAGGGTATTGCCTTTGGCGACTTCTGGAATTCGTTCCTGGGCTTTCTTTGGATCCGCGTCCTTACTGAGTTCTTCCAATGCTGCATTGTTATCTTCGTCGCCCGCTCCATCGTCTGCGACTGGGACGACCTCTTTGGGCAGGCCTTTCGAGCTTGCGTCCTCGGAAGAGGGTTCCTTCTTATTAACCGGGCGCCAGACGATTAGCGGCAGGAGGCCCCCGGCTTCTTCAGTCTCAGCTTGACCAATCGCTTCGCCGAACGTTCGGCGCGCATCTCTGGTGAACGGCTTTCCGAACACGCCCAGAATCACGTCGCCAGCCATCAGCTTCCCGTCAGCAGGTGAGCCCTTCTCGACGGCGGTGACGAGGATCTGGCGGGCTTTTTCGGTCATTCCCCCCTCGACGTTCATCCAGCCAAGCGCACCGGTCGGCCCGAGGTTGTAGTTGTTCCGGGTATTCTGCGGGGTGGCCTTTGTCAGATCCGGAACGACTTCCGGCCTGGCGAGTGCCATGGGAGAGCAGGCAATCAGAAGGGCTGAAGCGAGTGCGATGATGCGATGAGGGATATTTTTTTTCACTGTCTTGTGTCTTCGACGGTTTAATGAAACGGGTTACTTTGATCGGGAGTCGCTGTTCAGGGCCGAATCTTTCTTACTTTTAGTCTTGCTCTTAATCTCCCCTTTCTGCTCTTTCTTGTGGAAGGAAACAAAGCGCACAGAGAACTATAAATGGTTCATGAATAATTCGCCGAATTCTATGTGCACTCGTGGTTCATTTTCTTTGTCTTACTGCCGTGAGGCAGCCTTAAGTATTGCGGCCAGGAAATGTTTTTCGTTCAGGCAGGACAGACCTTGACTTCCTCTTACTGATTTCTGACTATGGCGGCCTCACCCCTTTCAGAAACCCAATCAATCTCCAATTATGAACAGGGCACTTGTAGTAACCGCTGTTTTCCTCTTACCTCTTTCCCAATTCCTTCTCACCGCGGACACACCCCTCCCGCAATCCTGGGATTATGTCGAGTCCATGAAAAAGGTCGCTGCCAATTTCAAGGGTAGCGCAGGCGTGGTGTTGCATATTGGTGACTCTATTACCTATTCCAATCCGTATGGACAATGGGCGCGCGGCGGCAGCGGAAAAACTGCGGACGACACAGCAGTGTTGCGGTGGATGAATGTCAACGCGAAGAACGAAACCGATGGCTGGCATCTTGCTGCCTACGATCACCCCGCGGGTGGACGTTCATATACCGCGTGCAGCGGAATCAGGCTGGATGAGATGCTGCAGGGCGGCAAACGGCAGATGCCGCCGATGGCGGACATTCTGACGAAATACAGACCGCAGATGGTGGTGATGATGCTTGGCACAAACGACGTGACGGGTGGTCGTTCTGTTGCTGCTTATGAAAAGGACTTACAGCGTGCCGTGAAGCTTGTGCTGGACAACGGCGCTCTGCTGATCCTCTCAACCATTCCTCCGCACTTCGCCCGGCTGCAAGCTTCCCAGGATTACAATGCAGTTATACGACAGATAGCGAAATCAAACGCTTTGCCCCTGATTGACTTTGAGAAAGAGATTCTCAAGCGGCGTCCGAACGATTGGAACGGCACACTCCTGGGGGAGAACGATGTTCATCCGACGGCCTCATCGCACGGCACGAATGCGAATTCAGCACCGACAACGGAAAACCTGCGCAACAGCGGTTACCTGCTGCGCGGATGGCTTTCCGTGCAGAAGATTGCGGAAGTGAAGCGAACGGTCCTTGACGGTATGCCCTTGAAGGTTGCCGAAGCGACTGAAGCCGCCATCCCAGACGCCGTGGCCGTGAAAGCTCCGACTGGGGAGAAAGTCAAGCTGGAGGTGACGCGGGATACCTGGTTTTCAAATGTTGGGTCGGAGGCGACCAATAATCTGGGAGGTGCGACGAAGCTCAAGGTGAAGTCGATCCAGGAAATGTCACTTCTTGATATCGACCCGGCCAGTCTGAAAGGCCGCATCATCAACGGCGCCACGCTTCACGTCAGGCTTGCCGGGAATGAAATCTTGCATCGGATGACGCTGAGTTCCTTTGCTTCCGAGTGGTATGAAGGCACTTCGACCTCCTATCAGGATCAGGATGGAAGTTCCTCACACAAGTCCAAGCGGCATCCTGACGTGCCTTGGGCACAGCCGGGCAGCGATCTGTGCAGCGTCATGCTCGGTAAAGGCAACACCATCTGGCGCTCCGCGGATTCGTTCCCGCCGGACGAGCAACGCTGGCAGAAGTTTGCGGTTGGCGTAGATGTAGTGGCCGCGCGGGTCGCGGGCTTAAGCTACGGGTTTCTGATGTTTGACGATACGGGGTCGGAATGGACCCGGAACGGTGAATCTTTCAATTACCGGAATTTTCCGAACCGATTTGTTTACAGTCGAGAAGGCGGCAAACAAAATGCGCCGTACTTCACAGTCTTTCTGGGCGATGAAGACAAGCAGCCCCCGGGCGCACCGAGTGGTTTCAAATCAGACGTCAAAGATCTGCCGGCGGGTGAAGCATGGCTCTTCTGGAATACGCCAGAGGACGCCGGTGACGCGGGAACATTGGGATTTCACGTCAAGGCCAACGGCAAAGAGGTGCCGAGATATCTGGTTCCAATCGCCGGCAAAACAGGTGAGACGGTAAAGATGCATGTCCGCGACCTGGATCTGCAGCCCGGCCAGGAAGTAGCACTTGCAGTTCGTGCAGTTGACCGCACCGGCAACGTCGGGCCGGAAGCCACTTACAGTTTTAAGGTTTCTGCAAAGCAGGTTGCTCAACTTCCGGGACAGCCCCCCTCGATGCCAACGGGAGAGGGAGCGAAGCTGCCCAGGCTCGGGGATGCGGAAATCGCCATCGTCGATTCTGTCGACAAGGTGCATCCGGTGAGTGGAAAGATGATCCCGGAACGCACGACGTCGTACCTGGGTTCAAACCATCTCTGGAGCGCGGAAGACAAACGCATTCGACTTTACGCGGCTCGGAACGAATTTGTGGATTTCCAGATCCTGTTCAAAGGAATGGCGAACGACGTACGGCCGGAGCTCCATTTTGAACAGGACAAGAAGGTCATTCGTGAATCTTTCTTTGAATACCGGCATGTAAATTCAAAGCAGGGATTTCTGCCCGATCCGATGGTGGCCCTGACTGGTGGGTTCTCCGTTCCATCTTCGATTGAAAAAATCCCAGACCAGGCTTTTGGCAGTCTCTTATGCGAAGTCTATGTGCCCCATCACGCGCCCGCCGGGGAACTCAAGGGAAATCTTGTTCTTAAATCAAATGCAGGCACTCTGGATCTGGCGGTCACGCTCACCGTATGGGAATTCAACCTGCCTGATCATCTGAGTTTCCTGCCCGAGATGAACTGTTACAGCCTGCCCGGAAACGAGCGTGACTACTATCGTCTGGCGCACCTCCACCGCACGGTTCTCAATCGTGTGCCTTACTCGCAGAGCGGCAACATCAACGATGGATGCGCTCCAGGCTGGGATGGCGCCAAGCTCAATTTTCGCGATTGGGATCGGCGATTCGGCCAGTACTTCGATGGCTCGGCATTTGACGACCTGCCCCGCAAGGGAGTGCCTGTCGAATGCTTTTACCTGCCACTCCATGAAAACTGGCCCAGCCCGATGGAGGGCAACTACAACGGTGATTACTGGGCAGACAGGGCGTTTCCGCCGAGCTACCGGAAGGCATTCGTCGATGCCTCAGCGCAATATGCGGAGCATTTCAAAGGGATGCAGTGGAACGACACTCTGTTCCACTGTTACCAGAATAATAAGAGCAACTTCAAGGGGAATGGATGGTCGAAGGGCTCGTCTCCCTGGCTACTGGATGAACCGGCTAGCTTCCAGGACTACTGGGCTCTGCGCTACTTTGCCGAGGCGTTTCACGAAGGTGTCAATCGCATCGAGCACAATGTGAAGTTTGCTTACCGCGGGGACATTTCGCGTCCCATGTGGCAGCGAGATACCTTTGACCACATTCTAGATTACAACGTCGTAGGTGGTGCGTTGCGAGGGTATCACCGAATGGTGATGGATCTTGCAGAAGAGCGTGGCCAGATTGTTGTGGATTACGGTTCGGCGAATGCCATTGAAGACAGCAATATCATGCCCATCGGCTGGTGCATCGATTCCTGGACAATCGGCAGCAACGGAAACCTGCCCTGGCAGACTATCGGCCGGGCAAACTCATGGAAGGAAGCAGACCGTCTCTCACTCTTTTACCCCGGAGAGTATGTCGGCAGCCGCGAGCCGATTCCCTCCATCCGCCTGAAAATCTGGCGCCGAGGGCAGCAGCTCACCGAGTATTTCACGTTATGGAAGCAACTGAGCAACGAGCCTCAATGGTCGATTGGACGGGCCGTCCGCACGGAACTGCAATTGCAGACCGAGGCCCGCGGCACCGGCTTTACGGGGGGTGAGGATGCCGGCGTTCTGCACTTCACGGGTCTCAAACCGGAAGCCGTATGGGCCATGCGGCTGCGGCTTGGAAATGAGCTCTCAAAGCTCAAACCTGCCCCAAAGAAAAAACTGATCGATTTCAGAACCCCGCGCCGTGACTTGAACCGAAAGTCGCCGGGATATGTCGAGGTCGGCGAGTTGCCTGATTTCGCCAAGGCCGCCGGCAGCGAGGCAGTTGAAACCAAGAGTCAGACCAAAGTGTTACAGGGCCGTGAATTCGTCCGTGACACGATGATTGATGCAGCAGACGCAAAGCCGCTTGGAAAAGTGGGCCGTGACAACCGCCTCATGCGCAGAAGTACCACGGACAACGCGTTCCTTGTTCATTTCGATCTGTCAAAGCTGGATATTAAGAAATCAGCAAAGGTAAAGAAGGCGACTCTGAGCCTCTTCATATGGGATCCCAGCAGCCGCGGCCGGGCGAAGACAGCAGCCTACCTCGTAAAGACCGCCTGGGATGAGATATCCGCCACCTGGGCCGAACCGGGCCAGGGACTCAAGTGGCAGGATGGCAGCTTCACCTTCGACAAAGACACTGGCCAGCAATCGGAATTCATCGTCATCGAGCCCGACCAGGGCGGCGATACCGTGAATCCGCCTCTCGAATATAAATTCGATGTAACCGAGATCGCTTCCCTATGGGTCTCAGGTAAAGCCACGAACCATGGTCTCGCTGTAGCCAGCGTCGTCGACCGTTCGATAGATGAAGGCAACTTCACTCGCAACCAGGTGCTTGCCTCTGAGTACGATGAAGTGAAGTACACACCTAAACTGGAGATCGAGTGGGGTGATTGAAAGAATGGATGATTGTTGGATGGTTGATGGTTGGATGGTTAATGGTTAATGGTTAATGAATGAAGGCGTCCCAAATAGAATTCTTTCATGAACCATCAACCATCAGCCATGAACCATCAACCATTAACCATTCTTCCCCATGTCTCTTGAGACCCAGACGCTAACCGGTGACCCCAGTCAGTGGGACAACAGTCTGTTCACACATAACTCTTTTGAAGTCATTGTGGCTGCGCCGCCATTCCGCGCTGCGGATATCGGGTTATCGGTTTGTCTTGGTGATTTGCCAAATGGAGCAAAAGGCTATCTCCGATGGATAAGAGGCTGGATGACGAAGGCCTTGAAAAGCCTGAAACCCGGGGGCCATTTTTATGTTTACGGATTGCCAAACTGGCTGCCTCACTTTCTTGAGCCGCTCCAGCAAGAGTTGGAATTCAAATATTGGTTTGGGGTACGCAGCTACGGAAAACGACGAAGTAAGAGCCTTGTCGCCGAACATATGGCATTGGCGTTCTTTGCGAAGCCGGCGGCCCGGTTTGCCTGTAACAAGGTCAGATACCCGCACCCCATATGCCCCGTCTGTAATCGCACGGTCAAAGACTATGGCGGCCGCGCTCATCTGCTTAATCCTGAAGGCTGCCTCATCTCAGATGTGTGGAAGGATTTCCGTCCGGAAGACGTGCGGGGCTCCTTGCCGGCACCGGTGCTGGAACGGATTCTGGGATTGTCCGATGCCTTTGGTCAAGGCCGCGCTCTCATTCTGAAGCCGTCAGGCCAGGAACCGCCGGCTCTAAAAAATCAGGCCCAGTTGGAGCTTCAGTACGGCGGCTTGCAGGTCGACCCAAAGCTGCTGGATCAGGTCTACCAGGAAGACTCCCTGGTGTTCATGAATCGTCTACCTGACGAATGCGTCGACCTCGTCTTTGCCGATCCCCCATACAATCTTCAAAAGAATTATTCGAACTACTCTGACGATCAGGAAGACGAACGGTATCTGAATTGGTGTAGAGAATGGCTGTCCGAATATGCCCGTATTCTCAAACCCGGCGGCGCGATGATGATCCTGAATCTGCCAAAATGGGGCGTTTACCATGCCCGTGAACTCAGCCGGCACCTTCATCTGCGAAACTGGATAGTCTGGGACGCACATTCTGAGCCCAAGGGAAAGGTCAACCCCGTTCACTACTCGCTTCTCTACTTCACCAAGGGCCCGACACCACGCGTGTTCAACTACGCAAGCCCGGGCAACCAGAAAGAATTTGACGTGTCTGCACCGGTAGCACCTATTTATTGCCGCAGGATACGGTGCCGGAAAAAACGAAAAATAAATGAGTTTGATGACTCTGCTCCACTGACGGACATCTGGTCTGACGTTCATCGCCTCAGGCATCGCCGGGACCGGGATCAGCACCCTTGCCAATTGCCTGATGCCCTTATGGACCGCATCATCGAACTGACCACCATGCCGGGCGATACTGTCATCGATGCTTTCTGTGGTGCAGGCACCACCGCTATTTCGGCTCACAAGCTTGGAAGGCGGTTTATAGGGATAGAGATAGATGAGAAGTATGTTGAACTCGCCAGGGAGAAGATGGTTCAGGTCAATCTCTTTGGAGAAGTCCCCAAGCAGAGGGTCAAGAAGGGCAAACGCTCAGAAGTGATGAAGAAAGATCTCCAGCTCGAACTGGTAAGGCTGGCGCGTGAACTGAAAAGAACGCCCACTAGAGAAGATGTTGTCGCACAAGGAAAATACCCCATTGACCTTTACAATGAAGCCTTCACTACCTGGAGTAAGGCGCTGGGGGCCGTCAGAGTCATGGTGAAGAGTGATTAAATAATGATTTTCAAAAGAGTTACGATTGTCGGGCCTGGCTTGATCGGTGCCTCTATGGGCATGGCTCTTCGAGCAAAGGGGCTGGCAGAAAAAGTCACGGGCGTCGGGCGACGAGAGTCTTCGCTCAATGAAGCCATCCGGGCAGGAGCCATTGATATGGCCACTCTCGACCTGCAGGAGGGTGTCAGTAATGCCGACCTTGTGGTCCTCGCCACTGGCGTAGCCACCTCATTGAGACTCGGCTTGCAGTCATTGCCCCATCTGAAGGAGGGCAGCATCCTTACCGACGTGGCGAGCACTAAATCATTTCTGATTAATGGTTTGGAAGACGAAATCCCTGCTGGCGTGAGTTACGTGAGCGCGCATCCCATGGCAGGATCAGAGAAAAAGGGCGCTTCAGCGGGAAGTCCCGACCTGTTCCAGAATGCTCTCTGCCTGCTCACCCGGACAAAGGCGACCCAGCCCGATGCGTTTCAAAAGATCGAGCATCTCTGGCAGAAGATCGGTTGCAGGACCCGTGAGATCGATGCAGCGAAGCACGATATCCTGTTAGCACAGATAAGCCATCTACCACATATCGTTGCATCCTGTCTTGTGAACCTTGTCTCAGAAGACGGGATGAAACTCGCTGCCGGTGGATTCAAGGATACAACGCGAATTGCCTCGGGGGATCCGGAAATTTGGCGCGATATCTGCCTTACAAACAAAGAATGTCTGACGAAGGCGATTAGATCGTATGTGTCTCATCTGGAAGACTTTGAAGCGAAGTTACTCAATCAAGATGCAGGGGGGCTGGAGGCCCTGCTGGCCGGGGCCAAGAGAAAGAGGGATGCATTCTATACCGGGTAGGTGGGCAGGCTGTCTCACTTGCCGTTTGGCGGATCGTAACAATACGTGACAAGACCCTGTGTAATGGATCGTGACGATGCACCAGTCTGAATCGTGTCCCCAATGGCAAGCGAGTGGTGGGGAATACACATTATTTTTTGTAAGTCCTTTTAATTCTTGACTTAGATTGGCGACTGGGGCTTGGCAAGACTCTTGGTACATCCTTTGTGTTATTGGGACTTGGTCACGGACTGGCATGACGCCAACTTTGACTTTTCGATCTGGGGCATTCGCCCGGGAGCTTTGGTAATTTTTTTTGGTTTTCGTTCACTTTTTTCTCGGCTACGGGTCGGGAGAAGGAGAGGTTATGAGACGTTTTCTTTTTACGCTCGCTGGCTTGAGCTTGATGTTCGCGCCAGTCCAGGCCCAGGATATTAAAATCGGTGGGCTTCTCGATGTCGGTTTTCTTCACAACTTCAATGATCCTGCCAAGGGAGTGGCTGAAGGTATCTCCAACGGATTCTCCGGTGGAAATGAAGATTCCTTCCAGGTTACTCTTGCTCAGCTTTCCGTCAGCAAAGAAGCTGATCCGGTAGGCTTCAATCTGAAGCTTGATTTTTTCCAGACCGCTGGTAGCTCCCAGCTTGGTGGAAACACTGGTGACGACATTGCTCTTCAGGCAGCAAACATCGTCTGGAAAACAGATGTCGGAAACGGCCTTTCAGTCACTGCAGGTAAGATGGAGACTCTCGTCGGTCACGACGTCATTGAGTCGGCCAGCAATCCGCATATGACCCATGGTCTTCTTTTCGCTATCGTCCCGCTGACCCATACGGGTGTCCGTTTTTCCTACCCGGTCATGGACAACGTGAATCTGAAGCTCGGTATCAATAATGGTGCAGACCGTGATATCGATAACAACCATGGCAAGTCACTGGAAGCCCAGATTGGCGTCAGCCCGAGCGAAAGCTGGTGGGCAGGCCTTACGTTCAACTATGGAGCTGAGGGTGCAACTGAAGCTAACAAGACTCTGATTATCAACTTCGTGACCACTTATGACTTCACCGAAGAGCTCTCTGCTTACGCTGAGTTCACCTACGCTGATAGAGAGAACGCAGGTGCCGTGGTTAACACGGATGCATCTGGATATGGCTTTGGTGTTGGTGCTACCTACTGGGCCACCGATGTCTATGGTCTTTCCGCCCGTTTTGAATACGCCGATAACGATGGTGCCGATAACGCCCTCGGCTTCGGTGCAACCACAGACAGCATTTGGGACATCACCCTCACCGGTCATGTCAAGCTGACTGACTCGCTTACCTTCCGCATTGAGTTCCGTCATGACAATGCTGATATGGTCGCTCCCGCTACCGGTATCTTCGGCGACGACAGCCTTGCTAGTGGAGCTGGAACAGACGACAGCGTCAACACCCTCGGAGTTCAGCTTCTCTACTCTTTCTAAGAGTTAACGAAACACCTCCTGGCGAAAGCCCTTTGCTGGTAAGGACAGGATTGTCCGGCCCCAGTGAAGGGCTTTCTTATTTTAAAGGAGGTCGTAACTTCAAGTGAGAGCCATTCTTACTTTCTAATCTTGCTTTATAACGAATTGTGAATGAAAGCCGGAGTCTGGTTGCTGGTTGCTGGTTTACAAAGACTTCTTAGTAATTAACCCTCCACATTAGCCCTCAACAAACATTTACCACCCGGAGGAGTCAGGTATGGCCAAAATCATGGCCGTGGATGCTGAGCGAGACCTGATTACACTGCTTCAGAAACTGGTGGAATCCGAGGGGGACACTTTTGTCAGTGTGACCACCGGAAGGGCTGCAATCGCGGATTTCAACAAAGTAAAGCCGGATCTGATCCTTCTCGATCTGATTCTTCCCGATATCAGTGGGATGCAAGTCTGTGACAAGATCCGGTCGGTTTCGAACACCCCCATCATCATTCTTTCGGCCCTGCGTGACAAAGGCCGGATTGTCGAAGCCTACGAACGTGGTGCAAATGACTACCTGCCCAAACCTGTTGAACCAGGTGAGTTGCTGGCCAAGATAAAAGTCCAACTTGCCCGTTCTACCGGGCCGCACCAGCCGCTTGGCAGCCCGGAGCAGGCCAGAGGCCTGGAATCCCCCCGGCCATTCGGCGATTTCGTGATTGAGGCACTTCTCGGTCACGGCGGTGTAGGTACTGTTTACCGTGCCCATCCGGAAGGCAGGCCCGAGCGGAAGATCGCCATCAAGTGCCTTGCCCCGGAGCTGAGCAGCAATCAGAAATACGTCACTCGATTCCTGAGAGAAGCCAAGTATGCGCATGCAGTGGATGATCCCTGCATTGTAAAAGTGTTCGAGGCCGGCCATCACCACGGCACATATTTTTATGCCATGGAGTTGGTCGAGGGCAGTTCCTTTTCTGAATACGTTAAACAGAGAAAGGAACTGGACATCCTTCGAGTACTCCTGATTATTGGCGACATTTTGAACGCTCTTGCTGCAGTTCACGAAGCCGGCTTCATTCATCGTGATGTCTCGGCAAAGAACATCATGCTTGATGAGAAAAGTGGATGCGCAAAACTGGCCGACTTTGGTATTGCCAAACGCTCTCAGGGCGACGAGACAACCACAACGAGCGTCATGGTGGGCACACCTCACTTCATGGCCCCGGAAGTCATCGAAGGCCGAGATCCTGACATCCGGTCTGACCTTTATTCACTGGGCATATGCCTGTATTTTGGCATCGTCGGCAAATACCCTTTCAAAGGCGATAAAATGCAACTCATGTTTCAACACACCAGTAAGCCCATGGTCATTCCCGATTCCGTCCCTGAAGATATTGCCAGGTACGTCTCCCATTTGACCGATAAGGCTCCTGAAGGGCGACCGAACCACCCTGGCATTGCCATGATGGAGCTGACAAAAGTCATCGAAAACCACATCAGAAAACAACGAGCCGAGTAAATGTGTCACAAAAGTTGGGTAAGGTGATGCCTTTCCCCGACTGTTGGTGGTAATCCGAGAGTTTTTTATCAAAATTCTCTCGCATTTAGATCACAAAGCAGGATAACTGCCCCGAATTTCATCAGTTTCAGGTCTTACCTATGCCCTTAGGGCCATTCCGCGAAGAAGACGTTGCCAAAGTCCAGGTGAGTCGCGTCATCCTGCCACAGCGAGGCGGCAAACAACTACGCTGTAAAGTCGGCCGAAAAGAGATCCTCGTCGAACTCTCGGTGGGTGACGTGCAGGAACTCGGGGAGATTCGGCAAGGAGAATGGGTGGAGTTGATTCTGCACTCACTGGTTGAGAACGCCCGAAAAGGAAAGTCCAACAAATACGAAGTTGAAACTGGCTGGGCTAATGGCCTCATTCTTGGCAGTGTCAACAAACTGGTTGGGGGGCGATGGAATGGACGAATTCTCGATCTTGGCAGCGGCCTCAGGACATACCTGGATCTCGAAATAGGCTCGAATTTTGAATTTGAGAAACTGTGCACCGATGAATGGTGGCGCATCGAATTCGCACTGCCCCACCAGTGTATGATGATTAGAAAGGCAGAAAGAAGGGACAAAGAAGTTGAGTAACAATGAAAGAATCGAGCTCTCGGTTCTTAAGGAACAAGCCATTCTGGTCGGCGTAATTCTGCCTGATGATGACCGAAGTGATTACGAGGATCCACTGGAAGAGCTGGCAAGCCTGTCACGTACCGCGGGGGCTACGGTGGTCGGTGCCCTCACTCAAAAGCGCCAAAAGCCGGACGCGGCTTTTTTTCTCGGTAAGGGCAAAGCTGAAGAGGTGGGAAAACTCGTAGAAGCGAACGACGCTAACGTCATCATTACTGATAACAATCTTTCACCCGCTCAGGTCAGAAATCTGGAAAAAATAACGGGCACAAAAGTTGTCGACCGTACCGAGCTTATCCTCGATATCTTTGCCACTCGCGCGAAGACCAGCCAGGCCCGTTTGCAGGTTGAGTTGGCCCAAATGCAGTATCTGCTTCCCAGGCTGCGAAGGATGTGGACTCACCTGGATACCTACGAAGGCGGTATCGGCACACGTGGCCCCGGTGAAAAACAGCTCGAAATGGACCGCCGCATAATTCGAAAACGGATTACTGATTTGGGCAGAGAGCTCAAGGAGATCGAGGGACGCAAACAGCGCCAGGTCGCCAAACGCAAAGAGGTCTTCCAGGTCTCGCTCGTCGGCTACACCAACGCAGGTAAGTCAACTTTGATGAACAGGCTGACGGACTCGGATGTCCTCGTCGAAGACAGGCTCTTCTCAACCCTCGATACACGCACTCGGGTATGGCCGATCGCCAAAGGGAAGACAATTCTTCTGAGCGATACCGTCGGCTTCCTGCGGCGTCTCCCGCATAACCTGGTCGCCTCGTTCCACGCCACCCTTGAGGAAGCAGCAAACGCCGACCTGTTGCTGCACGTGATAGACGCATCTCATCCACAGTTCGAGCGGCAGATCAAATCCGTTGTTGACGTGCTCGAAGAGCTCGAGCTCTCGCACAAGCCGCAGTTGATGGTCTTTAATAAATCCGATGATGTTCGGGACCTCGTTTACGTAAAGGCCGCACAGGAGCAATACGAGAACAGCGTCCTCATCTCTGCGGCAACGGGTGACCGAATCGACGACCTTCGCCAGATTGTCCTTACCATGTACGATGAATTTGTCATCGAAGCAGAGCTCGTAGTCAGCGCGACCAACGGCAAACTGCTCTCAATCCTCGCCCACCGCAGCGACATCCTGAAACAGGAATTTGAAGGTAATCAGGTACGTATGCGAACCCGCATCGATCGGCGATTCCTGGAGCAACTCCTGAACGAACAGCGCGGCGAGCAATTCGAGGTGGTCTCCATCGTAAAGGCAAGATAAGTCCTCTCAGCTCAGGAACTGCGATGGGCGCGAGGGTTCCGTTCCCCTGCAGCGGTATCAGCAAGCTGCCAACCGGGCAGGCACTTACCGCAAGCTGATATTACGATTCAGGATTCAGGATTCAGAGGTCTGCAATCGTGGTCTCCACGCTCCGCGGGGAGTCTTCCTTCTTCGGTCTACGGTCTAAGGTCTTCCTTCAGGATTCAGGATTCAGAGGTCTGCAATGGTGGTCTCCACGCTCCGCGGAGAGTCTTCCTTCTTCTTCCGTCTTCCTTCTTCTTCCGTCTTCCGTCTTCCGTCTTCCGTCTTCCGTCTTCCGTCTTCCGTCTTCCGTCTTCCGTCTTCCGTCTTCTTCCGTCTTCCGTCTTCCGTCTTCCGTCGTCTTCCTTCTTCTTCCGTCTTCCGTCAGGATTCACCATTAACCATTCCCCATTCCCCATTCCCCTTCCCCTATGCCGCTCAAAGTCGTCTTCATCGGTACGCCTGATTTTGCTGTTCCCTCCCTCGAAGCGATCTCCGCCTCTGCCCACGAGGTCACCCTCGCCATCAGTCAACCGGATCGTCAGAGTGGCCGCGGAAAAAAGTTGTCTGCTCCGCCGGTGAAGGCTGCTGCAACAGCTCTTGGCATCCCCGTCTTCCAACCGGACAAAATCAGCACATCGGCGAGCATTGAACACATTCGCCGGCTTGAACCAGACGTCCTTGCCGTCGTCGCATACGGGCAAAAGCTATCCAATGAGCTCCTTGCAGTGCCACACTTGGGCTCGTTCAATCTGCATGGATCCATCCTCCCCAAATATCGGGGCGCAGCCCCGATCACATACGCCATCTGGAACGGTGAAACAGAAACCGGTCTGACCATCTTCCGTATGGTGGAAAAGATGGACGCTGGTGAGATGGGTGCCAAGGTCACTACTCCCATTGGCCCGGACGAGACTGCTGGTGAATTGCACGTCCGACTTTCTTTGATGGGCGCAGACCTGTTTGTAGAGTTCCTCGATAAGCTTGAAGCCGGACAGATTCAGTTCGAAGTCCAGGACGAATTGCAGGTAACCATCGCCCGCTCACTTAAGAAGGAGCAGGGCCTGATAGAGTGGTCCCAAACCAGTGAAGTTATCCTCAGACACATCAGAGCGATGACGCCCTGGCCGGGCGCTTACACTTATTATCCAGCAGACAGGGAAAACCAGCGCATTACTGTGCTGAAAGCTTCCCCGAGTGGAACTCAATCAGGTTCACCACCAGGAACCATTGTGCAAGCAGCAGACGATACCCTCGCCATTGCGACGGGAGGAAGCGACTTGCTAATCAACCGTCTTGTACTCGCAGGCAAGAAGCCGATGGATGTCGGCTCCTTCCTGCGCGGAAACAGTTTCAAGGTTGGTAAACAGCTCGGTCAAGGCTGATCGTCTTGGGGGTTCTAATTCAGTTTATATGTCGAAGACTTCGTCGGAGATTATGGATGCACAGAACTAAGATTGAAGACCTGCTCGTTTCAATCACGTTTCAGCCGCCTCACCCGGAAACCTGTAGCGAACCTCCCCTAATCCGGCGATCTTAGTCCAGACATGGTCGGACAAAATCACATACGAAAACTTTCCCTGAAGTGCGGCGAGAACCCCCTGCCTGCGTTGGCGGTCAGCTTTTGCCTGGCGGCTGGAGGGGTATGGCTGACAGCCAATTCGCTGGAGTTCAAAACGGATCGGAATGACCTGGTCTCCAAACATCAGAAGTATGTTCACCTGGCCAGTCAGTATGAAAAAGAATTCAAGGGGCTTGACGACCTGATCGTGGCGATTGAATCAGATGACCCGAAAGAGATGCGACGCTTTGCAGACCAATTGGCGGCGAAACTGGCAGCCTCCAAAGAGCAAGTTGCCGAAGTTTTCTATCGCGTCGATCCCGAGCTCTTTGCAGGCAAGAAGTTGCTGTTCTTATCTGAAAGAGACAGCGAAAAACTGGCTCGCAACTTGAGTGATCATCAGGATTTCATCGAAGAATTGCTGGAAGGGCCTTCTCTTTCCCTGGTTTTGAAGTTCGTGAACAGGAAGATGAAGGAGGCGCTGGTTGAGGAGATAGTCGGCGGTGGGCTGATTGGTGATGATGATTCGGAATCAGAGGATGCTCATCAAATCCATTTCTTGTCCTCGCTGCTCAGGCAGATGAATGCGGCGTTGGACGGAAAACAAGAAGCTTATACTTCACCGTGGGACGAACTCTTTGGCGGCAAGATGCAGCACGATGGATACATCACGACCAAGGATGATCGATACCTGATCATGCAGGTCCGCCATGTGCCTGGTGAAGGTTTTTTGAAACATGCAGGCCCAATCTCTTTCATCAGAAATACCGTCGAAGAAATAAGGAGAGGTTATCCAGGAATCGAGGCCGGCGTGACAGGGCAGCCGGCCCTGGGCGCCGACGAAATGACGTCTGCGCAGGATGATATGAAGCTGGCTGCACTCCTCTCTCTGGCTGGCGTTGCCATTCTTTATTTCGCTGCGTTCCTTGAAATTCGACGACCGCTGGTGGTTGTGATTTGTTTGCTGATTGGGATGTGCTGGTCCATGGGCTATCTCACCTTGACTGTGGGGCACCTGAGTATCCTGACCGTGGCGTTTACATCCATTCTGATCGGGCTGGGCATTGACTTTGGTTTTCATCTGCTCACCCGATATGAGGAGGAGCGGTTTAAGGGTTTCAATCCGTATCAGTCGCTCGATATTTCGCTCACGTATACGGTGCCAGGGCTGTTCGCCACATCCCTTACTACCGCCCTGGCGTTTTTTGCCATCATGCTGGCTGACTTCCAGGGAATTCGAGAACTGGGCTGGATTTCCGGAGGCGGAATTATGCTGACATTTTTCGCCACGATAATCTGCCTGCCTGCTTTTCTGATGCTTATCGATCGCAAAGAGAGGACGCCTGAACCTGAAAAGCTCAAGCGGAAAGGTTCCAGGCTGGACAGGTTAATCAAGAAGTATCCGTGGGTTTTTCTTGGTGGGGCCGCTATCGCTACTGCATTGTCGATACCCGCGCTGTTCAGTGTTGGATTCGACTACAATCTCCTCAATCTGCAATCTACTGAGACAGAGTCTGTTCGATGGGAGAAGAGGCTTCTTGAAAGCGCGAAGGAGTCTTCCTGGTTTGCCCTCGCATGCGCGGAATCTGCAGAGGATGCCGCGAGGAAAAGGGACGCTTTTAAACAACTGCCCACGGTTGATCGAGTTCAGAGCCTTCTTGACCTGATTCCGCCTCAGAAGACACAGGAACGGAGAATTAAGGCCCTCGAATCTGTCGCGGCGACCCTGGATGCATTCGACCTGGAAAAGCCAGCGACGCTAGAAAAGCCCAACATAGAAAAGTTGCTCGTTATCCTGGACAAAGTGAAATTCACCCTCCGTAGCACTGGCGAAGAGTCAGGCTCACTTGAGTCAGAGATCCGGGACTCGCGCACCGAACTCTTGCGTCTCATCGAATCGTTAAAAATTTCGGCTCCGGAAATCGCCGTCCACGGGCTTGGCAGGTTTCAGGAAAAATTATTCGCAGACTTATTCAATAAGCTCACGATTCTTAAGGCGAACGCGTCGCCTACACCGCTGGCACTTCATGACGTACCCGAAGCCATTCGTGACAGATCCGTGAACGCGGAAGGACGCTACCTTCTCCGCATTTATGCAAAGGACAACATCTGGCAGCGGGAGACGATGCTTGCCTTCGTGAAAGAACTGCGATCCGTTGATCCGGACGTCACAGGCCCGCCTGTTGTTGGCAGCGAATCCATTACGCTGATGAAGGACGGGTACGTAGAGGGTGGCTTCTATGCGTTTGCCGCGATTTTAATGATTGTATTTATTACCTTCCGGCGAGTGTCGGACACCCTGCTCTGCCTGCTTCCTGTGATAATAGCAACGCTATGGACCGTCGGACTGATGTGGCTGTTCGGGCTGCAATTCAACCTGGCGAATCTGGTGGTAATACCTCTTATCATTGGCATCGCGGTGGATGGTGGCATCCACATGGTACATCGGGCCCGTGAGGAGAAGCAGGCGGATCATCTGCTCGCAAGCAGCACGGCGCGAGCGGTCGTCCTGAGTTACCTGTCCACGATGATCGGTTTCGGCAGCCTGATGTGTGCGGGTCATCAGGGCATCTACAGCCTGGGACTCCTGCTGACGTTAGCAGTGGGCAGCGCACTGGTCGTGACACTGACGGTTCTTCCGATTCTGTTGAGCTATGTGGTGAACGGTGCCAGAGGGAAACCGTAATAGAGTTTCATCAGGCGGTGGCCGGGGCTCTCGGTGCCTCCGCAAGACTTTCTTGGCTGGACCAACATCCGCCTGGCCTTTCCATGTCTTTCACATCCACGAGAAGAGTCGCTTCGGGGTTCTGGTGCAGGACGGTCAGATCCACCCGGGAACCGGGTTCAAATGACTGATATGACTTTACCTCCATGGGGATTGCGTCCGGCGCGGCCAGGAAAAACATAAAAAATGCTAAAGTTTTTGGACTCGCTCCGATAATCATTTGGGCACTTTTCTGGCCAGGGCTCATTGAGAGCATAGATAGAGTGAACCAGTGTTCTTTTTCCGGGCTTGCAGTGGGACAAGATATCCCAAGCCGAGCCTGGTGCGCGCTCTCTCAGTCAAAGTATTCCTGACGTAACAGAATCAGCAGTTCCTGTCCCCAACTGCCAACAGAATCGGCTCGTTCTCAAAACCCTCCGAGGTCGAGCCCGGCAGGCGGATTATGTAATCACTTTCTGGAGGGGGATAGAGGAGTTTCATCATGCCTTGGTATAGTTTTCCATCACCAACTATTGACAACATCAAGATCAAGAATGTCTGGGCCAGCAATGTCGTAAACAACGACGTGACACAGGCGAACCAGCAGAAAGGAAAAGTCGGCGGCTGGTGGAGCGGCGGAGGCGTTAGCAACGTTGTCGACCAGACTGCCAAGAACGTGCAGCAAGGCAATGATGCTTTCAACAAAATCAACGTCGACACCAATGCCAAGAAAAGCAATGTCAGCCTGAATAACATCGGCGCCAGCAACTTCGTGAACAACACGCTGGTTCAGGCCAACGAGCAGAAGGGTACTGTCTCGGGTGGTTGGGGAGGCGTGTCAAACAGCGCCTGGCAGTCCTCTACAAACAACCAGACCAATAACGATGCCTTCAACAAAATCAATATCTGGGCGTAAGCCTCAGCACTGACAATCTGCCTGGGCCGGATTGGTGGCAACACCGATCCGGCTCGTGGCGTTTCTGCGCCTTCAAGATGTGGGCGCTGAATCAGAACGGAATTGTCCAGTTATATCGGATGCTTTCATCACTCAGCCGCGTCACTGAGAACTCAGGAATGCGGTTGATGATGTGCTCGAACAATCAGGGGCCTTATCCCCTGAGCAGATCCAATCCTGGCTGACAATTAATTGACTTTTTCAGAGGGGAATCGACTCATGGCTTTTATCGGAAACATCAGCGTCGGAACGGGATTCTTCCCAAAAGGTTTTTTTAATCGAGTGTTCGCACCACTCGGAAATGCAGGCGGTGGTACCGCTTCTAACACCGCCAATATTACGCAAGATGCGGACGCGGGAGCTGACGGCACAGCAACAAACACCGTTACTCTCGATCAAGACGCAACTGCAGGCACTGGTGGAACCGCCACCAATAATGCCACCATCGATCAGAATGCAGTGGGTGGAACCGCCACCAATACGGTGAACTTGGACCAGGATGCCACCACTGGCAATGCTGGCGGGTCGACCGGAGGAACCGGCGGTTCCGGCGGAGGGTCCGGTAATTCCGGCGGCTCTGGATCTGCACATGTTCCATTTCCGCACTTCAGACCCTTCAGTGGGACTTTTGTGAGTCTAAGAAATCTGGGCGTCGGAATCTTTCAGAGTAATGCTCAGCTCCAGAAGCTCTTTCAGATCGGATTCGCGAGCTCGGGAGGGAATGTCTCAAACACGGCCACGCAAAATGCGGATGCGGATTTTTCAGCGGATGTCGATGGCAACATAAACATCACGATCTGAGACCCCGCAATCAGAAGAATCGAGAAGGGCAGGCAGTCGAAAGACTGCCTGTCTTTTCTATTGGGGACAGGAGTGATGGAAGTACGGAATCCTGGAGCAGAACGGACCGGTGCGGACACTACCGAGCATCGAGCATTACTCCAGCACGCCGCCGCGTGAATGCCTATCAACCATCAACCATTCCCCTCTTCTCCTCCCCCGCCTTCCTCAATTCCCATTTTCCTACATGTGGCTGGCCGCGGCAGGCATGTATCTCACGGGTCTCAGGCGAAAGGATGACGCAGGCGTTCGTGCTGACGGCGTCCGCTCCGTGATGCCGGCAGATGGCGTTTTCACCATTGGCGTGATCCGAAAGAGAGTCTTTGAGAGATTCCACAGAAATCTTTTCCTGCTCATCCAGAAGCTCAGCCAGGCGCAACTGGCGAGTGCAAGTGGACTCACTCGGTTCTTCGGTTTGTAGTTTGGCGAGATTTGTGTCGAGGAAATGATTGCAGTGAACGAACGTGCCTTCATGGATTTCGAACTTGTGATGTTGCTGGGCCGAACACTCGATCCCAACCGCTGATCCTTCGGGGCCAGCCACGTAGTAATAATGCGCACCGGAACGTGGCGAAGTGGCGACTGTTTCAATCGCATCCTCAAACGAAGAACAACTTAATGCCTTATGAAGCACCGATAGATACTGCACACCGATCCTGGAATCGGTGGTCTTTAGATTTGTGTTGCCCACAGCGATGCCTTCGCTATTCACGCCAATCAACGAAAGACAACCTGTGGTTGTCAGACACCACGTTTCCGGGGCATCCGATGGCTTTCGATGAACCAGGCACACGAATGGTTTATTTGAGGTGTACAGATCCCAATTCTGCCCCAACAATAATCTGCCCGAATCGGAACGATCGCCCGCAATCATGAAGCTCGAACAGCCCTCATCTACATTTGCGTATGACAACACATCCTTGAGATCGGTCAGACCGTTGAGCGCAAAGACCTCCTCCAACGACAACTCCGCGGCTTCGGCAACGCCTCTCATTTCCTCATAACCGGCGAGGTCAAAATCATGAGTTACTTTGAGGCATTCATGGCAGATCTCAAGGATCCGTTTGTCAGAGAACCTTCTGCCCTCCTGCCGCGCCATCACTTGCGCCAGCCGTAGCCGAATTTTGCAGAGTCGACGAATATCATCACGACACTGTTCGCCAAAACTCCGGCCCATCTCATAGGGTGAGCCTTCCAATTCATAAATCGAAAGCTGCATAGTGAAGAATGGTTAATGGTTGATGGTTAATGAAATCAACGGTTTCAAAGTTCAGTTACGCTTCATAAGATACATTTGGACTTGCGCCCGCGATAAGATTTTTTAACCGAACTCAGTTCAAGACACCATCCCATCTATATTCATGTCACTAAAAAACAAAACAGCCATCATCACCGGTGCAGGCACTGGTATCGGTGAAGCCATCGTTCAATTGTTCGTAAGGGAGGGAGCGAATGTTGCCCTCGTGGGACGGCGCGCAGAAAAGCTCGAAGCAGCATCGGAAGGCCTGCCGGCAGAGCAGGTGCTGTGCGTACCATGCGACGTTGCAGATCGTGACGGCGTAAACGCCATGGCCGCGAAAGTGATCGAGCATTTCGGCAAAGTGGACATCCTCGTCAACAATGCCGGAATGAACACAAACCCACGATCTGTTGGTGAGGTTGCTCCGGAAGACTGGGACAAGACCATCCAGGTGAATCTGACCGGTGTCTTCAATTGTGTCCGTGCGGTGCTGCCAGGCATGCGCGAACAGCGGGATGGCCTGATCATCAATGTCTCATCCATTGCGGGAGTTCGCTCCGGCAAACTTGGTGGTGCGGCCTACTGCGCTTCCAAATTCGGGGTTGTGGCCCTTACCACCTCTATCAACGAAGAGGAAGTGGAGTATCGCATCCGCGCCACGGCGATATGCCCCGGCGAGGTGGAAACCCCGATCCTCGAAAAACGGCCCGAGCCGGTGAGCGCTGAGCGAAGGGCAAACATGTTGCAACCGATCGATGTTGCTGAGGCCGCCCTGTTTGTGGCGAAACTCCCCCCCCGCGCCTGTGTGAATGAATTGCTCATCAAACCAACCACACAACACTTCAACTGATTTGTAAGGAGTCAAGATGGCCAGAAAAACTGGAAAGAAAAAGACTGCCGGCAAGGTCGCTCCGAAGAAGTCCGACCCAAAGAAAACCGGGACGCTTTCCACAAAAACTACCAGTCTCGCCGGCCGCATTTCTGCGGACGAACTCCAGCAGAGGAAGAAGCTCGCCAAGTCCGCAACCAAGGCAATTCACGAGCTCTATCCCGATGCCGATTGCGAGCTCACTCACACCAACGCGCACGAGCTCCTTTTTGCCACGATCATGTCCGCACAGTCCACTGACGTGAACGTGAACAAGGTCACCGAATACCTGTTCCAGAAATACCGCACCCCTGCCGACTACGCGAATGCCGACCCTGCAGAATTTGAGCAGGACATCAAATCCACCGGTTTTTTTCGTCAGAAGACTAAAAGCGTCATGGGCTCAGCTAAAAAGATCGTAGAAGATTATGGAGGTGAAGTGCCGGACGACCTCGACGAACTGGTCAAGCTTCCTGGCGTGGCCCGAAAAACGGCAAACGTTGTCCTAGGCACATTCTTCAAGAAGCCGACCGGCGTTGTGGTTGATACCCACGTAAAGCGACTGGCCAATCGCATTGGTCTGACCACAGAAAGCGATCCCGAAAAAATCGAGAAGGATTTGATGGAGTTGTTACCCAAAGACGAATGGATATTCATGGGCCACGCCATCATCTGGCACGGACGCCGCGTTTGTAATGCCAAGAAACCCAATTGTTCAGGCTGTACCCTGAACAAGTTTTGTCCAAGAGTAGGTGTGACAGTAAGTGCCTGACTGAATCCCAATGAAAAGAATTACCATTTCCGCCCTCATTATCTTCGCCGGTCTTTCCAGTTGTCAGAAACAAGGAGTGAAGGAAAGGGAACAAGAACGACTAAAGGTAAATCTCGAAACCATTTCTGATATCGAAGCACAGCCGCTTTCGCTTCAAGTGAAGCGACTGGTGGAGGCCCTCAATTACCTTGGCCATCCCCTCTCCCAAGACACTCAAAGCACGCTCCTGAACGGCGCTGGATCCGACGGCTATGCGGAGGCCGTCCAGAAGGTGCTAGATCCACTTTGCCTGCTTATGGCGAGCATCAATCCCGAGTCAAGGGTAAAGCTGAAACAAGGCCCGGCGCGCCCTGAACTCGTGGAAAATGGCTGGGCGCAGTTCCTTATAAAGGTCCACAATGAGGCCGGCGTCACCGCCCCCTTACGGGTAATGAGCCCCAACGCACGCCCGGTCAACAACTCTCCCGCAGACGATGTCGTAAATCGGTGGCTTGAAATGCAACTCTTCGAAGGCCCCCCCATGCAGCCCAATTTGAGTGGGCTCGGTCTCGAATACCGTATCATCCAGCTATACAGCAGAGATCAGGGGAAACGGATGGCAGAATTCACCGCAGATGTTGGACAGGGCACGCAGGACATCGGATTCCGCGCAAAAGCGGATGTCCTCTTCCAGGCTCGGAAGAGCGCGCCCATTCTGTTGCGGGTCAAAGACGAAAAGGGCCGCCCGGCGATGGCAGGATTCGTGATCAAGGATAAGTGGGGGCGGGTGTATCCTTCGCAAGCCAAGCGCCTCGCGCCCGACTTTTCGTTTCATCCCCAAGTCTACCGTGCTGATGGCGAGAGCGTTCATCTGCCGGCAGGCGAGTACACCATTGAGTGTTCCCGCGGGCCTGAATATTTGAAAAAAATTGAGCGGGTCACTCTTGATGGCCAGCCCCGCGTACTGGAGTTCAAGCTCAAGCGGTGGATTGATCCGGCCAGTCGTGGCTGGTACTCGGGAGACCATCACATCCACGCGGCGGGTTGCGCGCATTACGCCAACCCGACGCAGGGCGTTTACGCCAAAGATATGATGCGCCATTGTCTTGGCGAAGATCTGAAAGTCGGAATCAACCTCACCTGGGGGCCTTGCTTTGACTATCAGAAACAGTTTTTTACCGGCCAGATTTCAAAGGTCTCCACTGAAACCCACCTGCTGCGATATGACGTTGAAGTATCCGGCTTCGGCTCGCACCGCTCAGGGCATTTATGCCTGCTGCGGCTGAAAGATCAGATTTATCCCGGAGGAGATTCCAAGAATCATTGGCCCACTTTGTGTCTCAACACCCTCCGCTGGGCCCAGGCTCAGGGCGCGGTCTGCGGGCCGGCCCATTCCGGTTGGGGCCTCGATGTAAACACAAAAGACCTGCCCAACTACATCATTCCCCCCTACAGCGGAATCGGCGCAAACGAATACATCGTCGATGTTACCCACGAAGTCCCAGGGCCGGACGGCAAGCTTGTGCCTGCCGTCGATTTTATGTCCATGGTCGATACCCCTTACATTTGGGAGATGAACATCTGGTATCACACGTTGAATTGTGGATTCCGCACACGCATCAGCGGCGAGACTGATTTTCCTTGTATCTATGGGCAGCGGGTCGGAATCGGACGCTCCTATGTCAAGCTTGACCGGCGGCTGGATTTCGATGACTGGTGCCAGGGAGTGGAAGATGGCCGCTGTTATGTTTCCGACGGCTTCAGTCACATCATGGACTTCAGAGCGGAAAACCCAAAAACAATGCAGACGGTAGAGGTCGGCGTCAGCGGAAGTGAACTGCAAGTTCAAAAAGGCAAAGTGACATTCGAGGCCAAAGTCTCAGCCCTCCTCGGCACGGAGCCCGATAACAGCATCCGAAACCGGCCATACAGTCAGCAGCCTTACTGGCACATCGAGCGCGCGAGACTTGGGGATACTCGAAACGTCAAGGTCGAACTCATCGTCAACGGCTATCCCACAGAGTCAAAGGAAATCCCCGCGGATGGCTCTTTGCAAGACATCACTTTTGAGGCCGACATCGCTCAGAGCAGTTGGGTAGCCATCCGAATTCTGCAGTCCTCTCATACAAACCCGATTTTTCTGAGGGTTGATGACAAACCCATCCGCGCCAGCAAGCGCAGTGCAGAGTGGTGCCTGAAAGGCGTCGACAAATGCTGGTCGCAGAAAAAAGGATTTATCGCTGAAGGAGAATTAAAAGATGCAGAGGCCGCTTATTCCCATGCCAGAAGCGTCTACACAGGAATTCTTGCTGAATGCCAGACGGACTAATAGTTTTGGCAGATATCACTCTCGCAGTCGCACCAGCAAGCTGCCAGCTTCGTTCGTAAAAAGTCGCGGTCAGCCGATTTCCGGCCTGTAAGGCCAAAACATGCCAGTCCAGGGCAACGCCTTGGGAAGAGATCAAGAAGGCAATCCTAGCCCTGTAAGGGCGACACAACATGATA
>JAQBXN010000123.1 GCA_027625095.1 Planctomycetota bacterium | reverse complement strand
CTGTAAGAAACAACCGCCTTCGGGGTTGAAGAAAAATGTGGGTAAAGAGCAGGGCGTTGCCCTGGGCTGGTATGTTTTGACCGCTTTGGGGCTAAGAATCATGCTCGTCGACTTCTTACGAACGAATCAGGCAGCCACGGGCTAAGGATGCCAGCGTGCCCTCTCATTCAGAACAAAAATCCAACAAGCAGGAGAATCCTAAATGACAACAGATGCCCCCATACAGTCCGCGCAGTTTGAAGCGCTCACCGCCAAGGTGGCAGCGGTGCGCGAGGAAGTGAGCAAGGTGATCGTCGGCCAGAGCGCGGTGATGGACCAGCTACTGATGAGCATCTTTGCCGGCGGGCATTGCCTGATGGTGGGGGTGCCGGGCCTGGCTAAGACGCTGATGGTCTCCACCCTCTCGCAGGTGCTGGAACTGCCTTTCAAGCGAATTCAGTTCACTCCGGACCTGATGCCGGGCGACATCACCGGCAGCGAGATTCTCCAGGAGACGCCTTCCGGTGAACGCGAGATGCGGTTCATGAAGGGGCCGTTGTTCACTAACATGATCCTGGCCGACGAGATCAACCGCACCCCGCCGAAAACGCAGGCCGCGCTGCTCGAGGCCATGCAGGAACATCACGTTACTGTCGGCAACACCACTTACCCGCTGCCGGAGCCTTTCTTCGTTCTCGCCACCCAGAACCCCATCGAGCAGGAAGGTACCTACCCGCTGCCGGAGGCGCAGCAGGATCGGTTCATGTTCTTTCTCTGGGTTGATTATCCCGAGCTTGAAGAAGAGTACGACGTGCTCAAGCGCACCACCGGCAACCGCGAAGTCGAACTCGAGCACGTGATGAACGGTGAGGAAATCATGTCAATCCAGCGAATCGTGCGGGACATTCCGATCAGCGAACCTTTGGTCCGCTACGCTGCCCACATTGTCCGTTGCAGCCGTGACCGCCGCGGCAGGGAGGGCGACCAGGTCGTGCCGGAATTTATCCGCAAGTACCAGCAGTGGGGGGCAGGTCCCCGCGCCGGACAGTACCTCATCCTCGGCGCCAAGGCACGGGCTTTCATGAACGGCCATCCCCATGTCGCGGCCGAAGACATTCGCGCCGTGGCGCATCCGGTTCTCCAGCACCGCATCATCGTCAATTTCACCGCCGAAGCCGATGGGATTACTTCGTCGAAGCTGGTCGACATGATCCTCGACACTGTCAAAGAATAGGTTGCCGCCCATGTCCACAGAACCCGAATCCGAGAGCCCGGAGCTTCTCGTCGGCGGAAACCTCGCCGATCAGTTGCGACAGATCGAGCTGTTCAGCCGCTTCCAGGTGGAAGGCATCATGAACGGGGTTAACCGCAGCCCGCTTATCGGTTTCAGCACCGATTTCCGCCAGCATCGGCAATATTTCCCCGGCGATAATCTCAAGCACCTGGACTGGCGCATCTACGGCCGCTCCGGCCGGCTCATGATCCGTCAGTATGAGGAGAACACGAACGCCCGAATCAGCGTGGTGATCGATGTTTCGGGCTCAATGAATCATGCTGGAGAAGGGATGACCAAGTGGGATTTCGCCATGCGCACCGCAGCCGTCCTGCTGCACGTCGCGTTCCTGCACCGGGACGCCTTCTCTCTGACCGGTTTCGGAACCTCCAGGGAGCGCCACGTCTCTTTCGGTTCCGGGAAGACCCATTTGCTTCGCTGTTTCCGGTCGCTCCTGGCCGACGGTGCTGAAGGCGAAACCGACTTTGATAGCGGTCTGGGCGGCGCCATCGGGCCCATCCGCAAGAAGGGCCTCACCGTTGTACTGTCCGACTTCATGGACTCTCCTGAGGTCATTGCCAACAAGCTGGCCCGCCTGCGCTTCCAGGGCAGCGATGTGATCGCCCTGCAGGTGATCGAGCCTTCGGAAAGAGACCTGGACTTCAACGCCATCACCCGTTTCCACGATCTGGAGAGCGCGGACGTGCTGGCTGTCGATCCACAACTCATCCGCCGGAAATACCGTGAAGCTTTTGACGAGCACATCATCGCCCTCAAGGAGGCCTGCCGTCGGCATGGTTTCGAGCACATCGAGCTCATGGTTCAGGATGACTTCGCTGTGCCCGTTCTGGAGTATTTGCGCTGGCGGATGGAGCGCTTTCAATGACTTACGCTTCGGCCGCTTACCTGTCTGCATTGCCCGTCATCGCCATCCCGCTGATCATTTACCTGATTTTTCGGCGGCGCCGGCGCGACATTCCGTGGGGAGCGATCTACATCCTGCGCAAAGTCATTGAGACCCGCAGCCGCGCCGTGGTCTGGCTGCAGTATTGCATCATCGCTCTGCGTACCCTGGCGTGTGCGGCCCTTGTCCTGCTTTTCGCCGCGCCGAATCTGCCACGCGAACCAGCGGTGAGTATGCCGGACTCGGCGCCTTCGACGCATCGCGCCATTATTCTCGATACCTCGGAGAGCATGCGCGCCCGATTCGCTGGCGGTACCGTGCTCGATGCAGCCCTTGCCCAGGCACGAGCGATCCTGGAAAGCACCCAAGACCCGGGACGGGCGGACCTGCTCGGCGGCGACGGCAAGTCCTTATTCGCCTCCTTTGACAGCCTTCCCGTTGATGAACATCGCCTTGAAATTGCGGTGGCCGAGTGCAGCGAACGCCGCGATGGTTTCGATCTGGTCGCCGCCCTGCGTCACGCCGAAACGCTCTTCTCTGCCTCTCCCTTTACCCGCCGGGAGCTCTACCTGCTGAGCGATTTCCGCGCACGAGACCTGGCGCCGGAGGTCCTGGCCGAAGCGGCACCGCGACTATTACGCCTGCGCGAGCGCGGCGTCACCTTCCATGCCCTCGCGCTCCGCGAGACGGGCGCGGCCAATTTTGCTCTTTATGAATGTTCGCCCCTTGAACCCCTGTTACTTGCCAACCAGCCGGTCCTCTTCCGGGCACGCATCGGCTACTTCGGCGAAGGTCCCACCGGGCAGACGGTGTTGACCGTGAAGGACAGCCGGGGCAGCTTGCTTCATGAAGAAGCCGTCACCGCCGGGCCGGGTATGAACGAGGTGATCTTTCCGCTCTCCCTGCCGGCCGGAGAGCACCGGCTCGCTGCTGCACTGCGCCCCGACACACTCGAAGGGGACAACGCGCTTGAGCGGCAGTTCAGCGTACTGCCTGGCCTCAACCTGATGGTAGTCCAGGACATCACCGACCTGAAGGGCTTCGACAACCCGCGCACATGGCTGGAACTGGCCCTTCGCGATCTGGCAGGGAAAGGCGCCGGGCAAAAAGTAAAGTTCGATAATGTCCAGGAGGCCTATGCCGCGGCTTCGCAGTCGGCCATCAGCAAGATCGAACAAGGCGCGGTTGACCCGTCGGCCATCCCCTTCTCGATCTCGGTCGAAGGAAAAATCCCTGAGCAGATTAATCCCGACCTGCTGAGCGAAACCCATCTGGTGATTGCGCTCGATCTGGATCAGCCCGGCCCCGAGTCGCTGGACGCGTTGCGCGGGTACGTGATGCGTGGCGGCACCGTCCTGTTGGCCCCTGGCGCCTCTGTGAAGGAGGAACACTTCAACACCAGCTTTGGGCCGATCAGCCCGGCGCCGATAGCCACCCCCACATTCAAATCGGTAGAGCCCCGCCGCTACGAGCAGTGCATGGTCGAGGCCGGTGATGCGGCCTTCCTCCTCGAACTCGAAGACCCGCGCCATGGCAACCTGGGCGCGGCGCGCTTCTATCGGTGGTTCAACGTCGATCCCAAAGCGTTGGCCAGCGAAGCACGGGTCCTGCTGGCTCTTTCGGACGGCAGCCCGCTGTTGCTCGAACGCGCGCTGGGCAGGGGACGAGTTCTGTTGTGGACCTCCGGTCTCGGCGGCGATTGGAACTCCATGGTCGTTCACCCGGCCTTTCCAGTCTGGCTGATTCGGACACTGCAGCGCGCTGCGGCGCGGCAGCGTCTACCGCGCACTCTCCAACCCGGCGAGCCGGTCCTGCTGGTCACCGATGCCCCGAGTGCCCGCGTGATTGGCCCCGGCGGGATCGACGAGGTGGTCGAAAGCGTTGAGACCGGCAGCCGCCGTTTTATCCGCTACGACAAGACCACCCTCCCAGGCCAGTACGATTTGCGAATTGACCTCGCCAGCGAAATGCCGGGAGAGTTGTTCGACGTGGTCTCTCCGCACCCCGAAGCAGATTTACGCCCCGCGACCGAGATCGTGGAAAAAGATTTTGCCGACGCTGCCGGTGGTCCGATCCATCGTGACGCCGCCGCCCTGGCCGCGGCCGTTGGACGTGACACTCCGGGAACGCCGCTGGCGCGGTGGCTTGGTGCACTGCTCTTGCTCGCCCTGGTCATAGAGGCCGGACTGTCAAGAATTTTGAACGTATGAGAGCTCTGAAGTTTTTTTGAAATGAATCCAGTCGAAGTCCATTACGCGATTCACGGTGAAGGCGGCATCCCGCTCTGGCTGCTGCTCTGCGCGCTCGCCTTGATGCTCTGGCTTACGCAACGCTGGAGCCGGCGGGAGCGGCAGGGCCGTCGCGGCCGGTGGCCGGCGTTCCTGCCATGGACTCTGGCTCTCCTTTTTCTCCTGGCCGCTGCTGCCTTCTACAACCCGGTTGTGGTCAAGTCGACGACGCTCGAGGGATTCCAGCGGGTGATTGCCCTCATCGACGATTCACAGAGCATGAATCTCCCCGTTGCGCTGGACGGCCTTTCTGATCAGTTGGACGCCTGCGCGCTCTGGAATGGCCGGCCCTTATCCGGCCGGAATACCTCGGCCGGGGACGTGGCCCGGCTGATAGCGAAGCTGCACTCCGAGGCTCCGGCTCAACGCGCAGCCCTGCAACAAATCGAAGCGCGTAAAGAAGAAGGGATGCCGCCCGGGCCGAGCGATAAGGACATTGTGGAAAGCTACCGGCTTTGGCGTTCCGGCGGGCTCGCGTCGCTGGGTACCGCCCTGGCCGCGGTGCAACAGGGGTTGACGGGCGAAGAGTCGACGACCCCTTCGCTCGAACCACTGCAAGTCTTAGTCGATTTCCTCACCACGTTTCCCGTCGACCTGAATGCCGATGGCGAAACCCGTGATGCGGCTCGGCGCCTCGATTCACTCATTGCTACCGCCGGGCCGGCCGAAGAGCACGCCCTCCGGATGCAAAGCGCCGCGGACAAGGCGTGGGTCGATGGCCCAGGAAAAGCTGTCGCCGCCGAAGCGCAGGCCGTGACGACAAAGAGCCGAATCGAGCTGGCGCACAAACTCGCCGAGGCCCTGCCCGAAGAGGCCGCTGCGGTTCCGTCCCGTTCCCCGCGCACGACCCGCCTGGCCAGGAGCATCGGCGAAGCTCTTCGTAAAGATAACGGAACGCCAATTTCGAATCTGGTTCTCTTCTCCGATGGCGCGGATCAGGGGGGAGACGATGAACTCGAAGGGCTGCGCCGGCTCTCTACGGATGGCATCGCCTTCCACACTGTAGGGGCTGACTTCTCTGTTCCGGCGTCCCCCGACGTGGCCATCCTCGACTGGTCTCCGGCGCCGGCGGTAAGAGCCGGAAGTCAGGCCACTCTGAGGTGCACGATCAGGACCACACCAGGCAAGCCCGCGATCCTCCACCTCCTTCAGGGTGAGACGGTCCTCGCCCAGGTCCGGCAGGCTCCCAGCGAGGGCACCATCGTTTCCATGACTGTGAAATACCAAGCGCCACCACCGGGGCGGAACATCTTCGTTCTACGAATCAGCGCGGAAGGTGACACGGTGCCAGGCAACAACCAGGTCAGCTTTGTGCAGGACTCGGTCCAACGCCTGCCCGAACTGTTGCTCGTGGATGACGTGCCCGATTGGGACAGCGCCTATCTCGAGCTGGCTTCCCAGCGGGCCGGGCTTCGCCTCTACCAGACACATGCCGCGGGCAAGACGCCCGAGCGGGGCGGGTTCAGTTCCGCCGTGCCCCAAACCCTCGAACAGTGGTCGCGTTATGCGGGAGTCTTCCTGCGTGGTACGGCCTTCTCCGGTTTCGAGAGCGATGATGCCGATACCTTGCGCGAACTCGTTGCCAATGAGGGCCGCACACTTGTGGTGATGAGCGGACAAAGCAATAGCTGGCTGCAGGCCCTGGCCCCCGCCTTTGGCTGGAACGCTACCGGCGAAGAAGCTGAGGGCGACCTCACTGTACCGGAGGATACCTGCCATCTGCCGGCCATCGCCATGGCGAGTGACCCCGATGACGGGCGAATCCGGTTCGCCTCTCTTCCCCGGTCGCACCGGGCTCGCACCGTACCAGAACAGGATATCGTACTCATCGCCGACAAGAGCGGCCGGCCGGTCTGCTCTCTCGGTTTCCACGGTCGCGGCAAAGTCATTCTCTGCGGAATGGACGGGCTCGCGCCGATGCGCCGCTTCGCCGGGGCGAAGGTGGTGGATCGGCTTTGCGACAGCCTGATCGCAGCGGCCGCCACACCTCTCTTTACTACCGAAGCCCATGTCACAACCTATCCAGCCCTGCCCGATCGCGGCCGCGACACCTGGGTGATCTCCCTGCTGGAATCAAGTCAAGGAACTATCGACGGCGTGACGCAGGCCCTGGCACCGGGCAGGAAAAATCGAACGGCACGCTGGAAACCAGCCGGTGCGGAAATTGCCATGAAAATCGGCACGGTGCAAATGGCGGCATTGACCGCGGACAATCCTGGGCTCGAGCTGCGTTTTCCCGAGTTCCGGCCCGAGCGCCTGCAAGCTCTGGCCACTGCAGGGCATGGGACTTTTGTAACCAGCCGCTCGGCACGCGAAGCCTTCGCGAGCATCGAGCCGCAATCCTGGCGAACGATGGAGGCCAGGGTTTACCGACCCGGCCGGCACTGGCTGCTCTTTGCCGGCCTCCTGATGGTGGCGTCGTTGCACTGGGTTCTGCGAAAACTGGCGGGGTTGGCAATATGAGCATCCATTCGAAAGCCTTGCCTGAGAATCTTGCGCCTGCACTGGCTGCGCCGCTGCGCCGCTACGGTCGGCGCCTCCGTTTCTGGCGCGTCCTTGGCCGCCTCGCCACGATGGTGCTGGCGGCCGGGGGGATCGTGACGCTGGGCTGCGCCTTCGACCGCTTCGTCGACATTCCCGGTTTCTGGCGCCTGCCCCTGGCACCGTTGGCTCTGTTAGCAGCGTCGCTCCTCGGACTATGGGCGCTCGCAGCAATGCTGCGTCGCTCTGACCACGACGCCTTCGCCCACGCCCTTGACCAGGCCCGAGGCGATGCACGTGGACACCTCCGCACTCATCTGGATTTCGCAGCTCGCGAGGATGGCGGTGGCCGCTTTGCGCCACTATCTCGCGAATACGCCCTTGCCTTGTGGAAGGATCACGACGCCGCACCCTACGTCCCGGTCTCCCGCGATCGGCGCCTCCTGGGGGCCGTCGTGCTGGGAGTTCTGTTGGTGGTCGGCCTCAGCAGTGTCGAGTCGATTCGGGCCGGCCTCCTCTGGCAGCGATTCCTCGATCCTCTGGGCAACCATCCGCGCCCAAGCGCAACCTGGTTCGAGATCGAAGCCCCCGACACCGTCGACAGCGGCGATGACTTTCTGCTGGTCACCCGCCTGCGGGGCGCCACGGTACGAAAGCCCATCCCGGTCGCTCGCGTCGAGCTCGCCGACGGGACCGCGTTCGTCCGCAAACTGCGCAACGGCGACGACGGCCACTGGCGCCTGGAACTAACTCGGCTCAAACAGGAATTCACGTACATCCTCAGCCTGCACCCGTCACGAAGCGCCCGGCATGCAGTGCAGGTTCGGCCTCGGCCCACAGTGCTCTCGGCGACTGCAGCCTACGCCTATCCTCCTTACGCCGGACTCAAGCCGAAGACGGAGACGCTCACTGGGCGAACCCTCACTGCACTGGAAGGAACCAAGGTGCGCATTGAACTCCTGGCCAATATCCCGCTCCAATCAGCAGATGGAAACGTTGAGGGAGAACCGAGGCCCTTCCGGGTCGACCGGGATGAGCCCACCCGGGCCGGGCGACACAACCTGATGACGAAGAACGAACAGCTCAACATCGAACTTGTCGCCCGGAATGGACTCGCGAGCCGGCGGGAACTGCCGTTCAACATCCGGGTCATTGCCGACAACCCGCCCATGATCTCTGCTCAGGCCGGCTGGGGCGAGCAGGCGGTTTTGCCGACCGACACTATCCGGGTCTCGTTCAAAGTGCAGGACGATATCGGCCTGTCCGAGGTGGTGCTCAAGGCGGAGCGGGAAAATTTCGTTCAGGAAGCCGAACTCGAACGCTACGGCATCCGCGAAGCCCAAGGGGTAATCACAGTCCCGGTGTCGAGCCTCATCGGGCCTGACACCACCCGGGTGCAACTGCGGGTGACTGCGCTCGACCTCAAGGGGCAAGCCGGATCGAGTTCGTCGCTGACTCTGAATATTGCGGTTAACGCCTACGACCGCCAGTGCCGCATGGCACGCAACTCGCTCGTGGGGAGTTCGAACACTCGAAATCTGGCCGAATCAGGTTTCCCGAGCATCGACCGGATCGGGCAGCGTCTGGGCGCCATGAAAAGGTTGAAAGGGAAGCTGACAATTTTGCGCGGGATGCTCCCTGACACCGGCAAACCGGGCAAAGCCCAGGCATCGACGATTGTCGAGGTACGCCAGGCCCTTGCAGAACTTGCGCCAAGACCTGCCTACCTGTTGCCCAGCATCGGCAGGCGGCCAGATGACATCACCACCTCGTTTGACATCCTGACTGGGGCTGAGTTTACCCCGCGCCTGGCGGGGCTGACCGCTGAATCCGCGGCCGCCCCCGACCTTGCCATTGCCGGCGAAATTCTGGCCAGCGAATTCGAGGCAGCAGTGGCCTCGGAACAACCGAAAGATGCACTTGAAGCGTTCGCTGCACGGCTGGGGCCTGCACAAGAGCAACTCGAAACAACCGCTGCCCGCCTGGCCGAAAACCGGCAGATCATCGAGCTCGAACTCGCCGGATACCTTGCTGCCATTCTGCTTAGAGATCTTGAGGACAATGGCGATGCCTCGCCCGATCATTGGCAGGATCGAGATTTTCTGATTACCCGGCACGCCCATTTGCGAGAGCTGGCCGCATTGCTTGGCCAGCCACTGCCCCTTGCCGTGCCCGAGGAATTGAAGACGCCTCTCGCTACTGCAGCAGCTATCGAGGACGCCACACGCGCCCTTCGGGAAAGCCGCGAACCGCTGAAGAAACTTCTGCCCGTGCTGGAAAAAGCCGCGGAGGCCGCGGCGGCGGTGCCTCGCACCCCACTTGCCTTCCCGGCCATCGCACCGGCGGAGCGCGCACGACTCGATATCCGAACCTTGAATCTGATCATGCAGATAAACGACCGCGGGATCGACGAACTGCGCCTGCTGTTGGAAACCATGGCTAATTTCGATGCCGCTGCTGGCCGCAGCCCCGCGACGTCAGAGTCCTCTGCTCATTTTGCGTTCTTTACCACGCTCGCCCGTTTTCGGGCTGCCTGCGAAGAACTGCGGCTTGGCCTGGCTTCCGGTCAACTCTTCTGGAAAAAACCGGCCGGGGACCTGCATTGGGTGGACCTGCGAGAATCTCGATTTCAACTCCTGCAATTGCTTGCGGGTCTCCCGGAGAACGATCCGTTGCGGACCCCTCTCGACCAGCTCCTGAATGAGACAGCGGCCTGCGTTGCCTGGGCATTGCCCGCTCAACCGCCCCTGGCTCTTGGCAAGATGCTTGAGGCGTGGGAGGCCAGCAGCCGGGCACTCGCCGCGAGGGCCCGCGACCGTAGTCTGGCCGATGCCAGCCGGCTTATTCAGGACGGCCAGCGCTGGCGAGCACTTCTTGCCAGCGCCGCGAACGACTATCGTCAGGCCATTGTTCGACGAGTCAAGGAGATTGAGGCCGCGGAAGAAGATGAAAGGCTTTATGGCCTGAGTCACGCCGTCTTCACCCCGCTGCCGCGCATGTATGCAAGGATTAAGGCAATGCAGTTGCTAGTTGTCCAGACCTTGGGGGTTAACGAGTGCCTTGCCTTTCACGGGGCCAGCACTACCGGCTGGGATTCACTAGAAGCCGTTGAGATCCTGGTGGTGCTGCGGCGGATCGAAAAGGAACTGTTCACCAGTGTCGGCGGCCCGGTCAGTGGGGCGAGACCCGTTAACTTGCGAGCGGACCAGGCAGAAACATTGGTCGGTGCAAAAGTCGTAAGCGCTGCAAACGGAGCCAAGCAAGGGAAGATTAAGACTTGGGCCGGGGTCGATAGTCTTGTTGCCGACTTCGAGAAAATTCTACAAGGCAAAGTTGATGCATCCGAGCGCCAGGCCCTGCTGGAGCGACTGGTGTTGCGACATCAGGCCGCGGCGGAGATCGGGGCTATGGAACGCGCCGCACGGCTGCTCGATACCTCGTCGGCTCAACTCCTGCAAGACCTGAAGGGCGACCGAGATGCCGCTTCAGCGGTTTGGGCAGAGCTGCACTATTCACTGGCCGCACTGGCCCGGGAGAAACAGATTCCCGCACCTCATGACCTTGCCAATCTTCGTTCCCGGGTCGCCGCGCTAGGCACCCTGCCGCAAGAGATTGGCAGCCTGCCCGGTTTGCTCGCGGAGGATCCGAGCCAGGCCCGCTGGCGTGAAGACCTCGCCGGAATCCTCACCGACTTCGAGCCGCTCGCACGACCGCCGGCGGTCTTCGGCAAAGACACTGCACTCCTCGGCCGCGCCGTGGCCGCGCAGCGCGCCCGGGTTGCCACAAGACTCAAACTTGCGCCGCCTGCCGAACTGAATTGGGCCGTCACAGAACTGGAATGGACCCGGCGCAAAGCATCGGCCATCGAGACTCATGTCGGCATCGGCGGCCTGGCTGTGGCGGGGACCGACGACCTGGCCGACCTCAAGCTGCCGCGGCACCTCTACCAGGAACTCAAGCGTGCACGCGAATCCGCCATGCCCGATCTCTACCGCGAGCGTGCCTACCAGTATCTCAACCGGATTATGGAGAAAGCACGATGAAAAAAGTCTCCATCCTCCTTGTGATCGTCTTGCTCAGCAGCACTGGCCTTCAGGCTCAGCAGCCGCACCTGCTGCAGCGGGAGCGTGTAGAGATGACAGAGCGCGCCCTGCAATACCTGGCGGGGCAGGTGAAAGACGGGCGTCTCGGCGAGAGCCGCCCCAAAGCTGTGACCGCCTTGTTTATCCTTTCCGCCCTCTCGGCGGGGGGCACGCCGGATAAAGGCCCGGCCGGCAAGGCGGTCCTCTCATCGGCCGAGTGGCTTCTCTCCCAGAGCGCCGGCGCCTCTCTGGGAGGCACTGCAGAACCGCACGCCGACCACGCCCTGGTAGCTCTCGCACTCCAACAGCTTGTCGGAGTTTGTGACAGCGAAAAGCTCAACCGCGCGCTCTACGGCAAGAGTCTTGAGGCTTTGCAATACAGCCTCGAAGTCCAGGACAAAGGCATGCAGGCAAAATATAAGGGCGGCTGGACGCCCGATCCCCAGGCGACCGTCAACGACCGGATGTTGACCAGCTGGTTCTTGCTGCATCTCCACGGCGCAGGATTGTGGCAGGCAAAGATCAGCAAGAGCAGCCTTGGTCGCGCCAGCGCTTTCGTCCTCGCCAGCCAGAAAGGCCCCGACGCCCCCAAAGAAGACGAGCGCGGCGGATTCTCGGTCGGCGCAGACGGCTTGGCCGTACGCAGCAGCACCGCCGCCGGCGCCATCGTCCTGGCACTCTTTGACAAAGACCCCGAGAAGCTCGCGGCCGTCAGCGCCTGGCTGAAAAGAAATCCCCCGCGCTGGTATGGCCCCGACTTCTTTAATACCGGAGTCTTCGCCAGCCGCTCCCTCTGGCGAACCCAGCACCTTGACGGCGGCGACACCTTCAATCAGTACTTTTCTAAACTGACACGTCTGCTCCGCGAACGCCAGCAAAGCAACGGCAGCTTCCCCTTCCCCCCCGGCCACGGCGGCCCAATAGTAGCCATGGGCCCGGCCTACAGCACCGCCATGGCCATACTGATACTCAACGTCGACCGCGGCTTCCTGCCAATCGATCAGTGAACAGTCTTTCCGTAGCTGCCAGATCTTCAGATTCCCTACGTAATAAGTCGACTGTCACTATTCGCAGCCCCAAGGGGCGCGCGCGGCAAGAGCAGCCGCGGCAGCCTGACGGTGGTGGTCAAGGCCTCAGTGGTCACCTACCGGATCGCCCCGGCCACAAAGCGATCGGGCCTCCCCTGGATTGGACGTGCTCGAAAGCACGAACTGGCAGTCCGGCGATTTTTGTTTTGTGCGTTAACCATGAAGCGTACAGCGGCGGTACTTTGGAATGCGCTGACTCGTTGGCACTTTCACTCAGTTTGAGCTGGCAGGCTGTCGAGAGATTCGACGCATATCACCTTCGAAAGATTCCCGGTGTGCCACGGGTTGCTCGTTGTTTTGTGCTCAGGTGCCCGCAGGTCCTTTGCGTTACGCTGTTGGCAATGATGCAGCGGGGCTTCGTCCGCCCATCGGTTGAAACGCCCCTTCACATCCCCCGGTCCGACCGCGATTCTTAAACCCTGACAACATAAGGTCTGGCCACCTCAGGAAGCTAAAATCCACGGCCCAACTGTCATCCTGAGCCAGATGAGACCTTCAGAAATGGCGGTTGGAAGCTTACTAAGGTGGCGACTTCCGTTCTCTTTGCTTTAACTCCCCTGAAATTATCCGAGCTTTCTGGGGGCGGATTCAGACAGGAATGGCAGCTCCCAGCCGGCAAGAACAGAGTGTATCCCCCGCAACGCGACAAACCGCTTTAAGATTATTGATGATTGAGGTTTAGGGCGCTTTGTGTCTCCGGGGCCTTCCGATTTTTCATTGCTATAATCCGCCGTTTTTTCAGGGCGTCGTATGCAGAATCAGACCATACCGAAGGCATCGATTGAACGTCTGACGCTGTACCTTCGACGGTTGGAGAGGCTGCACGTGGCGGGGCAAAAGACTATCTCTTCGAGCGCGTTAGGTGAAGCCTTGGGCTTGACGGATGCGCAGGTTAGGAAGGACCTGACGTATTTCGGTCAGTTTGGCCATCCTGGAATAGGTTACAACATTGCGGAGCTGGTGCCCAAATTAAGGGAGATACTGGGCCTCGACAGACTCTGGAATGTCGCATTGGTCGGGGTAGGGAACCTGGGTCGTGCCCTTTTACATTACAAGGGGCTGCGCGAGCAAGGATTCGAAATCGTTGCGATTTTCGACCAGGACCCTGAGAAGGTGGGTGACAGGGTCAACGGATTGATCGTTGAGTCGTCCGAGGAATTGGCATTTACCATTGAAAAACTGGATATCGAGCTTGGTTTGATTTGCGTTCCCGCGGAGGCCGCGCAAGATGTCGCCAATGCACTGGCTGAGACCGGTATCAAGGGTATCCTGAATTTCGCACCATTCAGTATTTTTGTACCTGAGAGAATCAGTCTCTGTTCCGTAGATCTGGCACTTGAACTGGAGCAACTCTCCTTTCAGGTGATTCGAAAAACCCCTAACCTAGAGCATCGCGCGAGTTGAGTAGAATTTATCAGACGGGCCTCCGGCTGATACTACCCGGTGGTGTAATCGGCAACACTAGAGGTTTTGGTCCTCTCATTCAAGGTTCGAGTCCTTGCCGGGTAGCAAAGTTTGAGGGCGTCAGCCTGAGTTGTGTGACAGCTAAGGCATACTCATGATTTATAACAACATTCAAATTCTTACCGGGAACGCTAATCCGGCCCTGGCCAGAGGTATCTGTGATTACCTGCATAAGCCACTGGCTGACTCTGTCTGCGACAAATTTCCCGACACGGAAACGGACCTGAAGGTGAATTCAGATGTTCGTGGTAGCGATGTGTTCATCATTCAGCCCACCTGCCCTCCGGTAAATGAGCATCTGATGGAGTTGCTGTTGTTCTGTGACACGATGCGCCGCGCCAGCGCCGGCAGAATTACCACAGTCATACCTTACTTTGGCTATGCGCGTAAAGACCGCAAAGACGAGGGCCGCGTTCCGATTTCGGCGAAACTCGTTGCAAACCTGATTACGAAAGCGGGAGCGGATAGAGTGCTGACCTTAGATCTCCACGCCCAACAGATTCAAGGGTTCTTTGATATTCCAGTGGACCACTTATATGGGTCCAAAGTTCAGTTTAGTTATTACCGTCAACTCAATCTGCCGAACCTTGTCGTCGTCAGTCCGGATGTCGGTGGGGTGAAAATGGCACGGGCGTATTCGAGTGCGCTTCACGCCCTGCTCGCCGTGGTCGACAAACGTCGTTTGAGCCCTGATTCGGCAGAGGTAGGTTTTCTTATCGGAGATGTTGCGGGCAAGAATGTTCTGATCGTAGATGACCTCATCGCCACCGCAGGCACCCTCACTGAAGCGGCGAAGCTACTAAAAGACAAGGGTGCGTTGGATATTTATGTCGCCGCTACCCACCCCATCTTGTGCGGGCCGGCCATAGAGAGACTCCGCTCGGCGCCGATCAAGCTGATTACTGTCACAGACACTGTTCCTTTGAGCCAGCAGGCAAAGGAAATGGATAATATAAAGGTACTCTCCGTTGTACCATTACTTGGAGAAGCCATTCGCCGCATTCATAAGGACGAATCGGTAAGTTCGCTCTTCATTGATACTGGAGAGTACCAGGCCGTCTGAACCAAAATGAAAATTCACCAACAGGAGTAAATTATGGCCAATGCAACGTTAAGTGTGGAGAGAAGGGAAGCTACCGGACGTAGAGCCTGCGAAAGACTGCGGGCGACAGGTAAACTTCCTGCTGTCCTTTATGGACGCAACCAGGAGGTCGTTCATCTGAGTGTTCTGCGAGATGACATCCGGAACCTATTGAAAAGTCACAACCAGATTATCGACCTCGCCGTCGACGGCGCCTCCGAGACCGCCGTCGTCAAGGAGCTGCAGTATGATTTCCTTGGCGATACTCTCCTGCATGTAGATTTTGGTCGAATCTCCATGGACGAAAAGATCGAGATATCCGTTCCGGTGACTCTAAAGGGAGATTCACCAGGAGTTGAGTTGGGAGGTGTCCTTCAACAGCCTCGGACCGAAATCCTTGTTTCATGTCTACCGGGTAGCACGCCATCAGAGTTCATCCTTGATATCTCAGGCCTGGAGGTTGGCGACAGCCTGCTTGTCCGTGATGTCAAGCTGCCTGAGGGGATCGAGGCGATCGATGATGCCGATTTCGTAGTAGTGAACGTGGTGGCCTCTCGAGGCATGACGGGTGAAGATGAGGAGGATGAGGCAAGTGCCCTTGATATCAGCTCAATCGAACCTGAGATCATAGCCCGTGGTAAGGTCGAAAAAGAGGAAGACTAACCCCTGAGGTGGATAAAATCCGCCAAGATGTTCTTTATGAAAATTGTTTTTGGCTTGGGAAATCCGGGCAATGAGTACGCTGCCACCAGGCATAACGTCGGCTTTATGGCTGTTGAACGTCTGGCCGCAGAGCATGGCTGCCAACTGAAGGAATCCCGCTTTCGAAGCATCGCGGGAGAAGCTATGATCCACGGGCAGCCTGTATTGCTGGCTATGCCGCAAACGTATATGAACCGGTGCGGGCCTGCCTTAGAGGAGATTTTGGAGACGTTTTCAGAACCTCCTGAGTCTTCATTGATAATCATGGATGATTTTCATCTCTCGCTGGGTGCTATTCGCATCCGTAAGCGGGGCAGCAGCGGGGGCCACAACGGGCTTAAGTCCATTGAAGCGTCGCTGGGTACAAGAGAGTTTGCCCGCCTCAAAATCGGGATCGGAGGCTTCGATAAGGAAGAGCCTATCGAATTCGTGCTAGGGGAGTTTTCAATAGCGGAAATGGAAGAAATCCAGACCGCAGTTCACCTCGCAGCAAAGGCTGCCGAAACCTGGATCGAATCAGGTATTGAAGAGGCCATGAATTTCTATAACAGGAAGGAATTGACTCAAAGCAATGAGTAGCGCAACGCAAACCACAAGACTTTACGAAGCCATGTTTCTGGTGGATTCCAACAAGGCCAATCAGGACTACGAAAAAGTAACTTCAGCTATCCACAACATCATCACTCGCCACGGTGGTGATATCGCCAACTCTGAGCTCTGGGATAACGAACGCAAGCTTGCATTCCAGATCGGCAATTACAGCAAGGGCACGTACGTTCTCGTGCACTTCAACGCCGAACCATCAAGAATTGAAGGCATTCGACACGAATACGAGCTCTTTGATCAGGTTATCCGTGTCATGATTCTGGTCGACGAAGATGGGATCTCATCCGAGATTCGAAGCCTCTCGGACGACCCGACCGATCCCGTTCGTTCCCGCAGCAAATCCAGAGACGTCAACGTCCCGACCTCATCCCCGTCCAGCTCGCGTGGATCCGCCAGAAGCTTCGATGCAGCATCGAATGAAGACGACTCAGAAAGCGACAGTTCTGCCGGGGCAGATAGTGAATCAGAAGAAAGCAACGACGAAGAAAACGCGCCTGCAGAAGAAGACGAAACAAGCGACGTTGATGCTGCCGATGAAGAAGGCGCAGAGGATGAACCCGCCAAGGAATCCTGAAACCCCTTAACCTACCCGTTCCTCTCTATGCCGGAGCCTGAAAGATGGGAAACCTGAACAAAGTCTTTCTCATGGGTAATCTCACTCGTGATCCAGAGATTCGATATGCACAGTCTGGAACGGCCGTGACCAATGTGGGCCTCGCAATCAATCGAAGAGTCAAAGACAGGAGCACGGACCAATGGCGGGATGAAGTCGATTTCGTCAACGCTGTGTTCTTTGGAGTTCGAGGCGAGAAGTTGGCCCAGTTCTTTCGCAAAGGCAGTCCTATTCTTATCGAAGGCAGTTTGCGATACAGCTCATGGGAAACCCCTCAAGGCGAACGCCGCAGCAAGCTGGAAGTGGTCGGAGACAACTGGGAATTCTGTGGCCGTGGCGAAGGCGGGGGCGGGGGCGGAAGTAGTAACGAGCAGGGGGGATATCAACAGTCCCCTCCCCCACAATCCCAAAGCAATTATCCCCAGTCTGCACCACCTCCCCAGCAGTCTGGGCCACCTCCCCAACGGTCTGCACCACCTCCACCTCCCAATGATTTGCCTCCTTATGACGAATCCGCTTTTGCTGACGACGATGTTCCTTTCTAGGCTGGGCAGCGTCACAGTATTGACCAGAAATATAAAGGTTTAAGAAATGGAAGTTATCCTTAGAAACGATTTCGAAACTCTTGGTGCTCGTGGGCAGCTCGTGGCAGTGAAGGCTGGTTACGCCCGCAATTTTCTAATCCCTTACGGGCATGCTATGTTTGCAACCAAGGAAGCTCTGGGCCAAATCGAGCGTGAGCACCTTGCCGAAGAAAAACGCCAGGCTGAACGTCTCGCAAAGATGGCGGAGCTTGCAAAGAGCCTGGAAAATTCATCCTGCACTATCTCTGCCCAGGCCAACGAAGATGGCCATCTTTTCGGATCGGTTTCCGCCTCGGAAATCGTTGCAGCGTTTGCAGAAGACGACGTTGATCTGAACGAGGATCAGATCATTCTTGAAGCACCTATCAAGGAAATTGGTGTTTATGGATTCAAGATTCGCTTGTCTCAGGACGTTCAAGTCTCGTCAAAGGTTTGGGTCGTGAAAGAATGAGCGATCAGGTCCCGTTGGAGAAGGCTCCGCCTCACGATGAGGATGCTGAACGAAGCCTTCTGGGCTCCTTTCTACTGGATTACGAATCCTGCAGCGATTACATCTCCTCTCTGCGGCCCGAATCCTTCTACTTCCCCGATCACAGGCGGATATTTCAGGCGGTTCAGTCCCTGTTCGAGCAGGCCAAACCCATCGACGCCGTCCTCGTTCACGAGCAGCTCATAAAAGAGGGTCATGCTCTGCCCGCCGAATACATCGTGGGGCTGATGGAGGCCGTTCCGTCCGCGGCTCATGCGGAACATTATCACAACATTGTTCGTGATAAGAGCGTCCTGCGCGCAATCATCAAATCCTGCACAGAAATCGTGGCTGAGTGCTACATTCAGTCTGAAGATTCTGAGAAACTGCTCGACCGGGCTGGAGAGATGCTTCTGAATCTCGCCTCCAATCGATCCGGCTCACAATCCCTCCCCATCGCTAAAGTACTTCAGGAAACTTTCGACCGGATCGAGCGCCTGAAGCGGGGGGAAGTCTCCGGTTTGCGAACGGGATATCACCAACTGGATCAGATGAGTTCGGGACTGCAGCCTTCGGAACTCATCATTGTAGCCGGCCGGCCGAGTATGGGAAAAACCAGCTTTGCCATGAACATTGCCGCCAACATCGCCATGCATCAAAACGCTGCCTGCGCGCTTTTCAGCCTGGAAGTCAACAGCGTTCAGCTTGCCCAGAATATGCTTTGCGCTCAGTCCCGCGTTAACGCCCATCTGGTACGGGCCGGGCAGCTTACTGAGTATGACCTGCAGCGTCTTTACAACGCCGTTGGCCAGCTTGCAGATTCACCAATTTTTATCCAGGATACCGCGAGTTTGACCATCGCTGATTTGCGGGCACAGGCCAGACGGCTGAAGGCTCAAAACAACCTCGGTGTCATTTTTATCGACTATCTCCAATTGATGGACGTTTCGAGCAGTTCGCGGAACGATGGGCGGGTGCAAGAAATTTCTACCATCTCTCGAGGGCTGAAATCCATCGCCAGAGAATTAGAGGTACCCGTGGTTGCACTATCGCAGCTCAGCCGTGCAGTAGAGTCCCGGGAAGGAAACCGTCCCCGGATGTCTGACCTCAGAGAATCAGGCTCCATCGAACAGGATGCTGACATGATCATGTTGCTCTATCGTGAGGGTTATTATAAGCAGGACGAAGAAGACAACCGGACTGCCGAAGTCATCATAGCCAAACAGCGAAACGGGCCGACTGGAAGTGTGCGGCTTATTTTTAATAGAGAGTACATGCGTTTCGATAACCCGACTGCCGAAGATATCATGTGATGCTTCGACCTTGCCCATTCCATAAACTGGATCAGCGGATGAATCGTTCAACCAAAAATCTCCACCAGCTCGCCTTTCTCACCACTTTCTGTTTCGCCTTTCTACTCAACGTCTCTGCCGAGCAATCCGCCGTTGAAGGCAAAAACGTAAAAGCCGTGCACTTTAGCGGGGTTGAGCAAACGCAATGGGATCGTGTTCAGACCAGGGCACAGACTCGCGAGGGCCATCCCTTCTCATCCCAAATTGCCAATGAAGACATCCGGCGACTTATTGCTGCGGGATACTTCTGTCGTGAATACACCGTCAACCTGGTAGGTGATGAAGTAGAGGTTACCTTCTCGATCTCACCCGAACCGAATATCGATCAGATTGAGTTTGCCGGCAGCCTGAAGAAGAAACACATCAAGAAATTCAAAGACCTGATCCAGGCCCGGGTCGGAGACCTGCTCCGTCAGCACCAGATCAACGCAGATAAGCAGGCCATGCTCATCGAACTCAAGTCCAAGGGTTACCACTTCGTTGAGATTGACCAGGAAATTCTACCTGGCCCGGCTGGCGGCGCCACCGTCCGATTTATCGTCAACCCTCAAAAGGCAGTGAGAGTCAAGGATATCGAGTTCATCGGCGCCACCGCCTTCTCGAAGCGGAAGCTCCGCAAGATTCTCAAGACTAAAATCGACAAGTGGTACAACTCGGCAAAATACATCCAGGAAACATTCGAAGAGGATCTCAAACGCCTGCGCGAGTTTTATCGCATGAAGGGATGGCTGGATGCGACGACTACCGTGGATGTTGTCGAGTTCACAAAAGAAAAGAAGAAAGTTGTCCTCAAAGTTAATGTGAATGAAGGTGGCCGTTACGGTGTCGATTCGCTCAGCTTTGAAGGGAACACGCTTTTCACCACCGAGCAACTCCAGGCCCTGACCGAGCTTAAAGCAGCGGGCGATTATTCCAGGGAACAAATGCAGCTCGACCTTAAGGCCCTCCGTGACCTTTATGGCGAGCGTGGCTACGTCCGCAGCGAGATTAAAGTAGACGAGCTCGTTCTCCCCGAAGAAAAAAAAGTCCGGCTCAAATACAGCATTGTTGAGAATGAAAAATCCTACGTTGAGACTATCAACGTCTTCGGCAACACCAGGACAAAAGACATCGTCATCCGCCGTGAGATTGACCTGATTCCCGGTGAGGAATTCAACACCGTCAAGATGGACGGCAGCATCCGCCGTCTGCGCAATCTCGGATTCTTTGAAAAGGTCGAAGCTGAATACGTGCCCGGCTCAGAAGAAAATCTCTCAAGCGTCAACATCCGAGTCAAAGAAGGCAAGACCGGCGTGTTCCGCATCGGCGCCGGCTTCAGCTCCAACAACAGCCTCATTGGCAGTGTTGCCATCACCCAACGCAATTTTGACTACAAAGACGTGCCCAAAAGCTGGCACGATTTTCTCGTTGGCAGCGCCTTTGTTGGTGATGGACAAAACCTTACCGTCCAGGCCCAGCCAGGCACCCTTCTCAATCGATACGTGATTTCCTGGACAGAGCCGTACCTGTTTGATCGGCCAATCCTTCTCGGCCTGACAGGTTCACACTTTAATCGCGATCGAAGTGTCTATGAAGAAACCCGTACCAGCGGCTCGGTGCGACTAGGCAAACGCCTTCTCCCGGATTTGCAATTGGAAGGAATTTATCGTTACGAGATTGTAGACCTCTCGAATTTGAACCTCCTCACCGCTCCACTCGCTGTCATCGACGCACAGGGCACGACCAATGTAAGTAGCATTACCGGTGAGCTCACTTATGATAAACGCGACGACTTCTTCTTCCCCTCCCAAGGCCATCGCAGCGAGCTCTCATACGAGTTCGCTGGTTCTTTTATCGGTGGAGATCTGGACTTTCACAAAGTCATTGCCAGCCACAGCATGTACTTCACCCTGTTCGAAACCAGGGATGAAAATGCGCATGTGTTGAGCCTGCGCCTGCGTTCCGGTTGGATGGATGACATCGGTGGGACAAAGATCCCCATTTTCGAAAGGTTTTTCCTTGGAGGTTCCAATTCCGTGCGCGGCTTTGAGTTCCGCACCGTTGGCCCTCAGGAGAATAATGAACCGCTCGGTGGCGAGTTTTTCTATCAGGTTAACACCGAATATCGCTTCCCACTCTTCGGCGATATCTTTCAGGGAGCCCTTTTTAATGACATCGGCAATGTCACTCCTTTCCTTGGGAACGGACAGGAATTCAGTACATGGCGTGCGGCAGTCGGGTTCGGCATCCGAATCAAAGTTCCAGCACTCGGCCCGGTGCCAATTACCCTGGACTTCGGCTTTCCATGGCGCAAACAGGATGGAGACGATAAGGAGCTGCTCAGCTTCCAGTTTGGCACGGCATTCTAAATCTACCCAAGACAACACCGGAGACTCGATATGAATTCCAAAGTTCTGGCCGGACTGGCCGGGTTGATCGGGCTGGCTTTTCTGGCTCAGGCCCACGGCGAAGCAGGCTATGCGGTCTGTAATCTCTCAAAGCTCTACCAGGATTGCGGTATCAGCAAAGATAAACGCGCCGAGCTCGAAGCCCTGCGCTCCAAGGCGGAAAAGGAGCTTCAGAGTTACAAGGACAAAATCGATGAACTGCTTCGCAAGAAGCCCCTGTACGATACGGACAGCCCGGAGTACAAAGATATCGATAGAAAGATTGAAGATCTGAAAAACGAAGCCGGTGCAAAGAAAAAAGTCGAAACCGACAACTTGGAACGCAAATTTACTGAATTCCTCAAGATGTTTCACAAGATCGCCACCGACTCCATAGAGGAGCATGCCAAGGAAAATAGCATCACTTTTGTCTTCCAGATTCAAGACACAGAGCTCGGCAGATTTTCCAAGGCCGAGCCACTTCTTCAGAAGATTTTCACCCAGCAGGTTCTCTACAACGTTCAATCGGTCGATATCACCGAAAAAGTGCTGAAGAGACTCGACAAGGATTACGAGAATAACAAGTAGCTTGAGGGATCATTGAGCCATTCACAGTGCACGATTCGGGATGCCGTCGAGATGACGGGCAAGGGCCTCCACGAAGGTGTAGAGGTCACTATGCGCCTGCTGCCGACCGGAGCGAACCAAGGCGTTTCATTCGTTCGGGTGGACCTCGAAGGCAAGCCAAAGATCCCCGCGAACCCTGATACCATCAATACCCGCCTTCGCCGCACCAGTGTCATTTACGACGAGGCTGAAGTGCAGACCATCGAGCATCTGCTCTCTTCGCTGGCGGGCCTGGGTATTGACAATTTAGTCATCGAGATCGACGGACCGGAAATCCCGGGCTGTGACGGTAGCGCTAAGCCGTTTGTCGAATTGCTCCAGGAGGCCGGGCGCGTTTACCAGGATGCTCCCAGAAAACAGATTCATCTCAAAGAGCCGATTTTCGTTCAAGACGGCGACCTTTCCCTGTATGCCATTCCATCGGAACAAGGGCTGGATATCTCCTACACCTTTCAATGGTGGAGTGACCATGGAGATCTCGATTATTCGCTTCCGGCGTACGCCTCTCAGCACTATTCACTCAAGCTTGATGAAGAATCCTATGCAACTGAAATCGCACCGGCTCGGACATTCGTTGCGGAAGTCGAAGCGACCAAATTGCAAGCCATGGGCCTCGGCCGGGGCGCCAACTATTCTAATACCCTTGTCGTTGGAAACGAAGGGGTCATAGAAAACGAATTCCGCTTCCCAAATGAATTCGCCCGGCACAAAATTCTGGACCTGATTGGAGACCTGTTCATCCTTGGCGGGCAGCTCAACTGCCACATCGTAGCCATCAAGTCCGGCCACAATCTCAACCGCCGGATGGTCGAGAGCATTCAGAATCAGCTCGAACAGAAGCGTCCGGCCACCAAGAAACTTTCCGCCGCCGAAGAAAAAGATCGTGAGGTGGCTATGGATATTCGAGCGATTGCCGATGTCCTGCCTCACCGTTTCCCGTTTCTGCTCGTTGATCGAGTCGTTGAAGTTCAGGAGGGCAAACGGGCCGTGGGCATCAAGAACGTTTCTATCAACGAACCATTTTTTCAGGGCCACTTCCCCGGCATACCTGTCATGCCGGGTGTCCTGCAGTTGGAAGCTATGGCACAAATGGCAGGCCTAATGCTCGCCAGCCATCTGGCGGATAAGAACAAAGTCATCATGCTCCTCCAGGCAGACAAGGTTAAATGGCGCCGCGCCGTCGTCCCGGGGGATCAATTAGTGATAGAAACCGTGGCTTTACGCATTAAAGAAAAAAGCGGTGAAGTAAAAACCACCGGCACAGTTGACGGGAATCTTGTTACAGAAGCGATTATTCGTTTCATGATAGTTGATAAGGACAGCATCTGAATTTCAGGGAAATCCCTCCTTTCGAATTACGCAAAACGGCTTACGTCACATGGCCATTCATTCCACGGCAGTTATCAGCCCCACAGCAGAGATTGATTCGGACGTCGAAATCGGCCCTTACGCGACCATTGGCGATCAAGTTACCATGGGGCCGGGGAATGTGGTTCACCAACACGTCACCATTACCGGTCACACCACCATAGGCAGGGAGAACATGTTTTACCCGGGCGCCATCATCGGCACCCCGCCGCAGGACTTGAAATACAAAGGCGAAGACACGCAGCTCACAATTGGTAACAACAACACATTCAGAGAATACGTCACTGCGAACACGGGCACAGAAATAGGCGGAGGTCTTACTTCTATTGGAGACAAGAATCTCATCATGGCCTACTGCCACATTGCCCATGATTGTGTCATCGAGAACTACACGATTCTGGCCAACGGCGCCGCGCTTGGAGGCCACGTCAGAGTAGAAGAAGGCGCCGCATTCGGCGGAATGATCGGCGTTCACCATTTCGTTACCGTAGGCAAATACTCATACGTCGGCGGCATGTCTCGCATCGCCCAGGATGTTCCTCCCTTCATGCTTGTCGAAGGCAATCCGGCCAGGGTTCGCACGGTCAATACGGTCGGTCTCAAGCGTAAGGGGCTCAGCGAAGAGAGCATGGAAGCCATCAAATTTGCGTGGCGCAAACTCTACAAAGACGGCGGAATCATGTCTCATGCGCTCGAGGAGATTAAGAACTCAGAGCATTACAAGACCGAGGAGCTCAAGTATCTGGTTGAGTTCATCGCCTCCACCGAGGCAGGCAAGCTCGGCCGCGCCATGGAATCCCACCGCAACGATTAACGCAGGATAGATTCAAAAGAGTTGAGCCCACGATGTCTGACTACTCCGGAAGCAGTCAGATTGTGAGTGAACGTCTGCCGCTTTGGATACTTGCCCCCCAACTCGCTGCGGGCTGCTCTTTACCCACATTTTTCTTCAACCCCGAAGGCGGTTGTTTCTTACAGCCCAGGGTTGGGAGGCTTTGCGACCAACCCTGGGGGTTTTAGGGAGCTGACTTCAACGCCGAAGGTGTTGTTTCCATAGACAAATGGCTGCAGCGCCAGAACATATTGGCAGCGATTTACAGGGGCATGATTATTAGACTTGCCCACGATTTGCCAGCTCTCCTCCCCAGGTACGCTACGCCTCCTTTCTCTTGCCTTGCAAGACAGTCTAATCAATTATGGCACAATGGTAGGCATTAGATTTTGTTAAACCCATAGAATAGCGTTTTCGACAATATAGTGCGCCATAGTTAATTAGACTATTTGGCGGTCTTTTGGTATCCTCTATTGCTCGGAATTTCGTGACTTTTATTCCCTGGGGATACCTCATGGCTCAATTTGACTTTGAAACTCGTCAGTTTGTCGGCGCTGCTGGCTCCCTTCAGATCCCACAGGATGATGATGTCGCTCTCAAGCTGGCGATGCTCATCGAAGGTGAGTGCTGTGGAAAGCCGTCCGAAGTCGCCGAACGATTCGGCTATTCCAGGCAACGTTACTTTCAAGTGCGTAAAGCCTTTCTGGACCAGGGCACTGAAGCGCTTCGGAATTCCAAGCGAGGCCCAAAAACGAATTACCGAAGAACCGACGAACTCGTATGCCAGGCGATCCGGCACCGTTTCCTCGACCCCGATGCTTCTTCTGAAGTCATTGCTCAGAAGCTGCGGCAATCAGGATTCAAAATCAGCAAGCGTAGTGTGGACCGAATCTTCAACGATTACGGCCTACAAAAAAAAACTCTACAAACTTAAGCCAAACCGAAAGCCATGCGATGTTGAAACATTTCGCACCACCAAGAAAACTCGCATCGAACAGGCAGACGCGGGACGCCTCGAACGAGAGGTCCGGCAGCTCCTGGCCAATAAAATTTCCGGAAACATGGTGGGGCTTTGGCTCCTGATACCTGAGCATTTGCGCCTCGGCACATGGGATCTGCTCAGAAGTTGGTGCTGTCAACCTGCGGATTCTGTTTACCCGAGACTGGCTCTCCAATTAGTTCATGAAGCTGCTCTGTGCTCGTCTGGAATTCGAGATGCTCGCCATTTCAGTCAAAGGGGCTTCGAACTCACAAACGGTCTGCCTTTTGTCGCTTCGGATACGGCTATTCATGACCTGCTGGATGCTCATACTGTGGCCGAAGCAGAATCTCTCCAAGTAGCCCTGGGTATCGTGCGCAGAGCCCGAGGCCATTTCAAGGGGCAACTCATCGCCATTGACCCTTTTTGCAAGCGAAGCTACACCAAACGCCAGACCACTAGATACCGGCGAGACGAAACGACCAAGCCCTTCAAAACCGCCTCCTCATATTTCGCCCTCGATGCCGATACGTCTCAACCCATCGGCTTCATCCATAACGTTTCGTCCCTGCCACTCATTCGCTCCTGTCCCAAGCTACTCTCTTTATGTTCTGACATCCTCAACCCTGACCCAGGCCAGGTGCTGGTACTCGCAGACACCCAACACTACACCAGCGAACTGATGGATTACGTTCATCAGAAGACTGTACTCGACCTGCTCGTACCCATGAGACACACGAGATACACTCTCGAATTCTTCAGAAACGTCCCCCATCAGGACTTTACTCGACGATGGGCAGGTTACGCCACGACCAAGCAGACTTACAAAATAAAGAACAGCCTGACCGGGCCTCATCACCTCTACCTTCAGCGGTCGGGCGAAAAGCCGGAGAATTATGAATTCAAAGGCTTCCTGGGCAGTAGGGATGCCGATGAATGTGAAACCCTCGTCGACGATTTTCCCAAACGATGGCACATCGAAGAGTTCTTCAACGTCAGCCAAGACTTGGGATGGCGACGGGCCGGCACGCGAAACATCAATATTCGATACGCCCACATGACGATGGGACTCTTGGCCCAGGCTGCATGCCATGAACTCCGCATGAAACTCGGAGAGCCATACGAATCATGGGATGCGAAGCACTTTGCAAAGACCATCTTTCAGGGCCTGGAGGGCGACATAAGAGTATCGGGCGATACGATCATCGTCACCCTCTACAATGCCGAGGAACTCGAACACGCACGCACTCATTACGAAAACCTTCCTGAAAAGCTCCAGGCAGATGGGATAGACCCGCGAATTCCATGGCTCTACAACTTCAAATTGGATTTCCGTTTCAAATGAAATCGCCGCCCAAAGTCAGGTTGAGGAGTCTAATAATTAAGCCCCTGTATTTCGCTGCCGTT
>JAQBXN010000122.1 GCA_027625095.1 Planctomycetota bacterium | reverse complement strand
AAACCAGTAAACATGCCACCTGCAAGGAAGCCGTTGGTCAGTGGGTTAGAAATGGCCTGGAATCCGGAATAATGAATTGCCGAAAAAAGGGTCAGAACTTTCGGGGCACCGCACTAGTGCTGGGAAATTAAGCAGGCCTGCGGCTGAGATCTTAACCGTTATTTTGCTGTCACTCTTCTTAATCAGATATTGCCGAAAACACGCCCAAGAAGCCTTTAAGGCCGAGATTCGATTATGGGAAAGAACAAATAATTACTCGTGAAAGTTTCGCACGCACCCTTGGTCACGCCCCTGTGCCGCGGAAGGAAAACGGACCTTGGGGCCCTCGACCTCTTATCTTTACCGCTTTCGGTCAGTTAGTATCTGGCCGCAGGTCACGGAATTGCCGAACACAGAGAATTGGTAATGAATAAAGCAGTTCATTTTGGGGCGGGAAATATCGGACGTGGTTTCCTGGGCCAGCTTTACTCCCAGTCCGGGTGGAAAACGGTCTTTGTTGATGTGGATGATGTTGTCCTCGACGCACTCAATATTCGCGGCGGATATCAGATCCACATCGTGGACCGGGAGTCCTACATCATCGATGTGGAAAACGTGCGCGCCGTTCGGGGAACGGATACAAACACCGTAGCTGAAGAGCTTAAACAGGCAGACTTGGTTTCGACCGCAGTCGGCCAAAACGTTTTGAAGGCCATTGCTCCGTCGCTCGCTGCAGGAATTGCCCTGAGGGCTGAAGGCGGGAAGCCACTGAACATTCTGCTTTGCGAAAACATGCTTAATGCAGCACAGACGATGCGGACTTATCTGGACGAATTCGTTCCCGACCATGCCTCACGCTACCTCGAAGAAAAAGTCGGCCTGATCGAGACAGTCATCAGCCGAATGGTTCCCATCACACCACCTGAAAAAAGGGAAGAAGATCCCCTCTACATCGCAGTTGAGGACTTCTCAATACTGCCATTCGATGCCAAAGCGTTTGTGGGCCCGTATCCAGATATCAAGGGACTGCAGCCGACGCATGACCTCGCCGCCTACACTGAAAAAAAACTATTCATTCACAATGGCGCGCACTACCTGCTTGCCCTATGGGGTCATGAAAAAGGCTACGAATTTGTCTGGCAGTCTGCTGAAGACAAAGAGATTGTCGATCGCACCATTGCAGCCATCCGGCCCGTTGCCAAGGCGCTGGCCATAAAATACGAATGGGGCGCTGATGAAGTCCTCAATTACCTGCAAAACATTATTCAGCGAACGCAGAATCGCGGCCTCGGCGATACCGTCTCACGGGTTGCGCGAGACCCGGCAAGGAAGCTCGGTCGCAGAGACCGGTTGGTCGGGGCTGCGTTGCTGGCACTGCAATTCGGCATTGAGCCAGAGGGTCTCGTCGAGGGAATTGTCAGCGCTTTGCGATACAACCATCCTGAAGATAAAGGAGCGGGCGAACTCCAGACGATAATGAAAACAGAAACCCCAGAGGCGGTGCTGTCGAAAATCTGCGGCCTGAGCAGCAGCGAGCCCCTGTTCAGAATGATTGCCGAGTCGGTTGCCAAAACCTGAGGGTTCACTGAAATCTCTGCCACCGATTTCGGGCGGTGTCATTTCTTAACCATCTTCACGCCGCTTACCGTTTCCTTTTAGAAACCCTATGAGCATTCGCGCAACAATTTTACTTTCCATTGCAGCGTCATTGCAGTGGTTGGCTGCTGAATCGCCATTCAAGGTGAACGGCAATGTCATCGATACTCAGCGACACACGATACACATCGACCCAACCGGACTTCCCGCACAGATATCCATCAAAGCTGATTCGAGTGAACTTCCGCTGCAGGCTAGAGGCAACCCGGCTGGCGAAGGAATCCTGCAGGCCATCGGCCGCGGCGAGCAATTGCAATCACCGGTTAAGCTGGTAGTTGATGCGGGGGGTAAAGAGACTATTGCCGAGGCAGTTGAACCCGCCCAGGTAAAGATGCTTGAAGACAAGGCCGCCGCCATGTCGACCCTTAACGCGGGCACGATCAGTATCAAACTGATCAGCAAGTGGTCGGCTTCCGGGCAGATGGATTGCTCATTCACTTTCAGCGGAGAATCGGCGGAAGCGGTTTACCTGCAATTCGATTTGGCAGGGCCTGTTGATTTTGCCGTAGCGGGGGATGCCACGGACAAAAAACTGCGAGCCTACAAGCCATCGGAGTTCGGGTTCAAGCCAGGCGAAGGTGTTATCTGGGCGAACGCCGGTGAAGGCGCTCCCGAGGAACGTCCGAACTGGGATCACGCCACGATCTTCATTGGCAATGGGGACCGGGGATTCACCTGGCTGGCCCCTGACAACGGTAAACTGCTGGACCCGAAAAAGTCATCAGCAATGCTGCTCCGAGACAAGTCGGGCCAATTTACGTGGCGGCTTTATCTGGTGAACCGCAAAACCAAATTCAACGAGGCGACGAACAGTACCGTCAGTCTCCAGACCCATCCGTCCACGATCAAATCTAATGACTTCAGGCTGAAGGCCTGGACTGCTGAGTCAAGCAAACTTGATGACTCTTTCAAAATTGTATCGGGCTCAGCAGGTGGTGACGCGGTCTCGCGGCAGCAACACATCGCTGCAACGTATCCGATACACCTGCATCGATTTCTTCTGGGATCTCACTCCGCATCGGCAGTCCAAATCAGGACGAATTCGAACACCTTGATCCGAGCTGGACAACGTCCGGGTACCGATTTGATGGCCCTCGGCCGCGCGCTCCTTCACGACTGTGGACTCGACGCACGCGGCCTGGCCAACCTTTCCGAAGCCGCGGTGGTGAATAAGGCGCTCGATAGCTTTGGGTTGTTCAACGCGGACGGGAAGACGGAGTTCATCCCGTATTGGCGCTCCGGCCAGTTTGTTCGGTACGGGGAGACATTCGCTTCATCTGACGCGTTCAGCCTCTCACACGAAGACCCGATGGTACACGTACACCTCAGCCTTTGGCGACGGCCGCACAGCAACACAGCGAAAGCGATGTTCATCATCGTAAATGAATCCGATAAAGCTGTTCGGGAACAGTTTTACATTTTCAAACCCGAGCTGCTTTTTGGCCAGGGCGGGAATCAAATGAGAGCTAAGAAAATCGTCGAAGGCTTGAAATACACCTCGATACCCGCAGAAAGCGACTGGCGTAAAGAAAGGCTGGCCAACTCGGTTCTCTCACACGGTGGCGACAGGGAATCTGATGTTGCCCTTCTTGACATGACCGATAGCGGTTTTGTGGTCCGGCCCACCGCAAAGGATGGCATCGAAGTCTACGGACCGATTTATATTCCGGCACGGAGTTTCCGGATTCTTTACGGAGCAGGCCGATGAAGAGCAATTCGATACTTTGTTTAACAATCGCCATTTTCGTTGCAGGTTGCGGAGGACCTCCTCCCCAGCAAGGACAAGGGGCTCAAACAAAACCACAACAGACCGAAAGCCCCAAGGCTACACCTCCTGTGGGCAAGGCTGTCAAAGTCCAACTTGCCCTAAACTGGTTTCCCGAGGCCGAGCATGGTGGTTTTTACGCGGCCCAGGTGCACGGTTTCTACGAAGAAGCTGGTCTTGATGTGGAAATTCTTGGCGGAGGGCCGGGCGCGCCAGTCATCCCACGCGTTGCCACTGGGCAGGTGACATTTGGCGTGACGAATGCCGACCGAGTTCTGTTTGGCCGGGCTCAGAAAGCGCCGGTCGTCGCTTTGATGGCACCTCTTCAGAACAGCCCCCGCTGCATCATGGTGCACGAGAAGTCAGGAATCTCTACTTTCGATGCCATCAAGAATATGACTCTGGCGATGTCTACCGAAGCAGCCTTCTCTCACTTCCTCAGAAAAAAGTATGCTCTCGAAAACGTCAAAATAATTCCTTACCCAGGTAACGTCTCTAAATTTCTTCTTGACGAAAACTTTGCCCAGCAGGGCTACGTTTTCAGCGAGCCATTTGTTGCCAAACAGAAGGGCGGCGACCCCAAAGCCCTCATGGTGTCCGATACCGGGTGGAATCCCTACACAAGCCTTTTGATAACCAGCGAAGAAACCATCAAGTCCAAATCTGAAGTTGTAAAGAAAATGGTCGCAGCTTCAGTGAGAGGATGGCTTAAATACTTCGAGCAGTTCGAACCCACCAACAAACACATCCATTTGCTTAATCCAGAAATGGATATGGATATTCTTGCCTATGGGGTCGAGCAGATGAAGCCTCTTGTGGAGAGCCAGGACACCAGGAATTCCGGCCTTGGAATCATGACCAGAGCACGTTGGCAACTTCTGTATTCACAAATGCAGGACGTGGGCCTTCTGAAAGAAGGCGACCTCGAGATAAACGCCACGTTTACAACAGCCTATCTGCCACAACCGGAATAAAGAGAAAGCTGAATTCCAGAACAAGCCAAAGTCCTCAGAGAGACACGTTAGATATGAGCAAAGAGCGCCTTACTGAAATCATTAAAGAAAAGTCCTTCCGAACGGGAGAGTTTACTCTCGCATCCGGTCTGAAGAGCAACCACTACATTGATGGCAAGCACACCACGCTGGATCCCGAAGGCAGCGCTCTGCTGGCGGAAGCCATCCTTGAAATTGTTGCCGACGATAACGCAGATGCGATAGGTGGACTGACTCTGGGAGCAGACCCGATGGTCGGCTCCACAACCGCAATCAGTCATATCAAAGGTACACCGCTCAAAGGGCTGATCGTTCGGAAGGAGGCCAAGGGGCACGGAACAGGAAACAAGATTGAAGGAACCCTGAATAAAGGAGATCGAGTCATCGTTGTCGAAGATGTCACAACCACCGGCGCTTCAGCCTGGAAGGCCGTCGAATCCATTCTGGCAAATGGAGGGAAAGTTGTCCGGATCGTGACGATGGTGGATCGCCTTCAAGGTGCGGGTGAATTCTTTGCTGAGAAAGGCGTCCCATTCTCAGCAATCATCACTGTTCGTGATCTCGGAGTAGACGTATGAATCTCTCGGTCGCCCGTATCGCCATGTTGCTGGCCGGCACAGTTGGCCTGGTCTCATCGGAAGAAGTCCCGATCACGACGAAGACTTCCTACCTTGACATCCTGGAGCGCATTACCGAGCGAACCGCTTCCCTGCAAAGTTGGAGTGCGGACTTCCGGCAGGTAAGAATTGCCTCGTTGTTAAAGGATCCGGTCTTGAGCACCGGAAAAATGCACGTGCTGCAGCCAGGACATCTCCGATGGGATCAGGAGTCGCCGGTCAAATCGGTTATGACCATCAATGAACAGAAGGTTATGGTTTATATGCCTGATAAAAAGGCCGCCCGCACTTATGAATTGGTCAAACAGTTTTCACCTCAGCACATTTTTATTCCCGGCCCCGAGTGGATGAAGCGGTTCAAGAAATACTTCGGAGGCGAAGTATCAGAGGTGACCGAATCCAGCGTCACCCTGAAGGTTGTTCCAATAAAAAAACACCTCAAGAAGAATTTGAAATCAGTGACCATTCAAGCCAATCGCCACACCTGGCTGATGGAATTGGTTAAAGTGGAACGCACGGAAGAAGATTACGTAAGAGTCTATCTTTCCAGCCATGACGTCGCGAACAACCTGACTCTGCCCTTTTTTGAGTATCAGCCTCCCGCAGGCACTGAAATTAAGAAGGTTGATGAAGTTGAAGATTTATTCGCTGACATTATGGGAGAGTAAAACGAGCTATGCCTGCTCCGCGCTCCAAGCCTTCTCCAGGAGTTTCAAGACGGGTGCACGAAGTGTTTGCGTGGTCGAAAATCCTTGAATCGGTCTTCTTCCCCGAAGGGGCCGAACAGATCAGCCCAGAGCAAGCGAAGCGTCGCCCCGGGTAGCCAAGTGGAATAACATTAGCCCTGAAAGGGCGTGACAGCCTGTGAAGCCCTTTCAGGGCTGGCGTTCTGTTTCTCCGTCCAGTTTGCCAGGGCGTTGCCCTGGTCTGACATGTTGAGCCCCTTCGGGGCAAAGATCCAGGCCTTTCGAGCCCCAACCAGTTCGCACACCCTTTCAAGATACACGTCCGCATATCGCATCCAGTAACACCACCGAAAATGAAATCATGGCAGGTAATACATTCAGCCTCGTTCCGGTCGACGTTCCTCGTGTAGACACGCCCTTCCGCAAAATAAACACACCGCTGCCGGTACCGGCATCTTTGCCTGTTCTTGAACGCATTCGAAAGGTCGAATGCCGATCTATGCAGGGCCAGCCACCTGTTATCTGGCACAAAGCGCAGGGGGTTCAAGTCGAAGACCGCTGGGGCAACATGTGGCTCGATTTCAGTTCCGGCGTGCTGGTAACTAATGCCGGACACGGCCGCACAAAAATGCTGGAGGCCCTTCGGCATGCCGCCGATAAGCCGCTGTTGCACAATTATTGTTTTCCAACTGAGGAACGTGCCTCACTGGCCGAGAAAATAGTTGAGCTGGCCCCGGATTCCCTCAACAAAGTGTTTCTGCTTACTACAGGCGCCGAAACTACAGAATGCGCTTTCAAACTTGCCCGTACGTATGGCCAGACTATTTCTTCTTCGAAAACGGCATTCGTCACCTTCGGGAATAGTTTTCACGGCCGCACCATGGGCTCACAGAGCATTGGTGGAATTCCCGCGTTGAAATCCTGGATTCCATGGCGGGATCCAAGCATCGTGGTGGTTCCCTTTCCGGGCGACTTTCGGCACCCGAGCGAAAGTTTTGACGTATTCGAAAAGGTGCTCTCCGATTCGGGGGTTTCGCCCAGTGACGTTTGCGGAGTCATCAGTGAAACCTACCAGGGCCAGGGAGCGAATCTGATGCCTGTCGATTATGCGAAAAGGCTTCGGCAATGGTGCACTGCCAATCAGGCCCTGCTGATCTGGGATGAAGTTCAGGCCGGATTCGGGCGCACCGGAACCATGTGGGGTTTTGAGCATTACGAGAACGCGGTGCCGGACATCATGTGTCTCGGTAAAGGCGTCTCAGGCGGGATGCCGTTGTCCGCTGTGGTTGCTCGTGAGGAGATTGTTGACCTCTACGGGCCAGGTGAAATGACCAGCACGCATACCGGCAACCCTGTTTGTTGCGCGGTAGCCCTGGCGAGCATCGAGATCATTCTTGAAGAAAACCTTGTCGGCCGTGCCCGGACTCTGGGTAAGATTCTGCAGGCTGAAGCCCGGCGGATCGGTGATCAATTCGATGAGGTCGGACACGTAAATGGTGTTGGCCTGGTGTCCGCGCTTCAGCTTGTTGAGCCGGGGACAACGAATCCGAATCATCCTCTGGCACATCGAGTCGTCGAGCTCTGTTATCAGCGTGGCCTGTTGATGTTTGCGCCGGTAGGTGTGGGCGGTGGCGCTTTGAAAATCAATCCGCCTCTGTGCATCCACGAAGATCAATTGCGCGATGGACTCTCCGTCATCGAAGGTGCGATCAAGGAAGCAGTGGCTGAAAGTTGATCGTGATGCACAGATGGAACCTTCTCCTCTGCTCAGTTTGTTCGTTGGCGTTCGTCGAGGCGCAGCCCATCACCGCTTTCAAGTTATTCAACCGCGGCAATACAAAACGTGGCCCCTTGTTGCAGGGGTTTGATGTCATCACCACACCCGGCGAGGATGTTTTTCTAAAGGCGATGCTCAGCCGGGTGGTGGCTTCGGGCAGCAGCGAGGCCTTGAGCCGGAAGAAGATTTATTTTTATCTTGCCGGACAACGGCTGGGGGAGTCGCTCACCTCAACGGCTGGAATCGCCGGGATCAAGTATTCGGCCCCCAAAGTTGGCGACTATCGGATCGGCCTTTCGACCTCACGCAGGGACGCCACAAAAATCACTGATTCCAATCTCCTGGTTCGAGTCGTTGAACCTCGCGCGTTTCTTTTGTTGGTAGACATAGAAAGAGTCTTGCATGAATCCAGTTCGGTTCGCTTTCCATTCATTCCAAACGCCGAGTTGCCGGTAATGCCGCAAGCTGTGGAGACACTGACAGCACTTGCTGAATCCAGGAGTCTGGTTTTCGTCAGTTCGAGTGGTGGAGGTGAGATTCAAAAAATCAAGGACTGGCTGGCCTTGCGTCAATTGCCGGTGGCACCGGTGCTCTGCTGGGATTTGCCCTCCAATCCTGAGAAGGCTTCCCTTCTGAAGGCTGAGCACATCCGTATGCTGGCAGGCATGTTTCCGAATATCCTCGGCGGCATCGGCAATCGCCGAGCTGATGCGGTGGCACTCAATTCCAACGGTCTGGCCTCTTACATCATCACCCGAGACCCACTCGATAAATCAGAGCTTGCAAACTTGAAGGTTTTTACCGGCTGGGATGAAGTGATGACTTTGTTCGATTCAAAATGACGATTCAAATCTTCACGTTGATGGCAAACGTCGATTGCGTTAAACACTTCCATATCGTTGCAGAATCGTTCCTTTCCAGGCACATTCAGAGTTATGCATCTCACACCATTGAGGACGAACAAGAAACTATTTGGGCTTGTCATTGCATTAACCATCTGGAGCGGGCTTTCCAGCGAGGTACAGGCAGGCATGGTCGGCTCGTTGAATGTCAGGCAGGCAGCCAATCATCGAGAGACGGACATGAATACTGTTCTCGATATTCTTCACGAGGAGCAGGTAAAAACACGCCTTGAGCGGTTGGGGCTGAACACGGCCGAGGTTGAACAGCGTATCCGCCGGATGTCTGCCTCCGAATTGCAGAAAGCGGCAAGCGAATTGGAGCATATCAAAGCCGGTAAGGATCTCGTGTTGCTGGCCGTCATTGGCACCATTTTTTTCTTTATCTACGTTTTCGGTTCACTGGTTGTCGGCAGGGCCCCGGAACAGGAGCGCGGTCTCATCGACCTGCGCTCCAAAGAACCCATGAAGAAAGTCCTCACGCCTTCATCCTCATCCCAGGGCTACTGAACTGGTGAACGCGAAAGAGAGTTCGGCAGCCGTGCGTCTCGAGGAGTTGTCTGCCTCGCTCTTATGCGTCATCGAGCCGGGCCTGACTGCAATCACGATCCTGAAATCCAGAGGGTCGCTCAATCTGTTCTGCAGGGATGAACTTCTCAAAGAATACCCGGTGATCATTGGCCGAAATGCCTTGGGGCATAAGCACCGTGAGGGCGATAATAAAACTCCGGAAGGGGAATACTTCATCTGCTATCGGAATGCAGAGAGCAGATTCCATCTCTTTATGGGCTTAAGCTACCCAAATGAGAACGACGCCCGGGCGGCATTGGAGCGAGGCGATATTGACCCGCTGAAATTTCAGGAAATCGCCAACTGTCTCAAGCGGCGGGAGCGTCCGGATTGGTACACCTCACTCGGTGGAGAAGTCGGCATTCACGGCGGTGGCACCCATCGGAAAGGAACCGCCGGCTGTATTGCTCTGAGCAACGAAGACGTGGAAGAGATCTGGGCCGCCACCACTGTTGGCACTCTGGTGACGATCAAACCGTGAGAGAATTGCAGGGTGAGCTTTTCGGCTTCGGAATGAACCCACCCCTCGAAGGCGGGGCTACCCGAACGGCTTGCCAGCATCTGACGCGCTAAATGAGAGCCGATGCCAGTAGTTTGCGCGAGGCGCTTCTGATGTTGACCCGAATTCTCCCTCGTCAGAGCGCCTGAAGAACAACAATGGGTTTCACTAACTCTTTTAGCAGTCAGTGCTAAGGCAAAGACGCCTCTCTCCACTTTCATTTGATTGATGTCGGCAATTCTCTGCGCGCCCGCGGTACTCTCTTTGCTCGATGGGCTCTCCTGTAGTGACCCTCGAGAAGCCCGTGAGTGGAGAAATCACATGCCCGCGCGTGATCAAATTCTGCTCACGGGCTGGGTTTTGTACCTGCCTGGCAGCTGAGCGGCAAAGGGTGTCAATAAGCAAGAGCCTTCCATACCGCATCGTCCTCAATACGGTCTTGGATACTGACACCGTACGCTTTTTCTATGGGTTGGAGGATTGATGGATCTTGATCGTGCGTCCTCCGTGCTACTTCGCGCACATGCTCAACCCCTGCCCGGGTCATCTTGCCCAGCGGTTGACGGCAACGGCCGGCGGACATGCCAAGGCCGCTCATCAGAGTCTTGATGGGCAGCGGATTCCGGAATTTGTCGACCACGGATGCAGTGCTGCCATCCGGCATCCGTCGCTCGTTTTGAATTTTGACACCTACGATGCTGAACAGGTGGGACAACGATTGTTCGAGATGCTTGGCGCTTACCTCGTTTTCGTCAAGCAGATTGCGGGTAAGTTTTTCAACCGCGGCGGGTGCGACGTTAGAGAGGACTGAAATGACACCCGAAGCGCCAATTTCAGGATTGGACATCATCTTCACTGTGAGATCGTCATCGCCGCTCATGATCTGAAAATCACTTCCGCAGAGCGCACGAGTCTTGGCCATGCGGACGAGATTGCCGGTGGCTTCCTTTACCACGTGCACTCCGGGATACTTACCCGCAAGAATGGCGACGTCCTCTACTGACATCTCGCAGCCCGTCCGTCCTGGAATGATGTAAGGCACGACGTGAATGCCCGGCACGGCATCCAGGACAGCTTCATAATATTCCTTCCGAAGCTCTAGTGACGAAGGGCCGTTGTAATAGCAATCGACAAGTAATACAGCATCGGCGCCGGATTCGTGGGCATGCCTCGAACCCTTGATGGCTTCCGCAGTGGAGTTGCTGCCTGTGCCGGCAAGGAGTTTGGTTCGGCCCTCATTGAATTCGATAGCCTTGTCAATGACAGATTCGTGCTCGTGCCAATCCAGACTGGGTGATTCTCCGGTCGTACCAACCGGGAGGATACCGCTGATGCCCTGCGCGATCTGGAAGTTGATATTTCGTTGAAAGCCATCCCAATCGATACTGCCGTCTTGGTTAAACGGGGTAATGAGCGCGGTCCATGCACCGTCGAAAGTCAACTCTGACATCTCAATGTCCTTCTATTAAAGGCGGGAACTCTTTTGCAAGGGCGGCAAGATAGCCGCGGCCCGCGGGATGTTCAATGCCGTCAGCCAACATCCTCAAGCGCGCATCCCCGCAGGTCAGCAACCGCACCCTTCTCCTCGGCTTCGTAAAGACGCCAGATGACACGCAGGCCCTGGAGACTTGACCAGCCATCTGTCAACGGCTGAGTGCCATTCTCAATACATTCGAGGAAATGCCCCATCTCTTCCGCTGTATGCTTGGTAGAGTCGGCCTCCATAATTACCTCCTCACTTCTCCCTTTATGGACGATCAGTTTTCCGTCGGTGAGGGCAGCTTCGACCATGGCCTCGGTGCAGTGCGCGTGAATCGAATATTTGAGCCGTGTGCCCCGTGCGCCCCAGGTACCGAAGTGATAGCCAATCGCCTCGTTTTCAAATCGGATGGAGACATTGCTGGTACCCTCCCGTTCCATCCAGGGTGTGCCAAAATTTGTGCCCAGGTGTGTGCCTTCGACTGGGCGGCCGAGAAACCAAAGCAGCAAATCGATGTAGTGGCATCCATGGCTGAAGAGTTGCCCGCCACCGAGCGTCCTGGCGTTTAAGGCCCAGTGACCCGGATGATATTTAGTGTGCTGCTCTGTCCAGATCGATAGCTGAAAGAGATCCCCATAAACGCGCTCATCCATCAATTTTTTGAGCCGCACGATCAACGGATTGAAGCGCTGGCAGTAGGCGATCATCAACATCTTGCCAGCGTTCTCCGAGGCTTCGATCAGTTCCAGACATTCCTGCTCAGAAATTGCCATTGGCTTCTCCATCATCACGTGCTTGCCACGGGCAAGGCAATCCATCCCGATCGGGTAATGAAGGTGGTGCGGCAGGACAATCAGGACGGCATCGACATCGTCCAGCACTTTGCGGTAATCGGTCTCAGCACGAGCCCCCTCGAAGAGTGCGGCGGCTGCCTGCGCTCTTTCGGAATCAACATCAACGGTGGACACTATTCTGGCACGATCCCCGTGAGAGAAATGTCCGGTATGAGCCCGGGACATCCCTCCACAACCGATAATCGCAAGGTTAATCATGGGATGAAAGGTTCAGTGGTTCAGTGGTTCTGTGTCGCACGAGTTCTACTGCCGTAAGGCTCTGTATGACTTTAGCATTTCATCCATCACCCAGTTCGTACGGGCGCCGGTCACCCCGGTGCTCGGGCATCGTAGACCGCCGCCGGTGAGTTCACTAACGATGGTTTCGACGAGTGGTTGATGAACGTGTTCTGGTTTCTCAAGATGGAATTCCTGCTCTCCGTCCTGATTGAAAAGCCTGACAGGTTCGAATCCAAAAGTGGAAAGAGCAATTCTCCCTTCACTGCCGTAAATCTCGATGATGTCCTGCCCATCGCCGGTAACGAAACTCCAGGCCCCAACTCCGGGAGTACCGTTCTCGAACAGGAACGTGCCTGTTACCGTATCCTCCGCTTCATAAAACCCGCCCTGGTTCGTGGCGAAGCCCGACACCTTTTGAATCGGTCCCAGGAAAAATTGAAGGATATCCAGCGTATGGCATGCGAGGTCACTGTAGATACCGCCGCCAGCGATCTCAGGTTTTACCCGCCATTGCCGTGTATCAGGATTCTTATCCCGCTCATTGGCCTTTGAATTAAGGCGCACGTTCACCAGACGTGGAATTCCGATAGCGTTCGATTCGAGGAGGTCTTTCACTTTGCGAAACCGGTCGTGGCCGCGGCGATAGTATGCCACATACAGGGGCACTCCGGCGTCTTCACAGGCAGCGATCATCTCTTGGCATTCTGCGTAATTCATGGCCATAGGTTTTTCGACGTACACCGGCTTGCCCGCTTTGGCTGCTGCAAGGGTGTACTCCTTGTGACTGGATGGCGGGGTGGCCACGTAGACCATATTGACTTCCGGATCGTCAATGACCTTCTGCGCGTTGTCATACCATCTGGGCACGCCGTGCCGTTTAGCGAAATCCCTGGCCAATTCGCCGTTGCGGCGCATTACGGCGACCAGTCTTGATTTGGGTGTCTTGTAGAGTGCCGGCCCGCTTTTCACTTCACAGACATTACCGCAGCCGATGATTCCCCACTTGACTTCTTCCATGTTGGCTCCTGCAGGCTTTCAAAATCCCGGTAAAGGCCTGGAATTAAATAAAAAAAACCAGACCGGCAGAGGGATTATTTCTGCCGGCCTGGCGACGAAGCTCTATTGCAAACTTTCTTACTCTACAGCGGCAAATTTGAAGTTTGTTGTCTTGCCAAGTTCAGCGAGGACATCCTCAGCCTTCGCGCCCTTTGCCAGGACGATCTTGACTGTAGCTGTCTTGGCATCGAAATCTTTACTGGCCACTTCCAGCTTGGTCAGGCCCTTAACGGCTTTGGCCTTTTTGTTGAGCTTGGCGATGCAACCACCACACATGGGTCCCTGAACGTTTGCTGTGATGGTCTGATCTCCCGGAGGGGTATCCGCGGCGTAGCCATTTGTGCTTGAATATCCTACGAAGAGCAGGGCAACCACAGCGGCTGAGGCGAGTGAGAAGCGCATAACTTCCTCCTTCGACCGGAAAAGGGAAATGAGGGGTGACCTCATAGCGGTTTACGAGACGGCGAATTAAAGGGCCTGAAAAAAATCCGGCAAGATTCGACCACTATTTCCCGGCATCCCAGACGAGCGCATGATCTCCACTGAGATGAAGCGTCTGCCTCGGAGAATCGATTTCGAAGATGCTCCACGCACCTTTGATATACGGATACTTTTTGATGACGCCTTCGTTGACCTCAACCCCGAGCCCCGGTGTTTTCGGCATGATGAGTTCGCCGCCTTCAATGACCAGGGGTTCGCTGAGGATTTCATCAGCAAGTGGGAAGGGATACATGACCGGCTGGCCGCGGTGTGCATACCAGGGGTATTCGAGCCAGGCCGCAGTTGCTCTCGGGAAACACGCTCCAACGTGAGCATCTGCGATGGTCTCCAGTTCGGTACCCCAGTTATGAAACGCGAATTCAAGGCCGTGCTCCTGGCACGCAGCGATGATCGCCTTAACAGAATCCAGGCCACCGTGGTGTGGTACATCCGCCTGAACCACATCCACACAGCCGCCTTCAATGAGCTTCATGAATCCCTCGTGAGAAGTTTCGTGTTCCCCAGCGGCGATGGGTACTATTCTCTTCCTGCGCAATTCGCCGTAAGCATCCCTGTCTTCGGGAGGCAGCGGCTCTTCTAACCAGGTGATTCCAAGGTCGGCGATGTCGTTCGCCATCTGTTCGACAAGCTCGGGCGTATAGGAGCGGTCGCCCATCCGAAACCAGCCGTGGGCGTCGAGGCAGAGCCCGATATCCGGCCCGACGGCCTCGCGCATCAGATGAACGGTCCGGAGATCTTCTTCCGGACCGAGCGCCGGCCGATATTTGTAGGCGGTAAACCCTTTCTGATCGACGACTATCTTTGCCTCCGCAGCGTATTCTTCAGCCGTTTGATACATACCAGCGCTGCCGTAGAGCCTTACACTATCCTGCACTTTGCCACCGAGCAGTTCGTAGACCGGACATCCTGCCGCCTTGCCGCGAATGTCGTAGAGCGCAACGTTGATCGCTCCAAATGCGACCGCGACGCTTGAGCCAAGAGCATCGACCTTCTGCTGAATTCCATCAGGGTCATCCAGGTCTTCTCCAATCAATAACTCCCGCAGCGTTGAATTGATCGTCTCAGCAACCGTCTCGGATGCGGCGCCCGGCCCGAATCCGGTGATACCTGCATCGGTAGTTATTCTTACGAATAACGCGTCCCGTTTGTAGATAGTTCTGACCCCGCCATAGAACGCCAGCGAAATCGGCTCGGGCATGGGACAGGAGAGAAGGAATGCCTGGATGTCAGTGATTCGCATGGGGGATGAGTAATGAGTAATGAGTAAGACGGTGCCGCCTGGGTAGCGACCAAACTGTCAGGCCGAGACGGAGGAGTTTTACGGGGTGGGAGTATCCCCGGATGGTACAAATGCCAGCCAGGTTGTTTTTCCAACATCAGACTCCCGATGCAGGAAGCACACCTTAAGTGACATCCCAGGTCTGATATTCTCCGGTTGATTTGAATTGACTTCCTCTATCCGAGCGACCACTCGGAGACCCCCTTCAAGTTCGACCACGCCAGTGCAGTAAGGGCGTTCACGGCCGTACCCTTCTTTCTCCATGGAAGGCGGCACCATTGCGATACTGGTAAAGGCGGCCAGTTTACCTGTGCCCTGCATCTGGTGCCACTCCAACCTCAGAGAGGAACACCCAACGCATACTTGCCTGGGCGGAATGAACAGTGCTCCGCAGTCGGTGCACTTGCAACCCATCAACTTTTCTTCAGTCAGAAACTTTTGAAACCAGAAATCGGAGATTGGGCGTTCTTCCAACATACTATCTCCGTTCGAGGATGGTGAAGGTACACGTCCCGCCGGTGCCGCCGAGATTGTGAGCCGCTCCAATGGACAGATTATCGATGGGGACTTGCCGTTCACCTGCCTGCTGCCTCAACTGTTCCCAGATTTCGTACAGTTGCGCCAACCCGGTAGCGCCCACTGGATGACCTTTGCATTTGAGGCCACCGGATGTGTTGATCGGCTTGGGCCCGTGCAGACTGGTCAAACCCTCGCGAGTCGCCTCACAACCATGCCCCGGTTTGAAGAAGCCGAGATCTTCAATGTTGAGGATTTCGGCGATTGAAAAACAGTCGTGAACTTCAGCAATCTGAATATCCGAAGGCCCCAGTCCGGCCATCCCGTAGGCTTCCTCCGCAGCACACCGAGTGGCTTCGAATGACGTAAGGTTGTCCGCCGCATGAAGGCCGCTTCCGCTTGCCTGCCCGATTCCAATAACACTCAGAGCGTCGTCCGTGAAGCGATTGGCCAGCTCTTCCGCTACCAGCAGGACGCACGCCGCACCATCGCTGATCGGGCAGCAATCGAAAACATGCATCGGCCACGCAACGAGCGGGTTTGCTTTGGGATCGTGTAGAAACTCCTTTTCATCAGACCATTCTGGAATTGGATCTCCTTTGGCCCTCGCCCGTTCGATTTTCTTCTTCATGAAGTCGCCAATGGTCATTTGGAATTGGGCTTTCGGATTGAGCGGGGCGTTGTTGTGACTCTTGATGGTGACATCCATCAGGTCTTCACGGCTTGCGCCATACCTGTCAAAATAGGCTGTGGCGATCGCACCAAACACGCCTGGGAATGTGAACCCGGCCCGTTGCTCATAGGGAGTCGCAGCGAGTGCGAGCCCATCGGCCACCTCACCGGTCGTGCGCTTTGACATATCTTCAACCCCGCCGACCAGAACGATGTCATAGAACCCAGAGGCGATGGCGAATACACCTTCCCTGAATGCCAATCCGCTGGACGCGCAAGCTCCCTCGACACGGGTGGCCGGCTTAGGCACCAGCCCCAGCGCGTCGGAAAGGATTGCCCCCCAGTGTGACTGATGGACAAACAAGTCATTCGTGAAATTGCCGACATAGAGGCAGTCAATGTCACTGGGGTCGATGCCCTTATCCACCGACTTGAGCATCTGACCGAAAGCGTCTGTGAAAAGGTCTTTGGAATCTCGCTCTGGAAACATTCCGAACGGGGACATCCCCGCTCCGACCATAGCGACACCTCTGCTTAATTTGCGTTTTCTTTTCATGACTCCAGGTCCTGAGGACGGGCTCCTATCCTGTTTTCAACCATTAAAACCCGGGAATCCGGTCCCTTTCCTAATTTCGACCATCACCCTGATGACCTCCCGCACTGACTCAGGAGTCACGATCATTTTTTCATCCCTTCGTAAGACTCCGGTAACGTTGTCGTAGAAATTCCCGATGTCTGGGCCCCGTGTTTCAACGATTTCCTCCTGCCAGTTGAGAGGTTTGGATTCTGACCCGTATTTGCGACCCACCGCAGCCACGTCACGGACTTCAAGCGAGCCGGCTTCTTCAGGGTCATACCATCGGATGGTTGATTGCTTTCCATCGCTCGTAAGCGTCCCTGAGGTTCCACAGAGAATCCAACTCGGCAATGGTATGGCGACGTTCTGGGCGGAAGAGGTTTCCATGTCGATAGTGCAGCCGTTCTTGGCCCGGAGGAATGCTTTTACGTGGTCTTCGACGTCTCCCGCGGAGGCGATCTGCTGGAGGTCACCCATCACATCTTTGATCGCTCCGCCCGACAACTGAATGAGCATGTCGAGATAATGGGGACAGGTGTTGTTGAGCACTCCTCCGCCGTTCCTGGCCAGGGTCTGCCAGTCATCACGCCTGGAGAATCCGCTGCTGTAGTTGCGGATATGATAGAGCCGCCCAATTTTTCCGGACTCTGCGACGTCCTTAAGGTGCGTGAATACACGATTGAATCGCCAGTTCTGATGCACGAAAAGTTTAAGGTCGGCCTTCTTGGAAGCTGCAATCATCTGATCGGCTTCAACAACGTTCATGGCCATCGGTTTCTCGACGATCACATGCTTTCCAGCGGCGAACGACTTCAATGTGTCTGGCCCATGTAAGACGGAAGGAGTAGCAATGACTGCCACCTCGATGTCATCCTGCTTAAGCATTTCATCGATCGATTTGTATGTCTGGCAACCAAACTCATTGGCCGCTTCCTGCCGGCGCTCTTCCAGCGGGTCGGAAACCGCGACGATCTGTGCGTCGTCCCGAGGCCGAAGATTGTCCACATGGATATTCCATCCCGAACGGCCAAGACCGACGATTCCGAAACGAACAGGGTCAGTACCCATTAATCTTTCCTCTGAAGATTTTGTGTAAGGCAAGCGGGGGGCATTATGTGGTTCTGGTGACATTCGGTGCAACCGGACGGCATCAGGCAAATGAAGATTCGTGCGAATCTATGCGGGTGTGGACTAACCAATTTCCACATGGATCTTCGTGACGGATGATGGGTCATCATCCCAAGCCTTCAAGGCCGCAGCCGCCTCTTCTAACGGCACTGTCTGGGTCACCACCTCGTTGGTGGGGAAATCACCACGCTCAAGCATTGCAATCACAGACTTGAAGTCTGATGGCATGGCGTTTCGAGAGCCGCGGATATCGAGTTCTTTCATCACAAAGAATTTCGTTTCATATTCCACCGGTGTCTTTGCGTACCCGATGCAAACGACACGACCGGCGAATGCGACCTCATCTACTGAGGCGCGATAGGTAATCGGCGACCCGACGGCTTCTACTATGACTTGAGGGCCGTGGCCATCCGTGAGTTCCTGAAGGCGAACGTGAAGGTCTTCGGTTTGGGTGTTGATGGTCTCCGACGCTCCGAGCTTCCTGGCCAGTTCAAGTTTGCCATTATCGATATCGATAGAAATTACCCGTGCGTTCCTTGCTGCCGCACCGGAAATGGCGCCTAGCCCGATCGCACCAGCACCGAAGATGGCAACCGTGTCCGCCTCCGTCACCTGTCCACGGTCGATGGCGTGAAAGCCGATCGTGAGCGGCTCGACGAGAGCGAATTCGGACATGGTTAGCTTTTCAGCGGTAAACAGCTTTTCCCAACCGATGCGCGCATAAGGAGTCATGATCCCGTTGCGCTGGACGCCCAGGGTCTGGTTGTCTTTACAACAATTGGTTCTGCCGATCTGACAGGATGAGCAAACGCCGCATGCGGTATAAGGCGAAAGGGTGACTGGCATCCCGACTTCGAATTGTGATGGAACATAAGTGCCGAGTTTGGCAATGGTCGCACCGATTTCATGCCCCGGAATTCGAGGGTAACCGACCAGTGGATTCAGTCCTCGAAAGGTCGCAAGGTCCGAGCCGCAGAAGCCTACGGTGTGGATACGCAGTAAGACTTCATTTGCCTCAATTTCAGGTTCAGGAACTTCGCCCAGGGATGCCTTGCCCGGCTCGTCGATGAATAATGCTTTCATAGTTTGAAAAGTCTCAACAACTTAGGGAATCACAAGACTTTGGTTTCAGAAACCGGCAGAGGCCATTGTAGTTCAGACAGCCCAAGAAAAACTAACGGCCCAATCCAGATCGGGTATACGAACCGTTTGCGGTGTACTCCGGAGGGCCTCCCGGCAGTCATCGCCATCACCGCCGCAAAGGCAAAGCCGTGGCCTCATGGTCGCGAACTGCCTGCCTGCGGAAGTCAGATTACAAACGGGCTGCTTGTGGCTACCATGAAAGATATCCTTTCGTTGAACGCGCCCCTTATTACACCCGGGTTGAGGAAATCCAGCGATGAAACTTACCACCGCACAAATCACATTCTTTAACACTTTCGGCTATCTCGGCATCCCCACTCTCTTTACGGAAGACGAAGTCGCCGGGATCATTGAAGGATTTGAATGGTCCATCCAGAACAAAGGTGGAGGAACGGAACATGACGGATCGAAGCGCACCATGTTCGGCGGGCCGATCGAGCACACGCCGGAGATGTGCGCCATTCTCGACCATCCGGGCATCCTCGGCCTGATCGGTGGCGTCATTGGTGAAGATTTCAACTACTGCAGCGGTGACGGCAACTACTATTCCGGCAATAGCGGCTGGCACCCGGACGGGAACTGGGGGCAGCTTTTCGCCGTCAAAGTCGCCTTCTACCTCGACCCGGTCGGAAGAGATAGCGGATGCCTTCGGGTCATTCCCCGCAGCCAGCACCCGGATCATTTTATTCGTAAAGAAAAGATCGATCCGAACAAGTCCCAGGAGCTCTTCGGCGTCGACCCACGCGATTTCCCAGGCAACGTCGCGCTGGAGACCAGCCCAGGCGATGTGCTCATTTTCAATCACGACACTTACCACGCTTCGTTCGGTGGCAGCAAACGGCGGCGTATGTTCACGATGAACTGCACCCGCCACGCAAAGACGCCCGAAGATCTGGAGCTGGCGCACAAGTATCTGGGCATCCATTCCGCGGGCGGCTACAACGTGGATACCGGCGCGGGTATGTACTTTCCCACCATGATCGATACTGCGAGCGAAGACCGCATGCTGCACCTTCGCCAGCCCATCGAGATTCACGATGAGTTGTTCCCCCAGTTCGCAAGGAAGTAGCGAAGATGAGCCGAATCGCAGGTCTCCTCTGCAGCCTGTTCTTCGTTGCTGGTTCAGGACAATCCTGGAGCCAAGAAAAACCAGTCTTACTCTCTGGCTTTGGCGCGCAAGCGTCTCGAAGAAAAAGGCTATGCGGAAGCGGCCTCACTGGCGGTTCTTGTCCTCGAAAGTTCCGGCGACCGGACGAATCCGAAACTTCGCAAGGAATGGATGCCCAACCCCACCCAGGCCGCGAACCGGCGACACTTGTCGCTGGTCAGCGTGCCTCCCTCGGACGAGTTGGTTATCGAAACTCTTACAATCCTTCAGGAAGCCTCAGTCAAACAGCGTGCGGCGAAGAAAATTCCGAAGGAAGAGGATCAGCAAACGGCCAACACCGCGTGGCTCGATGCCTACAAGCTCAGTTTCGAGCACTGGAAGCCCTATCACGAGTGGCCGCAGCGCTGGAACTGGAAATCGCGCTGGAACGCCGTCGCCAAGCAATTCCCGAAGACCGCCTACGCCGCCCTGGCCGAACTTGCCATCGGGCAGCGATTGAGAGCCGGCGGCTTCTTCCACGAAGCAGAAAAGCAACTGCTTAAGGTCCTTGAACGCTACGAGCGTTACGACTCCATTCACGCCCGTGCGCTGCTGGAGCTTGCCTTACTTTACAAAGATTCGTGGGGCGAATGGGATCCGGCGCTGGCGTATGTCGCTAAGGCGGAGCGCTCGGATGACCCTTTCGTGCGTGAATCGGCTCGCTACGCACACGCGGAAATCCTCGAATCCACCGGACAATTCGATCAGGCCAGTGAACTTTTCGGAGAGATAGCCGTGGAAGCCTCCAGCCGCGATCTCCGCCGCCGTGCCGCTTATTCTCTGACGCGACTCGAAACCCTTGAATCGCTTCATCCGGCAAACAAAGGACAACTCGACCTGTCAACCTCGCCAGTCGTCTATCTCGGCGAAGACCGCCAGACTCAGGGCGACTGGCGCAACCGCGGCGGCGAGGACGCCTTTGTGCTCTGCGCCATGCTCTGCCCGGCGGACGTCCGCGGCGGCCTCCATCCGATTCGTTACCGGCCCTACATGGCCGACACCGGCAAACGGTGCGCATACTGGAGCACCGATCTTCACGATATGGACCCCAGCGCCCTCGTCGACCCCATCGTCATGGAACGCTCGTTCTTCAATTGGGACGACGCCGGCGAGCTCCGCGACCTCGGCGAAGGCCCCGACCTCGGCGTGGATCTGTTTATCCCGGCCGGCACGTGGCGCGCAACTTTTTATTTCGTCAATGAATACAACTATATGGAGCCAAGCCGGAAGTACAACCTCTACATCCTCGACAAAGAAAGCCGCTTCCTTGCCGGCTGCACGGTGGAGCAGCACCTCAACGGAGTTTACAAGCAATTTGCCGTCGACGGCCCCATCAACCTCAAGCTCCGCTTGACTCGCAATCTTTCCCTCAACACGCTTCTGCAGGGCGTTTTCCTTGACAAACTCGAAGTCGTCCCGGAGCAGATCAACTTTGTCGAGAAAGTGGTTTTGCAATCCAGGACGGATCTCGACGGAAGATTCAGTGATGAGGTGACGGCGGCTTTCGACTACTTGAAGCAATTGAAGGGTTCCGAAGGTCGATTCCTCTTTCGGCGACTTGGCAAAACCCGCGAAATATTGAGCAACCTGCTGGTCGCGGAATCGGTCCAGCGCCGGTCGGTGGTCGCCCGGATGAAGGGGCTGTTTGGAGAAAGCTCCGACCGGCCCTCTGAACCGCCGACGGAAAGCGTTCGGTACGGCCTGGCCTGGCCGTTGGCCTCTGTACTGAACAACGAACCTTCCACGGCGCAGCAGCACGCCGGGCAGTTCTTCGCTTCGTCGGCCGCCGTCTTGTCGCCGGACGAAGTCGAGCGTTGGTTGGAAAGTGAAGAAAAGCGCTGGATCGACGCGAGCCGCATCACCCGCGCCCGGACGACGACCCTCGCCCGCATCGCCGTCGATGAATCGCTCCGCGGCCCGGTGGCCCACATGCTGCCTGACCAGCCGGAGTGGGAGCGTCCCCGGATCAAAAAATACCTCGGCCCCTATCATGATTTTGCGCCGTTTGGAAATCACCAAACCGCCCGCGACCTGGAGTTCATTCGGAGGAACATCCGCCGGGAACTGCGTAAGGAAGCCCTTCGTTCGCCCGAGGCTCCGTCTGAAGCGGCCGCCAAGTTCATCACCTACGCCACGACTCAGATTCACACCAAAGCCAGAACTGACGGATTCGAGAACGTCCGCCGCCTCTGGCCCGACTATGTGTTGGGCCTTGAGCAGTGGTATTACTATGCCTCGGCAGGTACGGGACTCGACCAGGCGCATCGTTTCCTCCAGTATCTTGAGAAATTTCCCGGCATTCCCGCCCGAGAGAAAGCCAGCGCCTGGACGCGCATCGTGGAAACCTATGCCGCGCGAGGCGTCATTAACCGCGCCCAGCAATGCCTGCATGCCATGGCGAAAGAACTGCCTGATCTGCCCGCCCGGGAGCTAGACCTTTCGAGCAACAATGAACTCCCTGACTTCAAAAAAGATGGGCAGCCGTTGCTTCTGCGGGACACCTGGAAATACCGCTGGCTTTACGCCCGCGCCGTAATCGCAGTCGCATCCGTCTATAGTTCCGTTTACCGGTTCGATGAGGCACGTGAAGTCTGCCGCGAAGCATTGGCGGAATTCCCTGATGACGAGACCTACATCCAAAAGAAAGTCGGAGATGCCCTCGCCGGCGTCGATATTTCTGAAAGACTGCACAGAGAACGGATGGAAAAGATTGCCAGACAGATGAGACCCAATTCGAAATCCAAGAAAACCGAAAATTAGGAGGGACTATCATGTTTTTTCCGGGAGAGGCCAACCCGCAATCCATCTTAGCGCCGAACGCCGATTCGGCGTACACACGCTCTCTTCACCTGAAGGGGGAATTTAAACCAATTGCCGCCTTCCGCAGCAGAGCTGCAGAACTCGGAGGCAAGGTATTCCTTCCGGCATTCGCCGCCCTCGTCGTGTTTTCACTGTCCTTCAGCAATTCGGCCAGGGCGGAGGACCCACCGGCCCTCAATCTCACTTTTACTGCCCCGGCCGGGAATTTTTACTCCGGGACCGAAGACAATGTCCGGTCCACAACTTTTTCGGTCAAATTGACCGGACTCGACACTTTCAAATATTACGAATGCGTGTGGGATTTCGTCAGAGGAACGGGCAACTGGTCGGTGACGGACACCTCGAGCATCACCACCGGAGAGGCGCTGGGGACAGATGACAGTTTCGATTGGCTTCACGGGACAGACAGCGACACCGCTGAAGAACAACCAGAGCCTCTGGGATGGCCGTTCTTCCTCACCGGAAACGACCATGACGTCAAAGCTACTGTCACGGAATACGAGGATGCACCCGCCGATCCAGATAGCCCGGATCTTCACGGGCCGGCCACCGGTAGGGCATCCAATACTCCTGTGAAGAAGGTTTATGTTTCTGCTTGCTCATCAGAATTCGTGGGTAGCGGGAGGCCACGGTAATTCGCCAAGTTGATGGTACAAGGCTGTTATGAGCACTTCTGGCACTCTGAAGCCGTAAGATCTTTTGGTAGTCGTTTTGATTTTGTTGTTGAAGCCCTCAACCACGCCGGAATTGATCTCCTTTCTGGCTCGGAAATAGTTGAGGATGAGATGTCTGTGACTGCGAAGTGATCGCGCAACATCCTTCATGGGCTCGATGCGGCTGTACATGGCACGTTGACACCAGGACTCCAGAAACTTTTCAGCATTACGAGGGTAGACATAGTTCCAAAAGCGGTGGAAGTCTTCCTTCATCAGATACGCTTTCACAGTGCGAAGGTTGTAGGCGAGAAGCTCATCGAGTTTCGCTGTCTGTTTTGTAGTGAGGTTGTGAACTCGTTTGAGAAGACACCATCGACTCTTGGTCAACACAGGCTCGCATCCTCGCTCCTTAAGTCGCTGGACTTCTTTGCGGCGGGTCTTGTCTATGGCCTTGTTCATGTTGGCCATGATGTGGTAGCGGTCGAGTACATTGAGTGCATTCTTTGCCTTGTCTCTGATGGCATTGAGATAAGGCTTCCACATGTCGCTACACACAAACTCGATACCTTCGGAGTGCTCCTCGCCAAACCATGAGAAGAATCCCTTCAATGTCGCCTCCGTTCGGTCGATACCAGCCCACAACAGTCGACGGCTGCCTTGGTTTATCTGATAGACGACAGTCAGGTAGTTATGGCCTTTCTTGTAGGCTATCTCGTCTACTCCGATGGCAGTTACCTCGGAGAGATCTTGGTGCTCGCGTCCGTAGCTGACCACCCATCTCACGGCGTCATAGACCCGATTCCATGTCGTCCCAAAGACTTCAGCCACCTCACTCCAGGAAAGTCGCTGAGCCCATTTCGCTAAGAATCTTGAATAGGAACGCGTGTGTTGGTGTTTCCCTGCAGCCCACGGCACCTCCTCCACTTTGATGCCACAATCAGGACAGTTCACTCGACGCATCGCATAAACGAAGAATACAGGAATTGCCCAAAGAGGAACATATTCGAATCGGCGGACGTCAAGTCTGTCGTAACCCGGACACGAAGCGCCGCAGCCACTGCAACGGGCACGGCTATTCTTCCTGGGACTGATCTCTACTTCAAGTTGCGGACAGCCATCGCAGTCCACCAGTCGATCTTTGTCATAAACAAAACACTTGTGTTTCTCGATACTGTTCAATAGCGTCTTCACGAGCATCCGGTGTTCCTTGGGTTGAAAGTGTGGTAACTACAACCAAGGAATATCTGGATGCTCTTTTTATCAAATCACTTTGAATCGACACTCGCAGGGGGCTGCGAATCTCACTTACGCGAAAGATTCACGCCCAACCCCTAACGGTAACCTGATGTGGAAAATTTCTACCCACAGATTCCGTGAACGAACCAAATTGTTAAAGTCAGGCGTCTTATAGACAAGCGGATTGACGCAGAGAACACGAGTCCTATTGAACTCCACAGGCTCGTACTGGATGACGAGGATCTGTTTGCCGCTGTAAATGCCATTCTATGGCTCTTTGACGACATGGCCATTGCAGCCTTAAGAAAGACTATGTCGATGAAGTTGTCCTTTATTGGTCATTAATGAGACTTGTACCATGGGCATATCACGCTACACCACTTCGTAGAGGGTGAGAGAAAACGATATGATTCGGAGGTAATGTTTACCGAAGTCGCAAAGTTAGCTGAAGCGTGGGAAAAGGGTCTTTCCTTAAACGCGCAACAACCTTTAGCACAGCTCCCATAAGTTTCGCCGCATAACAAGGCGCCTCAGAGAATGCCTTCAAGAGGTGAGATGTCGCTGATCTGCCTGGAGCACAGCCGGGCATTGTAGATGGGCTGTCCCTTGAGTGGCGAGAGATCGGAGACTGAATGTCCAGCGACAATTAGAATTGCCGGTCAACGACAATTAGTTTTGCCGGTCCTTGGCGGCCGATTCGACGGGATGAATTCATCGTCACAAGTTCTTTTGGGCGATTATGACTTGGTTGTATGTTGGGTGTTCTTGGCTCGTGCTTTTTTGTCGAGCCTCGGTGTCGTTGCGTTTGCTCTTGGCGGCTTCCATTCGATAGCTGGTGAGATTCATTTCGAGGATGACGCTGTGATGGACCAGGCGGTCGATGGCGGCTGCGGTGGTCATGGGGTCTTTGAATATGACTTCCCACTTCGAGAAGGGGAGATTGCTGGTGACCAGGATGCTGCCACGCTCGTAACGATGTGCGAGCAGGCTGAACAGCACTTCCATCTGCTCGCGGCTCTGTTGAACGTATCCGATGTCGTCGATGAAGATGGCTTCGTAGCGGCTCAGACTTTTCAAGGTCCGTTCGAGCTTCAGGTCTTGCTTGCTGGTGAGGAGGCTTTCGACGAGGGACTGGCAGGTGGTGAAGTAGATGCGCCGGTTCTGGGTGCGGATGAGATGCTGGCAGATGCCGGCGAGAAGATGCGTCTTGCCGCTGCCTGGATTTCCAAAGGCGAGGACGTTTTCTCGACGGTCGAGAAATGTGCCATCTTGGAGTGCGCGGAATTGTTGTTTGAGCTTGGCCGGCAGTCGGTCGAGGTCGAAAGTGTCGAGGGTTTTTTCAAGGGGAAGCTTTGATTCTCGCAGATACCGTTCGATTCGGTTCTGTAGTCGGATTTCACATTCCTGCCTGGCGAGCTCGAAGAGATACTGCTGGTAGCTCAGGGCTTCCTGCTGGGCGCGCTGGGCCTCTTCTTCGAAGAGGGAACGGATGGTGGGCAGACAGAGTTCTTTGAGATGCAGGGAAAGGTCTCTCGATAACTGCGATTTGACGCTCATGATTCGTTCTCCAATTCGTTGCCGAGCAGGCTGTCATAGTCGCTCAGGTTGACGGGGTTGATGTTGACGGATGTTGCGGGTGGCAGACTGGCGGCTGATTGGACGATGGCTTCGACGTGTTCGAATGCGATGGCGTGGCCTTCGTTGAACAGATGCCGCAATACGTCATCTACGGTGGTCTCGTTTTCTCTGGCCGCCAGTTCGAGGATGCGCAGGTATTCCTTGTCCGCCGTGGCGGGACGCCTCTGGCGAAGCCAATCGTAGGTCATGCGAAAGTGGCTGCTTGGGAACAGCGCTTCGCGGTATCGATAGTTTTGAAAGGCGCCGGGCTTACGCACGAGCCAATGGATGATGTGTCTGTAGTTGATGTGGTGATGCTGGCGTCCCTGAAGGCGGGGGATGGTCTCGACGTGCTTCTGTCCAAACCACACTTCCAGGTTGTCGGCATGCACGCGGACTTGCACTTTTTCGCCTATCAATCGGCTCGGGACGGAATAGGTATTGTTAAGGACATGGATGATGCTGCCGCGCCCGACTCGCGCTTCGACGCGTTTGAAGCAATCGAGCTTGCGTTCAGGGAGTTT
>JAQBXN010000121.1 GCA_027625095.1 Planctomycetota bacterium | reverse complement strand
TTTTCAGGCTGGAAAGACCACTAGCGCGGACACCCCGCTGTGGGCCAGATGCCCGGCAAGGAGTGAACTCAAACCGTGCTTGTAAAAAACAAGCCCCACAGCTCACGCCTCGCTATTTCCCCCCATTCAGAATCTCCTCTCGCCTGCGCTTGGCCACCTCCCTGAGATCCTCGTTTTCATCCTCGATATCATCGACGATTTCCCGGCCGAGGATCTCCTCGAGGACATCCTCCAGCGTAACGATGCCGACAATGGTCCCGAATTCATCGATCACAACGAATAGATGTTCACAGCGATCGATAAACCGGATCAACAACTCGTCAAGGGGCATTGTATCCGGCACGAAATGCGGCAGTCGCATCAGATCTTCCAATTTTGGGTTCCGCCCCGCTGCCATCTCACTGAGGATTTGTCGGCGATGAACGATGCCAACCACGTCATGGGTATTCTCATCGTGTAGCGGGATTCGGCTATGCAGCAGGCTGCCTGCGGTCCGCCTTGCCTCGCTGACGGTCATGTCTGCATCCAGTATGAACAGGACGGACCTTGGAGTCATCACGTCTCGGACTGTTTCGTCCTCCAGCTTAAGAATGTTCTCGATCACGTCGGCCTCGTGTTCATCGATTTCGCCGTGCAAGTGCCCCAGTCGCGCCATGGTCACCAGTTCTGCCACGGAGATGGTGTGCTCCTGCTGGCGACCCCCGAAGATGACTCTGATGAACAACTGGCAGAAGTAAACCAATGGGCTCAAGATCCAGACCAGCAGGTGAAGTGGCCTCGCCACGAGCACGGCGAGGGGCCGGGAATAGACGACGCCGGCTGTCTTGGGGATAACCTCCGAAATGACGAGAAGGACGAGGCAGAACACCAGCGAGAATGCCGGCACCCATTTGCTGCCGAAAACTTCCGCGGCGGCCGCGCCGGCGACCGCGCCGCACGCGCTCATCGCCAGGGTATTGATGATGAGAATTGCTGAGATGGGACGCTGTACGTCCTTTCGCAGGTTCTTCAGTAGTTTTCCGGCGGGCCTTCCCTGCTGATCCAGGCTCTCAATGTAATCTGTCGGTACCGAATAGAAGACCGCCTCAAAGAGGGAACAGATAAAAATCCCCACGATTGCAACGGAGGTAGAAATTATCAGGAGTGTCATACCGCCCCTCCCTCTTTATCTTTCATCATTCTTTTCATGACTTCGTCCCGTCGCTGGCGGGCCAGATCCCGTTTGTCCGTGGCATCATCGAACTCATCTTCGATTTCCCGGCCGAGGATCTCTTCCAGGACATCTTCCAGCGATATGACGCCATCAAGCCCGCCATGGGCGTCCGCTACGACAAACAATTGCCGGCCCTGATCCAGGAAGTGTCGCAGCACCTGATCCAGGGGCGTCGTGTTAGCTACAAAGCGGACTGACTTCATCAACTGTTCGACCTTCATGTCATGCTTGCCGTCCGCGGCCGCTGACAGGAGGTCGCGGCGTTGTACGATGCCGATGATTTCGTCCATTTCCGCGCCGGAGACTGGGATCCGGCTGTAAACGGTCACGTCCTCGTTGGCGATCGCCTCTCTAACGGTCATCTCCGCGTTTACGGATATCATCTGGGACCGATGGGTCATGATGTCTTCCACGGTCTTCGCTTCCAGCTTGAGCATATTCTGAATGACCGTTGCTTCCAGGATTTCGAGGGAGCCTGATTGAGCGCCCATACGGGTCATGCCAAGGAGATCGTCGGATGATACTTTGTGGCTCGATTCCTCCGGTTTGACGATCTTCGCTGCTATCTGGCAGACCCACACCAGCGGCGTCAGCATCCATACCATTACCTGCAGTGGCCTTGCCACCAGCCTTGCCAGTGGCCGGCTGAAAACGACCCCGGTTGTCTTGGGAAGAATCTCTGAGACAAGAAGAATGACTAACGTGAATCCGGCCGAAAACCAACCCAGCCACTGGATTCCGAACAGGCGAGAGACGACCGCTCCCGCCAGGGACGCACCAGCAGCGTTGGCAACAGTGTTCAACGCCAGGATTGCAGCGATGGGACGCTCCACCTCGTGTCGAAGCCCTTTTAGAATAATTCCGGACCGGCGGCCCTCTTTCGCCAGATTCTCGACATAACTGAGGGGGACAGCATAGAGCACTGCTTCGAACAGCGAACACATGGCGGAGACCAGGATCGCCACAGTCACAATAGCAATGAGTTCAATCATGGAGATTTTGCATTGCCTGGAGCGAAAAATTCACGGAACTCATGCGACAGCAGCGATGACGCTGTCTGTGAATGAGCAATGGGGCCGCTGCCCTTGCCAAGAAGCGACCAAACCTGTTACGGTAAATACGCCGACGGAAATGGCATTGAAACCGCCGAAGATGAAGATCGATGAAGTTCTTATTCCACATTTTATTAAGGCCGAAATGAACCATTCCGGTCTCTGGTCTGCGTCTACCAGTATATCCACCTCTCGAAAAGTTCACGATCCTGCTTGGGTAGAGCGTTGACATCCGGGATGACATACCGGTTGTCATGGACGTCCAGGAGCACCTTGCCATCCTCACCGTAGCCTTGGGCGCGATCGTAGCTCCAGCGAATTGTGATGCTCTGCGGGCCTTGAGTGGTTTCGATTTCGAAGAAGAGCAGATTGTATTCCATCCGGATGGCAAGAATCCGGGTCACGCTGGCTTCGTAGTAATGATGATCGAGGGACTCCCGTACCAATCTGCTGGCTTTCTTGGGGAAGGCAGACAGATTCTCAATGACGCCGATCTCATGCTCCTTGTGGTCCTCCGGATCGGTGTGCCGGAGCGAGATGAACTGTTCAGGGTGAGATACTGGAAATGCGCGGACGGCAAACACCCCGACGTAATCCTTCGGCTCAGGCGAAGAGACAGTTACCTTGAGTAGATCATATTCGCCGCTCTCAATCGTTGTGTCGTATGGGAGCAAATAGTGGATACCGGTTTTGGTCATGGTGTTGCAGGATGTCTTTTGTCTTTGAGTTAAGGTCTAAGGTCTTTATGCCCCCAGATTTGTCAATTCGGTCTGAATCTTCACCAGTTTCCAGTAAATGCCTTCTTTGGCCATCAACTCTTCATGGCTGCCGGATTCGGCGAGGTAGCCTTCGTCAATGACGTAAATCTGGTCGGCACCCTGGAGCGTGGAGAGGCGGTGGGCGATAGCGATAGTGGTGCGCCCCTTGCAAATGACCGCGAGTGCTCTTCGAATTTCCTGTTCGGATTCGGTATCGACCGAGGAGGTCGCTTCATCGAGCACCAGGATGTCCGGATCGTAAAGGATGGCGCGGGCCAGGCTGACGCGCTGGCGTTCGCCGCCGGACAGCCCGGCACCGCGCTCGCCAAGTTGGGTATCGAAGCCGAGCGGCTGTCGCATGATGAAGTCGTGCGCATAGGCCGCCTTGGCGGCATCCAGAATCTCGTGCGAAGATGCTTCCGGACGGCCGTAGGCGATGTTCTGGGTGATGGTAGCCCGGAACAGAAAGGGCTCTTGAAGCACAATGCCGACATGCTTGCGCAGGTCTTCTCGGCGTAGATCGCGCACATCTATTCCGTCTATCTTCACCGTCCCCGCCTGCACGTCGTAGAAGCGGCAGAGCAGATTGACTAGTGTCGACTTTCCGGAACCGCTCTTGCCGACGATACCGATGAATTGTCCCGGCTCGATCTTCATCGAGATGTCCTTCAATACCGGACTGTAGGGGTCGTATCCGAACGTGACGTTCTTGAATTCGATGGCGCCTTTGACTTCTTTCAGCGGGAGGGCATCGATCCTGTCTTCGATGGCGGCCGGGGTATCGAGGATATCGAAGATCCGCTGCGACGAAGCGAGAAAACTGGTCGTCCAGGCCGATAACTCGGTAAGTCCCTGGAGGGGCCCATAGAACATGCCAAGGTAACCGAGGAAGGCCATCAGTGTGCCCAGTGTGACTCCACGATCCTCGATGACCAGCCGCCCTCCGGCATACCAGACGATGAACCCGCCCATGCTGAAGACCAGTGCCATCACAGGCGAGAACATGCTGCTACTGTAATTGACCCCTTTGCGGACCGCGTGCTGGTACTCGACGCTGCTGACGAAACGCTCGTTCTCCCTCGCGTCCTGCGAAAACGCCTTCACGACCCGGATTCCGGAGAAAATCCCGTTGATCAGTGAGGAGACCTTGGCGCTGGCATCGGAGAGCTTGTAGTGCCGGGGATAGATTCTCCGCCAGTAGATGGCTGTGCCGATAAACACAAACGGCACCGGAATAAGCACGAAACTCGCCAGGCGCCAGTCCATGGTAAACAGCATGATGCCTATGGCGACGAGGCGAAGGATGTTCAGAAGGAAGCCGCTGGCGATTTGATTGACGAATCCATAAAAAACCTCCGAATCGCCGGAGACACGCTGCATGAGGCTGCCGACCGGATGGCGATCGTAATAATCAATCGCAAACGTCTGGAGCTTCTCGAAGACACGCCGCCGGACGTCGGACGTAATCGAGAGCCCAACTTTTGTAGAAAGCAGGCCGTCGCCATGTTCAGGCCCTGCCGGCATACGGCGGCGGCGACCAGCCCGCCGACGACCCAGACCAGCATACTTTCTTTGACGTCCAGCGCGGCGACTACACCTTTGCTCATACCCAGCACGTCGTCCACGAGGATGCGTGTCAGGTAAGGTGGCAGCATGTCGAGCGCGATACCGGCCAGCATCAAAGCAAAGAGAACGATGACCCAAGGCAGGTAGCTACGCAGCATCTTGAAGGTTCGCACAAACACCGCGCCCTGTTTGACGCAGCGGGGGCAGGGGGCGTTTTTCTGCAGCAGCGGCAACTCGCACTTCGGGCAAACCCGGTCGCTCAGTTGGTAGACACGCTCGATGGAAAAGTCTTCGCCTTTCCGGAGCTTTTCCAGTTGTTCGGTAAATCGTGCGAACAGTTCGCGCTGCTGATTCGAGTAGCGAATCAGGTTCACCACCAGTCCGCCCGTATACGCCTGGAGAAACCCGCTGCCGATGGTGCTGTGGTTCCGAAATTCAGTGACCGCTTTCATCTCCAGCGATTCGATGTCGTTTTCTTTGCCGTCCAGCACGAACAGTTTTTCTGTAGTGGCCACGGCCCAGCACTGTTCCGCTCGCCCCGAAAGTCCCAGATCTGTTGGAGCCCAAAGGCAGATTTGATCGGCCGGGCATTCGGCCTTGTTCAGGCGGTCGAGAACATCGGCAGGCAATTCAATAATATTTGTCGGAGAGGATTCCATGGTTGTTTAGTGGTTTGGGGGCCCTCTGAGAAGGCCTGAATGTTAAGTTCAATTTTGTTTTGATGGGTTCTTTTCTTCTGGCCGAAGAGAAATCACTATCGGTCGCCTTTGCGAGAATGACGGTCTATGCAGATCAAGCCAGGTTGCTCATAAGATTGGCGCGGAGGGAGGCCCCAGCGCGACCCTGATACCGTCTATTCGGGGATCGTCCGCGCCATCCAGTCGTTGAAGATGGGCGAGATGGAATATCCGAAGCAGAGACCGACCACCACAATGCCGTACAGTGCCAGCACACGGTGATCGGCCGAGACAAACAGCAGCGGCAGCACGAGTGTCAGAGAGCGGAACAAGACCTCCAGCACCCCGCATCCGACGACCAAGTTCCTCCGATTGCGAATCTTTCTCGTGATATGAAGAGAGACGATCTGCACCAGGCAGGTGAAGTAAGCCAGGGCAGTCAGGTTGGCGATATCGCTGGAAGTGGCGCCCGCCCAGAGCAGGTATCCGGTAAAGATCGAAGTCCCGATACCTGAGGTCACGCTCCAGATAGCCCAAAGCACTCCGGTAAGTAGAAATATGCGCAAGGCCCGAGAAGTCTGGGAAGCTGAAAGGGCCGGGTTATCAGATTGCATAAATTGTCAGCAAGAGAGAATTTCGCAAAAGGCTTGAGAACACATAAACAACAGGCACTTCAACTTCGAAATTTGAAGATCGTGCAGCCTTGATGGCCCTCATTTCATCCGTCAATCATTTGATACCGGCTATTTAATCGCCACGTCCCGGATAGGGAAGTCAGAAACGTTTAGAGTAGCCGCAGATTCATTGATTCACGCACCATACCACGAATCCCACGTGCAAAAAGAGCAGAAAAACGCCCCTTTCGGCTTACCCTGAAATTCGACTTCATCAGGGGTAAACACAGAAGTGCCAGTCGGGAACGATAAGTCAGGCTGTGCATTGGGCCAGATCACAAAAAAGGAGCAGCGTGTGTGCTCCCTTTGCCCTGCCTGCCTCATCCCGGCGATTAACTCGACGAGACGATGATCTTTCACGGCCTGCGGCTCTGGCTTTCGGAAGGGCAAACTCGATGACGCTATTTTCATCGAGACAGCGATGCTTCCTGCATCGATCTCTCCCAAGAGTGTGAACTGCTTATGCCTGGCTCAGGATCGACAGTTGGGCCGTGGATTTTGTGCTTTCGGTTCTCGAGAATCCTCCGGAGTCGATCTGATCGCCAAGCCGGTACTCTTATCTTACAAACTGCGAAAGATGCTTATGCGATGCGAGTAGGCCCTGCTTCTGAGCATCACCGTCTTTCCAATATCGATAATCTTCGAGTTCGACACTGAAGATGCCGTCGTATCCGATGTGCTCGAGGCGTTCCTGGACACTTCGCCAATTCACAACACCGTCGCCCGGAATGCAGTATCGCCAGTAGCCTTCGCTGAATCCCATGCCTGCCCCGAAGCTTGCGCCAAGAGTTCCCTGTTCGTACAGGAGTTCCGGGAATAATTCGGTGTCCTTGGCGTGGACGTGGGTAATACGTTCGCCGAGTTCATGCAGCGCGCGCATCCAATCGATTTGAAGCCGGGCCAGATGTGAAGGGTCGTAACACATACCCAGCGCCTTGGATGAGGAGAACGCATACATCTTCCGCCACATCTCTGGCGTGCAGCCGAGTGCCGGGTAGTAGGGGCCACCTCCTGGATACCACTCGATGGCAAAGACCACATCATTCGCATCCGCATGTGCGAGAATCTCGGGCCAGGTTTCCTTCCAGATATCAAAATTTTTCGCACGGCCGAGCGTGGGATCTTCGGGCAGCAAGACGGTAAAGAGAACTCTTGACCCGAGCGCCGAAACACTGGAGATCAGCTCTTTTAATTCACTCACGCCTTCAGCACGTGTTTTTTCATTGGGCGAGAGTGTCTTCCGTGTGACGCCAATGCAATCGATGGTTCCGACTTGCAGGCCGGCTGCCTCTACTTCGGATTTCACCTGTTCGTTGAGTTGGGGTACGTCTACCGCGCCGAAACCATTCTCAGAAAGCCACTGGTAGAAGGCAGGAAGGCCCATCTTGCCGCCGACAGGGGGAATTCTCGTTCCGATTTTCATGATGTAACTCCTTGATAATAATTGAGAGCCTGCATCGTAATCCCTGTATGCCGGCTTCGAAACCAGACTTTGTGAGGCCTACTTTGGAGGGCTCCGGCTTGCCGGAGCTTTTCTGGTTCTTCTGAGGCACATAAGAAAGCGAAAGCGGTGGCAAGCCACCGCACTCCAAAGGGGCCTACTTTGGAGGGCTCCGGCTTGTCAGAGTTTTCTCTTTCTGAGACTTCACGGAAAGGAATGCGGAATTCGGATCGTCACACGCTCGCCGCCTTCCGGTCCGCCAAGAGCTTTACTTTCCGAGAGCCTGCAAAAGATCGCTGCTGGTGGTGCTGCTGCCAAGTTTCCATTCGAACATGTGGATTCCGTATCGGGTGGCCAATCTCTCCGGGAAGCTTTCCGGAGTTTCGGTACCGACTGTCGCGTCTCGGATGAGGATGCAGCGGTGGCCTCGTGCGGCCATAGGCTGGGCGCCGCCCGGGGCATTCAGGATGCACATGTTCGTGGCAAAGCCTGCATAGATGGCGGTATCGATGCCGTGCTCGCTGAAGTATTTGTCCAATGGTTCGGTGTAGAAAAAGAGTGGCTCACCTGCCTCCGGTGCGACCATTTCAGCTCGTCTCATCTGGGCGAGGGGAGAATCCTCCAGGTAGCGCGGGCCGTGTGCCCGGTCGATCAGTTTCTGCCAGTTTTCATTTGGCTGCGAAGTATCTGGTTTTCGTCTCGATTCGATCTCCGGATACGCCGAATCCATCCAGTCTGCCTCAACGTGGCAGATGTGCAGGTCCGTGGTTCTTGCCGTATCAAGAACTGGCCGGATGACGTCCTTCATGACCCGCCATGCCTCTTCTGTGGCCTGCGGCCAACCCATGCCAACGCAGAATCGGGTATCAACTGGTGGGCCGTCCGGGCATCCAATATTCCAGCAATGCATGATGACAACTGCGGTTCGCTCCGGATCGAGATCGAGAGTCTCTTCCTCGTAACCGGTCGCATCGATTGGAATCGCCCGGTAGTAACGAGTCTTGAGTGAAATGGTGTTCATGGCAAGAGTCGCCTTTCCCAATCTGAGACGCCCGGTTCCTGCACGCCGAACAATTGACGAAGATTGTGGGACGCGAGGATTCGCTCCTGAACTTCCGGTTTAAAGTCATTCAACTCGTACTGGGTTTTCATCCAGAAGTGGATGTAGGACGACTCCAGAACTTTACGGGCATGATCGCTGCGATTGTGAAAGCGTGCGTGCCAGGTGTAGCCGCTCATAAGCACCGCATCGCCAGCCTTCATCACCAATTTACGGTGATGTGGCATGTCTTCGTGCCTGGCGATATCCGGTAGTGGATGCCCCATCTGATAACGATGGCTGCCCGGCACAACTGCCAGGCAGGCGCCGTCTTCGGGCACATCTGCGAGATAGACGAAGAGCTTCGTCATAATGATGGATTCGGGAAGATTGATGGCGCGTATAGTTGAGAGATCGCAATGCCAACCGCTGCCTATCTCTGCCCGAGCCGGGATAATGCCACCCGTCAAATATCGGAGCATGACATCTTCACCAACCACGGCACGAATGGCCGGAAACCAGGCCGGATGATCGATCAACGATAAGAAACGAGGTTCCCGGTTAAGCAGGTCTCCAAGCGCTTTCTCTTTCGCGGCCCGCTCGAAGCACTCTTGAATTTCTGCGAGTTCCGCCCCGGCAAGAGCTCCAGGGAAATGGATGAAGCCTTGCGCGTCATACTGATTTCGAGCCTGTTCGGGAGTCATGATTTACCCAGTGGATCACTGCTGTTGGCCTGATGCTCTCTGCCTACGACACAGAGATTTGAAAATTTGCGTGCGGGCAGGCCACCAGATCGCGGAAAGCCTTCAAGCTCACGCCCCCAGTAACCGGAAGAGTTGGTATGCGGCAGAGAGGTTGCAAATAATTGCGAAAGATTATGGGTTTTGGACGCAACCTCTTCTGCATGTGCCGACAACTTTGGGAGTGCATGACGCATCCAACAGTGGATGTAGTCATAACGCAGCCACCGTATGGATCGGTTACTTCTATTGTCAGCTCGTGCCTGCCAAAGATTGCCATGCAGGATTAAAGCGTCACCCATCTGCGGCATGATAGAAACCGAATGCGGCATGTCCTCGTAGCGACTTGTCTCAGGGATTGGCAACGCATTCTTGAACCGCTGGCTGCCCGGCACGGCAAGAACCGCCCCAGAGTCTTCGGAAACATCATCAAGATAGAAAAGTGCCTGAACCATCATGTTCGAATTTGGATGATCGATACCAAGTATGCCTGCGACTTCCCTTTTCCATCCGATGCCGACCTCGCCGGGCCGGCACCTCACCCCCCAGAGAGAATGCAACTGAATGTTATCTCCGATGATCCGGTGAAGTATCGGGAGGGCATTAGGATGAGCCGCCAGATGGATGAACGCGTCATGGCTGTTTGGAAGATCATCCAATGAATTTTCCCCAGCCTGTTCAAAGGCGGACCGCAGGTCACTCAATTCTGTAGCAGACAGGCATTGCTTAATAAGAAGCCAGCCTGGGCCTTCGTATTCTGCCTGTTGTTCATTGGTCAAGGGGATCGTTCCTCTGGCAAGGCTGTGTGAGAGAACCTAAGAATTAAGGATGAGGCTGAATCCTGTCAATCCGTTACCAGCCGTGGGGCAGATTTTCCAATCTGCCGCTCACTTTGACCGGCTGCCACTTCTGGCAGGCTTGGACATCAGCACCACTAGAACCTGAGTAGTACTACAGCGTTAGATTTTGCTTCAGCAGGGGTGTGGTTGGCCCCTTTCTCCGTCGCTACGGGCCGGAGTGTTGGAGTGTTGGAGTGTTGGAATACTGCAGAATGGCGGCCTCTCGCCGCAGTTGACGGCCGCCAACACTCCAGAACTCCACCACTCCACCACTCCCAGACGCCATCGCTGGTCATATGTCTCTCCTTACAAGGTAGTTATGAGAAAAACTAGCGCTGTAGAAGTAGTTTGTCGAGTCGGATTCCCAGATTGTGGGTTGACCTCTAAATCGCCGATATCAGCGATCAGCGGGGTCACCGATTTTTTCGCTTCAGAGCGCCAGACCTTAAACGGTAACAGTAAAATCACTTACGGACCACGACGTGTCACCCTTTCAGAAATTCTGCGTTCGGGTAATTTTTGTGTCGCAGACGCTGCTCCGCCGTTGTTTTAGGGAAATAGAAACCGGCCAATCGGCTGAAGCTTCCGCAGGTAACCCTTCCTGAATTGTTCCCTCTTCCCGGAGATGTTGTCATGCGACCTATACACAGACAGAGACGATCTGCCTTCTGGCTGGCCCTCGCAGCCTGTGCCGTGCTTACTGTTCCTATGACCTGGGCCAACAAGCCTGACACCGGGCCAGGCAGAATCATTCTGAAGTTCAGCACAGGCAGCTCAGTTGAGCGACAACAGCAGATTAGCAATGTGATCGGACTCGAGTCCGTCTACGATTTCGGAGGAGGAATGCACCTGGTTCGCCTCCCTGAGGGCATGAAATCGAGCCTGGCCATCCGACTGCTTTCAAAATTGGAGTCAGTCGAGTTTGTTGAAGCCGACCAGGCCATCGAATCCGGAATGGTGCGTACTGCTCCAGCTCCCGCCCCTTCGGAGCAGTGGTGGCACATGAACTCCGGCAAGCATGGTAGTGAGGATGCCGACATGGATTCCACTCAGGCCTGGACGCTCCGTGCGGACGCTTCAAACATCATCGTGGCGGTCCTAGGCAGTGGTGTTTCGCTGAGGCACGAAGACCTCGCCGCCAACATCTATACAAACAAGAACGAAATCGCCGGCAACGGCATCGATGATGACGGCAACGGCCTCATTGATGATGTCCACGGGTACGATTTTGCGAACGGGAACGCCGACGTCTCCGACGACCTTGGCCAGGGCACAGCCCTCGCCGGAATCATCGGCGCGCAAGGCTTTAATCGGAAGGGCATCGACGGCGTCTGCCATCGTGTCCGGATTCTTCCGATCAAAATTCTTGACAGTAAGGGCCAGGGATCTTTGGGTGACGCGCTTCTGGGCATGGATTACGCCCTCAAACAAGGCGCAACGGTTATCAACGGAAGCTGGGAAGGCATTTCTTCGAAGAGCCTCCAGGTTTGGTTGAGCCGTGTCAGCGACGACGTGGTCTTCGTCGTGCCGGCCGGTGACAAGAGGAAGGAATTAGGAATACGGAATACGGAATTCGGGGACAACGTCATTGTCGTTTCAGCCTCTGATTCCAAAGACCTTCTTGGTGGGACGAGCAACTACGGTAAGGCCGTCGACATTGTTGCGCCCGGCCATGAACTGGTCAGTACCGCCCGTGAGGGTTATGCCAAAGTGAGCGGAACGCCGCTGGCCTCAGCTCAGGTCGCTGGCGCGGCCGCTCTGCTGCAAGCCAACGGGATGACTTCACCGGCTGAAATTCGTATGCACCTGATGAAATCCGCCGACCGTCGTGAAGGGCTGAAGGACAAGGTCGCCAGCGGGCGTCTCAACCTCTTCAATGCACTTTACGATGCCACCCCGCAGGCCCAGCTCGATGCCGAGGCCGCGCGTGGCAAGTATGCCGGACACGACATCGTTGCGGACGAACTGCTCATCAGCTTCAAAAAGATGGTGAGCCCAGGACGCCAGAACAAGATCTTCAGTGAGATCGGTTGCCTGGCCGTGGCCAACCCGTTTGCCAACGTGTTCAACGTGAAGCTCCCAGAAGGCTTAAGCGTTCACGGCGCTATCCGCAAGATGAACGACATCCCGGAACTCGGTTACAGCGAGCCGAACTACGTGCTCAGCAAGTCCGCAACTCCCAACGATGCCCGCTTCTCTTCGCTCTACGGCATGAACAATACTGGCCAGACCGGTGGAACACCCGATGCGGACATCGACGCGGTCGAAGCCTGGGACATCAGCAACTCAGCCTCGAATGTCATCGTTGCAGTCATCGATACTGGCGTTGACCTCGACCATAATGACCTCGCAGCCAACATCTGGACGAATGCCGGTGAAATCGCGGGTAATGGCGTTGATGACGACGGCAACGGATTCATCGATGACGTCCACGGTTTCGACTTCGCTAACAACGATGCCAATCCGGACGATGACAACTCGCACGGCTCGCACTGCTCAGGCACGATCGGTGGAGCAGGCAACAACGGCATTGGAGTCGCCGGGGTCTGCTGGAGTGTTCAAATCATGGCTATGAAGTTCCTCGACAACGGCGGCAGCGGATCGCTCAACGACGCACTGAGTTGCGTGAACTACGCCACGGCCAACGGCGCAAGAGTGATGAGCAACAGTTGGGGTGGGGGAGGATTCTCCCAGTCCATGTTTAATGCCATTACTGCCGCTCATAACAAAGGCATCCTGTTCGTCGCCGCGGCTGGCAACTCCAGCAACGACAACGATACCAACCCTGAGTTCCCCGCAGGCTACAACGTACCGAACGTCATCTCCGTGGCCGCCTCCGACCATAACGATGCGCTCGCCAGTTTCAGCAGCTTCGGCGATCAGACCGTCCACCTTGCCGCGCCGGGCGTCAACATCCTGAGCACCACGCCGGGGAATAACTTTTCCAGTTTCAGTGGCACCTCCATGGCCTGCCCGCACGTTTCCGGTGCAGCCGCCCTGCTGATGGGACAGAATTCCGGGCTCAGCCACATCGAAATCAAACAGTTGCTCATGGACACGGCTGACGACAAGCCTGCGTTCGCCAGCACCACGATTTCTGGTGGACGCCTCAACCTGTTCAAGGCCATGAGCCAACTCGGTGACTTCCTCGAATCACCCAGCAACCTGACCGCTACGCCTGTTTCGTCCAGCCTGGTCAACCTCTCATGGACGGACAACAGTTCCGATGAGACCGGCTTCACCGTCGAGCGCAAGACTAGCAACGGCAGCTTCGCTTCCATCGGCAGCGCTTCCGCTAACGCCACCACGTCCAGCGACAGCACCGTCCAATCGGGCGAGTCCTATACCTACCGCGTGAAAGCATTCAATGCTGCCACTGAGTCCGGCTACTCCAACGAAGTCAGCGTATTCGTCGGTGCAGCTATCAGTGGAAAGGTCACCCAGGGCTCGGCCGGCCTCGCCGGCGCACACGTTTCCGTGCAGGAAAATGGCATCCAGGTGCCACCGCAGTCGGCAAGCCCGAGCTTGGCTCTCAGCGACAACACCACGGTGTCAGACAGCGTCACGGTCAGCGGTGACGGAGAGATCAAATCCATCTCCGTCTCGTTGAATCTGAACCACGCCTGGATTGGTGCTCTGAAGGTTTCCATCGTCCACCCGGACGGCACGGAAGTCCTGCTGCACAACCTGTCCGGTAATAACGGCAAGTCCATCAACACCACCTACCCGTCGCCGACCGCGCCGGCCCAGAGCCTCGCCGCTCTCAACGGAAAGGGCGTCAGCGGAACGTGGTCATTAAAGGTGCAGGACACAGACGGTTTCGGTGACACCGGAACGCTGAACTCATGGGGCTTCACGCTCGTGCACCTCAGCAGTTCCTCTGCCACCACCGATGGGAATGGCAACTACTCGGTTGGCGGCCTGACCAGCAGCACTTATACGGTGACGCCGTCTCAGGGCGGCCTGACCTTCAACCCGCCTTCATCGACCGTGACCATCGGGCCGGATGCGACAGGTGTTGACTTCGCCGTAGACGCCCCCTCGGCAGAGCTCTCTGTCAGTCAAATCGTGGCAAACCCGAATCAGGTTGTCGCTGGCGGAAGTACCATCGTCAGCGTCACCATCTCCAATGCCGGCCCGGGCAACGCAAGCGCATTCGAAGCTGCCGTCAGTTTCAACGGCGCAGCCTTGCAGACCGTGTCCATCGTCGGTCTGGCTGTAAACGAACAGGCCAGCTTTAACGTCCAGATCTCAGGCCTTGCCGCCTCACCTGACCCGCACACGGTTTCGGTGACCGCAGACTCGGGCAATGCAGTGGTCGAACTCGACGAGACCAATAACACGGCCTCGGTAGAGATCGACGTCCTCGGCAAGCCTGACCTGATTATCGATGTGCTCAAAGCTGACCCAAATGAAGTTGAAACCGGTGGTTCAACAGCCATCCGTTTCACGGTCAAGAATGTAGGCGAATCCTCCGCCGTCGATTCCATCGCCGACCTGACGGTAGACGGGAAGTTTGCCGGGCAATTCGAGGTGGGCACGCTTGCCGCTGGTGCAAGCTCTCAGACCTTTCAGTTCACCCTCAATGACCTGGCCAATGGTCTGGATTCCCACACCGTGACTGCCCGCGCGGACATCAGCTCGGATGTCGCTGAGGCCGACGAAAACAACAACGAGAAGACCCTCGGGATCACAGTGGTCACCCCCGTTAAAGAAGGGCCGGATCTTGTTGCATCCAGCCCGTCAGCCAAGCGTCACACCCGTGTCATCCGCGGCAAGCTCAGCAAATACCGCCAGGTGAACGTGAGCTGCCGCATCAGCAACAAAGGCACGGAACGCCCGCCGACCACCAGTTGGCTCCGCTTCAGCATCATCGACAGCGCGGGTACAGAGGTCGGACGCAGTTGGCTCCGAATCGGCCGCCTGCCCGTGGGCCGCAGTCTCCTTTACCGCAGCTATGTCAAAATGCCTGGCAGTGCCGGCTCAGGCATCTACACCATGATCGCTACGGCGGACGCCTGGCCCGAGGAAGGCGTCATCGAAGAGATCGATGAAAACAACAACGAAGTCATCGTTGACTTCGATTACTGATCCCCTGCCGGGTAACGACTCGGTAGCTGAATGGCCCGGTCGCCGAATGATTCGGCGGCCGGGCTTTTTTTACGTAATGAGTAAGTATGAGTCGGAAGTGGCGCCTGACGCTGTTTGCCTGTTCGCTTTTTATTAGGTTGCCTCCCTTCGGCTGGCACTGTTTGCCTGTTCCCTCGTCTGAAAAAAACTTATCAATTCGTCTGCCTGACCTTCTCTTACAGGGCGAACTCTCATATAAGGAGACCAAGAATCCGATCGTGTGCACCAGCGCTCAATTCAAAATTGCTTGTATGGAACTCCAACCCACCACCCCGCTTCTCCAACTCGCCATTGATGTCACTGACGGCCGGCGAGCCATGATACTGGCCGAGGCCGCGTACCCTCATTTCGACATCCTCGAAGCCGGTACGCCGCTTATCTATGAAGAAGGGCTCGCCATCGTGGAAAGATTCAAGGCCGCGTTTCCGGATAAGCTGTGCCTGGCGGATTTGAAGATCATGGATGCGGGTTACCTTGAGGCCACGAGTGCTTTCAGGCGCGGTGCGGATTTTGTCACCGTACTTGGTGTGGCGGACAACGCGACCATCGAGGGCACGCTGGAAGCTGCAGCGGAATATGGAAAGTTGGTGATGGTGGATTTGATTAACTCTCCGAATCCCATTGGGCGTGCCGAAGAATTGCGGGCTCTTGGCCAGTCACACTTTTGTGCCCATACAGCCCATGATGTAAAGGGCCGTGATTCGCTGTCTTTGGTCAGTGCCCTGAAACAGAATACTGATCTTCGAGTCTCCATTGCGGGTGGGATTACCTTACGGCTGGCAGCCGAGGCATTGGAACTCGGGGCGGATATCGTTGTTGTTGGCGGCGCCATTGTCGGGAACGACAATCCATCGGAAGCTGCGAAGGCTTTTCACAACCAGTTCAGGAACAAAGAAAATGAGTGATTTTTTGGACGCCTTGAAGGACATCGGCAAAGAATTGAGCGACTGCCTTTCAAATATCTCGGTAGCGGATGCGCTCCAGGCGATCGAACAGCTCGTCCTGGCTGACCGAGTCTTTGTGGGCGGCGTCGGCAGGAGCGGGCTGGCCATGCGTGCGTTCGCCATGAGGCTCATGCATCTGGGCAAGCCGGTTCATGTGGTTGGAGATGTGACCACCCCCGCGATCACCGCAAAGGACCTTTTGATCCTCGGTTCGGGATCGGGGAGCACCTCCAGCCTGCTGCTGGCTGCGAATAAGGCACGCAAACTTGGATGCAGGATCATTCTGATCACCGCCGACCCGGATTCAGTCATCGCCCTGGTCGCCGAAACGGTAGTAAGAATTGATGCACCCACCCCGAAGGCGGAATCCACATCAGGCAATGTTTCTACCCAGCCGATGGGAAGTCTCTTCGAGCAGTCACTCTTCATTCTGTTGGACGCTTTCATCATGGCGATGATGCCGCGCCTTGGTGAGACGGAAGAGACCATGTTTAAGAAGCACGCGAATATGGAGTGAGGAGTAGAACGACCAACTGAGTGATTCCACTCAAGCCAAACTTTAATTCCCCGATAGTGGTCTCAGAGAACATTCAGGTAGAGCGTCTGAAATTCGCGCTCGCCTCAAAACCTAAGGAATTCATTCTTATGAATAAGGCCGACCTCTTCGATCCAATGTCAGGCTTGGCAACCCGCGGGAGCCGGAAATTTCAGACACTCAGTAATGCCTCGAAAGCCAAAACAGGCACTCCCATGACGGAAATACCCACAGAGGAAAGTGATGGAGCTCCGGGCCGTGCAAGACATGAAATCGCGATGAACAGCATTCGTAACATCAAGGCTGCTCGGGATGGCAACGCCGGCCCTGAGGAAGCAAAGAAGCCAAAGGAGATCGTCGTCGTTGGGAGCAATGCTCATCAAGCGGCACACGAGCTTGCTCATGTAGTCCAGCAGCGTGGGGCCAGGGGTGAGACCACGGGCACGAATGTCGATATCACAGTTGGCGATACTGCGACAGGTGTCCTGAAGAAAGGCGACCGTGTCGCGCTGGTAGGTTTTGGCTCGTTTTCGGCTTCCAAAAGAGCGGCACGGACAGGCCGTAATCCACAGACTGGCGCTGAGATAAAGATAGCAGCCAAAAATGTCGCCAAGTTCAAGGCCGGCGCCGACCTCGCTGGTAAGGTCAACTGAGCTCTTGACTTTCAGATAAGTATTGGCGGATTCGGATTAAGCGGCCTGCACCGGTGTCTTCACTGATTTGGTATCAATGTTGAGCGTTGGTGCAGCAGGGCGGCCTGCCCGCCAGACAACCGGCAGCGTTCAATTCTGCTAACGATACACCAGCGTCCCTCTTACCCATCAGCGAAGCCAATTCGAGCTTCTATAATGCCCCGCTCACTTCAGGGCATCGTGCGCGCCAGTAACATGAATTTTGACAAAGTTGCCATTGTTGGTTTGGGCTGCATTTTTCCGCAGTCGCCGGACCCGGAATCTCTGTGGTCGGTCGTTGCCAACGGCATCAATACATCCAGTGAGCCACCACCCGGCCGATGGCAAATTTCCGTAGAAGATGCCTACTCGCCGGTCGTGCCTTCGCCGGACAAAGTTTGCTCTCGTAGGGCCTGCCTGATTGATAAAATCCCTCTCGATACCGCCGGGCTAGATCTCGACGGAGAGATCATTGCGCAGCTCGACCCCCTGTTTCACCTGGCTCTTTATGCCGGCAGACAGGCTTGGGAGGACGCGCAGACCGATCAGATAGATCGCAGCCGAACGGGCGTCATCATCGGCAACATCGCGCTGCCGACCGAAACCTCTTCGGCCATGGCCAGGGAATTCCTGGGATGGACATTCGAAGAAAAGCTACTCGGCAAGCCTGCGAAACGGGAGCATCGAACTCACCCACTGAATCGCTACGTCACCGGGCTGCCTGGAGGCGTTCTGGCGAAGGCTCTGGGACTCGGAGGTGGTAGCTACACTCTTGATGCCGCGTGCGCTTCATCCCTATATGCCCTCAAGCTGGCCGCGGACGAGCTTCTGGCCGGGCGAGCGGACGCGATGCTGACTGGAGGTATCTCACGGCCGGACTGTCTCTACACCCAGATGGGGTTCTCTCAGCTAAGGGCTCTCTCACCCTCAGGGAATTGTTCGCCATTTGATGAGAAAGGCGATGGACTCGTCGTCGGCGAAGGCGCTGGTATTTTTGTTCTCAAACGATTGCAGGACGCGCTGGACCACCAGGACCATATCTATGCAGTCGTTACGGGAGCCGGTCTTTCGAACGACCTGGGCGCCAACCTGCTGGCCCCCAGTACCGAAGGGCAGCTCCGGGCCATGCGGCCAGCCTACCAGAGGGCCGGGTGGCGTCCTTCCGAGGTGCAGCTTATCGAATGTCATGCTACCGGTACTCCCGTCGGAGACGCGGTTGAATTCGAAAGCCTTCGCGCTCTCTGGGAGGGCGAAGACTGGCGAGCCGGCCAGTGCGTTATCGGAGGCGTCAAATCCAACGTTGGGCATGCACTCACCGCCGCAGGGGCCGCCGGCCTGGTGAAAACACTGATGGCCATGAAACATCGCAAGCTCCCACCCACCGCCAACTACAGCAAATCCAATTCGAAACTCGGGATCGAAAGCAGCCCGTTTGCCGTCTTGCAAGAGCCGCATGACTGGGAGACGGCAGATGACAAACCACGGCGTGCGGCTGTCAGCGGATTTGGGTTTGGAGGGATCAATGCACATTTGTTACTGGAGGAGTGGGATAACGGGATTAAGGATGCAGGATTCAGGATTCAGGATTCGGATGAGAGGTCGCGTGTGAAGCGTGTTCAGCATTCCGATACCCCCATCGCCATTGTTGGCATGGACGCCTTCTTCGGCCCGTGGAAGACCTTGCATGAGTTCCAGGAGCGCGTGCTCGGGGCGGGCAAGGATATCGAGCCGAACTCTCCAGACCATTGGTGGGGCGCCGAGATGAGCCAGTGGTTTCAGGAAGAGGGATTTACGGAATGTCCCTTCAACGGTTATTTCGTCGAGAAGATTCCTTTCCCACTCAAACGATTCCGCATCCCGCCCAAAGAATTGCTCGACATGCTGCCGCAACAGTTGCTCATGCTGCTGGTGGCCGACCGCGCTTTGAGCGATTCAAAGTGGGACGAGTCACATCGTCTCGAGACCGGTCTTTTTGTCGGCCTGGGACTCGACTTGAACACGACCAATTTCAACTTTCGATGGTCACTCGTCCATCGTGCACGTGAATGGTCAGAGCAGTTGGGACTGGAACTTTCAGAGAGCGAACTTGAAGAGTGGGTCGACCAATTACGCCAGGCGGCGGGCCCGGCACTTTCGGCGGATGGCGTCATGGGCAACCTCGGGGGCATTGTTGCCAGCCGAATCGCGAGGGCGTTCAAGATTGGCGGGCCCTGTTTCACCATTTCCAGCGAGGAGACATCAGGCACGCGAGCGCTCGAAGCTGCGGTTCGAGCCTTACAGCAGAATGAGCTGAATTACGCCATTGTCGGTGCGGTCGACCTGGCATCAGATATTCGTTCAATGCTCGGCGCTCACGCGGGAAGACGATGGTCGGAAGCCGGAAAGGCGCGGCCATTCGATGTGCAGGCAGACGGGACGATTATGGGCGAGGGCGCGGCGGCCGTGATTCTTAAGCGCCTGGAAGACGCCGAACGAGACGGCGACCGAATCTATTCTGTCATCAAGGGCATGGGCTCGGCCACGGGCGGTGGAGTCGAGTCGTTCGTGCCGACGGCAAGTGCCTGTGCACTTGCGTATTCCCGTGCGTATGAAAATGCCGGCGTTCCTCCTGAATCCATTGGCTACCTTGAAACGAATGGCAGCGGACAGCCGGATGAGGACGCTACCGAAGTCGCAAGTATTCTGGCCTTCTTCACCCAGGAAGTCAGCAACGGGAACTGGGCCGGCGATGTACCGCCAACACCTCCAATGGTTGTCGGAAGTTCAAAGGCCGACATCGGGCACTCGGGTGCTGCCGCGGCTTTGGCCTCAGTCGTAAAGGCCAGCCTCTGCCTGCACCAATCTGTTCTCCCGCCCCTCCGTCATGCCACTTCCTCGATCCTTCAAGACTCCAACACTCCGACGCTGCAGTACACCACTCCGCGGCACTGGCTTCGAGATCGCATGGCCGGCCCCCGGCGGGCAGGGGTGACCTCTTTCAGTGTCGATGGCAACTGCACCCATCTGGTGTTGGAAGAGGCGGAAAGAGGGATCACGGGGACGCGGAATCAGGAATCGAATATCCGGTATACCGAGTTGCCTGAGACTTTGTTCTTTTGCAGTGGTTCTGATGCCGGCGAAATTCTTTCGAGTCTTGACGACCTGGAGACTCTTACTACAGAAAAGGCAATTGGGCTCGAAGCTCTCGCCTGCCATTGGGCCCAATCCCAGCCTCAGAATGGATCGGTGCGGCTCGCGCTCGTTGCATACAGCTATACGCAGCTTGGCAAATTGTTGAAATACGCCAAGACGCATCTCAAGCAGACTCCGGACAAACCCATCCGGAAAGCCCCTTCGCACCCATCGGATATCGACGGCCGTATTTTCTTCTCACCAGAACCTTTATCCCGGGTTGGCCGGGTGGCGTTTGTATATCCAGGGTTCGGTAACCATTTTTCGGGTATGGGCCGCGAGCTCTCTATTCACTGGCCGGAGATCTTTCGAAGCCAGGATGCTGAGACGGAAAGTCTCCGTAGCCAGCTTATGGTGGATGCATTTTGGTCAGGCCGTCAAAAAGTCGATGCCGAATCAGCCATTTTTGGCCAGGTGGCGTTAGGGTCTGTGGTTACCGATCTCATTCGTTCCTATGGGATCGAGCCGGACGCAGTGATCGGCTACAGCCTCGGCGAATCTGCTGCCTTATTCGGCATGCGAGTCTGGCGTCAACGCCATGAAGGGCTGAAACGCATGAGGGAGTCAGCGCTCTTCCGAACCGAGATGGCCGGCCCTCACAATGCCGTCAGAAAGGCGTGGGAACTCGGCGATGACGAAGAGGTGAACTGGGTCGTCGGAGTGGTCAATTCTCCTGCTATAGAAGTAGTTTCGGTGCTGGAGCAACTCCAGGTGCGTGAATCCCGCTCCCTTGGGCCTCGTGCTTATCTGCTTATCGTCAATACTCCGAACGAATGCGTCATTGGCGGCGATGCCGACGCGGTGAAAAAGCTGGTAGCAGAGCTCGGCTGCCAGTACCACGGGATACCAGACGTCATTGCCACTCACTGCGAGGTGGTTCAGCCCGTTGCACAGGCATACCGAAACCTCCATGTTTTCAAAACGCACGTACCTGAAGGGGTGAGCTTTTACAGCGGGGTTCGCGCAGGCGCTTATGAAGTCACACCCGAAAGCGCGGCCGATGCAATCCTTGGGCCCGCGGTAGATGGATTCGATTTCACGAAGGTTATTAATGCCGCTTACGAAGATGGGGTTCGGGTCTTTCTCGAAATCGGGCCCGGCGCTTCGTGCAGTCGCATGATTCGGCAGATTCTTGAAAATCGAGAACACGTGGCAATTTCGGCATGCAGCCCGAGCGTTGAGCCTGTCCTCGGCATTAAGAGTGTCGTAGCTCAGGCATGGGCGGAAGGGGCTCCAGTGAAGTTGGGAAGTCTTTACCAGTCTTCGACTCCGGTGAAATTGGAAGAAGAGGATTGCCTTGAGATCAGAATTGGTGGTGAGCCGTTTGTCTTACCGCCACTGCCAAAACATAAGAGCTACATTCCTGCACCCCGGCGGGCATCTCCACCGCAACCCAGGAAGGCCAGTGGGACACCGGCTACAGAGCGACCTTCCGTTGCGAATTCCGGGCAGGCACCGGCGCACCCAGGGGGCTTGACAACAGTAACTCCCCAATCTGGCGGCTTTGTGCCACCAGCCACTCCGGTCAGTCCAACCCCAAGGAACGGAAATTCAGTCTCAGAATTCCGAAGTCATCCAACCGGCAGTATCGGAGATCTGGTCAACTCCAATGCAGCCGTCGCGCAGGCACATTCGGCCTATCTCGATTTCGCACAACAGGGTGCCGATGCAATCGCCCACGCCATCAGCCATCAACTGCAGCTATTCGAACAAGCAGCATCAACGGGCCAGCCCTTGCCATCCTCCACTCCCACACTCCCACACTCCCACACTCCCACACTCCCACACTCCAACACTCCCACACTCCCACACTCCCACACTCCTCCCGCACTCGACCGTAAAGCGTGCATGGAATTTGCCATCGGCAAAATAGGAATTGCGCTGGGCCAGGAGTTCGCGGAGGCGGACAAATATCCAACGCGGGTTCGCTTACCGGACGAGCCACTCATGCTGGCCGACCGAATACTCGAAATCGAGGGTGAAGCCCGTTCGATGACAAGTGGCCGGGTGGTTACTGAGCACGACATTCATCCTGGTTCGTGGTATCTCGACTGCAATCGCATTCCTACTTGTATTGCGGTCGAAGCGGGTCAGGCGGACCTGTTTCTGTCCGGCTACCTGGGTATAGATTTCGAGACCAAGGGCGAGGCGGTTTACCGTTTGCTCGATGCGCAGGTCACATTCCACGACGAATTGCCCGAGGCGGGCAACGTGATTCATTACGACATCCACATAGATCGTTTTTTTCAGCACGGGCAGACCTGGTTTTTTCATTTCCGGTTCGAAGGTACGGTCGATGGTAAACCACTTCTCAGCATGGAAAACGGTTGTGCCGGCTTTTTTACCGAGGCCGAGCTCGCTGCCGGCGCCGGCATCATTCATACCGAATTTCAGAAACGCACTATGCCCGGCAAGTTGCCCGCTGACTGGCGGCCACTCGTCACGATGGGAGTTGAGGCATATTCGGATGACCAGGTGACTTCCTTGCGCAATGGCGATCTGGCGGGGTGTTTCGGGCCACTGTTCGATGGCTTGCCCATCCGGCACCCGGTAACCATACCAGGCGGCCAGATGCGACTGGTGGACCGGGTCACGAATCTCGATCCGCAGGGCGGCCGTTTCGGCATCGGACAAATCACCGCCGAGTTAGATATTCACCCCGATGACTGGTTTCTTACCTGTCACTTCATCGACGATATGGTCATGCCCGGAACGCTCATGTATGAGTGTTGCATGCACACGCTTCGCATTTTCCTGCTTCGAATGGGGTGGATAGGCGAGGAGGGAGAAGTGGTCTATCAGCCAGTTCCGGGAGTGGCCAGTACGCTCAAGTGCCGGGGACAGGTCATCGAGTCCACAAAAAAAGCGACCTACCAGGTCACACTGAAAGAGATTGGTTACAACCCAGAGCCGTTCGTAATCGTGGATGCGCTCATGTTTTCAGATGAGAAGCCGATTGTGGAAATCCCGAATATGACCTGCCGGCTGACAGGGCTCAGCCGGGAGAAGGTCGAAAACGTGTGGAGGAGCGGGGACTCGAATATCGGTAATCAGAAATCCGCAGTCGCTCATGCGAAGATCGAGCACGCCGCATCCAGCATCCAATATGATCGTCGTCCGGCCCTTTACACGTTCGAACAGATCCTGGCCTTCGCTATCGGTAAACCTTCAGAAGCATTTGGGGATCGTTACAAGGTATTCGACCAGGAACGCTTGATCGCACGGCTGCCAGGTCCGCCGTATCAGTTCCTTGATCGGATTACGGATGTGGAAGGTGAGCCATGGGTGCTGAAGTCAGGGGCAGTCGCGGTGGCGCAGTATGATATTCCACCGGATGCCTGGTATTTCGAGTCCAATGCACATCAGGACATGCCGTTCGCTGTGTTGCTGGAGATTGCCTTGCAGCCGTGCGGCTGGCTGGCCGGGTATTGCGGATCCGCGCTGACCAGTGAGACGGATCTTTCGTTCCGAAACCTTGGCGGATCGGCGACGCAGTCCGAAGCTCTGCACCCGAACATGGGCACTCTTACCACGCGGGTCAAGATGACCGGTGTCTCGCAATCGGGTGGCATGATCATTCAAAATTTTGATATGGAGACGACCTGCGACGGTCGAACGGTTTACAAGGGCGACACCAATTTCGGGTTCTTTTCGAAGGAGGCTCTGGCAAACCAGATCGGCATTCGCGATGCAAAGCTCTACGAGCCAACGGCAGCCGAGACCCGGCGGGCAGAGACGTTCGCATATCCGAAGTCGCATCCTTATCCGGATGAAATGCTCCGGATGATCGATAGCGTGGACCTGTTCGTGCCAGATGGCGGGCCCGCCGGGCTTGGTTACATTCAGGGCAGCGTGGAGGTGCGGCCGGATTCGTGGTTCTTCAAAGCGCACTTCTATCAGGACCCGGTCATCCCCGGCTCGCTGGGGCTGGAATCCTTTCTGCAACTTCTTAAAGTAAACGCTCTTAAACGCTGGGGCTGGGAGGAAGGTCGTCAGATCGAGACCATTGCCATCGGCGAAAAACACAAATGGGTTTACCGTGGCCAAGTGATACCACCGGACGAGAAGGTAATCGTCCAAGCCGTTGTTACAGAGGTAGATGACACCCAACGGCTTATGAGGGCCGACGGATTTTTGACAGTCGACGGACGTGTGATTTACCAGATGAAGGATTTCACGCTTCGGATGAGATGATAGGGTTGGAGTAACGGCTTTAGCCGGGCCTTAGCTGCAAGTAGAACTCTGAGCTTTGCCCATATTTTTTTGCTCCGGAGGCGTAATCTGAAACAGAATGTGGGCCTTAGCTGCAGGTAGAACCCGGCTGAAGCCGTGACTCCAACTGCGTTCCTAAATGAAATACTCAAACGTCTACATTGATGCGATTGGCTACGAACTCGCCCCGGTAGTGGTGACTACCGCGGAGCTCGAGGAACGTGTCCGCCCGCTTTTTGAGGCGTTGCACATTCCGGTCGGCCAGCTCGAAGCGATGACGGGAATTTACGAACGCCGCTGGTGGGAGCCAGACTTCCCGCTCTCCAAAGGCGCCATCCTTGCCGCTGATAAAGCGCTCAGTGAATCGAGCGTTCGACCGCAGGATGTGGATGTCCTCATTTACGCAGGCGTTTGCCGTGAGAATTTTGAACCGGCAACCGCCTGCCGCGTGGCCGCGGGGCTTGGCGTCAATTCGACCGCCGCGCTCTACGACCTGAGCAACGCGTGCCTCGGCGTTCTCAACGGTATCGTCAATGTCGCCAATATGATCGAACTCGGCCAGATCCGTGCCGGGCTGGTCGTCTCATGTGAAACAGCCCGGGAAATCAATGAGGCGATGATCGAGCAGATGCTCGTTGAGAAAAAAATGGATATTTTCAAGACCGCCCTGGCCACTCTGACAGGTGGCTCAGGAGCAGTTGCAGTGCTGCTGACAGATCGGCAGATGTCGGGATTGGATCGGCACAAACTTATCGGCGGTGCCACCCGGACAGAGCCACAGCATCACGCGCTCTGCCGCTGGGGAATGGAGCCGCTGACCGGGTTTTCATATCAGCAAACCATGATGACGGAGTCCGTTGACGTTCTGAAATACGGGGTGGAACTCGGTCAGAAGACCTGGAAGACCTTTCTCGCCGAACTCAACTGGTCACCGGCTGATGTCGACCGCGTCATCTGTCATCAGGTTGGTTCGAGCCACCAGACAGAGATCCTCAAGGGATTGCGTATCCCGGTGGAAAAAGACTTCACAACCTACGAATACCTCGGCAATATCGGGACGGTCTCCCTACCTCTTACTGCAGCCCTCGCTGAAGAACGTGAGGAACTCCGGGCCGGACAAAAGGTGGCGTTCCTGGGTATCGGCAGTGGGCTCAACTGTCTCATGCTGGGCCTGGAATGGTAGAAGAGGTCTACCCTTTCGAGGGCCATTACTTCGAACGCAACGGGCTGCGGCTCCATTACCTTGACGAAGGCGAAGGCGACCCGGTCGTCATGGTGCACGGCAATCCGACCTGGTCTTTTTATTACCGCAACGTGGTGCTTGCACTCCGCGACACCCATCGCTGCATCGTTCCCGACCACATCGGCTGCGGACGTTCGGATAAGCCGGATGACAGCAATTACGAATATCGACTTCAAAGTCGCGTCGACGATCTCGATGCGCTGCTCGAACATCTCGACATCCGATCAAAGGTCACCTTTATCGTTCACGACTGGGGTGGCATGATCGGGATGGGATACATGACAAGGTATCCGGATCGCATCCAGAAAATCGTGGTCCTGAACACCGGCGCTTTCCATCTGCCAACCACCAAGCGTTTCCCTCTGGCACTCTGGCTGGGACGCAACACCTGTTTGGGCGGTTTTTTGATCCGCCGCTTCAACGCATTTGCCCGGATCGCAACCATGGTCTGTTGCAAGCGGCATCCCATGCCAACAGTGGTGAAGCGTGGATACCTTGAGCCATACGATTCATGGGACAATCGAATAGCCACCCATCGTTTCGTGCAGGACATCCCGCTGAAAGAAGGCGATCCGAGCTATGGCCTCGTCACAGAAATCCAGAATGGATTAGCAGGTCTCAAAGACAAGCCGATGCTGATCTGCTGGGGGGAGATGGATTTCGTTTTCGATACTCATTTTCGTGACGAGTGGATTCGACGATTCCCGGACGCGGTCGTGCACAGCTACCAGGATGCAGGACATTACATCCTGGAGGATGTGACAGAGGTCATCGACCTCGTGAAGGCGTTTGTGTAGGCAACGAAATAAGGCAAAAAATGGAAATCATGAGCAATGAGTTCAGGAAGGCCTGAAAGTAATAACCCATCCGATACATCATACGCGCTTCGGAGGCTGGGGTTGCAAAGTGAGTTGGAAGTAAGAAGAAGGGCTGTTCTTTTTAACTCGTACGATAACTCCACAATTCCATCTAGTGCGGTGCCCCGAAAGTTCTGACCCTTTTTTCGGCAATTCATTATTCCGGATTCCAGGCCATT
>JAQBXN010000247.1 GCA_027625095.1 Planctomycetota bacterium | reverse complement strand
ATACACCGCCATTGGCAGTCCACAACGCTCACCGCGCCCTGCCAGCGCCTGATCCACACCCACCCACGCTCCGCCGCTCCGGGCTGCGGGCGCCGCGCTTGTGCTCGCTCCCGCTGTGGCGCGCTGCACTTCCCGCATCGCGATGCCCGCCACCCGGTTCAGGCAGCCTGCATCGCAGCGCAGAATTTAGGCCGCCAGCAAGCTGGCGTGAGCCAGCACCCATCTAAAAAGCATCAGCAAGCCGCCGCGTTTCCACAATACCTCCCGCTCAATGCCCCTGATTTCTCTGGCGGCGGGTCGCCTCTTCGTCAACAGTCAGGTCGTCTCGCAGCACGACCCCATAAACTTCCACGGCCGTCCGGGGTGAAATTAATTCTTCGACAACATCGCGACGCACTAATTCTGGGGAGCGTTGGAAGGGATCTCCTCGTCCTCCGCCTCCTGGAGTCACACTGATCAAGCGATCCCCGGCTTTGACGGTGCAGGTGATCTTGGAAGGCAACTTTTCTCTGGAGTTATCGGGGTGAACGATCGCACAGTACCCTGGCTGCGCATTTTGACCACCCCACAATCCCCAGGGGCCTATCTCAAAACGGTCAGAGCTCAAGGTGACCGTGGTGCGCTCACTTTGAATTTCAAACTCCCGGAACATTCCGTACCCACCACGATACTCTCCCGCCCCGGCACTTTCTGGCATAAGCCCGTAGCGGTGAATAAACAGCGGGTAGGTGGATTCAATGACCTCGACCGGTGCATTCCGGGTATTGGTCATGTGGTTTTGCACCCCCGAAGTGCCATCGCGGTCGACCAAGGCGCCTTGCCCTCCGCCGTACGTTTCGATGTAGTTGTAAAGGAGGCCGGTGCGCGGGTTCCGGGCACCGATGTTCAGCAGGTTCATGGTTCCTGAGCAGGCGCCGGAAACCCGGTCCGGAAGAATCTGAGCGAACGCGCCCATGAGGCTATCCACAATTCGCTGAGTCGTGACAATATTGGCATTGCAGCAAGCCCCAGGATACTCAACTTCCACTAGGGTACCCGATTTCGTAACTACCGAAATCGGTCGAAAGAATCCTGAGTTGGGAGGCAATCCCGGATCGAGTAGAGTCTTAACCACGTAGTAAACACAAGCCTTGGTCGAGGGCGGGCGGCAGTTCAGAGGTCCCAGAACCTGGCGATCGGAGGCGCTGAAATCCGCCACAATTCGGTCATCTTCGACTGTAACCGTGACGCCGATCTTGATCCGATCCGAGTTGATCCCGTCGCCTTCCAGGAAGTCTGCGTAGAAATGGGAACCTTTGGGAAGGGTCTTAATGGCAGACAGAAGGCGGCGTTCCGAGTAATTCATCAACTCTTGCATGTAAAACAGGACCGTGTCTTTTCCGTATTTGTTCATCAGGGCCTGCAGCCGCTGCTCTCCCACATTGTTGGCGGCAATCTGGGCCGTCAGATCTCCCTTAAACTCGACGGGCGTGCGCACGTTTTTAGAAATGAAACGGAGCATCTGCTCATCTAGCTTGTTTCGCCGGCAAATGAAAACCGGAGGGATCTGCAACCCTTCTTGATAGTGTTCCCACACCCCGAACGGCATGCTGCCAGGAGCAAATCCGCCCACGTCCACGTGGTGCGCCATATTGGCCAAAAAACCCACCAGCTCACCTTCATAAAAAGCCGGCGACACGATCGAAATATCATTGAGGTGGCCGGGGCCCTCAGGATACGGAGTGTTGATGATGATATCGTCCCCGGGTTCGAGTGATTCTGGAGGAATCACTCGAAGAGCGGATTGAACAGTTGGAAGCATGACCCCCAAATGCAAGGGGGTTCCAATTTCGCCCTGTGCGACCAATTCGCAGTCACGCGTGAAGACCGCCCCGCTGCAGTCGCGCCGGTCCTTGATGTTGGTCGAAAAAGAGGTGCGGATCAGGGCCGCCATCATCTCATCTGCAATACAGTAAATCGCGTTGGTCATCACCTGCAGTGTGATGGGATCGAATCGAAGAGCTTCCTCGCTTTTTCGCACATTCATTGTAGTTGCACCCGTATCATGATGTTTCCCAAAGTGTCGATCTCGGCATCTTGTTCGGCATAGAAGAACGTTGTAGAATCCACTTGTTCGATAACGGCTGGACCAGGAATCCTGCTTCCCGCATTGAGCAGGGAACGGTCATAAATCTTCACATCCTGCCAGCTGCCCTGCAAATAGACTCGCCGGAGTTCTTTGAGAGCTACAGTCGGATCTGCAGCCCCGGCAGGCAAGACAGGAAACTGCGGCCGGGACAGCTTGCCGACGCCTGCCATTCGGACGTTCACAATCTCAACCGGGTGGTGCGCATCTGCATAGCCGTAGACAGCCTGATGCTTCTCGTGAAAGCGGCTTTCGAGACGACGCAATGAATCCCACGACAGAGTCTCCTCAAGGGTGAAGTGGATGTCGAGAGAGTATCCCTGTCCCTGATAACGCATATCGAGATGCGGTGAGCAGGTGACGGTGTCCGGGGAAATCCCTTCGAAGCCCATCTGGCTCAAAATCTGCCCCTTCAGAAGCGAAAGCTGTTCTTTAAGCGCGGCGAGGGAATGTTCGGCTGTATTCCACAGCAATGTGCGGACGTAGTCATGCCGGAAATCGGCGGTGAGAAGTCCCAAAGCTGAGCTTACTCCGGGCGCTGGCGGAACCAGAACGTGAGGGATTTGTAAATCCAAAGCCAGATCGACGGCATGAAGCGGTCCGCCTCCGCCGAAACTGATCAGCGTGAAATCCCTGGGATCGTAGCCTCTCTCCACCGACAACTTGCGGATGGCCTTCACCATCACGGCATTAATCACTTGCAGAATGCCTTCTGCCGCCTGCTCGAGTCCAAGGCCCAGCGGCTGCGAGATCTTTTCTCGCACAGCCTGTTCCGACAGCCGGGGATTGATTTTCATTTCACCCCCCAGAAAGTAGTCGGGGTTGACTCGCCCCAAAACCACGTTGGCATCGGTCACGGTCGGCTCCGTTCCGCCAAACCCGTAGCAGGCCGGGCCCGGGTCGGCTCCGGCACTATGCGGCCCCACCTGCAGAGCACCTCCTGGGTCAATCCATCCAATGCTGCCGCCGCCGGCGCCTACGGTTTGGATTTCGATCATTGGCACCTTGATGACGTGTCCAGAGATCTCGCTTTCTTCCGCAAAATGGAGTCGGCCGTCGTGAGCCAGGGCCACGTCGGCGCTGGTGCCTCCGACATCGATCGAGATCATGCTTCCAAAACCGGCTTGTTGGGCCAGCCGGAGGCCAGTGAGTGCCCCGGCGGCCGGACCGGACAGTATCGTCTGCACGCTGTGTTTCTGGGCGGCTTCGGCAGTCATTAGACCGCCGTTCGACTGCATGATCTGCAGACCTGAACGAATGCCCATCTCCACCAGTCCGTTCTTCAGATTCTCGACATACCTCGAAACTCGCGGCAAGACATACGCGTTTACCACGGTGGTGCTCATTCTTTCAAATTCTTTGAATTCGGAAAGGATCTCACTTGAAAGCGAAATGCGCGCTCCAGGAATCTCCTCTGCGATCCACGCCCCCAAAACGTTTTCATGTTGGGGGTTGGCGTAGGAATGAAGCAGGCAGACCGCGACATCTGCAATGCCCAACGCTTCAATTTTCCTAAGCACCGAGCGTGTTGCCTCTTCCTCGAGCGCAGTGCGGACTTCGCCGGTGTAGAGCATGCGCTCGGGTATCTCAAAACGGAGGTTTCTTGGCACCAAGGGATCCGGGCGCTGGATAAAGTAATCGTAGAGGCGAGGACGATCCTGACGCATGATCTGAAGGACATCACGGAACCCTTCGGTTACCAAGAGCGCCACTCGAGCTCCTTTGCCTTCCAATAAGGTGTTGGTGGCAATGGTCGTGCCATGAATGAAGAAGCTGACTGACTCCGGGCTGAGACCGTTCTCCTGTAGGATTCGATGCGCTCCGGCGACAACGGCACGGTCAGGTTCTTTGGGAGTGCTGGGTACTTTAAGCAAAGTCAGCCGTCCCCGCTCTTCGTCAAAGCAGACTACGTCTGTAAAGGTTCCACCAACATCCACTCCAATGCGTATTGTCATCTTTGAACTAAATTACCTCAAAATCGAACTTACGAACTTGGCATCTGCGGCCTTCGGAACTGGCAAAGGTGTGGCAGCCCAGAATTCCCCACAAAGGATTACTGAAGAAAACGCACCGGACCCGCTGCCTCAGCTGTGGGGGAGAGCTTTCAATCTCCTCCTGCTGACACTTACTTTCCTAGGCACGATTCCCTCCGTAGGCTGCTGTGAAAAGCTGCCCCTTCTCGAAACGCTCTAAACTAAATCCTGAAATGTCGATGCTGCTGGCCCGGCCG
>JAQBXN010000246.1 GCA_027625095.1 Planctomycetota bacterium | reverse complement strand
GGACTGGAGAAACCACATAGGCACGGACAGGCAAGATCGAGGAACTCAAACTGCCGAGAAATGGGCAAGAACTTCTGGGCCGCGACACTAGTTTCTTTGAACGCTTGTCCTTCTTATTCCCCTTTACAAAGTAATGGCCATCTTTTTCAAACACTGGCCTTCTGTAGGGCTGGTCACGGGGAACACTTCTCTCTAATTTTTTAGCTCCTTCCGGCAGGGATGGCGGTAGCACCTGCCAGTCAAGTTGCACTCGATGAGCCCACTTACTCCTTGCGATCTGGTTGAGATTCGCCGGCTCTACTTTGTCCATCAGCAGTACTGAGTCTGCGGTCAGTGGCTCTTCGATTTGGATTGAGGTCTCTGCTTCGATGAAGCCTGTTGCGACCCCGTTCGACGATGATGGAATACTGACTTCACCAATGTGGTCGCCCAGCCTCGGTTCGATTGAGTATTCCCACGGGAATCCCTCAAACCACTCTTGGAGAGTCTGATGTATCCGACTCGCTCTTATCTCCGGGAGCAGACAGCCGATCTCGAATCCGCGGTCCATTCCAAGCGGGTCCAGGTTGGCTGTCATCACAATGGCCTTGCCATCTGACACGACAGCCTTGGCATGAAGGCTGTCGTGCGCTCGTATCTGTGCACCTGCTTTTGCCAGGAATGATGCTGCGCCTGCATTGGAAGGCAGCTTCCGCATCAATACTTTGACCTCTACTCCCCTCTTAGAGGCATCGGCTAAACTCTGGACCGTTTCATGGTCTGCCTTGAGGGTGTAGGCGGACACGAGAAGTTGATTCGCCGCAGTTCGGATCAACTCCAGAATCTCTGTCTTCAGATCAGTATGGTCCCCCAATGTAAATCTGAGTGAACCCGCGGACCGCTCCGGGGGACTTCCGGGCTTGTCCACGATAGCTTTCATCGTTCCGGGCTCAAAAAGTTCGTGCGTTGACAGGTCCCAGAAGGCTGTCCGAAACGCACCGAACAGTGAGTAGGCATCATCGGGTGAAAGTTCGATTCCCAAGTCAATACTCTTCGTAAGGGCCGGGTTGAGGTTTGCCGTCGAAAGGAAGGCACTCCCCTGGCTGACAGAACCTGTTTCCTCCCGGTCAGGATCGACCAGGAGAAACTTCGCGTGGAACATGTCAGACGAGCGGACAAGAACCCGCCCTGCCATTCTGTCGAGGAGATCGGTGTGGCGTTCGAGTTGGCCGCCTCCTGAACTCCCCTCATGTTCCAGCCACTTCTTTATCTGAAGGGCTGAGGCTGTCAGAAGGTAAACCCTCACAGAGCGATCCGCCGCCTGCAATAACGCAGCGGTCAAGTCTTCATCAGACCAGATGAATGAGGAGGTGCATATGACTTCATTTCGAAGTTAGGGTCGCATCCGACCTGGGATTCGGCTGTCGTAGAATACCCAACTGCACGCACCTCTGAATTGCCCTCCACCCCATGGGCTCAGGAAGCCCTTTGAGCAGTTCCCGGCAGACATCCTCTCCAGTGATCGGTCGATTGAGGCAGGAAGCCAGTTCCGCAACCGCCAGAAATTCAGGCCGCTTGCTTCCGAAGGCGACGGTTGCCGATAGGTCGAAAGCCTTTACTTCGATCTTCGTTCTCAGGTTGATCTTCTGTTTCATCTTTGGGGTCTCCATTCAATGTCGTCCCGCGTTGTGATGTTTTCAGCCAGTTGTTGAAGAAGCTCTGAGCCTTGTTGCCTCCGAAAGTTCCCCCTGTCACCAAGCAGGACTAGCTGATACCTGGCCCTAGTCAGAGCAACGTTGATTCGGTTAGGGCTGTTCAAGAACCCAACAGAGCGAGTCTTGACAAAGGAAAGAAAAACGATGTCCGCCTCATGCCCCTGAAAACGGTCGACGGTGCATAGCGTGACATGGACCAAGGGCGCAGCATCCTTCTCCCCCTCTCTCTGAACGTAAAAGTTTCGTTTGTTCCTCTGGCCGAATTTTCTTTGCAGATGCTCACGCAATACTGCCTCTTGTCCGCGATAGAAGGTCAAGACGGCGACTTCGTAAGTGCCATCGAAAGGGCCATCTTCCGCGGGAGGATTCTGATGTGCCCAAATCAGAAACTCGTCAAGTTCATATTTAAGCCGATCTGCTTCGATTTCGTTTCGGTTACCGGATAATTGGTGTCCCTCAACATTCACCCATGCAGCCGTCATTGGATAGCGGTCATATCCCCAATCTCTCCCAATAGCCTTGCGACTGTCCTGGAGGAGGACTTTGCCATCGTAACTGTAAAACTGTTCTCTGGAGAAACGCGAGATGTCGGGATGCATCCGGTGCTGGTATTTCAATGACGCCAGGCGTTTCTTTTTTGCACAACCGGGCAATCCATGCGTCAAGACCACTTCGTTCCTCTGACCCTCATACGGTTCAAAACCAACCTGAAGCAATTCGAGAATGGAAGGGAGACCGACGCGCCGCAGATAGCGCAGGTCGTCCTTTATCTTCCGATTGACTTCATCCCAGACGGGAATGAGAGCTTCAATATCGTCGTCGTAACGTTCCCTTGAAACGCCATCCTGTCTCAGCTCGTAGGCACGTATAAGACGCCAGGCCAGTTCCTCCGACCAGTCCTGCTCTTCCTCTGGAGATTCGACCCTCATGGCAGCACGATGTCGCTCGAATGTTGGTAGGCTTGGCAGCGGCCCGTTCAGTATGCGCAAGTCGCCCGGTAGCCTGGCTTCACACTTGGCGATGCTTTCCGGCTTCCCCACCATTAGAGAGGCATACAGCGGCTGCATCTCCAGTGGCTCGTCGAGATTCGCAACCGGGACGCCATTCTCATTTGCCTGATCCAGGTACTTTTGCTTCTCCTGGTCGGAGTCTGTCGCTACGAGCACTGGCATCGGTTTGCCGTAGTCGCCCTTCTCCGCCGCGAAGGTATTCATGCAGATCTGTGCGTCCTCCTCAGAGAGCATTTCCTGAAGATTGCTGGAGAACTCACCGTCATCAATATAGGGAGCAAGCTGCTTGATGTCCCCCACGATGATCCATTTCCGGGCATGAAGTGCGGGAACAAGAAACTCCGAGAAAGTCGTCTTGGATGCCTCATCCAAAATCATCATGTCGAACGGCTCGACTCCGTTTCTCATCGCAGGATGTTTTAGAATCCCGATGGTTGTCCCACATACCAGGTTTGCGCCGTCCAGGAGGAACTGCTCGAAATCCTCTCTGCTCTGATTCCGACTGTCCTTGATCAGCGCATCTCTGAGGTACTGCCTTGCCGGCTCCGCCTCTGGACTGACATCCTGCGGCCTTTCAAGGAAGTCCATCAAATCATCCAGAAATGACTGAACGCAGTTCTTGAGAATGAAGTCTTTGACCCCATCTGATTCCACACGGTTTTCGTCACCAATGCGGACGGGCAGGACCAGGTCTTCCGAATCAGGCCGGTCTCTCCAGTCGATGATTTCTTCCAGGACATTATCAACTGCCACATGCGTCGAGGCCACGAGCAGGATTCTCTGCCCGCGTCTCGCGGCCTGGAGAATCAGTTCGCAGATCGCCGTCGTTTTGCCCGACCCCGGCGGGCCTTCAAGAATGGCAAAATCTGGAGTTTCCAAAGCGGTTTCGACAAACCGACGCTGTTCGTCTGTTCCGTCATACTCGACATCCCTCAGGATGCACCACTCGTTTTCCTGTAAATCATCTCGTTCAAAGTCCGGCCAGGTTGAGCGCGTCGTAAGCAGACGAATCAGAGGCGCGTGTGAAGGCAGTGGTTCCTTCAACAGGCGCTCCAGTGCCGTAATCTGTCTGTCGAGGGGAACCGTGTTGGGACGAAGGAAGAGACGCCCCGATTTCCCTATTTCGTCTTCTTCCTGGTCTTCGGTTCGAGGCATCCGATCAAGAAGCAGAGCAGGCGGATCGTCGCAAGTCTCAAGGACTTTGATTCGAGATTCCTTGCTGCACTGTTTGTCATCCCAGATGAATTCCGCATCAGTGAATTCGTCCTCTGTCTTTCGCTTTTGCTTCTCTGGACACTCTTCCGAATCTTCCAGAAAGACCCAGACACCAGATGGAATTGGATCACCTCTACGGCGGCGGTGTCTCCGCTTGGGATTTCCTCTTCTTCTGCGTCGTGGGGGCCGCACGAGATTCGCATTGAGTTCATTCTCTTCATCCTGACTCGCGGCTCGCCATTCCAGATTGAGCTTCTTGTTTCTGAGAGACGAGCGAGAGGTGTTGAGATATCGCAGATATGGATCAAGCTGAAACTTGGCACTTCGGAGACTGCTAAACCAGTCCCCGACTCCCTCCAATCCGAGATAAGGAATCTGTGCCATTTCGTGTGTGCCCGCTTGCCCTTGTAAGTTGCCTTTCCTGCCCTCATGGCAACAGA
>JAQBXN010000245.1 GCA_027625095.1 Planctomycetota bacterium | reverse complement strand
AAGGAACTTGCTACCGCGCCGCAAACTGGACCCACGTTGGCAAGACCCGTGGACGAGGAAAAAGAGACCGAGAACATCGACACCCACTTCCAGCCAAAAACGTCTTCGTCTATCCTCTCGATACAACATTCAGTGTAAAGCTCTGCGGCTCACCTATCCGCTGACACGGGTTCACTGAATATTTACGTTTCTGATTTAAAACATAGAAATAGATCTGACCCCATCTGACCCAGGGGAGAGCTGGTAGTCAGGGAGTTGACCGTCGAGGCAGAAGATTGGGTGTTTCCTCGCAGAAACGTGTCTAAAGGAGCATCCTGAATGCCAATCAAATACGTAAGCGGCGATCTCTTCCTCACAGAGGCCCAGACTCTCGCCCACGGCTGCAACTGTCGTGGGAGGATGGGGGCCGGCGTTGCACGAGAATTCAAGGCACGCTTTCCGGGGATGTTTAAGGAGTATCGGCGAAGGTGTCATTCAGGAGAATTCCAGACCGGCGGCTACTATCTTGAAAAGAAAACAACTCCCTGGGTGCTGAATCTGGCGACGCAGGCAGACTTGGGTGGAGCAACGCTCGAATATGTCTCGGCTTGCTTCGCCGCCGTCGCCGCAAACTTTGAAGAGGAAGGGATCACCAGTCTGGCGATGCCGCGAATCGCGGCCGGCCTCGGTCATCTGGAGTGGGATGACGTGGTTGACGTCATTGAAGAACATCTCGGCGTCCTTCCAATTCCGGTCATCGTTTACGAGAAATTTATTTCGGGAGTTGCTGCGGATGAAGCGTGATTTCAACTTCAGGAAGAGGAAACATCATAGATGAAACCTGCCAAGGCATACCTCAGAATCTCGGTCTATACAGATCGCATTGATGCGGAAATCATCTGCAGCACTGGAATCGTGATCGGCGCAACATTGTCTTGCCTGGAAACAGCTGGTTTAACGCCATCTCAAGCGGCCATTGAAATTGCGACGAGCGTCCTCGCAGCGTGTCCGGTTGAATTAGCCCCAGAAATTTCAGAAAGGGGGATCATACTCGGTGTTGCCAATACGGATATCGCAACCGTTGGTCGGGCACTCGCAGAGGCACTTCAATTGCCAATAGCTGAAGCCCTCATTGAGTGATTAAGTGCCCGCCGTTGGAGAAAAGATTCTGCCCATGAAATCCAGGTGCTATTCAGTTTCAGCGGGGAAATCTACGATTCCTTCATCCCCTGTTCTGTTTTCCATGAGAGTGTTTACGAATGGCCAGTAAGAAACCGGCATTTTTGTTTCGTCAGTCGGGAGTTGTTCCCTATCGGCTATGTGATGGGCTATTAGAAATCCTGCTGATTACATCAATCCGGAAGAGGAATTGGATTATCCCGAAAGGGGTTGTGGAGCAGAGGATGACGCCACTCGAAACAGCACTCAATGAGGCGTTCGAAGAAGCTGGCGTCAAAGGCGTGTCATCTGGGCGCACGCTGGGAGCATACAGCTATCACAAAGAGAACTGGGGTGGGACCTGCAATGTCGAAGTCTTTTCCTTGAGAGTCACCGAAGCCCTTGAGAAATTCCCCGATATTTTACGGAGGGAAAGACGATGGATGGGCCTTGAAGAGGCACTTGACTCCATTCGTGCTCCAGGTCTTTCAAAACTCATCGAAAACTTTCCATCCTGGCTTGACGCTGACAATGTGGAAGACTCACAGAGAAATCGCCGATAGTCATGTGAAATTCCACTTTTCGGTCAGGGGCGCATCGCAGGTGCTGCAATCAAACCAATCATCTCCACACTTCTCCAACCATAAGCGAAATTCTTCTACAGAACGGAAACGCAGCGGCTGATATCATTCTGGTGCTCCTCAGGACTGTTTGAAGGATGGCCTGACGAATGCTCCCATAAGGCGCACCCTACAATTGTCTCGTCTGCCAGCATGAGGCACGTACACGGCGTACTCAATGTTGGTCTTTGAGAGTTAGGAGAGGCATAGATTATTCTCGTAGATTGAAGCAATAGAATTGCCCGGTGTTTCAAATGTCAGAGCGACAGGTTGTTCCCCAAAAATTCGGCACTTGGATTGAAGTCACACAATGTGACGAGAGCATCCACCAAATCCTCCCAATCTCGCACCTGGGCTTGCGACTTCACAAGAGCCGTCAAGCTAACATCCAGCATAGAATCTCAAGCGACCTCTGCCCCTGTTGTGACGGGAATTTGACGGATGTTTACCACTACATCTCCAGCGATGAAACTAATACCACAACCCACTACGACGCCTGCCCTTTGTGTGGATATTGGATATACAAGCTTACCGATAGCCTGGGCGCGAATCACATCGCAGTTCCTCATTCCGCCGAGTTCAATCCCCATAAAGAAGCTCCGCTGCTGAGTCATCTGTGCACATCTATCCATGAATTTGGGGAGAGTCTTGAGGCCGCCTCGCCCAGGAAAGTCGAAGAGTTGGTTGGTTCCGTATTGAAAGAGTTTCACGAGTGTAATGTTTCGCACGTAGGGCGTAGCGACGATGGCCGTACAGACCTATTCGTGATCGAAAAGGATGAACCACTTCTCATTCAGATCAGCCGTTGCCGGCACCAGGTTCCCGTGTTGAGCGTTGATGTGGTAAAGCTACTCTTTGTGTCAGTAGCTGTGCAAGGCGGAGACAAGGGCAGGGCAGTTACAACCGCTCAGCGACTCAACCCGCTCCCCCGGGAATGGGTCAGTCTACCGGAGCTGAGGGATTACCTATTCACATTGGATTCTGCGGACATCAACAAGCTGCTGTCCATCGTGAACGCTGTGCGACTGACCGATAGTGGGGATCCGTGGGAAGTTCATCTCAACCGCGAACCCGACTCATATCCTTTTGAAGAGTCTTCTTCCCGGACATGCTGGCGAAAATCAGATGGCATCTTGATCGATTGCCGGACAGCCTTGAATGATCGCCTCTACCTGTTTGAAGCGAGCGTCCATGGCTACTGCTACGAATTGGATGACGGCGAGTCGCTTCGCCCTATTTTGGCTCCACTGAATTCGGTTCGCGAGTGCCTTGCCGCTGCCGCAGATAGCGGGCACTCAATTAGGCATGTTGACGGCGATAATCTGTTTTCCGTTCTAGCCACTTTCGACGAAAGGACTGTCAGCGAATTAGTTTACTTCTGGTGGGAGAACCGGTCGGCAAGGGCCTTTAAGGACTTAATTTCTTGCTGGCAGGAGAATAGACCCGAAAGGGTTATTAAAAAAATTCTCTATTCCTGGTGGAAGAATAGGCCTGAGACGGTGGTGGATCTGATGGACTATTATGGCTAGCGTCTGACGAGACGTCGCGCCCAACAATTGGCCAAACGAGATTATTCCTGAGTTCATTAACCGATTGAGACCGGATTTAACAGAGCTTCCTCGACTCCATCGTTCGAAGGACGTTGTCTCGTCGAGCTTTGGCTTACCCTAGGAGATCCTCGAGGGTTCAGCGACTTGGACGCGGGCCAAGGCTCTACGACTTCCGCCATACCTTTGCGACAAGAACACTGCTCGAATGGTATCGGGCAGGCAAAGACGTGGCGCGGGAGATGCCTAAGCTTTCCACATACCTCGGTCACTCACAGGTCGACCACACCTACTGGTACATCGAGGCAGTACCTTCAACTCGCCACCGAAGCCGCGCAGAAAGGAGGTGCACAATGAAGACCCCAAACTTCTCGGTTCTGCTTCAGCGCTTCTTCACCGAGCGGTTAATCGAGCAACTCGACGCCAGCCCGAAAACGGTGGCGGAGTATCGGGACGCCTTCCGGCTCCTCATCGCCTTTGCCTCCGAACGGCTCAAAACCACACCTTCCGATCTACGTTTCGAGGAATTGAATGCAGGCTTTCTGACAGAGCTCCTGCGGCATCTTGAGTTGGAACGCAACAACTCGCCCCGGACGAGAAACAACCGTCTCTCCGCCCTGCGCTCCTTCTTCGGAGACGTGGCCCTCAACGAGCCGGCTCTTGCTCTGCACTGCCAGCGTGTTTGGCCATCCCAGCAAAGCGTTATGAACGGCATACCGTGGAATTCCTCACGGAAGAGGAGAGCACCGCTTTGGTCTCCGCCACAGACACTGGGACATGGATTGGGAGGCGGGACCGGGCGCTATTATTACTCGCCGTACAGACCGGACTGCGGAACAACGAACTCACTTCACTACGACGCCAGGATGTGGAATTGGGTGCCGGTGCACATGTTCATTGCTACGGAAAAGGTCGGAAGACGAGATGCACACCATTAGGGTCAGATAGGGTCAGATCTATTTCTATGTTTTAAATCAGAAACGTAAATATTCAGTGAACCCGTGTCAGCGGATAGGTGAGCCGCAGAGCTTGGTACTGAATGCTTTGTCGAGAGGAAAGACG
>JAQBXN010000244.1 GCA_027625095.1 Planctomycetota bacterium | reverse complement strand
GAGGTCAGGCAAAGTCATCGAGTGGTCCCCGAACTCTTGAATCAGGAGTCCTGTTCCCGATAATGAACAGAGTCCACCGGTGACCGTCGCTGGGATAAACCGATCCGACGGGCTGTCGTGGAACATGCAAAAGATACTGGCCGGGAGGTTCATGAGGAATCCAGTGGAACAGGGTCGGGAGCGAGAGGCGCGAAGGATTTGAAGAGAGTGGTTTTCCCGGAGGAATCGACGCGGCCGACACACCGGAGGTTCGTTGCGTGACAGAAGGGACAACCAAAGCGGCGAGATGGGTCGGCAGACTCTGAAACCAGTGGCTTGGAAACCTCGGGGTCGAAGCGCCATGGCGAATGTTCCAAGGCGGCCCGCGCGCTGGGGATTTGCGTTTTGCGCTGGTTGTTGCCGAGGATGCCGTAGTGTCGGATTTTGGTGAAGCGCGGGGGAAGCACATGCAGGAGCAAACGTCGGATAAACTCGTGGTCGGTGAGAGTCATGGGCTTGATCCGGCTGCCGTGGGCGTAGTCCTTGTAAGAGAAGGTGAGGGTCCGGGCAGTGGGATCGATGGAGAGCAAGCGGCCATTGCTGATGGCGACCCGGTGGGTGTAACGGCCCAAGTATTGGAGAACCGATTCGGGACCGGTGACGGAGCCTTTGGCGAAGACAACCCAGCGTCGGGAACGGATTTGGCGCAGGAAAGCGGCGAAGGCGCCTGCGTCTTTGAGTTCTTGGAGTTTTCCATGGAACTGAAGTTTGCCCGTGGCGTGGAGCTTGAGCAGTCCGGCCGAGAACTTGCCTTTGAAGAGATCGGACACGGCCTTGACGGGGAAGAGCCATCGGGCTTGCTTGGGTCCGGCCCAAGAGTTCCGCGGGGTTAAGCCGCCGCCACTGACCAGGCAGTGCAGATGGGGATGATCGATCAAGTTCTGGCCCCAGGTGTGAAGGATGGCGGTGAGGGCGATTTCCGCGCCGAAGCGTTCGCGTCCGAACTGCAGGAGAGTGGCGCTGGCGCAGTCGAAGAGCAGATCATAGATGGCCTTGGGATTTTGCAGCGCCAGCGGACGCAAGAGGGAAGGCAGCGTGAAGACCCAGTGAAAATAGCGCACAGGCAACAGAGCGGCGCGTTGTTTTTCGAGCCAATCGGCGCTGCGTTGATGCTGGCAAGAGGGACAGTGACGATCGCCACAGCCTGAAGGCCGCCAGTGACGGCGGTTGCACGCCTGGCAATGCCACACCGACCAGCCGAGCTGACCGGAGCCGCACCGGGCCAGACGGCGGAGGACTTTGAGGTGATGGACCGGCAGAGCATGAGTCGGCAGGTATTCGGGCAGGAATAGCTGCAAGACTTTGGCCACGCTCAACTCCGGTTTGTCGCCGGAATCGCAGGAGCTCATGAACGAATCAATGGCGAAGAGAGATCGAGCAAGCCCAAGGGGCTTTGGATTTCAGCCAGGCGTTCGGCGCGGACGTGAAGATAGCGGGCGGTGGTGTTCAGGGAAACGTGGCCGAGAAGCTTCTGGAGGATGGTGATTTCGATGCGGTTTTCCAGGCAATGAGTGGCGAAGGAATGACGCAGACAATGAATGCCGCCTTTGCGGGGCAAACCGGCCTTCTTGATGGCGCGATAGAAGATATTCTGGCCGGTGCCTTTGGACATCGGCGAGAGCGGTTCGGCACCCGGGAACAGGAAGTGAGCGGGACGGGCTTGGAGATAATATTGGCGGAGGACGACGAGAAGATTTTCGCTGAGCAGGGTGTAGCGCTGGCGGCCGCCTTTGGGATGGGAGACGAGCAAACGATGGCGGTCGCCATCAAGATCTTTGATGCGAATGTGAGTGGCTTCGGAGAGACGCAGGCCACCGCCATAGACGGCCATAAGAAAAGCCTGGGAACGCAGATTGTCCGCAGTGCCGACCGTCAAGAGTTTCTCCATTTCGGCCATGCTGTAAGGGCGCGGCATGCGAGCCGGGCGCTTGGGACGTTGAACGTTGGAGAGGATCGATTCCACATCGCGTTGAAGCAAGCCGCCGTAGAAAGCGCGCAGAGCATTGATCGCGATGTTGACAGTGGAGGCGGCGAGCTTACGCTCGGCAATCAGGTGATAAAGCCAGTGCTGGAGTTGCTCGGCACCGAGTTGATCGGGAGAGCGATGATGAAATTTGGCGAGAGCGTGAATGAAACTGACATAGGAATGAACCGTGCGCTCGGCCTTGCGGTGGAGTGTGAGATATTCAATGAACTTTTGGCGTAAGGGAGAGGGATTAGAATGGATGTTTTTCATATGCACCCGGAGTGTGGAACTCCAGGCGCTCCCTTACGCCCCAAAAACTTCACCCCGCGAAGCGGCTTCGTTGTGCGACTGTGAAGGCGTTGGCGCAGCGGGGTGCGAGTCCCCGTCAGGTCTAAGTCAACAGACCTGTAGCTGAAAGTAACTGCGGCGGCGAAATCCGACCGTGGGAAGCAACTGGAAGCGAACTGCCAGTCCGTAATAAAGAGGCTCCAGAGGAGCCTGAAAGTGAACTCGATTCGGTGGGGTGCAACGGGTGAGTGTGCAACGATAACGCGAAACCCTGAGCTCAAGCCCAAGCTCTCGAAAGAGAGGCAATCGGAAACGACTGCGGCGACAGCCAATGAACCGGAGCTAAAATAATAATAATAAAAAAACGGTGACGACAGAAAAGCCCGGACGTGTGCATCACATGGTTGGAGACAGAATGGCAGGAAGCGACGACGAGATAAGCAGTGAACTTCCGACCCGGAACAGGAATGGCGTTCATGCTGAAGTCAGCCGAAGAACCATCCGGAGGAAGTCAGAGCGTCCGTAGTAGCGATGAAGCGGGTAATGACCGTGGAGCGAAGGGACGCAGGAAAGTGGAAACGTGAAGGAACCGACAACCGAAAACAAACCGGCGGCAGTGGCGGGAGTGGGCAAAGCCCGGCTCTTTCCTAAACAAGCTGGAGAAACTTCCGACCGATGGTCGTGGGTGGAACGGAGTGTCTGGACCGAACGTATGTTGAATCGCCTGGCCGAAAGCCAGGAACAAACGGTATGGTTCAGCCTCTGGGACAAAGTCTGGAACTCGGACAATCTGAGTCAGGCAATGCTGGAGGTCATAAAATACCCGAACCGATGGTTTGAAACGCGAGGGTTCTACAGCCTGGAAAAGGCCCAAGCGAAATGGATTCAATCCCAAGCGGGACACCACTGACTGGAAAGCTGAGTGCCAGAAATTGGCCTGCTCAGTTTGGAGGGAGGGGGAGCGTTAAACCCGCTCTCCCTACCCCTATCAACAAATCGCTCCAGGCAACGCCGGTTGGCGCTCTGGTTGGATTCCTGAGTCGCAGGCCCGGCGTGCCTGAGCTTTTACGTTAGACGCACACGCATTATGCCATCAAAAGGTTTTCTACGAACGCTGATTGTCGCGGGGTTTGGACTCGGCATCATCAGTGTCGTTGTTTCATTGCTCACGGAGTCCTCGCTGCCTGAGCCTTTGCGAGCTTTCTTGGATGCGGAGTCCGAGGCTGAGGTGACAGCCCGGGAGATGATCCTGCTAGCTGCCGCCATTCCACTGATTATTCTTGTGCTAGTGTCGACCATCGGCCTTTTCTTTTTCTGGCGTCCCGCTCGCATCCTCAACCTGATTAGTATTGTGGCCGGTTTGATTCTGACGCCGTTCTTCGGCCCGTATGTGGACGCGGGATGGGGGATGACATTTGTGGAGGCGGCGACTATCATTTCGGGAGTCGTTCTCGCGCTGGTTTACTTTTCGCCGCTGAAGGATCTGTATGACAAGCCGAAGACTGTCGTCTAACAAAACGCTCCACACGAACCGCCGCCCCGCTCTCGGCTCCGGCCTAAGTTCTGGATTGTCCGGAGCGATTTGGCCTCATCACGTCCCGGTCCGGGCGGCGGTCGGTGAGCTTGATCGTTCGGCGTCAGAGTATTTCAATTCTTCGATCCACCTAGAATCCTATGAACATAAATATGCGCGTTCTCCTCATAAGTCTCGGAATTGCGAGTGCTGCGCTGATTGGATCCGTGATACTCGCATCTTTCGCGACTCAGCACTCCATGCCTGGGGGAGTCACCGAATACCGCCAGAACCATACAGTCAATTATGTGGCCCATCCAAGTCAGGGTTTCTCTCCGAAGAAAGCACGGACAGGCCGGTAGAATATCTGATATTTCCTTCAAGATTCCCTATAACATAATCACTCCAGCCAACAGCCGCCCGCCTCTCCGTTGCGGATGGTTGCGGGCAGTCCAGCGTCGCGGTTTTCGGCGTTGCGCTTCCCCGGCGGCTGTGGCTGAGTTCTGTCGTTGATATGGCTTTAAAAATGTCAAGAGGGCAGAGCGATTTTCTTTCCAGTTTTTC
>JAQBXN010000120.1 GCA_027625095.1 Planctomycetota bacterium | reverse complement strand
TCCACGATTTGGATTTCTTCCGGCGTCAGGCCGTAGAGCGCATAGACCAACTGATCGATCTCCCGCTCCAACGCGCTCACGTCGGCATCGGGATCGCGCTGCTTCGCCGGCAGGATGCGGTCAACCAATTGCTCCACTGGCTTTTGTTCTTTCGGCGACGCGGCGGGAATGGGAAACTTTTTCCAATCATTGGGGTAGAGGTAAACGTTGCTCCGGCGGTTGGCGCGCAAAAAATCGCGGGCGACGGACGAGTTCATCACCCCAAGCAAATACTTCACGGAAAAGCGTCGGCTAGTTTCTTCCAACCCTTCGCGCTTGGGTAAATCATTTCGCGGCGCCTTCCTCCACCGGATTGATTTCGGCAACACTGTCATGTTGGGAAGTCTATCAATCTATAGTAGACCATCTAGAATCTTCGATGGTTACTTTGTCTTCCTCAAAAGGTAGAGCCCAAAATCATCTCTAATGTCTGGAAAAGGGGCCTCTGCCGTGCAATGAAGGAAAAAGAGGTAACATCTCCTGAAAGAAGGTAAAAGAGAGGGCAATATCTCCTCTCAGACGGCAGGAGAACCACAGATCCAATTTGTTTCTGGGAGGATCCTGTTATCCTCTCTCCATGGGAGTTGTGCCGGTCTTGTCGGTCTGACTTTGGGAAAAACCTGATGATTTATCTCGACTCTAATGCCACTACTTCAGTCTCTCCTGAAGTAGTGGAAGCCATGATGCCTTACTTCACGACTGAATGGGGTAATCCGTCGAGCAGTTACAAGTTTGGGTCCAAGCTGAAAACGGTGATCGAGACGGCAAGAGTACAGGTGGCCGACCTGATTGGGGCTCAATCGCGAGAAATTTTATTCACCTCCTGCGGCACCGAGAGCAACAACGCAGCCATCCACGGAGCGCTTAGACATAATCCAAACAAGCGGCACATCGTGACCTCAATGGTTGAACACTCTTCAGTTCTCAACTACTGCATGGCGTTGGAAAAGGAAGGCTATCGTGTGACCTACTTGCCGGTGGACCGTGACGGGTTGCTGAAGCTGGCCGATTTGGAGAATGCCATCTCGGAAGACACGGCGGTGGTTTCACTGATGTGGGCGAACAACGAGACAGGGGTGCTCTTCCCGGTCAGGGATATCGCGGAGATTTGCCGATCGAAAAGCGTGCTGTACCACTGCGACGCCGTGCAAGCCGCGGGGAAGGTGGAGATTGATGTTCGAAAAGTTCCTCTAGACTATCTTTCGCTGACCGGCCACAAGTTTCATGCTCCGAAGGGAATCGGGGCCTTGTTCCTGCGACGGAAAGCCCCTTTCTCTCCTTTTGTCCAGGGGGGACACCAGGAGCGTAACCTGCGCGGCGGAACGGAAAACGTAGCTCTCATTGCCGGTATGGGAAAGGCCGCTGAACTGGCAGCAAGACATCTAGCCGGCTACGAAAAGAAGGTGTGCCCCTTAAGGGATGCCCTTGAAAAGGGCATTTTGGATTCGATTTCAGAAGCCGAACTGAACGGCCATAAAACTCAGCGGCTCTCTAACACGACCAACATCACCTTCCGCGGCATCGAATCCGAAGCGTTGCTGCTGCTGCTGGATCAACAAGGTATCTGCGCATCGTCTGGTTCCGCCTGTCTGGCCGATTCCGATGAGCCATCTCACGTCGTAAAGGCGATGAAGCGCGATTCTGCTGCGTCACGGCAGATGATTCGCTTTTCGCTGAACATGACCACCAGCAGTACGGAAATCAATGAAGTCTTGAGCGCATTGCAACGCTCAGTGGAGATGCTTCGCTCATGAGTACGTGATGAAACTTCCAGCCGACTCCACTATTGCCCCAGATAAGATCACAGCCTATCTGCTCGTGCCGAAAGCGAGAGGCGACAAGTCAGGTTTCCTGGCCCAGGCTGGCTATGCCCTGGACCACTCCGATCAACTCATCATGGACCTGCAGAGGCAAATTCTCCCGCTGGACGCATCACTGACACAGTCCAACAAGTTCGGCCAGTATTACGAGATTCGCGGCACACTGACTGGACCCAACGGTATGGTGCTGGCGGTTCGCACGGTTTGGATGACCGAGCGCTTGTCGGGCGTCACAAAGTTCATTACACTGATTCCCGACAAGAGGAGGACCTGATGAAGTTTGATCTCTACACCGACGTCATGCTGGCCTGTGACCTTCCGGAACATCGGCTCCGGCGTGGGGACATCGTCAAGCTGGTCGATCATCACGTTGCGCCCGATGGCGCACAGGGCTACTCGATCGAGGTCTTCAACGCCGTGGGAGATACCATCGCCGTCACCACCGTCCCGGCTTCCGCGCTGGAAGTCTTGCGCCAAGACGAAGTGCTCTGTGTGCGCACAATTTAGCAAGCCAGCTACTTCCCTCCAACCCGTCAGAACTGCCGGCCCATACCAGTTTCCAGCCAGCCTTGCGGGCGTAGAGCGGCTTCGGCTTTCTTTAACTTTTGGTGAACGATTCCGCCGAGAATCAGTTTTTAATCAGTAGGAGTCACCACTTGTAGTGAGCATTGGACACTCTCGTTCGGCGAAGGTGGCTTGGTGTGTGCCGCTGGTCCAGGAGCTTGTAGACGTCCCGCGATGCTATCCACTCAGAGATGGCAAAGCCGTTTGTAGGTGTCTCTGTCTGCTTCTTTTTTCACGTCTTGTAACTGTCGAAGGCCAAGACAGATTTCCAATATATTACGAATCCTCTGCCGCCCGGTGCCCGACGCCTGAATGAAATCGTCAGCGAAGTCGACCGCGCTGCAAGGAGCAAGCCTTCGAGCGAAAAACTCTCGGCTTACGTCTTTGGCATTCATCGCCTCAGTGCAGATGAGTTTAAGGACATCGAAAAGGGCTTGGATTCCGACAGTCTTGCGGATGTAGGAACTACTATCAGTCTTCCACAGAATGTCACAGACCGCATTGAAATAGTTCTTTGTCAGTGTAAACACCAGTAGGTCGTTGCACTCCAAGTAGGATTGGCGGAGTGGCGCCTTGTCCTGAGCGGCTGCCACGGCGAGATACTTCCTCTCCCGTCCCTTGCCCATTTCTTTCTGATGCATCAAATCTCTGTCGCGTTTGGGATTGCTTGAAAACAAACGAAGCAATCCCTCGACAATCGTGGCAGTGGACACCGCCCATTCCTTCTTCTGCGATTTGGCCGAGAGTTCTACGGCGGAGTCTGTCTGGGCCGCCACAATGATGTGGCCACTCAGTTCCGAAGTCGAATCCGTATTCAGCTTCCGGCAGAGAAATACCGCTGTTTTCTCAGGAGACCACGCCTCTGGTGGCTCTTCCTCCAGATTATATCCGTAAAGCTCATAGCTCTGACTTTTGTCGACGGGCTTCTGATTGTAGTTGATCGTGGCAAACAGATATGCCTGAAAAGGATTTGGCAGGTCGAAGTAGATTTCCTGCCAGAAACGAACCCTGGTTTCGGCCTCGTCCACTTCCTTTAAATAACGCGCCCTCCAGCCGAGCCTGCCCGCCACGTCCAGCCAATAACGTCTGGCGCCGCCGGGCAATTCTTCCCACTGATCGAACGTCTTTTCGTTTTGAGCACGCGTGCTCATTTGGCGGCGCCTTCCACGATTTGGATTTCTTCCGGTGTCAGGCCGCCTGCCTGCCGAAGGCTCGGCGCAGGCAGGTAGAACGCATAGACCAACTGATCGATCTCCTGCTCCGGCACACCATAGTTGACGAGGCTGAAATCGGGGTACCTGAGGATACGGGGCATCTCCTCGCTCCCTACTCTCCGTACTTCTTGTCTGGCTCTTCACTGACCTGGAGGGGAGCGGCTGCCGACGCGATCCCTTCGAGGATGACGGCGGGGACTTTGCCGGAGCCAAGGAATTCTTTGGCGTCGAGAATCTCAATGCCAACCAATTTCTCTCCGGCGCCCATGTTGAGCGCAACCTCCTCAGAAAGTCGTACGGTGCGGCACTCGTGTTTGCCTTCGATGAGGCGAATGTAGAGCGCGTCAATTTCGTGGTCATAACTGATTTTCATGGTTGGTCTCCGCTAGAAGTAGAACGTGTAAACCGTAATGACAACGATCTCGTTGGCTTCCTCCTTGATGATAGGCGCGAGCTGCTTGATGGCATAAACCTTGGCCTGCCACATTCGACCATAAGCGAAATTATAGCGGTAAAGTTCTCGACCGTGTTTCGCAGGCTCGCGCGAGCCTTTGGCGATAGTTTCACGCACTTCCTCCTCGCTTGCGCCACGCTCGCGGGCTTGTTCTCTGGCGTGGTTTGTAAGTCTAACGACTTTCATTTGGCGGCGCCTTCCACGATTTGGATTTCTTCCGGCGTCAGGCCGTAGAGCGCATAGACCAACTGATCGATCTCCCGCTCCCACGCGCTCACGTCGGCATTGGGGTTGCGCTGCTTGGCCGGCAGGATGCGGTCAACCAATTGCTCCACTGGCTTTTGTTCTTTCGGCGACGCGGCGGGAATGGGCAGACCGGAAACATACATTGGCTTGAACTCATAAAATCCACCTTGCTTCGATGCTGCCGTTTGGCGGATGAACCACCACAAAACTTTCGAGTTCAATAAACCAAGCAAAAAGCTTACGTTCTCAGTTATGCAAATCGAAGTCTTGTCATTGCTGTAATGCTTTCCGAAATCAGGAGCATATTCGACTGACTGAACGATTGCAGGTATTACGATCTTCGCCTGCTCAAACTCCTGCCAGTATTCCGCGCCCCATCTTTGTAAAGCATACCACTCGTAACGCACTCCGGTCTCGGCGACATTTCGTGCCATTAGTTGTTTCTTGAAGTGCGAAAGGTGTTTGTGAATCGCCGGGTATTTCCTCTTGAATTCCTTTTCGGCAGTAACAGAAGCGCCTTTACCGTCGGGATTAAAATGTTGGGGAAAGTGCCACGGGATAAAAACGAGCCACAGGTCTGCTGATTCCGTCCTCCAACGTTTTACGTCTCTGCCGCGCAGAAACGGCTTCAGGACTTCATCGGAAGATTTGTGCTCGCGGATGAGCCGGTCGCGCGTGACACCATCAACGACGAACGCTTCGTTCAGACCGGTCTTGAGGCCATAATAGAGTCGTCCGCTGACGTATTCCCCAAGCGGCATGCCTGTACGGCGTAGTTTATCCAGCAGGCGCAGCACGGCGGGCGATTCGAGCCGCCAGCCGTCCGGCCTTAACTCGCTCTGCGAGATTTTCTGTCCCCGCTCGGCTACGACTTGGGTGATGCGGTCGAAGGACAAATCTTTTTCCCAGGTGTAGCCTAACGCCGCGGAGTCATTAGGTGGTGAATGGCGCGTGCCGGTCAATATGGAAGCATACGCGATGGCCTCGAACACGGGCGCGTCGCCGAAATCAACGAGTTTGTGCAACGTAAGCTCACGAGAGAGAAAATCGCGTAACTTTTCGCCATAGCCCGCCCGGTAGTACTTATTCGACGTGATCAGCGCCATGGCCCCGCCGCCACGCAGCAAGTTCACGCCCCGTTCGTAGAAATAGACGAGCAGGTCCGCGGTGCCGGTATAGCACTCGTAGCCGGCCGCCTTCAACAGCGGTTTCAGTTCCTTGATCTTTTCCTGCCGGACATACGGCGGATTGGCGATGATAACATCGAAACCCTTTTTTTTGTGAAACACCTCCGAGAAGTAGATTTCATAGTCAAAAGTCTCTTTGCCATTGGTGAGTTCATGGATCAGATCGTCAATCTTTCGCTTGAGTGACGCCTTTTTTGCCGTGTCGGACTCATCGAAGTAACCGGGTTTCAGCCTTTCCAGTTTGTTGAACGTCAAAGTGTTGGAAAGCGTCTTCTCAACTCCGAGGAGTGAGTTGCCCACCACAATCTTGTAATCGAGGTTCGGCAGCGGTTTGATCTGTTGCACGTCCTCCTCGTCCACCACCAGCGAAAGCCAGAGGCGGAGCTTGGCGATCTCCACCGCGCCGGGATCAATGTCCACCCCGTAAAGGCAATCTTGAATGGCCAGACGTTTGAAGTGGTAGGCGTGCGCTCGTGAACGTCGTTGAAGTAAGGCGTGAGCGCGCAGCGGGCGCGAACAATCTCCGTCATCATCCCCACGGGAAAGGCGCCGGATCCGACCGCGGGATCGCAGACCGTGATTTCGGCAAGCTTATCGTCAATGAGCCGTGCGTTTTCCTGGATGCTCTTCGGCATCCTGATGGGGTACTTGGCGTCCACGGCCTCATAGTGCGAGATTTCTTCACCCAAATGGATGAACGTCTCGATGTCCGCGCGCGGGACGAGCGCCTCCTGATCCTTGAAACGAACCGCAATCTTTTCTGAGGTTCCAAAGAGTTCCCCCGGCCCGGGCTCGGCTTCCATGAAGGACTCGCCTTGTGTGTTGACGGCGGTGTCGAGGTAGTTGATGAGGCTTTCCTGGCACATGTAGTGGACGATTTCACGCGGGGTGTAGAAGGCGCCCAAACCCTTGCGACGGTTGTCCTCGATGAGGTTTTCGAAGACCTTGCCGAGCATCTCGGGGTCGATGGCCACTTCCTTTTCCAGCGGCTCGGCCTCATTGACGGTGAAGTTGTAGCGGTCGAACACGTCGAGCATGCCGGTTCCGGTGGTTCCTTCCTCGACGGGGTCAGTGTTGGTAAACAGCCGGTTGGGCAGGAGGATGTCGGTCTTCTTCCAGTCGTAGTTACCTAGCGGCTCGAACAGCCCGCCGTTGAGGAACGGGATGCGGCAATTGAATCGCTTGCACCAGGCTTCGTGGCCGCGGTCGGTGGCAAGAGTGTCGTAAAATAGCGGCTCGAGAATGTCGTTGAAGAAGTTGTCGTATGTGCCGCTTTCGCCGCTGGTTAATTGCCGAAGGAAGTCTCGCGGACCGGCGCCCCAATCCGCCCCTTTCCGACCCCGAGCCAGCCTTTCTTTTGGACGAAATAAAGGAAGACGATCTGGCCCATGAGCTTCTTGGCGAAGTCCACGGCGTTGATGTTCTTCGCTTTGAATTCCTCGCGAATGGCCTTGTTTTTGGAAACCAGCTTTTCCAACTCGGCATTGATTTCACCGAACAGCTCGGCGTATCGGGTGAAGAATTCTTTGGTAACGGCCTCAACGCTGAACGCTTCTTCAATTTCGGCCAGAAGCGGATCGGAATCCGTATTTTGAAGAATGCCCAGAAAACGTGTTTGAGCGGTATAACAACTCTCGCCTTCACCCACGATGTAAGAGAAACGACGGGCCGGGGTGAGCCGGGTCTCCACGCCCACCTTGCCGGATTCTTTTTCAACGGTGGCATATTCCATCTTGACGTAGGAAAACCGCCACTGTTGCTCGGTCGGGGAGACAAATGCCACGAGGGCGGCGTCCTTTTCATCGCGAGTCTTGAGGTGGTCGGCGACGAAGTTTCGGATGGCCGTACGGGCGCGTTCCAACTTGGACTCGGTGGTCAGATGAACAATGAGGACGTCCAGCTTTTCCTCGTCGGGCGAGGTGTAAGTGCCAAGCCGCTCGTACCGCTGCACATGACCTTTGAAGGCGTCCTTTATGTACTGGGTACTCCAGGCTTGCGCCTTGGATTCGTTGACGTGGTTGAGCAGATTGATGGAGAGGTTGCGGAACCGGTCTTTATCAAAGGGCTGAGTGAAGGTCTGGCTGATGAGATGGCGCGCCTGATCTCGGTTCATGATTTTCTTCTGGGTTCGAAAGCGGCTTTTTCTTCGGAGACGGCAGAGGGTTCCGATTCGCCTTTCAGTGCGAAGGACACCTGAACCGTAGCGCCCAGGGCTTCGGCGACGCGGCGCAACATGCTCAATGAGTGGCCTTCGTAGGAGGGGGATTCCAGGCGGCTGATCTGCTGTTGGGAGGTGTTGAGCTTCCGGGCTAGCTCTTTTTGGGAGAGGCCGGCCCTTTCCCGCAGCGACGCGATCTGTAACGCGACGTCCCACGCCTCGCCCGCTCTTTCGAACCGCTCGGCAAAGTCGGGGTCTTTGAGTTGTTCTTCCAGATAAAGATCAAAGTTAGTCTTTTTCATGCTTCGAACCTTTCCTGCCAGTCACGCATCCGGCGCCGTGCGGTGTCGAGGTCGCCGGCCGGAATGGCCTGGCCTTTGTTGCGGATGCCGTGAACGGCAATGATGCGGCGGCCTTTCATGAAAAACCATAGCACTCGGGTGTTCAGTTTTCCGACGTGGCGTAACTCAAACAGTCCGCCGCCAAGCGGCTTGGACAACGGCTCGCGGTGATACTGGCGGTTGCGCAACTTGGCCAGACCACGAAGCACGATCGCATGGTCGTCAGGATCACTGGCTTTAAGCGCTTCCAAAAACTCTTCCACGGGCGAGCGGCCATCCGCGTTTTCGTAAAATTCTACGGTGAATTCCATAGCCTTTCAACATCAAATTTGATGTTCCCATATTTCCAAGTGTGGTAAGGTCATACCCTGTCAATGATATAGGACGAAAGAATGACTTCCCGGGGGTGGATCGTGTGCGCCGATTGCTGCGCGCGTGTGGCCTGAAAGAAGAGCGGAGAAATGTCACGGCGGAGAATTCCGAGGACTCGCAACGGATCCGCTTCCTTTCTTAAGGCGTCCGCAACTTTCTTGGTGGTTGGGCGCGGCAGCGCGCCGTCGGTCAGGAGTTGAATGACTTGATGAAGGTACAACTCGTCGTCTTCGGTAAAACCGTGGTAGCGTTGGATTTCTCTCGCCTTGAGTCGTTTCAAGACATAGGCGTGGTTGGCGCCTCCCCGGCGCTTGGGGGTGGAGTCGTCCAGTTCAGGACTGGTCGCAATATCGAAAGCGGCTTTGTTCTTGTCGAGAAGCGTGTAGAAATCTTGAGGAATGCTCTGGCGTTTTTCCGACGAATCCGGAGGCCGGAGAAGCTTGGCAGCGGCGAAGAAATCCACCTCGACGGGCCACCCGGATTTGGTGGGGCAAGGAAGAACTTATCAAGCTGGCCCTGCCGGAAATACGTGAGGAGCGATGGAAGTTCTTCCGGCTGCGTGTCAGCTTGGCGGGTAACCAGCCTGGTCGAGCGGGCCTTTCTTGGCAGCCGTTTGATTCGAGTAAACAACTCGGGGTTCTGATCCCGCACATCTCGAATCTCGGTAAGGTATTCCAACTCGCTTTCCTCCGCTTCATCTTCTCCCGTGATGGTTTTCCTGGATGTCAGCTTCGCAAAGAGGTCGTGCGACTTATTCTCTTCTCCCTCGTCAGCAGACGGGCGTCGGCGCCGAGCATTTCGATGAAGGCGTGAATTTTGGCCTCAGCGGCCTCTCTCAACTTGATGACGTCGTTGCTTTCCTCCGTAGGAAAGAAATTATAGGTGTGGATGGAGTCGAAGGCAGTGTCCACGCGGTTGACGCGGCCTACGCGCTGGATCAGACGAGTCGGGTTCCAGGGGATGTCATAATTGATGACGATATTGCAGCGATGAAGATTGACGCCTTCGGAAAGCACTTCAGTGGCGACAAGAATCCGGTACTCGTTCTTGGGTTGAAACGCGTTGGCGTCGAAATTGGCGATAACTTCCTTGCGAACATATTCGTCTGAACTTCCGGTGAACATGAGCGTCTTGGCAGGATGTTGGAGTAAGGCATTCAGGCCTTCCGAGACAAGCGCTGAAGCGCTCACTCCAACATTGCCCGAACTGTTCGGACAGGCTTAACTGATCGGTATTGGCCTTAGCCGGTGTGTAGCGACCCCTGATATGAATCGCTAAGACTTTCACCTTCCGTTTCGAAAAATGAACCCCAATCCAATGTTTCCACGAATCACTCGCTGCATTTCAGCATTCGCTTTGACGGTTATTTTCGCCCAAGGGTCGCAGCCGGCCATGGCCGGAGACGACGCAAGGAAAGTTGGAGTTGTCAGCCATGTGAAAGTGCTCTCCGATAAGGCGGAAGATGTTTCCAGCCTTGAGGCGTGGAAGCGATCGTGGATCAAAGAAGGGATGACCGCCGAGGAGAAAGCCGTCGCTGTCTGGCAGACGATTGTCAAGTATCGCCATCAGACCACGCCGCCCAATGAAAACCTGCTGAATGAGAATAATGTCCATGACGTGATGAAGGCTATTCACGTTTATGGTTACGGACAGTGTTGTTGTGCGGCGTCTCATCTTTCACAACTCGGACGCTACCTTGGCCTGAAATCCCAGGGACGGATTATCAATCTCCACAGCGTCGCCGAGCTGCAGTATGACAATGCGTGGCATCTCTTCGATCCTTCGCTCATCAATTATTTCAGGAAAAGCGACGGCTCCGTTGCCAGCGTGAACGAGCTCATTCAAGAGGTCACCGCGTGGCACAAGACCAATCCCGGTTACGCCGGAAACGGAAGGAAGCTGATGGGACTTGCCAGAAACGAAGGCTGGAAGAAGGGGCCGAAGCTGCTGGCCGAAGCAGCGTTCTACGATTCGAACGGCTACGGAGCGGCGGGCACACATGGCTGGTTCTCGACCATGCAGGAATATCACTGCCAGCCAGATCAGATTTATGAATATGGTTATTCACAGGGCTATCGTTTGAATGTCCAGTTACGTCCCGGTGAACGCCTGACACGAAATTGGTTCAACAAAGGGCTGCACGTAAACATGCACGACGGCGGTGCGCCGGATTGCCTTGAGAAACGGGCAGGCATGGGCTATCAGCGAAAACTGGGTGACCCGGCGCCCGGTCGCGTCGGCAATGGGGTTCATGAGTATGAGGTTCCCCTGGCATCCGGCGAACTACGGTACGGAGCCCTGACGTACGAAAATCTTTCGCCGAATTCCGAGCAGAAAGGGCCGGCGTTGCACGTAAAGGACTCAACCAGTCCTGGCGTGCTCATACTTCGTATGCCCAGCAGTTATGTTTACCTGACGGGGAAACTGGAGATCAGCCCGGTGATTGCTGAAGGCGGGCGAATCCTTGTCAGCTTCTCCGAAAACAACGGCCTGAATTGGAGGGAGATCTGCCGAATCTCCGGGAATGGAAAGCAAGTGCTCGATTTTTCCCATTCGTATTTCGCAGGTACGACTACCGCCTGAAGTTTGAACTCAATGGCGCGGGTACGGGCATCGATGGACTGAATATTTCGCATGACATTCAGCACTCCCAGGCGCCTCTGCCCGCACTCGGGCAAGGTAAGAACACCATAACCTTCAGCACTGGGCCCTCCGAAGGAACCATCACGGTTGAAGGTCGAACTCAACCCCTTCAGGGAAAGCCGCAATTGTTGCTCTCCGACTTTCAGCCTGAATATTCTGGCGTCAATCCTGTCTTCCTTCGCGTGGCCGACTACGGCCCCATAGGGGGCATGGTTACTTTCCCCATCAGCACTCCGGGCGACATGGTTCGGCTGCGATTCGGTTCCCACTGGCGCGCACGTGACGCACGCGAAGGGTGGGACATGCTCGTCTCGTATGATGAGGGCAAGACATTCAAGAAGGTCGGAGACATGCGCGGTCCCGAGAGCGGTTCCTGCACTTACGTAACGGTTGAAGACGTGCCGCCAGGAACGCGTAACGCGTTGGTGCGTTTCAAGAGTACCCGTCAGTACAACACCCTCTGCATCTTCGACCTCCGCATAGACGCGGACTACACCGAACCCTCCGGAGGATTCCATCCGGTGAAGATCACCTATGTCTGGGAGGAGGACGGTAAAGAGAAACGCCAGGAAAAGATAGCGAAGCAACCTCCTGAAACGTACGAGATCGACTGCGCTGGAATGCCCCTGATGAAGTCCCTTGTCGTAGAGCTTGCGGACTGAGATCCAATCCGGACAGCCGGATCTGCATTGGGCCATGCCAAGTCCATGGAAGAAGAAACCACGAGAGGAATAAACAACAGTGAAAATTTGGCATATCTGTCCAGCGGCGATGATGATCTGCCTTTGCAACAGTTCGATCACGTCCGGAGAAAATCTGATCCCGGATCCCTCCTTCGAGCAGCCGCAGGAGAAGAACAAATTCGGACATGTATTCGCCAGGTGGTCTGGTTGGATCTACGAAGGCGAATGTGAATTCCGCGTCTCAGACCTGGCCCGCACGGGTAAACACTCACTCCTGATCTTTGGTGGCCGCGCCCCGAAAATACGCGCCTCACCGTCGAACTTGACCCTCACGCCGGGCCGGTACCGTACCACTGCCTTCATTCGTGGACTGGACATCGGAACTGGCGCATGGAAACAGACGACCGAATTCATGTTCGAAGGCAAGTACATCCCGTTGAGCAAGAACGGAACTTTCGGTTGGTCAAAGTTGACCTACGTCGGAGAGGTAAAGGAGATGCGCGCGTTCGGCCACCCAAGTTTCGGACTCATGGCCCCGGGTTACTTGTGGGTGGATGACGTATCCCTGGAAAAAGTTGGCGAAGACGTTCCGCTCACACCTGAACCAGTGATAGAGAACGAAGAGAAGGCGATATCGCCTCCTGGAGAAGTCGTTGAAGGTGCAGCACATTGCCCGGAATGCGGATACCGCAACATGCCTTCATGGGGCAGTTGTTATGCCTGTGGGTCAAGGATTGTAGAGAAGAAGGCATCCCTGGCGGGGGATACGGTAAAGCTCATCACTTCCTTCGAGGACAAGAATCCCTTCGGTGGAGGAACGATAGTCACCGAGCACGCGACGGATGGTAAAAAGGCCCTGCGGATCGACATGAACTACGTCTCGATGGATGCTGCCCAGGATTGGTCAGGATTTGATCTGATCCAGGCGGACGTTCACACCGATGCGACCAATCCGCTCCACATCTATTTTGAGGTGCGTGACAAGGCGACGACCGGCTATTGGACGCGCGTGAATTACAACACAGTTGTCCCGCCCGGGTCCAGTACGCTGAACATTCCCACCGCGCTCTACGTCGGCGAAAAATCACGGCCTGGCCGGCCGCTTATGCTGAACGCAATCACCCGCATGGTTTTCTCGGTCGGCGAAAAACCCGAGGCACCTTTCTACATCGACAATGTTCGGCTTGTGCGTGACACGGAAGCGCAACAAGTTGGATTTGATGGGCTTCACGCCTTCGATCTCGGCACGGCGACGAGCCCTGTAATGGAAGGCTTTTCTCCTCTTACCGACAGTAAGACTTACTCCCGATTCCGCGGCTTCGGTTGGAAGAACGCCCACTTCTGGCGCTCGTTCGATGCCCTTCAGCCTGACCCGCTGTATCAGGATTTCATCTGTGTCGAAAAGGGCGGTCTCGCTATCGATGTCCCAAACGGAAAGTATCACGTCTTCGTCAACATGGATTCGCCGTCCGGATTCTGGGGCGAAGTGCAGGTCTACACCGAACGGTCGCTCATCGTAGAAGGCATCAAATACACGGACAAGAGGGACCTCCGTTCCTTCAAGGATCGTTACTATCGCTTCTGGAATACGGATGACCTTCCAACCGAGGACACCTTCACCAAATACCAGGACCCTTACTTTGATGAAAAAAATATTGAGGTGGAGGTAAACGACGAACAACTGAATATCGAGTTCGACGGACAAAACTGGGCTTGCTCTGTTTCCACTATCGTCGCTTACCCGGACACGAAAGCCGAGGAAGGAAAACGGTTCCTGGATTTCCTGAAGACCCGCCGCCGATTCCACTACGACAATTATTTCAAGCGAGTGCTGCATACCCCGTCCGGCCAGGACGATATGACGGACGTGGAACAGAAACGCGGGTTTCTTGTTTTCACCCGGGACTGGATGAGCGATGTCTATTACAACGACGGTCCGAAGGAGGGCGAACGCATCGAAAAGCTGACTGCATCGGCTTTCGCCGGAGAGCAAGAGCCCATTACGGTCTCGGTGCTGCCTTCGAGAGACTTGGGAAACATGACGGTAAAGGTGAGTGACCTGAGAGGCCCTGGCATGATTCCGGCCCAATCCATAGATGTTGGGCACGTTCAGTATCGACTCTCGCGGGTCACCATGGAAGGCAGCGTTTACACGATTGCCCCGCGGCTCATCCAGCCCAAGAACAGCATCGACATGCCGAAGGGCATTACTCGGACGTTCTGGGTTAACGTGAAGACTCCAGCCGATACCGCTGCCGGAGCTTACAAAGGGGAGATGCACATTACCTGGGAACGTGGCGGCTCACTGGTTGTTCCCATTGAGTTCACCGTTCGAAAGGGAACTCTCGATCCCGTGGATATACCTGCCGGCCCGTGGGGGCACACGATCAATCTACCGTGGCACGGGGCGGAAGTCGGCGACTGGAATGATGCAATGGCCCTGAAGTCGCTTCGAAAGTTGCGCGACTACGGTTTCACCACTTGCAGCGGACTGCCTGTCGTATCATTCAAAGGTTTTCAGGATGGCGTCCCCGTGATCGATTATTCTGTGGCCGACGCCCAGATGAAAAGGCTGAAAGAAGCCGGTTTTTCAATGCCGGTGATCAGTTACTGCCAATTCCATGGACTGGATACATACTTCAAGGATGAGGGTGCGATGAATCGCGCCGGATTCACCGACTACAGCGAGTTCCTGAAAACTCTCTTCGGCGCCATACAAAAGCACGCGAACGAGGCAGGCTGGCTACCGGTCTACTGGAATCTTGGCGACGAGCCGATTGGTGACAGCCTGGACAAGAGCGCGGAGAACGCAGAGGCTTACCGCAAGGCGTTCCCCCAAGGGCCACCATTCTTCACCGCAGCGAGTTCCTTCAAAGGTTCGGACAAGACCGATCCGCACTTCCGCCTTTCGAAGGCGCTCCATGTCGCAGATTGGAATCTACACGACGAAGAATCGGCGAATCTCATTCACGAGGCGGGCAGCGACTGGGCTTTTTACAACGGTGGGAATCGCTGGACTTACGGCATCTACATGTACAAAGCAGCGAAGCAATTCGGCATGAAGTTTCGAGTCTCATGGCATTGGAACGTCGTTGCGGGCGATCCGTACTACGCTCTGGACTGCCGCGAAGACGATTACGCCTGGTGCAATTCCAGCCCTGAGGGTGACCTCATTCCTGCCATCTCATTCGTACGGCTTCGGGAAGGCCTGGACGATTACCGGAGAATGATCACGCTTGCCCGGCTCGCCAAAGAACATGCAGGAACACCGGCCGCACAAAGTGCAGAGAAACTGATGAGCAAGATTCTGGGCGCGTTTCGTCTCGGTGAGCGAACCCTTAAAGGCTGGGAGAACTTCGACAGCGTCCGCGGCCAACTGGACGATGCTATCGAAGCTCTTCGCCCCTGAAACCGTAGCGGCATGACAGCCAGCATGTCGTGTTCCGAATCCACGAACTCGTCGCAGCTTGTGGCTGCAGAAATGGAGGAAAAACATCCATGGCAAGAAGTAATGCATCAACAGTAGAAGAATACCTCAAGGAGCTTCCCCAGGATCGCCGGGAGGTGGTGTCCACGGTTCGTGATGTGATCGTTAGAAACCTGCCCAAAGGATTCCAGGAAACGATGAATTGGGGGATGATAAGCTACGAGGTGCCGCTCGAAATATATCCCGACACCTACAATGGGCAGCCCCTGGCCTATGCGTCTCTTGCTGCGCAGAAAAACCACTTCGCTCTGTATCTGATGTGTGTCTATGGAAGTTCGAAGAATGAAGCATGGCTCAAGGAGGAATTCGAGAAAGCAGGTAAGAAACTCGACATGGGTAAGTCATGCGTGAGATTCCGAAAACTTGAAGATTTGCCACTGAAAGCCATTGGCAAATTGATCGCCGGCACATCTGTAAAAAAGTTCATTGCCGGATATGAGGCATGCAGGAACCCTTGAGCCATTTCGTAGAGCCGCGGATAAGGTTTTCGTGCTTACGTAAAGTCAGTTGGCCAATTTCACGATGATAAGTAATCAACATCCTTCATGCCTGGGAAAGGCCAGATGAATCAATTTCTCCGTAATACACAATCCTACACCGTCCAGAATGGATGGAGATTTGTCATGTCAAAAGAAAAGACAGTTCCAATATCCACATTTATCTGCCTCCTCCTCCATATGTCGGCCCAGGCCGACCTGTTCCAGTCCGCTGTCACTGAAGCCGACATTGACTTTGAAAACTGCCGTACATACATCGACGGAAAACCGCAGGCTGTCAGTGAGAAGACGCTGAAGGCGGTCTTTGAATTCACGCTGGACCACGGCGAAGTATGGCGTGGCGGGCATGCTAGGGGTGACGGCAGCAAGACTACTTTCATGTACCTGGTGTCGTTCAAGCATCCGGTCGAGGTTGGTTCGATGCTGCTTTCGGGTACGGCGGACGAAGTATATTTCCTGAAAAATAACGCGACCACGCCACCCGATCCTTCGAAGCCAGACGACTGGAATCCAATCGAAATGCGGCCCAGGCAATCGGGAGCAGGGCTGGCGACGCTGCCCGTCGGCGCCCGTCATCGATTGTTACCAGCTTGCCGTACCGCCCAAAATCGACGGCAGCTCGAACGACTGGGATTTTGTGAGCTCTGAAATTGAAACGGGCAAGTTCGACGTGGACGAGCGCGGCGAAGATCTGCGCCTGAGTATTGGTTACGACAAAAACTTTCTTTATCTCTGTTACACGGTGGCCAACCATGGTCCGATGAAGAATACCGGCGAAGACTGGCGACTCCTCTTTAAGACTGGCGCTTCAGTGGACCTCCAGCTCGGCCGCGACCCAGCCGCCGATCCCATGCGACGCGCCCCGACCAGAGGTGATATGCGACTGCTGATGACCGCTGTTGATAATCGCCCCCGGGTCGTGCTTTACGAGCCGTTGAACCCCTCTGCCGATCCGTCCGAAGCCTGGACTGTCACGTCCCCGGTGGGCAAAGCCAAATTCGACCGCGTCGTGGAGCTTGATGATGTGCGACTCTATGCCCGCCCGCAGCACATGTCGTACATCGTCGAAGTCGCCATCCCCCTCAAGACGCTCGGCATCAAGCCTAAAGACGGCCTTCGCTTGAAAATGGACTGGGGCGTCCTGCGCACCGGCCCCGACGGATATGAAACCGTTGAACGTACTTACTGGTCAAACAAAGCCACCGGCATCACCGCCGACCGTCCAAGCGAAGCGCGACTGAGTCCCGACATGTGGGGCCATCTCCTCTTTCATTCCAAGAAGGGCTCCACAGACGCTCCGCCCGTCCCCGAAACTTCGCTCGGCAAAGAGCCCAAAGAAGAAAAGGGAGATCCGTTCCTTGAAGGCCTGGAAGAAGACTGACCCGCCGGGTGCATGGGTTTTATTCCTTGCATTTTCGTTAGTTAAGGACATTGGTCAGGCTGTTCCAGCATCTCGGCATCGAGAGTTCTATTACCAAAGAGCCACCGGGAACTTGGTCTTCAGCACCAGGATCGCCTATGATTTTTCCGGAATGTAAATCAGGCCTTTCGAAACCGTGACTCTGAGGACACTTCATGAAGTCTATGCAGATCAACATTGAAGACGAAATAGATTCGGGATTGTCGGAATTGGCTGCAAGAGAGGCCAAGAGCAAAGAAGAGTTGGTTCGGGAAGCCCTGATCGATTTTCTAAGGCGTAGAAAGAAAGAGACGATATGCCAGGAAATGCGGCTTTACGCGGAAGAAATGGCAGATGGCAGTGCTGATTTTGCCGCCGAAACAGACGCCTCCGTCGATGAACACCTCTTGCGGAAGACCCAGTGGTGAGAGGAGACATCCATTGGGTCGAGCTGGTTCCCCGTTCAGGTTCCGAACAATCCGGCCGGCGACCATGTATCATCATTTCATCTGATTCTTTCAACTTGGCAAAGGGATAGAAAAGCATCACTGTAGTCCCCCTCACCACTTTAGAACGCTGGGTGAGAACAACGCCAGCGACAGTCGTCTTCGACAAGGGTGAGTTCAACCTTACGGAGAGATGTTCGGCTCTCGCCCATCAAGTGACCACCATCGACCGTTCGAAACTGCTCGGGAACCCTATCGGGTCATTGAGCGAGGAGAAGCTTCGAGATCTCGAAGAAGCCCTGATGCACTACCTGCTGTTCTGACCCAATCGAAAAGTCATGCAGGAAATGACCACACTTGAACCGGGCCCTGGCCATCAAGGTGGCCTCCCACCCCGACGTCGCCAAAGACCTCAACAACCTGGCGCAGTTGCTCGAACGGGAAGTCGAGGCCGATCCCGTTTACGGAAAGCAAATCCGAGGTGGCACCCAACCGACTTATACCTCAAGCTGTTCTACCTCGGACCTCTCATGCGTCTGACATGGTTCAGAGTCCATTCGGTAAATTGTTTGTTGATATCTTCGGGCGCTTCGTGGCCCATGTGAGGACGGTTGATGATCTCTTTTCGGCCTGTGCAATTGTTGTAGGCGGCATAGACCGTCGTGGGATTGCAGGCGCCGTCGATGAAGCCCACGCTGAAGATTGCGTCTGCGTCGGTGCGGGAAGCGAAGTTCACCATGTCGAAATAGCGGCTCGCCTCTATCACGCGATTTCTCACCGACTCTGAGTCGGTTGGCAAGACAAACTTGGGCCATCCGGACGCTCTGCCGATGACACTTCCCGTGTGGTCGCACATGGCTGGAACGCCCGCGATGAGGCCGGTGACCCGGCTGTCCAGGCCCGCTCCCGCGATAGCCTGGGCGCCTCCCTGACTGCTTCCCCGACAGACCAGGATCTTGCCGTCCCATTCAGGCTGCGAAGCCAGATAATCGAGCCCGCGTTTGACCCGGAGAAACATCCCCAGGAAGTAGATGGTCTCTCTATGTTCCCGTCCCCGGGAGCGATAGTCTCGGAGGTCTCCCGCAGACAGGCTCTCATAAAACTCAGCGGGACGATCGTTCGGTAGTCCATGGGCATTTATATCCAGGGCCAACAACCCGTGTTGTGCGTGTGACGCGACGTCGCGCCCCGCAGACCGGACGCCCGCACCGTGGACAAAGAGAACTGCTGGCAGAGAACCTGCGGAAGCCCCCTTCGGCTTGGCCAGATAGCCGGACACGGGGATTTGGTCCACGGAAGAGACCTTCACATCAAAAAAGTCAATGTCTTCGATGCCGCACTCGATTCGGTCGGCCGTCGCGTCCATTCCAATTCCGGCTAGCCGGGACTTCTGTTTCTCCCAAAACGAATCGAAGTCATCGGGCACAGGCAGGCTGGGCTTTATGCTGAGCGGCTGCACCCCCGCACCGACTGTCGCGCTTATGATCGTGTCCTTTGACGCCTGATATTTGACCTGGCACTGAATGAAACCCGGCTTGTCGAGCTTCCACACAATCTTCGCTCCGGCTTCCGACAACCGCGAAGTTTGTTCTCTCAGGACTGCCATTCCGTCCTCTCTAATCTCGAACAGCACCTCGCCATCGGATACCGGCTCTCCATCCCGCGTCACCTTTGCTGCGAAGGTGATTTCCTCTTGCAGGCCATACACTGCCTCCGGCCTGTCGGTCGTGATTGTGATGGCATCAGATGGTTGTTGCATCAAGTGAGTCCTCTGTCGATTGTTCGAATGTAAGGGCCACAGGTTATTGCCCTCCGGCTCTTGTTCCAATTCCTGGCGGATCGAATTCCGATCTACTTGTGCATTGCTATCCGCTCAGTCCACGGTTTGGGCTGCCGATGGTGCCTGGGGACAGCTTGAAGGTGAAGTTGTGGAGCATCAGGACAGGTATGTTATCAGCCTCGACAGGCTTCCTGGCCTTCAATTAAACTCACGTCGTTCCCCTGCTGATCCCGCACCATTGATCTGAAAGTGCTTCTTGGCCCAACGAGCGCACGAGGCCGTCTGGAATGGAAGTGACTTCCGGGACTCCTCTGGCGAGTTTAGCTGTCGGTGTTGTTGTGTTCTGGATTGTTTCATGACTCGAACTGGAGCCAAGCTGAAATGAAGGTTCTTGATAAGCCACTGTGGATTTTTCCGGGACAGCAGTTCCGCGTTTGCCTGCAACAGCCGGCCGGCTCCGGCAAATTGACCGTTGACGTTCCTTCGTCGCTGGAGATGTTCGATCAGTGGGATCAGGACGAGATTCAGCGCTACTACTTTCGCGGCCTGAAGCCTGGAGCCGCGACGCTCAAGTTTTCGGGCAAGGGCGGGGAACTCGAAATGAAGCTCGAGGTCATCGCCTGGGCAGACCTCTACACGCGCCGGGATTTCAAAGATGTCGTTCTCCCTCGCATCTGGCCGGTGGATGACCCAGGCTATTCCGAACTGAAATCGGTGCGCACATTACACAGCGTAGAAGACCTGGAAAATCTGCGTAAAGGCGGCAAAGTGACCGAAAGGGCGGAGCGGTGGCTGAAAACTCCCGATGAGGACATCTACAACATCATTCCCGGTCCCAGCGTGCCACGGACCTGCCTCATGGTATTGGGCCCGTTCGAAGGGGGAGGCGTCGGTAAAGGCTGCCCTAAATGTGGGGACAAGATTTACGAAGGTCGCAGCGGCTTCTATCCCTGGGTATTCGACGCGGAAAAACATCCCTGGAAAGTGCAGTGTCCCGAATGCGAATCCTGGTTTCCTTCCAACGACTGGCACAAAGGCGATATGCATTCGGGCGACTTCCCGGATGACGGTTACGGCTGCGAGCCGCTGCGCCCGGTCAAGGACGCCAACGGCCGCGCCTGGCGTTACCCTTTCATTGCTTATTACCACCAGTGGACGGCCTACATGGGCGAGCTCACGCCGGGCATCATCGAGTGTGCCCGCGCTTCCGTGGCCACCGGCGACAAGACCTACGCGCACAAGGCTGCGGTCGGTCTGCTGAGGTTTGCCGAAAGCATGTTGGACATGTCGCTCAACCTTAACCACCGCAAAACGGCCAACCGCGACGGGGTTTACCAATGGCCTGCCGGGGCGCCGATCGAATCGATTTTCTCTCAGCTCAGCAGCAGCTTCTCTTACATTCAGCCCAACTGGGACACGCCGCGCATGGAAAACGCGGCACGAGCCTGGGACCTGATCTTCGACCAGCTCGAAGGGGACGAGGAACTACTCGAACTGTGCAGGCAGACGCACCACCCCGAAATTCGCACCGTCGAAGAATTGCGACGATTCATCGATGCCGGCGTGATTCGCGCCCCGGTTCAGATGTGCCTGGACAAGGCGGTGTCACGCAACTATCCGATGCAGGAGGTCACGGCCTCGACTCTTGCGCTCGCGCTCGGCACTCCGAAGACCATGGACATCGTGGACTACCTTCTGAATGAAAGCGGCGTGCGCTTCGCGCTCTCGAATCAGTACTACAAGGACGGCTCGGCTCATGAATCGCCGAGCTACAACCACATTCAGATTAGCGACATGGCCCGACTGTTCGAAACGCTGGAGAAGATGCGCCAACTGTTTCCAGACCTCTACCAAGCGCCCCGTTTTGTATCGCCCATGCAGGACCTGAAATTCCGAAGGCAATATGACTTTCCCCTGGAATTCACGCTTATTGGCCGCACCTATGCCGAAGTTGGCGATACCGGCAGCGCTGAAAAGCCGGATCCGCTCAACCCGCAACAGGGCTATCCGTGCACGGTCGATGACTGGAGGACTGCGTGGGAAGCCACCGGCGATGTTCGCTTTGCCCAGGCCATGTACGGGCCTGGCGGAAGCCTGGCGGGGGACATTTCTGATGAGCAACTCCGCGTGTCTGCTGAAGCGGCCGGCAAAGAGCTGGGTTGGCAGGTGAAAGTCCCGAGCAACATCCTCGACGGATACGGTCACGCCATCCTTCGTTCCGGTGAAGGGGACAACCAGCGGGCCCTCTGGATGCGATACGCTCGATGCGTTCAGCACGCCCATCCGGACATGTTGACATACGGGTTGGCGGGTCTGAAACGGGATTTCCTTCCAGAACTGGGATACCCGCAGGGCTGGACATTCTCCGGACACTGGGAGACGAACTGGGGTACGCACTACGGCACGCACATCACTGGCGTGCGCAGCACGGACTTCAACAAGGGCGAACTGACAACGTTCGTGGCCACATCGCCCGCGCAGGTAGCAGCGGCCGAATGCACCGCAACGCTGGAAGGGCAACGTGCCCTGCGGCAGCGACTGATCGCTCTCGTTGATCTATCAGACGATGCCTTCTATGCCCTGACCATCGAGCGCGTCCACGGCGGCGAGGAACACACCTTCAGCTTTCACGGGCCGGACGGCGAGGCAACTCCGGCCAACCTGAATCTTAAGCCCTACACCGGCACCGCCCTTGGCGAGGGCCTCAAGTACGGAGATTTCACTTCAACGGAGGCTGGAGATCCCGACCTCTCTTGTCTAGCTCTCTTGCGGGAACCGTCCAGGGATAATCCGCAAGGGGTCTGGTGCCTTGACTATGCGCTCCGCGGCCAGAAGGACGTTCATTTGCGCATGACAGGCGTTCATCCCGATGATGCCGAACTGATCGTAGCCAAAGGAAAGGCTCCTGGGGGAGTGTCGAAATATGACATGACCTGGGCCATCCAGCGAAGCCGCGGCGAGGCGCCGCTGGCCGGACAATATGTGAATGTGCTGGAGCCCTACACAGGCGAGTCAGGCATTGAAAAGATCGAACGTCTGCCTGTCAGCGGCGGCGATCCGGATGCGCTGTTCCCGGCCCTCGCATTGCGCGTAACAGCAGGCGAAATCGTCGATACGATCCTGCTCCAGCACCAGGCGGGGCCCGTAGTAACCGCCGGAGGGATCACGTTCGACGGAGAATTCGGACTGTGGCGAGAGCGCGACCACAAACTTGCAGCGGCCACTCTGGTTCGAGGCACAAAGCTGCTCAAGGACAGGGCGGGCGTCACGTTGCCAGAAGCGGAATACCGCGGGGAAATCGTCTCTTGTGACTGGAAGAACGCGACCATAACTGTCCGTCCGGCACCAGCTTCACCTTCCTCCCTTTGCGGCCGCCATTTACGCATCACGAACTCCGATGGCAGTTCGACATCGTACCAGATCGCTGGCGTTGAACCGGTCGAGGATGGGTGTCGCATCCGACTCGGCCTTGATCCGCGCATCGGCGAAGGTTTCGTTGACGGATGCGGGGATGGCGTCGTCGCCAGCAAGACCGACTTGAGACTCCGTCCCTTCGACTACTACTCAGGGAAGACCATCGCCAATGAGACCGGTGACGTTTTCTACCGACTGAGCCATGTAGCCAAACAGGACTGCTTCATCGCTGAAGACAAGGGCGAAGACCTGACGGCTGCCACCCTCGAAGCCGCATTCGACGACCGGGACGGAGACGGCTTGCGCCGCTTCCTCATCTACGACTACGGCCCCGGCGACCAGGTGACGATAGAGAATTTCGCAGCTCTTGAGGTGTGAAATTCTGCTTACCACAGGGGGAAGGACTCAGGCGCGTAACCCTGACCTTCCCCCGAAAAACCGGACACCTTATCAGCTAAATTAAGCACCAGAAAGGAGTTCGCGCAGACTGCTCTTCCCCGCACTTTGGTTACCGGTGAAGTTCGAAGTGTCGGAGCGGGGGAAACTCGCTGGGCGGATGTAAGTGTTGTTGCGGCGGTACAGCTTCCACTGCCGGAATACACGAAAGCCGGCGACTTTCGCCCGAACCTTTTCTTCTGCCTTCGGGGGAATACAGGTCACGAGCCGGTGGAGGTCGAATACTTCTATCGGCATTCCTTGTGGAGCAAGGGCGCAATGGCTCGCCGTGGGTCGCAGTGTCCGGGGTTAGAGGTATGAGCAAGGTCAGCATCGGGAATCTGAAAAAGTCGAGCTGCATTGTGCGGCTTTCCTTCTGTGCGACTGAATTCGACCCAAATGACTCCGTTTTACACATTGCTCTTCTGGGCAATATGGTAAGTGGTCCTTTCAACGATTTCGCCGAAACGGGCGGAACCATGCGTTCTATGGTGAAAGAATTCAAAGATATTTCGCCGAGAGGCAGAATGGTTGTAAAACTCACTCCGATCAGGGGGCAGACGCTTTTATCCGGTATCGAGCTTATTGCCCAAGATTGAGTGCCAGACAGCTAATCGCCAACGCTGAGAGCGAACAGGAGGGACATCGCAGATGAACAGAGCTCCGTGCGAGCATCGTCAGGAATATGAAGAACTCGGCTACACCATTTTCAAAGGGGTACTCGACAAATCGGATATTCAAATGGCGCTTCCGATCTTCGACGAGATCATTACTCCCGATACCGAACCTCCGGTCGTCTGCTCAAACAAGGGGGCCCGAAGACAGCTCAACAGTGCGGAATACTGTGAGCCAAGGCTTTCAAACTTCGGAGAACATCCCTCCGTTCTGGAATCCGTGTCCGCGCTGCTCGGCCGGCCGTTTCGTCTGACGCGCCCGCCTGTCCCCACGGTCACCTTCTCCGGTAATGCTGGAGGAGTCCCTGGTAAGAATTGGTCGGGCCATGTCGATTGGTACAGTACGCCCCCCGGCGACCTTGATTCGCTGAACATTCTCGGCATCGTCCACTTTACCACCATAGAACCCTTCGGAGGAGGGTTCACCCTTGTGCCCGGAAGCCACCACGTGGTCAGAGGAAACCTTGGTAATCCGGAACTGAACCAGCGAATGTTCAGCCAGAACTTTCGCGATTTTCCTGGACTCCAGGATGAGCAGGAGATGCGGGCTCATGCCGGTGACATTCTCTACTACCATCCATTCCTGGTTCACGGCGCGTCGGACAATCAGAGCACCACCGCTCGAAAGGTCCTTCATACTCACTACTTTCCCCTGTTGGACAGCTCTCCCATATAACGGGTCAAGATGGTATTCATGGCTTCATCGATTGAACGAATGGTGTTGTTTTCCCCGGTTCAGGCCGCAAGTGTCGCATACGAATGGGAGAACCAATAGGTGAGAGCTGTTCAGGGCTACTATCGTCTGGTTCCGATAGCTTTCATCCTGATGGTGGCGGCCTTTCTTCGGCTCACCCACTCGGGGCTGATGGAATTTAAAGGCGATGAGGCGGTCGCGGCAATGATGGTGGCGGATGCGCTCGGTGGAGGTGAATGGCTGACGCACGGGCTGATGTCGAGCGTTGGCATCTATAACCCGCCGGTGTTCATCTATCTGATGATGATTCCAGGGCTGTTCTCGGTGGATCCCATTCACCTTGCACAGTTTGTAGGACTGCTGAATGTTGGTGCTGTGTTTCTGACCTGGTGGTTTGGACGGAAGATTTTTAACGAACGAGTTGGCTTGATGGCCGCGCTCTTCTTCGCAGTCTCTCCCTGGGCGGTGATCTACTCCAGAAAAATCTGGGCGCAGGATTGCATCCCAATTTTTTCGTTGCTGGTGATTGGGGGGCTCTACGAACTGATTGTGAAGGAAGACCGGAGATGGTTTCTGCCTGCATTCATCGCCGCGGGCCTGTTGCCCGGACTCCACTTTTCAGGCCTTTTCGCGGCATTTCTCTTCGGAGTTTTCGTCCTCGCCTTCAGACCAGGAGTGGGCTGGTGGCGGTGGGCGGTCGGTGTAGTGGTGATGGGACTGATGTACATTCCCTACCTGCTGAATCACGCTTCGTCGGGCGGCATTGGGAAGTCGATGTCAGGGGCACGCATGTCCGTGGATGCGGTGATCTATGCCGGCCAGATCATGTCGCACTTCGGATTCGACTACCTTGTGGGGGGGCAGCAGAGCATCTACCAGACGCTCGGGAACAAGATAATCGCTGCGGATATTGCGGGGGGGATTCTGATCATGGCCTTTGTGTCAGGCGGCTGCCTCTTGACTAAGCAGGTGTGGACTGCTGGCAAGAGGCTCAAGGAAGAGAAGGGCGCGATTCGGCCGGATGCTGCAAGGCTCCTTTGCTGGGGATGGCTGGTGCTGTCGGTGAAAGGCTATCTATGGCTGTCGCTGGATAAGCAGATCTATCCGCATTACCTGATCATTCTGTATCCCATTCAATTTTGGCTGGCGGCTGTGGCCGTCGATTGGATGCTGGAGCGCGTTGGGAAAAGCTGGGCTCGAGTGGCCAAGGCATTCGTGGTCCTGGCCGCCTCTGCAGAAATACTGTTTGTCGGCGTATTTCTCAGGCAAGTCGATTTAAGAGGTGGATTCGAGGGTGATTACGGCGTGGCTTACAAGCACAAAAGAGCCATTGTGGAAGAAATGATTTCACGTGCAGACGGGATGTCTGCTGCCCCCCGGATGATCGAATCATCACGGGATGATCGTGAGTATCGCTACCTGCTCCTGTGGTTGTGGCAAGAGAAGCAGACAAGGCGGTTGATGTCTTTCAGAGTGACGGAGAATTTCGGTCAATCTGATACTTCGTTGAGAAGAAGTCCCCTGAAACTCAGCTCGCCGTGATGCCACCCGATTGGCGACGCGGCTTACCCCGCCTAACATCCCTCGCCATCACATTCCCCATTAACCATTAACCATCTCTTCGTCATGGATCTCGGACTGGAAGGAAAAGTCGCGCTCATCACAGGCGGAGCAAGTGGTATCGGTCGTACCACAGCCGACATGTTTGCGAGAGAGGGGGCAGGTATTGCTCTCGCGGATATGAATTCGGAAGGGATGGACGAGACGGCGCAGGAACTCGCTCGTCATGAGGTAGCCGTTGAATGCATCGTGGTCGACGTCACCTCGAAGGAAAGCGTGCAGAAGGCGGTGCAACAGGCCAGGAATGCGTTTGGGCGCATCGATATCCTCATCAACTGCGCCGGCATTTACAACGAGACCCCGTTTGAAGAATTGCCGCTCGAAGAGTGGGACAGAACTATGAGTGTCAATCTGACGGGATCATTCCTCTTTGCTCAGGCAGTCACGCCTGTCATGAAAGAGCAGGGGAGTGGTTGTATCGTGAATCTTGCTTCCTTGGCAGGGCAGGTCGGTGGGGTAGTTGCGGGTACGGATTACTCCGCTTCCAAGGCGGGTGTCATCAGCCTGACGCGTTCGCTCTCGAAACGGCTGGGCCCTTTTGGAATCCGTGTAAATACTATCAGTCCGGGCCCGTGCGAGTCCCCCATGACTGCCGCCTGGCCACCAGGCCGTAAAGAAAAATTTGCGGAAGAGATCCCACTTCGAAGGATCGCACGAACAGAAGACATCGCCGGTGTCGCGCTCTTTCTGGCATCGGACCTCGCTGCCTATGTGAACGGCGCGAAGATCGATGTAAACGGCGGTATCTATGTGGATTAAACCGATCGAATTGAAGTTACCGTCAAGAGGGTAAATCCGGTAAGTCGAAGCCGGAGTTGGAGTAATGGCTTCAGCCGGGTCTTTGACGTGATTAGAATTATGAAGACCCGGCTAAGGCCAATACTGTTCAGTTAAGCCGAAGACCCCTGCCATCTTCGGGACTGTTGATTTAATGATGCCACCGGCTTGCCCGGTGGAGATTCACGTTTCGAAGTTGCGGGCATCC
>JAQBXN010000119.1 GCA_027625095.1 Planctomycetota bacterium | reverse complement strand
CTTTTGCTTCTACCTCGTCGAAGACACTCTCGAGCTTGAGGTAGCCGTTCTTATCCAGATTTTCTTTGTCTGTGTCGGTCATATTCGGAGTGGGATTGATTGAGAGTCAAAAAAACTCTCCATCCTTTCGGTCCAGGCACTTACAAGTGCCTACACAGTTAAGGAAGACACGCCGTCCCTTTGTAGTACTTCGACTTACCTCAGCTTTCTTTCAACTGCGCACACTCACAAATTCACACGCACGTTACCCGCGTGATGTGACTTCAGAATGCCCAGCATGATTTGAACTGTCTTGCGGGCCTCCCGGCCTGACGAGATTAATTCGCCACCGTTCTCGATGACATCGATTATTTCGTAAAGCCCGCCGAGTTGGTGAGTAGCCCTGTAGTTTTCCACTCTGACATTCGAAGTGCTCCACTCATAATGAGATTTCGTGGTGATCAACTCCAAATTGTGGTCGGTAATTTCGATTCGGCCGCCGTCACAGGTGAGGCTGTTCTTGGAGCCGGCGTGGTCGAGCTTATAGGAGTTGTAGAAGGCCCGAACATCATTTTCGAAATGAATGTATGCCGAGGCATACGGATCGGTCGCAGGGTTCTTACCTCCGTCTCCTTTGTATTCGGTGAAGTGTTCGAAACCGGGCTCAAGCTCAGCAAAGAGCCACTCAGGGCTGCTGCCGGCAAAGAAAACGATCAGGTCAATTAAATGCGTCCCGTTGCGGAACAGCATGGCCCGCTGGCTGAACATCTCAGAAACGATTGTTCTCAGAGAACCGATCTCGCCGCTCTGGATAAGCTCTCGTGCTTTCAGGTAACTGGGATCCCAGCGACGTGTGTGGTCGATCGAAAGCGGCACGTTGTTCTTCTCGGCTGCCGCGATCATCCGGTCGGCATCTTCAAGCTTCGTCGCAATTGGCTTCTCACATAAGATGCCTTTAGCCCCGCCTTCGGCCGCGGCGACCGTCATGTCTGCGTGGAAATGGTCCGAAGTCGCTACGCTTACGAGGTCAGGCTTCTCCTTTTCGAGCATCTCTCTGTAGTCGGTGTAAACGCGCAGGTCCGGCCAGACGTCACTCCAAATTTCTTTGGTTTTCTGCAGAGCGTCTTCACGCAAATCGCAAATGGCTACAAGCTCTGTATCAGGATGCTGGTGGTACGCTGAGGCGTGCGAGCCGCCCATTTTGTCATAAACGGGAATGCCGGAAGTCCTGGAAGGACGACCTGCTCCGATGCCGGTCACACCGATGAGAACACCGCGGTATTTCTGTGACATGTTTTGAAGAGTGGGATGATGGAAGGGAGAAGTGGCCTTGGAACTCCGCGACAAGATAAGAAGAACTGCCACCGAGTGTCAGCACCACTTATAAAGCCGCCGCGGAGTGTCAACACCACGACCTAATACGCCTCGGGGAGATATTCCTCAAGTTTTTTTGCTGCAAAGTTCAGCTCGATATGAGCGAATTGCGGGAGACCGTTCTTATAAGGCACTGCGAGGGGAGCGTTCCCAATCAGTGGCTGTGCATATTTGAGGAAATCGTCGGTGACGTCCACACCACCCTTTGCCACCCATTCACCGGGGAATGTGCGCTCCGAATTAGCGACAGACTCAAGCGGCACTTCGTTGTAGCTGACCTTGTATTCGCCGGGCTGACGCTGGATGGATGCCATGTATCCGTTCCCTTTGGTGGCAGCAATCAATGCCGCGTGTAATCCCACCTGGTACGCCTCTTCCACGTCCACGCTGGAAAGATAAGTGTGGTCATTTCGCTGGTCGGTGCCGGGAACGTTGAACCGCGCGGCGCCACGAACGCAAAGGCCCTGTTCGTTCAGGAACTTCGTCACAACCTCAGCGGCAGGTGTGCCAGTGCTGTACTGCGCGTGGGAGAAGGAATCCGGGATAAAGTCCTTGTTTCCAACGTCCAACCCTTCGCTCACGACCACGATGGCGCGGCCGTGTTTGCGGAGAGTTTCGTTTACTTGCTCGTGCAGTTCCGGCAAGGTGATGCCGGACTCAACCAGGACGATCAGCAGCGGCAGTTCACGATTGGGATCGGCGAGCCTTGCCGCGGCGGGGATAAAACCAATCTTGCGGCCCATCGCCTGAAGCACGAGTACGGGGTCACTCGGGGAACTGCCGCGGTTCTCCTGGTTCGCCTGCCCGACTTTCCAGGCCCAGTAGCGGGCACAGCTCCCGTATCCGGGGGTATGGTCGATCACCGAAAATGTCTGGCCGTCTTCACTCAGCCCGCCCCCGACGTCATTATCGATCGTCTTGGGCACACCGACAGAGACAAGATCTAGGCCCTTCTCGCGAGCGAGGATGGACACCTTATTCGCGGTATCCATGGAATCGTTGCCTCCGTTGTAAAAAAAATAACCTACCTGATGCGCCTTGAGCACTTCGATCACGCGATCAAAGTCCTTTTCCTGGTGCTCTTTCAATTTGTATCTGCATGTCCCAATCGAGCCGGCCGCCGGCGTGGTCTTGAGCAGCTTCAATTCTTCAGGGGACTGCGAACTGAGATCGATAAGCTCCTCTTTCAGAACTCCCTCAACCCCATGCCAGCCACCATACACAGTGCCAAAAGCATCAGATTCCATGCAACCTTCAATGACGCCTTGAAGCGAAGCATTTATCACCGGACTAGGCCCCCCGGACTGGGCGACGATTACGTTTTTGAATTCAGGCATGATTTACCAACGGAGACGGTTCGAGAGTGTGTGATGAATTGGAGTGATGGAGAGGGTGAATATGTTGAGGTCTTGAAGGTCATCATCAGTCATTAAGTGGTGCTTCGTTGGCAAGCGCAGCTTCGAGTTCGTCAAGGGGGGTAGAATGCTCGCAAGCGTCTCGCTGATTTGAGACACCTGTTGTTCGACTACTTCCCATACTTTTTCCAGATCGACGCTCTCGTACTGACGAATCAATATGTCCCGTAACCCAGCCAACCCGCGCCCTGGGACGGCGGAATGCTGGCTTCGGTAATCTTCTGGAATTCGTTTCGCCGCCTCGCCAATAATCTCGAAGTTGCGCTCCACTGCATCTTGAATCAGTGCACTTGAAAAGAAAGCGTGCTTGCCGCCTTCACAGTAGCGCTGAATTCTTTGGAGACACTCGAGGATGTGGGCCGCGTATACACGAGGGTCCTTCACAGTGGCCGAGCCTCCTTGAATATTCTTCGCCGAAGAAGCCAGTAGAGCCCCCGCTCGGTGACCACATCTACATCGACACTCAGCAGGTCGTGTAAATCCTGCTTGAGTTCGCTCATGTCCAGAAGGCTGCGGCCCGGCTCGAAGTCCACCAGAAAATCTATGTCACTACTCTCGCCAGCTTCGTCTCTGGCCATTGAACCAAACACCCGAACATTTTTGGCCCCATGACGTTGAGCAAGTTCCAGGATCTGCTCGCGTCTTTGTCTGATGGCATTGAGTGTCATTTTGATTCGTCTGGATCAGGTGGCTTATCCAATCCTTCTGGGAGGCTCAGTCTACCCCAGTGAGTTTCGTCATCAATTCTGAGGGGCATGCTTTGAACCGATCTTCAACCTCAGTCCTCAATCGTTTCCGGGCGACCATCGAGCATCCAGTTTGTGTGGAATGTTACTGGCTGTCCTTTGAGCTTGCCCTTTTCATGGAGGATGGTGTTGCCCTTGGCATCGATCTTTCGATACGTGTGCGCGCCGAAGAAATCGCGCTGGCCCTGGGTCACGTTGGCGGGGAGCCGTGCGTTTACCGACTGCAGGATGTAATTCCGTGATGAGTCGAAGGCCATAAATGGCACACGGCTGGCATTCGCTGCCGCGCAGACTCGTTCCATACTTCCGAAATTCTTTTGGATCGCCTGCTGGAAGACCGGCGCTGCCATCAGACTGATCAGTTTTGGATTCTCTTTGTACGAGCTGGTGATGTCGTCCAGGAATCCTGCACGGATAATGCAGCCGGCGCGCCAGATACTGGCGATGCTACCGATGTCGAGTCCTCCGAAACCATACTCCGAGGCCGCGCTCCGCATGAGGTCGATGCCCTGCGCGTAGGAAGCGATTTTTGCCAGGTAAAGGGCCTTTTCAAGATCGTTTAAAAGCTTCTTGCGATCCCCCTTGTATTTGCGTTTGCCAAGCTTGATTATCTTGGACATCTCAACACGCTCCGCTTTCTTTGCGGAGATGGCCCGTGACTCGACCGCAGCGTAGATCGTGGGCAACGGCTCGACACCGGAGTCAAGCCTCAGCGAATCCATCATGGTCCAGGTGCCGGTACCTTTCATCTTTGCCTCGTCGAGAATGCGGTCCACGAGATTGGCGCGCCCGCTGGAATCCTTTTGATGCATGACCTCGGCAGTAATCTCGATGAGGAAGGAGTTCAGGATTCCGGTATTCCATTTGGCGAGGACGTCTCCGATTTCTTGGGCCTTCATTCCGAGGGCCCCGCTCATGACGTCATACGCCTCGGCGATGAGCTGCATATCGCCATACTCAATGCCGTTGTGCACCATCTTTACAAAGTGACCAGCGCCATGTTTGCCAATGAACGTCACACACGGCTTGCCATCGCTGGGCGCTTTGGCCGCGACTGCTTCGAGAGGCTTTCTGAGACGTTTGTTGTATACAGCTCTGCTGGGGCCGCCGGGCATGATGGATGGACCAAGCTTGGCGCCCTCTTCACCGCCTGATACGCCAGCGCCGAAAAAATCGATCCCTGTGCCCAGAAACTCTTCGTGGCGTTTAATAGTGTCCGGCCAGTAAGAATTCGCGCAGTCTACAATGATCGCCCCCTTCTGAAGGAGCGGCTTGAGTTGATCAATGCAAGCCTGTGTGCCGGCGCCGGCCTGTACCATGACCAGGTAAGTGCCGTCCGCGCCGACGGTCTTGACCAGATCATTAATATCACCAAGGACCGGGTGCAGTTTATCCGCGTAGGGTTCGTGCTTGCATGCCTCGTACGCCTCCACTGTGCGAGAGGTCGTACGGTTGAACATGGCGATATCGAAACCCTTGCTTGCGAAATTCTGGGCAAAATTGCGTCCCATGACTGCCATCCCGATCATTGCCATTTTCGGCTGTGCCATTTCATACTCTCCGTAAATTGTGAACTCGAAAGACTGATTTTTTGGGCTGAACTACGAGGCCGGGAAGCGTATTCCCCGAACTGGTGAAGTTCAATCAGGCGTTATTCTGGGGCGAATATACTTTCGATGCGTGTGGCTTATGATAGTTCCGTCCTCTGAATCCATATTCATTCTTGTCCTCGAACCCCATGCCTCACAAGATTTCCGAATCCAAATTTCTCGCCGATGTAGAAAAGGGCGAGGTTTCTTCCATTCTAATCCGGCCAAAGAAAGCGGATCAGTTGCTCGTGCTTGGCCACGGCTCTGGCTCGCATATGCGCCACGCGCTGGTTGAAAGTCTCGCTGCCGCTCTTGCCGAGGCAGGGGTGGCGACCTTTCGCTACAACTACCCATACAGCGAGAAAGGGGGAGGCGGCCTTAATTCGCAGAAGGTGCTGCTCTCCACCGTAAGGAATGCCGTCGCTGCAGCCAGCGTAGCAGCGGAGGATTTGCCCTTGTTTGCAGGCGGACATTCCATGAGCGGACGGATGACCTCGATGGCGCAGGCTGAAGAGCCGTTGCCGAACGTCAAGGGAATCGTGTTCTTCGCTTTCCCGACTTCAGGCAAAGCCGATCAACGCACCGAGCATTTCGCTGACGTGAAACTCCCGATTCTGTTCTTTCAAGGAACCCGCGACAAACTCACACCACTCGACAGCATCGAACCGGCAGTCAAAAAACTTGGCAAGCAGGCGACTCTGCACATCGTGGATACCGCGGATCACAGTTTCAAGATTCTGAAGCGATGCGGTAAGACAGAGGAAGAAGTAAAGGAACAGATGGCAGGAGTGTTTTCCGAGTGGGCAAGTAAGGTCAAGTAGTTTTCACCAATAGCTGGACCTCTCACTAACCAACAATTATGGCAATCAATCAGGTATTGCAGAAACGGAGTTACCCTCTCAACAGTTACAATTCATGATCCAATTCAGATTCCAAGTCGCGTGTCTCTTCCCCATAGCACTTTCAATCGCTGGCGCGGAAGACCAGCGAACCACATCCAAGACAACCGTTTGGTGTGAAATCACCGTCCCCAAGATCACAGAAGTCGGCAGCACGATCTCCATCCACATCAAGCTGACGGGGCCGAAAGATCTGCCGGAGCAGAATGGCTTTCTGTGGCTCGACCTCAAAGACCAGAATCATCAAATGATGAAGTGGGGAGGACCGAAACGTGCACTGGCCATTGGTCAGGAGACCATATACCAACTGCCGGTGAGCGATCGTGCAGGGCTTGAATACGTCTATGCATACCTGGGCGTCAGCCAAAGCAAGGATGACAAGGAGAGCGTCACTACGGCGAGTTCACTTTAGATTCCTGTAACCGGCGCCATTAAGGCCCCCGAGATTCTTTATAACAAGAGCTGGATGTACGCGGACGCGCCTATTACCTTTCCTCCGTCAGCCCCAACCGAGGCGGAGCGCAGCATACGATTTTCAGACCCCAGGAAATTGCGGGCGGAAAACGTGCGGGCCACCTGTTCGGTGATTCCTCCATCTACGAAATCGCCGTCACAAAATCCGAAGGCGAGTGCGTCTACGAGATTCGCATTCCAGCCTCAGAGCTCGGCATCCAGCCAGGATTCGGCGGCAAGCTTGGCCTCTCTCTGCAACTGAACGACAACGACGGCCATGGCCTCAGCGCACAAATGAACTGAGGCGGTGGACTCTCTCCAAACTGGCAACCGGGGAATTTCGGTGTGATGACATTTGTGGATTAAGACTGGGGTCTAACTTCAACGAATCGCCGGAGGTTCTTCTTTGCCAACAGAGAAGGGCTGAACGCTCATCCTACGAGATTACTCAAATCCGAAGGCATACAACTTTGCCTCTACGCTCTCGATAATGAAGCGCAGCCGATAGGTTCCGTGTGCCAAAACGGCACCTGACTGCCAGGCGACCTTCGCATCCAGGCCGTCACTTTCACTGAAGGCACTATTCGGCGCCTCAAAACCAGGCACGGCCCCTGTGTTAGCTGCATTCCGTACCTCCACCCTGACTCCACCCAGCCCTGAGCCATTTACCACCAGTTGGCCGCCGACATACTCAAAAGGGATCGTTGTTACTACACCTTCCGATGCCTCGCGCTCTCTCTGAAGATATCCCCAACCATCGACGCGCAGTTTGGCGAGGCCAACACCCCAGGGACGCAGTTCCCACGAAAAGTCGGGCTTGTTCCAGGCCGTGTGTTTCATCGTCAGGTAGTCCGGCGCTTCAGGATCAGCAAAATAGCTGGCGGGCATACCGCAGTAATAAAGCCAGAGCTCATTGCCAACACGCACCGGAAGGCAGGTCCGGTCACGGCCGCTGTCCCATTCGCCGCAGTTGCCGTGCGGCATGTTGATCTCCCCACGCTTGATACGCCAGTAGTGCCGGCCATCACGGGAGACAGCCAATGCCTTTTGAGTGTGCTGATTGAAATGAAAGTAGAACGCGTCGTAGTGGAACATCATCTGCCCATTTTCACGCCAGATGGCCGCGTCATGAATCTCCTCTTCCCACGGGTTCTCCGCGGCATCAGGATCAATGGGCAGGGGGCCGGTGCAATAGGGTGAAACGGGTGAAATCACATTGTCGGGATCTTCTCGCAGCCAGACCGTGCGATCCCAGTGAATCAGATCCGGGCTCGTGAAAATCACCGCACCTCGTCCCGCATGGCAGCCCATCAGCAGCATCGCCTTATATCGTCGTTTCGAATTTTTATCGTGCTCATCACGGACCAGATGGAAGCCCACCGAAATATCTCCGACCAGCACCGGCTCCAATTCCGGCAGCGTGTGCCACGCCTCGGCATCCGCGGATATGACCACCGACCATGTCCGATGCTCGACACCATCGACGTACCTGTATGTGCCGCAGATGCCCTTGAAGCGTCGACCTGGATCTTTTTCGTCCGGATCTTCAAGAAAGACAGGTCGCCAGAAAACGCTCGAGAACGGTTCGCCGTTGAGGGTCAGTTTCGACATGTCGAACGGCTCATCAAGCTTCCATTGAATGCCATCGTCACTGCTTGCCCGGCCGGGCATCCCATTGTTGCGAAGGTTGCCCTGCCCCATGTATCGCATCAGGAAGCCGTCTTCCGTCTTCCTGACGTCACACCAGGCAAAGTGGCGGTCAAGAGGATGCTCGAACTCACCTTCGAAGCTCAGAGGTTCCGGCTGCTTCTGCCAGTGCCCGAGACAGTGCTCGATACCACGCAACTCATCGAGTTCGAGATTGTCGAGGAAGACGATCCTCCGCTGCTCGGAGCTCGAAAATGTCGGCACATCGAGCTGATCAAAATAGAGTTGGTTGGCCGCGCTCATCATGAAACCGACGCTTGAAAACTTTCGACAGTCGCGCTGAACAAAGTAATTTCGTGACGGGCAATCGTAGGCCCCTCGGGCTTCATAATGATCCCCAAAGGTCTCGCCTCCGAATCGAGTGAAGAAGATGTGACGTCGCGTCGTGTTGAGGAAGAACATCCAGATTACCCCGTGCCTGTCGATAGTCAGAGCGGGGCGCCAGAATTCTTCAAGATGAGAATTGAATGAACCTGTCTTGCCCACGCTAGGCAGCGAACTGCTGACCCGGCGCTTGAGCAGAATCTCGCTTGAACGCAAGAAGTCATGAATCTTCCATCCACAACCTTCGTTAACCGCGTAAGAAACAGTGCTCCCTCCTCCGGGCCTCATCTTGCCGTAGATTTCAGGGTGACGTCGCAGGTCAACCTTGCCTTCGCCCTGGTAGGCGATGACGATGGTTCCAAGTTCCGTCATCGCAATCGATGGCCAGGAACTGCAGAAGTAGGCAACCATCTCGGCACCCGATTCACCCCGGCTGTCCATCCACCCTTCACCATCGAATACGGAATAGAACACCCGACGATCCCGCTCAAAGGCTACGTGGCGTCGCCCAGAAGCATCCACAAATACATTCGGATGCTCCCCGTCATCGCTGATGACCGTTTCACCACACTCCACGATAATTTCAACTAACGCCTTCTTGCAGCTCATGTAAATTGCGAGGGATCCGTCCGGCAGCAACAGCGCATCCCCGAGCGAGCATCCTTCTCCCGCCAATGAGACGGGCTCAGCCCATGCCGAGCGGTCCTTCAACTTTTCAAAAGCGGATTCCCCCGCAGCGTCCGTTGAAGACATATGGATGCCACCCGAGTGTTCGTAAATGACGTGCAGGCGGTCTGCCTCATCCACGGCGAGGCAGACGTTGCCAATTTCGCCCGCAGTTTCGAAAAAGGGCATCCAGGTACCTGTTTCCCCTGCCAGCACGACCGATTCATTGAATTCTCCCCCAACATCTTCGGCAGATTGCGAGACGCTTAACTGCAGGAAATTCTGCTCTCGCACATTCCGACTGTTGATGAACGCACAGAACCAGATACCGGACGAATTTCGGGCAATATGCCGGCCATGATTGGCGAACGGAATGTTGATTTCCAGCTTGGGCAGAACAGCCGAGCCGGGCAGGACTTCTTCATCCAGATGAAAGCGTCGTGTCTTTTCAGTGATCTCATACATGGCGGAATACGGCTTTCTTTATGTGCTGCGTTTGATACATAAGATGGCAGCCAAACCACTAACCCATCTGCCTCAGCCCATCAACCGTTTCGCTCTATGCCAACCCAGCAATCACTTTTTGACCAGCCCCGCGAGAGGCCTAAGACGCTCTTCCTCCTCGACGGAATGGCGCTCATCTATCGCTCTTTTTTCGGGCTCATTCGGAATCCGACGTATACATCCGGGGGCCTCAATACATCCGCAGTCTTTGGCCTCCTGAACACGCTCCAGGAGATACTTAAGAAGGAAAAGCCCACTCATATCGGGGCGGCTTTTGACACTTCCGAACCCACCCATCGCCACAAGGAATTCCCAGAATACAAAGCCCAGCGGCAAAAGATGCCGGAGGAACTCAGTGCTCAGATTCCTTATGTATTCAGACTGCTTGAAGGATTTAACATCCCGGTCATCCGGGTCCCCGGAGTCGAGGCAGATGACATCATCGGCACGATGGTCAAGGAGGCCGAACTTGCCGGTTTTCAAACCTTCATGGTCACGCCCGACAAAGACTATCAGCAGCTCGTGACCGAGAAGACGATCCTCTATAAACCGGGACGCCAGGGCGGCGGACCTGAACTCATGGGAGTCGCTGAAGTTCTGGAAAAATGGCAAATCGAGCGTATAGATCAGGTCATCGACATTCTGGGGCTCATGGGTGACAGCTCGGACAACATCCCGGGCATCCCCGGCATTGGCGAAAAGACGGCGCAGAAACTCATTGCACAATTTGGTTCCATTGAAAATTTACTGAAGCACACCGACCAACTGAAGGGCAAGCAAAGAGAACGAGTGGAAGCAAACGCCGAGTTGGCCCTGCTCTCAAAGCGATTGGTCACCATTCTGACCGACGTAGAGCACGGAGTTACTTTTGAAGCTTTGGAATCTCAGGAAATAGACGAGGCGGCACTTAAACCTCTGTTCATGGAACTGGAGTTCGAGACTCTCGGCAAGAGACTCTTCGGAACTGACTTCAACGTAGGCACCACTCGGGCGTCCGTCCAAAGAGAGAAACGCGAGAAGGAGATACAGTCCACCCTTTTTGATGACGAGCCAAAAAAGATGTCATCACTGGAGGACGTTCCACACAAATACCACACCGTCCGAACAGCCGAAGAACGGGCCCGCCTGTTTGCCGAACTGAAGAAACAGAAGGCTATCTCTCTTGACACCGAAACTACCGGCCTGGACCCACGCAAAGCACTTCCGCTTGGTCTTTCATTCTCGTTCAAACCGCACACCGGCTACTACGTTGTCTGCCCCGACGATTACAAAGAAGCCATTGCGGTGATCGAAGAATTCCGGCCCATCTTCGAGGACGAGGGTATTGAGAAAATAGGGCATAACCTCAAATACGATCTCACCCTCCTTAAGTGGCACGGCTTTGAAGTCAAGGGCAAGTTCATGGACACCATGATTGCCCACATGATGACTGAGCCCGAGGTCAATAAGTTGGATCTCGATCACCTGGCGGTGCTCTACCTCAACTACGAAAAGGTCCCTACCAGCCGTCTCATCGGCGAGAAGGGCGAAGATCAAAAAAGCATGCGAGACGTGCCGCTGGATCAACTTGCCGAGTACGCCTGTGAGGACGCGGACATCACCCTCCAGATCAGCGAAGTCATCCGACAGAGCATACGAGACAGGGGCGCGGAACAGCTCTGTTACGAGGTCGAATGCCCCCTGACGACGGTACTGGTCAACATGGAGTACGAAGGAATCCGAATCGATACCGAAGCACTTCGCGAATTTTCCAGATACCTGGATCAGGAAATTAAGAAACTTCAGAAGAAAGTATTCGATGCCGCCGGAGAGGAATTCAATCTCGATTCGCCCAAACAGATTGCGGTTGTTCTTTTCGACAAAATGGATCTCGATCCCAAACCGCAGAAAACTGCAACCGGACAGTACTCAACTCGAGAGTCCGAGTTGGAACGGCTATCAACAGCACACCCGATCATTCAGGACATTCTGGATTATCGCACTGCTGCAAAGCTGAATTCCGTTTACGTCAATCAGCTCCCTGCCACGGCAGATCCCAAGACCGGGCGGGTTCACACTCATTACAGCCAGGCATGGACAGCCACCGGACGAATGCAGTCCAACAACCCGAACCTCCAAACCATCCCGATTCGAAAGGAATTAGGTAAGGAAATTCGAAAGTCATTCATCCCCCGCGATGAAAACTACCAGATCCTTTCGGCTGACTATTCACAAATCGAGCTCCGTATCCTCGCCGAGCTGAGTCAGGACAAAGGTCTGGTCGAAGCCTTCATCAACAACGATGACATCCATACCATCACCGCGGCCAAAGTCTTTAAGATCGACAAGGAGGAAGTCACGCGCGAAATGCGGAACCGCGCCAAGGCAGTCAATTACGGCATCGGCTATGGCGTAGGTGTCCAGCGACTCCAGCGCGACTTGAACATCACGCGGATTGAAGCCAACGCACTGATCGACAGCTATTGGGAACAATTCCCCGGCGTGGCTGAGTACCGGGACAGCACCCTTGAATTCGCCAGAAAAAACGAGTACACCGCAACGCTTACCGGACGCCGGCGATACCTGAGAAATATAAATTCCCAAAATTGGACTCTACGCGGCAGCGATGAACGATTCGCCATTAACTTTCGCATCCAGGGTACTGCTGCCGACCTGCTCAAACTCGCAATGATCAAGGTATACCGAACACTGTCAGAAGGGGGATATAAGACAAAGATGCTGCTGACAGTTCACGACGAACTGGTCTTTGATCTTTTTAAGGACGAGGCTGAAGAGGTGACGCCTCTCATAGAGCAAGACATGAAAACCGCCCTGGAAATGCAAGTTCCGATCGTTGTGGAAATGGGGAGAGGCGATAGTTGGTTGGAGGCACATTGAAATCTTACCTGCAGACTCCATGTCTGTAGGATTTTCGCACGAACTGACACCTGAATCAGGAGGCCGATATGAAAAAAGCTAACTTTATTATTGGATTGCTTACACTTTCCGCATTCCTCACCTCCGAGGTAAATGCCGAATTTAAGAATCCATTCAACAAGAAAACCGACGACCAGAGATCCAAAGAAGTAGATGAAGCGATCGAGCTCTTTCAAGGTAAAGACCCGAGCATCAAAGAGGTCTTCAAGAAAGCCAACGGGTATGCCGTCTTCCCTAACGTCGCTAAGGCCGGCATTGGCATCGGTGGAGCCGTTGGGAAAGGCCAGCTTTTTGAGGGTGAAAAACTGCTCGGGACGACAACTCTCAAGCAAGCATCTTTCGGATTGCAGCTCGGAGGCCAGACCTACAGCGAAATCATTTTCTTTGAAACCTCAGCAGCACTGGAGAAGTTCAAGCAGGGAAAATTTGAGCTCGGAGCCCAAGTCTCTGCGGTAGCCATCACTACCGGTGCGGCAGCAGGTGCTCAGTTCAATAACGGCATCGCTGTTTTCACTATGACAAAAAAGGGCTGATGTACGAAGCTGCCGTCGCCGGGCAAAGGTTTGATTTCAAACCTACAGAATAACCAAAAACATCCCTTCCTGAGACTGGAGCCTCTTTACCATTTTCGACCTGATTTAGTCAGGGAATACATCCAGGAGTGCTTCCGCCAGCATCCGGTTGGCTTTGACGCTGAAATGAAAATCCAGAGTCAGAAATATGTCACCTTCAGCGAACAGTTTTGCTCTTGGGTCCACGATTCCGGCGCCTGGTTTCAGTTTCAAGAACTCCTCTACCGGCTCGATGAAAGCCTGGCGAACTTCTTCTTCGGATGGTTTCAATGTCATACCGTTGGCAACTAGAAAATCGTCGAGATGATCCGCTATTGCCTTGATTTCCGGCGGTCTGAGATCAAAGGGGGAGGGCAAAATTAATATCTTGACTTCAGGCGGTTTCGTCATTCCTTCAGTAATCCTGGACAACTTCCAGAAACAATAACGCAGACGTTCTTTCAACTCATCGAATAGCCCCGGCAGGCTTGCGAGGTAAAGCCGCTGCTGGCCCCCCTGGTGAAGTGCGCCTTTATGGAATTCCTCAATCCTGCCCTCAAATGATCGCATCCGGCTAGATGCATCTTTACCGAAGTCGATCTTTGAAGGGTTGAATTTTTGTCCAGGTAAGACTTTCAACTTTTTGCACTCTTCTTTGAGTTTGGTGTTGGCCGTGATTTTTTGGCTGGGACTCAACTCGGTGGGCTGCGAGGAGGTCACGTCCATTACCACAGGCCCCATTTCGCAGTATTGATTACCCTCTTTTGCCAGATAATTGGGCCGGGTTTCGGGCAGGAGTTCGATGAGGTCATTTGAGAGAGTGAACGCGAAAATCACCACATCAGGGTTGAAATGGCTGCCCAGGCATTCGTAACGAAGAATATGATCGAAGGCACTGCTGGCACTTATTCCTGCATTGATCACGCGAGTGTCAGATCTGCCCTTCTCGATTAACAACTTCTGCAACACTTGTGGAAAAGAGTAGGCGTTCGGACAGTAACCTTCAGTGTTGCTGTCACCAAATATCATGACGCGATATTCATCCACAGGTTTTTCGAACGGTATCTCTTCGTCATTCGGGAAGCCATATCTATCGAAGCTCTTTACGAACCTCCCCGGAGGTTCGGTCCACTTTGCCATCTCGAGCATCTCTCTCTCCCACTGAAAATTCCACTGTCGAGTCAGGCCGATAAAGGGAGTGCCCGGCGGAAAAGGTGACCTGATAATCTGTTCTTTAATTGAGAGCGGCGAAAAAACCGGGAGGTATGCTGACTTCTCGGATCCTGTTGCCAGATGAGCCATCAGATTTACAGCTTTGGTGGCCAGCCCGCCGCAGACGAACATCAGCAACCCAAAGGTGGCGAGTCTTGTGTTCTGCCGCTTTTTCTCTTTGGGATTCATAAAGAACGGTCTCGTTTCTTATATGAACTCAGGGACTGAAATGCTCTTTAACGCCTCATCCTTATTCCAGCCCATCGCCAGGCAAATGTGTTCCCGGTATTCGTCCAGTAATCCTCGCCCTTCAGGCGACCGGGCCAACTGCGAATGCGGGATTGAATTCCGCAAGATCTGCAACGCTGTCTCAGGAGCGACCTCCAATCGTTTGTAAACATAGATCGCCTGGTTTGCGTAAAGCCTGGGCAATTTAGTTCCGGCAGCAAAAGTAGAGAGTGGTTGCCTGTCGTAGGCGGTTCGGCGGCCCTGGCCGATGATGCCGTCGTTTAAGAGGATTTCCAAGGCGGGAACGGTTTCCACCCCGAAGTGCCCCATCCGCATATCACCGTATTGATCAGACGCATCTCTTATCGAACTTATGAAAAGCTCTGCAGCCTGTCTCGAATAAATCTTGTAGCCACTTTCAAGATCGGGGATTTGCGACTTGCCAGAAATCCACTGGGTGTTCACTACCCTCCCCTGCCGTGCCAGCACGTATTTGGTGCACTCCCACAGGCAGGCGTTATGCAGTAATTCGAACTCACCTCGCCAGAACCCCATCGGCCTGGCGATATCCGGCCGGGCGCCGACGACCATGATTAGTTCTGCTTTTTCTTCACTCTGAATTTGTAGGCACAGACGTATCAAATGTGGAAGATCGAAGATTGAATGGTCGTTGTCATCGTCTCGAACACAGAAATGCGAGATGCCCTCTTTCTTGAGGAGCTCTTCAAATCCACATGCAACGGCCAGTCCTTTGCCGCCATTTTCAGCAAGCTCGAGAACCCGAAAAGACCCGCCCAACTCCTTCTCAAATGCCTGGGCCTGCTCCCGCGCCAATTCGGCGGCCCAAGGTGCCCCGTCTGCCACGACCAGCACATTCTCCCAATGAACGAATCGGGGACAGTCTTTCATGGTTGCGCATAGCAGGGCGGCTACCTGGTGGGTATCGCTGTCCTCAGGAAACCACACAGGTATGACCATCCCGAGGTGACTGCGCATGATGTCGTTGAGGTCTTTCATCTACCTGCCGCTTTCAGAAACCATGTTCCGCTGGCCAATCAGCTCTTCGCAGAGGCGCCCGGCCCTTTGCAGCATATCCTCTCTACCGCGGCGTAGATATACGCTGAAACGCCAGAGAGCCCTGTGCTTTTCCAGGAGGACTTCCACCTCCGGATAACGCAGGTCGCTGAGGGACACCGGCGAACCGCTGTCCACCTTTACCTTCACCCGTGCTTCCTTGAGCGACATTTTGGCTGAAGGACAATACACCAATACTTCTCCGTGTGAGACACCGAGTTCGTTCGCGATCTCTTCCTCCAGTTTCCTTCTTTCGTTGTCTTCATTGATGTGAAAGCGTTTTTCCAGATCGGCCTCCACGCCAGGGCCGACTCCCGCTCCTCCCATGCCGCCGGGCCGGAGCATATATACACAACGGTAGAAACGGTGGGCATTCAGATCATTCACAAGCATCATGGCGTCGGGGTCGTCTTTGCTGCGTTCGCCAAGCAGGTAAAGAAAGCTGTCATCGCGGAGATCAAATAATTCCTCCTGGCGAATACGCCCTGAGTTCAGCGTGATCTCCAAAGCCTTCGAAATCATCGCGCCTGAAACGACTTTGCCGTGATGGTAATAAACCCGCTCGGTCAGAGTGTACCGCAGCCTGAGAAGATGGACCAACTCGGTCAGCGCGTCTGGCCGGAAGCGGCCTGACTGTTGAAGGTCAAAGACGATTTCGCCGTTGCAGATGGTCAGATAACGATAAATACGTTCGTCGTAATCCTGCCGCAGCCCGCAGAAATAAGCGTCCCGCTTGAGGTAATCGAGCAAGTCGGCGCATACGGTGCCGGCGATAACCTCACGCATAAGCTTTCGAGTGGGATCAGGGCTTTGATCATTAGAAAGAATGGCGATGACTGAATCTTTGAGGCCGGCGGCTTCGAGCAAAGTGCCGATGGGTGGACTTAGAAAATAATTCAGACGGTCCGGGCTTTCGTCATGCCGGGAGAATACGCGACGCTCGTCTTCAAAGGTGTGACCGAACGGAATGTGTGTGATGTCGTGCAATAAGGCGGCCATGCAAATGGCTGGTTCTTCATTCTCGAGCAGTTCCCGGCGGCCAGACTGTATCCGGAGCGCGCCCAGCATCTTCTTTGCGAGCCAGCAAGTGCCCAGGCTGTGTTCAAAACGAGTGTGTGTTGCAGAAGGAAAAACCAGCGATGACGTACCCAGTTGCTTGATGCCGCGCATACGCTGGAACGGCGCCGTGTCCACGACTTCGACCTCAGCCTTGCTGAGCTCAATATCGCCGTGAATGGTGTCGCGGAGGGTCTTATTGCGCATGAATTATTCTTTGAAAGTGGGTCAGGGTTCTAACCTGCCTTATGAGAAGTCCCGCCAACGGCAGGAATTCAGGCGCGTCAGCCTGCGGGCGGGCAGGCGGCTTGAGCCTTGACACGCGAGCCGGATGAGAAGCACGACATGATCCGCTCCGTTTCCTTGCCGGTGCATTTGGGGCAGGGCATGCCCTTCTGTTTTGCACGAGCCGGTTGGATTTTTTCGAAGACTTCTCCGCAGTCCTTACATCGGTATTCGTAGATCGGCATCCATATCTCCTGTCGATGGGTTTCGGGTCAGGGAATTTAACGGCTTCTCCAGGCTGTTCAACAATGACAGACTGTCAAGCAAAGTAAGAGCCTTTTCTTATACTCCGCCTCGAATTAACAGACCTCAGGCATAAAACTCAACGGGACAACCACATTTTATGAAAGCTATTCGTATTCTCCTTTTCCTACTATGCATCATTGGCCTCAAGTGGCTTTTACTGCAGGCACCCTCAACATCAATACTTGGGGCCTTCAATAATCTTTACGCACAGAAAGCACCCATCCAAAGCAACAAGCGCCCGGCTGCCACAAAGAGCAGCAACACCTGGATCTGTTTCGTCACAGCAGGCGTCGTCGGCGTCATCGTCTTCTTCATCGGCAAGCTCGATCAACAGAAGCAGGAAGCAGAAGAGAGCCGCCAGGAAAACATGAGGTTAGAGAAAGAGAAGAAGCTGAAGAACGATACGATCACTGATCCAAAAGTGGAAGGGGAGAAAGACCATGAAGCCGACAAGAAAGAGGAAGACTCTGATGCTTGAATTGGTTGTGGCCCGGCACCCTCAGAATTAAGACAACATGAAAGCAATCATCCTCGCCGCGGGAGTCGGTAACAGGCTCGGCGGCAGCGCAGCCGGCAAGCCCAAGTGTCTGTTAAATGTGGCTAATCAGACTATCCTCCATCGCATGCTGGACAGCCTCCAAAGGTTTTCGATTTCACCCGTGATCGTCGTCGGCTATGAACATCAGCAGATTCGAGAGGCGGTAGCAGCCAGCCATCCTGGCCTGGGTGTTGAATTCCGCCAAAACGATGATTTCACGGAAGGCAGCATCGTCTCACTCTGGACTGCGCGAGACCACCTGGCCGAAGATTGCCTGCTCATGGACGCGGATGTGCTCTTTCCTGACGACTTTCTGAAACGGCTCATTGAGACCCGCCACCCCAATTCATTTCTGCTTGATCGCAGTTTTTCAAACGATGGTGAAGCCATGGTCGCCGCGGCGATGAACGGCCAAATGGTAGGCTTCGAGCGCGGTATCTCCGTGGACTACGACATTTGTGGCGAATCGATCGGCTTCTTCAAGATATCTGCTGCCACGGGGCCCCACCTGCTGAATGCCATCGAGTCTCGTCTGAATAACGGTGAGCGCACAGCACACTATGAGGTGGCCATTCTCGATACGCTCAAAGAGCATTTTTTCGGTTACGAAGACGTTACCGGACTGCCCTGGACAGAGGTGGATTTTCCCGAAGACGCAGAACGCGCCCGGACTGAGATACTGCCCCAGATTGAGTCCTCTCTACCAGTTAGAAAATACACGCTGCTGAATCCCGGCCCCGGATGTACGACGGATACAGTTCGTGCTGCCGCGGCAATTATCCCGGATCTATGCCACCGAGAGTCTGATTTTTTCGTTGTCATGCAGGAGATCCGCGCCGACCTGGTCAAACTCGCAGGAGGAGATCCCGCCACCCATTCCACGGTCATATTCAGCGGATCGGGTACTGCGGCCGTCGAAGCGACCATTGCCAGTGTTATTCCAGACGATCGCCGCATACTGATCATCGACAACGGCGTTTATGGCGAACGCATGGCAAAGATGGCCCAGGTCCACGGACTTCAATGGCAGCGGCTCAAGTATGCGTGGACCGAAGCCGCCCAGCCGGAAGACATCGATAAGGCCCTTTCAGAAGACGACTCGATTTCGCACATTGCTGTAGTTCATCACGAGACGACCACCGGCCTCCTGAATCCAATCAGGGAGATCGGGCAGGTGGCAGCCAAACACGGTATCAAGCTGATCGTCGATGCCATGAGCTCCTTTTGCGGCGAGGAACTGAACGTCGTTGAGGACAACATTGATTTCATGATCAGCAGCTCGAACAAATGCATCCAGGGCCTGCCGGGTCTGAGCTTCGTCGTCGCCCGTCGCGATCTCCTTATCGAACTCGAAGAGCGGCCGGCACGATCTGTATATCTGGATCTCTACAATCAGTGGAAACAGGAAGAGGCGGATAACACGCCTTTCACACCGGCCATCCAAGTTTTTTTTCATCTGAAACAGGCAATCACAGAACTCAAGCAAGAGACACTCGAAGCACGCTGGCAGCGTTATGCAAACTGCGCGCAAACCCTTCGGGATGGGATGGCTCAGCTCGGTCTCGACATCCTCCTCGCTGAAGATATCCGCTCCAATCTGTTGACTGCATTTCTGTTGCCGGAAAACATGGATTACGATTCGCTTCACAACGCCATGAAGAAGCGCGGCTACATCATTTACGCTGGCCAAAGCGACCTGAAAAAGATTGCTTTCCGCATCGCCAATCTCGGAACACTGACCCCGCGTGACATGAAAGGAGTAGTTGTAGCCATCCGTGATTCCATGGCCGAAATCCTTGAAAACGGTGTGCAGTGACAGAGGTAATGCAGGCGGTTGAACTCTTAAGAAGAAGACTCGGCGATCCACCGTCCCTAGCCGTAGTATTGGGTTCGGGTGTCACTCTGGAAGGAGATGAGAAGTCGGCACTGAATTATGAAGTAATTCCAGGCATGCCGGTATCGGACGTTACGGGGCATAGCGGCGTCCTGAAAATCCTGGAAATTGAGAATCAACAAATCGCGGTGATGGCCGGCCGCAAACATCTATACGAAGGCGCCACACTCGAAGAAGTGACCTTTGCCACCCGCATGCTCGCGGCCTGGGGAGTCATGCAACTTATACTTACCAATGCTGCAGGCGGACTTTCTGAAGATCTCGAAGTCGGAGACTTAATGTTGATAAACGGCACCATTGATCTTCTTCCCTCAACAGATGGGAAGGGAACCCTGCCGGCACTGATTCAAGGGCCGGTCTCGCGCAGCAACAAATGGCTACCCCAGGTCCGTTCACCGGAAGTAAAAAGCGGCACGTACGCGGCGGTTCTGGGCCCGAACTACGAAACTCGCGCTGAAGTATCCCTGCTTTTACACGCCGGCGCCGATGCAGTCGGCATGTCGACCGTTCCCGAATTATTGGCCGCAGACCGTACAGGCATGGATGCCGCCGGACTTTCCGTCATCACCAACAGTTGGGCGAAGCCAATCACATTTCACGGACACCAGGCGGTTGTAAAAGCTGCGACCGAGGCATCAGTGAAACTTCAGCGATTCATCCAGAGCTTCCTTGCGGGCAAGGAATAGGAAATATGCCCTCACCCCGGTGGGGACAACCGATGAGTCAGCTTGACCAGTTCAACCAAAGTCTGACCCACCTTAAATCTGAGGCTCTTGTTCGATTCCAGGGGGCTCGCAGCAAAAACATTCTCGGAACTCTACATGTTGGGCTCGGTTTGCCGGTAGACCCCAGTATCCTGTATGCACATGGTCCGTACGGTGACAGCCCCCCTGGAATCGAATAAGAGCCTCAGCATTAATGGCAGCGGCGACCTTACCCAGATTACAAGCCCCGGAGGTTCGACCCGCTCCTTCAGCTACAACGCTGACCACCTGATGACCGGCAAGACCCTGGAGACCGGCGCCACCTACACCTGCAACTATGACGAATACGGGATTCTTACCTCCGTCACCGACCCCGCCGCAACCATCCAGACCATCGACCCGCCGGTCAAGGTCGGCCTGGTGCCATCCGGCCAGGGTACCGACCCGGCGAACCCGGCCTACCTTATCAGCCAGACAAACGTGGGGACCTACGTCAACAAGCTCGGGGAGACCCGCACCATCAACTCGGACAAGTTTGCCGGTGTTGGCAATGACAGCAATCCGGACGGCAGCTCCAGCACGATTGTCCGCAATGACAACGGCCTGCCTCTCTTCCTGCAGAAAAGCGGCAACGCATACTCCAACTCATGGGAATTCGCCTGGGATTCCGAGGGAAACCTCGAAACACTTATCGACCGTTCCGGATCCGCTCCGGACCCCAGAATCACCACCTACACCTACAACGCCAAAGGGCAGCCCCTCACCACCACCGAACCCAACGGCTGCATATAGCGGGAGTGGGGTCAGATCTATTTTTATGTTTTAAATGCACTTGATAGAAACACCGATGTAAGTCCAGGCAGAGGGGTCAGGTCATGAACTTCTCAATACAAAAGTTGATGTATGGCATGCGCCTTCCCGCTTATAGAAAACGCCCGGTTTTAAAACATAAAAATAGATCTGACCCTATGCCCCCCCGTGTCACCAAAGGCGGCCACCGTCTCTTCGTCGATATAGCTTTGGCAGCGACCTCTCCCCATGGATGCCGCCACCAAGACATGCCCACCTCCAACTCGTCTTTCGAGAATGACCCCATGACAACTTGAATTCCTGCACCATCCATGCTTCGCGCCTCTGGGGGAAAGGGGGAACTGTGCATACACCGTGGCGAAATCGATACTTAAATTCCTTGTTATTCGCCTAAACTCCTTACTCAGAGATTCTCACCCAGTTCAAATCATTGGGTGAATAATTCCGGGTTAGGTAGCTCAGAAGATCCTGTTGCGGAATGGCGTCTTCATCGTAGCGCGCATTCCTTATCCGCTCTGGAACGGGGCCTTGCCCGATTAGTGCCAGACCGGCAGACCGGTCTTTGCCCACATTTTTCTATTGACGTCGAAGGACATCTTTTTCGTAATCTTCGATGCCCTGCCTTTTGAATCTTTACCCTCCTATCCTCGGCCAATGACAACGTAACCACTTGTTCAAAGATACTTCACCAGGAACTCTGCAAATCGAAGAGGATCAAAGATTACGAGGAAGAGCTTTGAAGTTTCCTCAAAATCGGTGGACCATCCGAATCCAAAGCACTTCAAGAAAAATGTGGGCAAAGCTCAGACCGGCAGGCCGGCCTATGACAGACACTGCGGTCTGCGATAGAGATTCGCTCGTAAAATTTTGCACGTCGCGCGTGCATTCTTGATTATGCTAACGGATAGCAAACCGTTATAACGGATAAAGAGTAAGACCAAATCCCTCGGTTGGAACTCTCCCAATTTCGGCTGCGGCCAAAGGCAGCGGTAGGAACCAAGCACACATAAGAAAGGATATTTCAATGCCACCTCAGAACAGAGACCGCGGCGGAAGGGACGGACCCGAATTGGATATTGATGACGTGGTCCGGCAGGTGAAGGCGTGGCTCAAACAGGTCACGTCGAGTGATGGCTCTCGGGGAGTAGTCGTCTTCGCCATAATTGCTATGACCGTTGTGGGCGCTTGGACCGCCTATTACACAGTCCCGAGCGACTCTGTCGCGGTCGTTCAACGTTTCGGCAAGTACCTCAGGGAAATCCCTCCGGGACTGCATTTCAAGCTTCCGCTGGGGATTGATACGGCGACCATAGTTCCCGTTAAACGGCAATTGAAACAGGAATTCGGTTTCACGACTCCAGGTGCCACGACTCCGTTCCAGAGCCCTCGCGATGGAAGGCGGGAAACGGAGATGGTGACAGGCGATTTGAATGCCGCACTGGTGGAATGGGTGGTTCAATACCGCATTTCGGACCCTGTCAAGTTTCTTTTCGAGGTTCGGCAACCAAGTGGAACCCTTCGTTATGTTTCCGAGTCCGTCATGCGGGAAGTCGTCGGGGATCGCACCGTGGATGAGGTGATTACTATTGGCCGACAGGAAATCGAAACGGAAGCGCTGACCAAGATGCAGGCGCTCTCGACCAAATACGCCATGGGGATCAGCATCGACCAGGTACAATTGAAGAACATCAATCCGCCCCAACCGGTGCAGGAGTCGTTCAACGAGGTTAACCAGGCCCAGCAGATGAAAGAAAAGCTGATCAACGAGGCCCGGCGCGATTACAACAAGGTGATCCCACTGGCTGACGGCGAAAAGGATCAGCGGATCCGCGAGGCCGATGGCTACCGGCTAAAAAGGATCAATGAAGCGGAAGGCGACGTCGCTCGGTTCCGCGCCTTGCTAGCGGAATACAGCAAGGCCCCGGAGGTCACTCGCCGCCGAATCTATATCGAGACCCTGCAAGACGTCATGCCCCACATACGCTCAAAGATCATTGTGGACGAAGGGGTGCGCGGCATCCTGCCGTTTCTGAACCTTGACATCCAGAAAGGAAACCGGCCATGAATAAGCGAATAGCTGCCGTTGCAATTCTGTGTATCGGCATATACCTCTTGATGAGTTCGGTTTATACAGTGAACGAAGTCGAGCAAGTGATTATCACACAGTTCGGTAAGCCCATCGGCGATGCCGTGACTTCCGCCGGTTTGAAGCTCAAGGTCCCCTTCGTCCAGGAAGTCAATCCAATCGACAAGCGGGTCCTCGAATGGGACGGCGATCCATCTGATATGCCGACCAAGGACAAGCTCTACATCTCGGTCGACCTTTTCGCCCGCTGGCGGATCACAGATCCCCTCCAGTATTTCCTGCGGCTGAGAGATGAACGCAGTGCTCAGTCACGCATGGATGACATTCTGGGCAGCGAGACCCGTAACGCGATCGCGAAGCATGAGCTAATCGAGATCATTCGTACCACAAAGGATCGCGTACCTCTGCGCGATGCGCTCCTGACCGACGCTGAATTAAAGGCGGACATGGGGGCGCTGGTGCCGATCCAGAAGGGACGTAAACTGGTCGAGGAGGAGATCTTTGTCGCGGCCGCCGAGAAGGTTCGGGTGTTTGGTATCGAATTACTCGATATCCGGTTCAAGCGGATCAACTACAATGACAGCGTGCGACCTAAGATCTACGATCGAATGATCAGCGAACGGCGGCAGATCGCGGAACGCTTTCTGTCGGAAGGGAACGGCGAGGCCGCCAGAATCAGCGGCAATCGCATGCGTGAACTGAACAAGATCCAGTCTGAAGCCTACCGGGAAGTCGAGGAGATCCGGGGCGAAGCGGATGCGAAGGCCACCGAAATCTACGCGAGCGCATACAACCAGAGTGCGGAAGCGGTGGAGTTCTATGAGTTCACCCGGACTATGCAGGCCTACAAGTCGATCATCGCCGAGAATACGACTGTCATCCTTTCCACGGGAAGTGACCTCTTCAAATTCCTGAAGGGCATGAACCCGGCCGGTACCGTTTCTCCGGTTCAAGCTTCCGGTGATGACAAATGACAGCCTGCTACTCGCAGGCCGCATCTTTGACCGAAGCTTCCAAACCAATCTGCTAAGGTGTTGCTGTTTCCGGGACTGCAAGACCCTCCGCAAGCCTCGCACCCACGACCGATGGCCTCAAAACGTGAAAAGGAAACCTGAATCAACGGTAACTCTAAATCCCTGTTTGAGCTTCTGGCAACGAACCTCCGCATGAGGATCCTCGCAGGCTTATTTGTACGTGCGGGAAGCGGGCATCGATGTGAACGACGCCATCAAGACGCTCTTCGCCGGCGGTATTCTGTCGACGGACTGAAGTTGCCGTCGCGATCCAGCCGCTCGGAGCAGCCAGCGCAGCCCCCGTCCAGGCCGGGTAACCACACGGACCAGCCGCAAAGTGAGTCGGCAGAAGACCCGACACTGCCGGAATCAACTGATGGACGCCTGCCCGCAACACATTAGATATTCCAAACGGACGGCGCCACCTCCAGCGTCCTATGAAATTGGCAACCAAAAACATATCGTAGCCGTAAGGCCGCAACCAAAGGGAAGAGAAGTGCTTCCAACGAATTCAAGGAAACAACGAATGGGGAAGCCAAAATCTTTCAAAGAAAACAAGAAACTCAACTGTAACCGTGTAAAGACTAAGCAGTGTTCACCGTGGTAAAAGGCGTAGAAACTCCACGAGTACCCGAGCATCATACGATGCTATCACTCGGGCCGTATCAATCCAGATAGGCGATTCAACTGAAGCATGAGATGGGTCCGCATCGCAACAGATTCAGAATAGACCATGCTGTTTAATTCCGTCGAATTCGCGATCTTTCTCCCGATCGTATTTCTCATCCATTGGTTTGCGGCGTCGAAAAGTGAACGGTGGCAGAACGCTGTATTACTGGTGGCGAGTTATACCTTCTATGGCTGGTGGGATTGGCGCTTTCTTTCACTGATCGCAGTCAGTTCGCTGCTCGATTATCTCGTCGGTGTCGGGCTGGCGGAAGAAAGGAGTGCGAGGAAGAGAAAGTTCCTCCTCTTGTTGAGCATCTCGGTCAATCTGGGGTTTCTCGGAATTTTCAAGTACTTCAATTTTTTTGCGGAAAATCTGGTCAGCGCATTCACACTGCTGGGGAAGCCACTGGAACCAACTCGCCTGAATATAATTCTGCCGGTCGGGATAAGCTTCTACACTTTTCAAACCTTAAGTTATTCCATCGACGTCTATCGTCGCAAGCTGGAGCCCACCAGGGACATTCTTGCATTTCTCACCTTTGTCAGCTTCTTTCCTCAACTGGTGGCAGGGCCTATAGAGAGGGCTGCCAACCTCCTGCCTCAATTCTACTCAAGACGCTCTTTCGACTACGGGCCAGCGGTAGATGGGATGCGACAGGCATTGTGGGGACTGTTTAAGAAAATCGTTATTGCCGACAATTGTGCAAAAATTGTGAACGACGTTTTTGCAAACCACACCGCACACTCGGGCAGTACTTTACTTCTGGGTGCAACATTTTTTGCGTTTCAGATCTATGGTGATTTTTCAGGTTATTCGGACATTGCGATCGGTACGTCACGATTGTTTGGTATCAATCTGATGCGCAATTTCGCGTTTCCTTATTTTTCAAGGGATATCGCCGAGTTCTGGAGGCGATGGCACATCTCGCTCTCGTCCTGGTTCAGGGACTACGTCTATATTCCGTTGGGAGGCAGCAAAGGGACGACGTGGCTCAAATTGAGGAATGTCTTCGTCATATTTCTTGTGAGTGGCCTATGGCATGGAGCCAAATGGACATTTGTTGCATGGGGCTTCATTCATGCCTGTTACTTTGTTCCCCTGATGCTACTCAGTAGAAATCGAGAGCATCGTAATGTGGTTGCCGAAGATCGGTTGTTTCCGTCCATCAAGGAGTTCGGACAGATTTCAATCACGTTCTTCATCACTGTCATCGCCTGGGTATTTTTTCGAGCGGATTCCATTGCGAGTGCCCTGGAAATTACGGCAAGAATACTCTCGCCGTCCCTCTTCTCGTTTCCGACCAATATGCCGACCCAAATCCTGGTTCTTGTGGTTCTGTTATTTGCGATTGAATGGGTGCAGAGAACAAAACCACATGGATTGGATTTGAGAGGCCTCGCGATCCCGAAACCTGTTCGGTGGACTGTTTACTATGGGATTGCCACTGCGATTCTCGTATTCGCAGGCGAGCAACAGGTTTTCATTTATTTCCAGTTCTGAGCCGTGCCATGAAGGAGTTTCTTAAAAACATTTTTGGCTTCTGCTTTATCGCAGCTTTCGCCGTACTCGTTTCCGGTTGGGTATTGCCCCCCACGACTTTCACCTTCCGAATGTGGGAGGCCTTGTATGTCAAGAACAAGAGCCTATGTAATGGCAGATTCTATCCGAATCACGTTATGGAAATGATGGAGGAGGGAGACCTGGCACATCACACTAAGTATGCGGTCAAAAGAAAGGTAATCTGGAGGACAGATAAACTCGGTTTTCGAAACGATAAATTTATTGCAGATCCAGATATTATCCTGATTGGAGATTCCAATTTCGCCGGTTCTGGAATGACTCAGGAAGACACATTGGTAAATAGGTTGAATAGTATGCTGGAAGGAACTCCGGCTTACTGCATCGCACCATCGGGCTTAACACAAATGATCGAATTGCACCAGAAGGGCCTGCTTGGAACTCCAAAATTGGTAATACAAGGAATTGTAGAATTTTATGTTAAAGGGTTTTCTCCTATTAACCTTAGCCAACGCTATATCTCACAGTACCACGACATCACCTCAACACCTGTGCCACTTGACCCATTTTCCCAATTTCTTGCTATTCAGAGGGATAAGCTTTCGAAATTCAATAGCTTTAGATACTTGAGGGCTAGGGCGAGATCCTCTCAGGGCATGGGAATCCAGTCGAAAATTGACCCCAGGATGTTTTTTGTACAGAGAGAAGAATCAGTGATAGTGCCGGAACCGGAGTTGATAGAAAAATGTGCTGCTTCAGTTGCATCCTACAAGAGATATTGCCGCTCCATTGGCAGCGAATTCATATTCTTTCCAATCCCCAACAAGGAGACCGTTTACTTT
>JAQBXN010000016.1 GCA_027625095.1 Planctomycetota bacterium | reverse complement strand
TGCAGTAATGGAGGCGGTTATATCTGGCCCCGTGACGATAAGTTGGTTGGAGTTATTCTCATCCTCCACAAGCCCCACCCCCCCCAGAGTGAGAGTCACCGCTTGTCCTGCTTCAACATACACGGGCAAGTTCTGGCCATTCACGGTGTTTATGGCGAGCTGGTCAGCAGTCAACAGTGGCAGCACACTGTTCTGTACAAAATTAATGCCTCCAGCATTTATATTGAAAATCAGGCCCGAGGCTACAGCATTGTTAAAGTTCTGCTGAAAGGTCAAAAAGGCATTGCTCGAAATGGCGTTGTCATCCAGGTATCGGCCGGGCGAAGTTGTGTCGAATGCACTATTGGGCTGGAAAGGGACATCATTACCGGTGACAGGACCGTCATTCGGCTCAATGAGAAATTTATATTCTCCGGGCGGCAAACCATTGAAATTCTCATCCATGAAATCCTCATCAAAAGACAAGGATTGATCTGTTAACAAGTAAGATGCAGCAATGATTCCGGTATCGCTATTTATCGCGACCACATGGGCGCCTGTAAGCAGATCGATAGTAAAATTATCACTGCTCGTAAATTGAATCCTCTTGCCTAGGTCCATACTCAATTGACCAAAGAAGGTGGAGAAATTCTGGCTTGGATAAATCACAGCCATTCCGCTCTTATCATCCTGCGTGAGGACCCGTTTCTGTGTATTCCCAACATTAGGGAACGGGTACATTACCGCAGACATCAAGGTGGAGACATTCAGCGCGCATGCCCGGCCTAGAAAGTGCAAAGCAAGGGACTCGAAATCCACCTGTCCCCCGGTGGGATTGGTGGAGAATGCAGTGGGTGGGTTGGGATTGAAGGCAATGTCGACATCAACAATTTCATGCTGTGGCTGGAAGTTATTTTCAAAGGCATCTGTCGCGCTAGATGTGAAAACGGAATGTGATCTGGTGGAAAAGAAGACTCGACCGAATTCCGAATTAGCAAAAGTAACTCCCGTTGGCAGCGTCGCATTAAAGGAGATGATATTGACGCCCGTCTGAGCCCCGGAATTACTTTCATCCCGGACGATGTTCGCGTTCTCCGTACGCCTGGTGACGATGGTCAGATCGGTAAAGCCGTCAACGGTTCTCACATTATTCCAGGTTGTAGCTGCGCTTTCGATGGCAGCCTTTAAATCCTCTGCCGCGGCATCATCGATATCAAATGTTACCGTCACAGCCACCCGCGTTGGGCTGGCAGGATCTATGCCCTCATTACCGCCGCCGCCACGTGGACGAAGACTTAGGGGGATAGAGCCACTGAATGTAAAACTATAGCTGTAGCCTGGCACTGAAATCAGTGAAAACGAAAGGACAGCTACCAGGATCCTTTGAAACATTAGTATTCTCAGTGATGTAATTTGCCCGCAGGCAGGATTGGGGAAGAGTTGTTACTTATTCACCAGACGCCGTCCCGGAATGGCGTTGGAGTCTAGCAATGCGAAATTCCTTATGCAAGTGTTACACGCCTCTGGTGAATGCCTTAACATGATGCAGTTCCAGCCTTTAGCATCAATTGTTCAGGAGACCCGATCCTGAGAACATTTCCGAGGCGTGCTCAACGTGTGCTATTAACAGTGCCCTCGAAAACTCCTTCAAATTCGCACCGGCGGATTGTAAGTCGGCAGGGGGCCTCGATGGGCGCTACTACAGCAGATTGCATTGTCTTATGAGCTCATAAAGCACGATAGAAGTGGCATGTGCAAGATTCAAGCTGCGGTCTGAAAATGCCTGGCACATCGGTATCCGAATGCTCCGTTCCTGGTTTTCACGGATAAGTGTGCCGGGTAGCCCGGCTGTTTCCTTACCGAAAACAAGGAAATCGTCCGGCCGGAATTCAAACTCCGTATAAGACCGATCGGCCCGGGAACTGCAGTAAACAAATCGGTGGTCAGGGAATTCAGATTCCAGCCCGGCAAGTGTTTCGTGACGCTTCACGTCAAGCTGCAGCCAGTAATCCATCCCTGCCCGGCGGACGGCTTTCTCTTCAAGTGAGAACCCCAATTTGCCGACGAGGTACAAGTCTGAATCTGTGCACGCGCACAACCGGCCGATGTTGCCGGTGTTCTGGGGGATTTCAGGTTCGACGAGTACGATTGAAGCCATAGGGGATGGATGTGTATCGAGTAGACAGGCTGTTTAAGACTTTTTGCTCACGACGTGACGCTCCATCAATTCTTCCGCGGCGGCCAGTACCCTCCCGTGCTCCAGGCGCTCCATGCACCGGTGGTCGATTGGACAGATCTTGAGCTGGCACGGACTGCAGTCCACCTCTTCGCGGACGATGATGGTTTTCCCAAGATTTACATCGGTGTAAACAGTGCTGGTCGGACCGAAAACGACTACGACCGGTTTATTCATAGCCACTGCAATATGCCGTGGACCGGTATCGTTCGTCACCATGAGGGTGGCTCGTTTGATCAGCGACTTCACCACACCCAGATCCACATTCTCACCATCCAGCCTGACGGGTTTGGATTTGAGGTCTCCGGAAATCTCATCCGCGAGGCTTGTTTCTTTGGGGGATGTAATCAGCAGGACTCGGGCGCCATATCGATCAGCAAGAGCGTTCATCACCTTGGCATAGCGGTCCAACGGATATAGCTTGGCTGGGCCATAACCAGCGCCTGGCGCCAGGCTCACGATGACATCGTTTTCTTTCACACCATTCTTCTTCAAGATCGCATCTGCTCTTTTATCGCTTTCCATCGAAGTGAAGAGTTCCTCTGTCCGGCTGAGTTCCGCACACCCGAGATGAGCGCAGATGGAGAGGTAATAATCGACCATGTTCACAATTCTGAGCTTGCGGCCATCACGCGGTGCGGGAATGGGATCAGTCAAAAGAAGGCCGCGTCCCTGCCTCGCGTAACCAACTCGCCGTTTCACGCCGGCGAAACGCATCTCCCAAGCGGCTCTGAACGAATTAGGCAGCAGAATACCAAGGTCAAAATCTTTCTCTCGAAGCTGGTACAAGAGCCGGTAATAGCCCTTGAGACTCTTATGTTCACCATCCGCGTCATACTCGATGACTTCATCAATGTGAGGGCAATCGTCGAGCAGTTGCCGGGCATACTTTTTTATGAAAACAGCCAGGTGCGCGTCAGGGTATTGCCTGCGCACAGCCCGCAACACGGGCGTCGCCATCACTACATCACCCACCCAGTTGGGAAAGCGAATCAGGATCTTTGACGGAGAATTCATGGATACGAGGGTAGGCTGGCCGCAATGTCGCACCATATTAAGTAAAGACCGATGCTTCACAATGAACGTCACTTTGCATTGTGACAACAGGTCTCACCCGCCAACCCCGCAACCAGAGAGGTGGGACAGCCGTTTCGGCTTTCATGGCAAGACTTGACGCCTGTCCCACACAAAAACCCTGCACTACTCGGATGTCATTGATTGAGACCCTACCCTAACAACCCCGAAGGCATCCAGCTCCCCTCCAGAACTCTCCTGCAATCGAATCGTTTCAACTGACGATTTGAACCACTCGACAGCAACACTTGCCTCATCCAACCGCATTTGATGGTGGACGATGTCTTCACGAATCCGCTCTACAAATTCTGCGAGGTGCTTCAGGAACAGTTTGGAGCAGGCAGGTGCTGTCTGCTCCCTGTGCATCAGAAATCGAATCCCCTTCTCATGGCTCAGGCTAAGCAGCATCGGCAAGCCATCCGGGCCGAGAATCGGGATATTCGCCGGTTGTTGCGGAAGCGACACTCGAAACGAAGGTTCGTGTTCCTCCAATACATCGAGATTGTGCAAGAGCATCGCATTCACATAGGTCTCGATTCCATCCAAGGCGGCATAAATGCGGTTGAGCAGACAGTGCGTTTCGGAGTTGCAGAATCGATCCTCCTCATTTTCCGGCCACCACATCGCGTATTCACCTGGTGTGGCGGCCTCCCCAGAGAGCTTCAGAAAAATGTCGAATGCAAATGGACGGAGCGGTGACAACTCTGGTCCGTTCGACAGTTTAAGGGGCCCCGGCGAGTAATAGATTGCGGTGTGTTCTTCCCAGGAGTTATAAATGTTCTGCACTCCCTTAAACGCCGCCGCCGATGCGGAACAGGCGTCTGAGAACAGGAATAATCCGAACGTGTGATCCTCAGAAACGATTTCAAACGGAACTTCCAGAATGCCGTCCTCGAGCATTCGGCAGTGCGCTATCTCCTTCAGTTCCAGGGCTGGATGTCCGTCGAACGCAGCGGCAAGAGCGAGATTGAATTTATTTACGTTTGATACGTAATCTTCGCGGTGACGTTCCGGTACCAATTCGCTGATTTCCACATCCGGCCATTCGGCCGGTGCGTTTGTCGCTAGTTTCAATTTCTCTTTTGACATGATTGAGGGGTCGATTGGCGACCATCGCAGAAGCCTGTCCGACTTTAGAAAAATTCATTCCACAGAAATCGAATTCGCTACACTTGCCGCCACGCTGTCTGCCGCAATCAGCGCAAAATTATCCAGGCCGTAGCTATCTCCAAACCGATTGCCGCCGATTCCAGATCGCAGGTACTCGATGAAGGGAGCGGCGATCTGCAGATTCTGAACCGAGTACTGGCCGGCCGCCGGAAGTTTTTCTTTGAGTGCCGCGAGCAGGTCGTAATCCACCGAATGCCATTTGCCGTCAGCCTTCACATTTGTGGAACGCAAACTCAGAGAGTCAGAAGCATCCTCGCCGGCAGTCATCGGAATTGACACCCTTGTGCCATTTACCACTGCGAACAGGTTCACCTTTACGCTCTCATCTGCACGAAATTCGAAAGAGAGTTTCGGAAACTGAACCGCATCAAATGCCTTGATGCCGGCTGCGATTCCGAGGCTTCCGCCGGCGATTCGATTTCTTACCTGAAGATACTTTCGTTTGCCTTCCTGAGTCTGCCCGGCCTCCGTTTCATGGTCGTCGTTCGTACTCCATCCACCCGAGCCATTCTCAAAATCGCAGAGTAGTTGCACGGGTTTGTTTGCCACCTTCCACGAAGACTCATTGCTTCCGGCAAGCGACAGACCATAAGTAGGACGTTGGGGCAAAGAGATACTTTCTGCAGCAATTCTGGCTCGGGCAACCATCAGGCCACCCCTCCAGGTCCACAATGCCACATGCCCGCCGGGCAGTGGATTTGGATCTTCGTATTCAAGGGTTGGGATGCCGTCGACAAAAAAACTGATCTTTTTTCCGGCCTTGACGGCCCGAAGGTGGTACCAGTGACGCTGCCAGCCAATATGCATGCGGCGGGGTGCAATCATGCGAACCAGCGGAGTCTCGCTGACAACATCGCTGCCCTTGCGGATCTGCGAAACTGTGTTTCCCTTGGCGCCGAACTGAAAACTGTATCCACTGTCCAGGTTCCGCCCGTCCGCGCAAATGGTGATATTGAGGTCGCTGATGTTTTTGTAGCCGACACTTGCTTCGCCCGCGTTATCCATATAAAGCGCGATCCAGGCGTCGACGATCATGTCACTCTCGTATCGGCGTTTGCTCCAGAGGACCGGGGATTCGCTGTTGATACCGCCCAGGAACGACCAGCGATCGTCGCACGGCCATCGGGGATGAATGTCCCACTGCCCGCGCTCAGCCCACCACTGAACAGGTGCGCCGGAAAATATGATGTCGGTCATCTTTGGGGAACGGACACTGAAATACGACGGACTCAATTTAGTTGCTACGGGATGGAACAGGAGACGATTCCAACGATTACCGTCCGGAGCATTCGCGTGGAGCAGGGTCTTCCCTCCAAGAACCAGTTCGATGGATCGTGCTCGCGCCTTTAGAGTCAGATTGAGACCACTCTTCTGAAAATCGGGAGGCAGCCCGGCTGAGCCTGCTTCCTTGCTATCGACCGAAAGTGAGACGGTGTTTGAACTGACCTTGAGTTTGGCCGTAGATTTCTGATTCGGGTCGGACAGGATGAGGGCCCAGTCATCGGATGCGGTGATGTGTGCGGTATTCGTAAGCTCGATATCCAGATCGCCAAAAATACCACCCTCGTAGAGGTGCTCGCCACTTTCGAGAGGCTGCCAGAATGAGGAAGGTGTGGACCAATCGAGCATGGTCGTTTCCCTGAGAAACTGGTCGGTAATCCGGCTTGGCGGATACAGCGAGAAAGCCTGCGAAGCGTCAACTTTTTCAAAAGGGACAGTCTTTCCACGTTCCCATGCCAGGCCCATGACCCCGCCCGTTTCACCTGGGTCGTAAACCGCCAGCAGCGGTTTTCCGTCAACAGACGCATAAACCGTGTGCCCATCGGGGCGCAAAGTGATGCTCTCGAATTTTCCGATCGAGGCTTTGCCTAGTGACTGCGCGCCCTCTCCATCTTTCACTCGGAAGATTTCGACATCCTTGGAAGAAATCTGCATCACTCCAAAACTATGCTTTTCGAGACCGTAAACGATTGCCGCGCTCTTGGCTTTCCTGCCTGTCAGACTAAATTCGGTGTTCCGCCAACCCTCGTATCCCAAAGTGATCAGTGAAGCGTTGCCAAAAGGAAACATGGTCTTGCTTTCAGCAGACGGCATCGTATCGGCCTCCGCATGCATGCCATCGGTCGACAACACCTGCACATCATCAAATTCCGCCCCGGAGTTTTCCGCCATGATACCCACGCGTCCGCACTGCCAGCCGTCATAGCCAATGGTGCACACGGGCGTTCCGTCTATGCGTGCCGAAATCTGATTTCCGACAGTAGACACATCCAGGCGATACCATTGGCCAGACTCCAGCCTGGCGTCGGCTTCGGCAAGTTTGCTGAGTTTCCCTTCCCGCATTTCCATAAGACGGCACTTGCCACTGGGACCACTGTCACACTCAAATGCCACGTAGTTGTCTTTATCCTGCACCAGAACGCACATGCCAGTAATTCCGTTCGCACTCGGCCGGACTGAGACGGCAAACTGGTAGTTTTTCCAATGCCACCGGCCTGCCGCGGCGAAGTTGGTATCTTCAGGATTGCTCTGCCAGCGGAACGCATTGGCACTGTAGCTCACACCTGTTGCCGCCTTCTTTGAAGCTCCGTGAATCTCCCTTACATCAAATGTGCCTGACCAGATATCCCATTCCCCGGTCTCACCCTCGCCCCGGGTAAAGTCATCGGTGAAATAAATGGGCGCGGCAGGCTGCAACGATATCGATGAAAGTTCGAGCCCGGCTCCTGAGGCGAAGAACCCAACTTTGCCTCCCATCAGGGACCCCTCGTTCGCACGGATGATTCGCCGGCCTCCGATAGTCAGCTCGACCTGCCACTGATTGCGAAAGAGCCGCATGTTGAATGGGCCGTTCAGTACGGGCAGTTTGGCCTCTGCCAGCATCACGGTGCCCTTTTCTGTGATTCGGCTTACCACGGCGTTGCCATTGATCAATTCGATTTGCAGATGTCCTGCGCCACTGTGATGAACAGCAATGGATAGGGTGCTTTTCTTAACCTGCGACGAATTGATATTGAGCCGCCCCCGCAGCACGAACGCCGCCGGGCATTCCTCTGGCATGAATTGATATGTAATTTCAGCGGAACAGAGCCCGCAGAAGCTGGTCAATACCAGCGGTAATAAGAGTTTGTTTGCAGTCATCGGAGAAGGTTGGAGCTGGCGATGCTTGAATGACGGGAAGTTTATCCCAAATGCCGCTGATTGCAGGGAGGTTTACATAAAGAGGGACAGAGATTTCAGGAAAATTGCGGCAAAGGTTTCTCTGCCGGCTTTTCCCTCTAATTGCTCCCTGTTTCTGTTGATTCGAGGCGTATGATCTTTGATCATGTCCCTCTGTTTCTGTTCTTCTGCTTCAAACATCCTCTTCCCTCACATGGTTCAGGGTCTGGCTGTCATTCGAAATAAGAAGGGCCTTCACACTCGTCCTTCGACGCTGGTGGTGGAAACAGTCAAGGGATTCGAGGCCGAGATAATCCTCCATTACGATGGGTTTACAGCGAACGCTGCGCGGTTGCTGGATCTGCTTTCCCTCGGCGCTGAATGCGGTGCGGAGATCCAAATTACCGCGGATGGGCCGGACGAAGAGATCGCTCTGCAAGCCACAAAAACCGCAATCGAACAGGAATTCGACTTCACTTGAACCTCGAATGAGCGGGTCTTTAAGACCTCACTGAGATTACACAGATCGGGACGGGGGCTGGAGCTAACATGCCTGCCTCACTGGAATCCCGACAACCTGAATTCACCAATGAGGCAAAATCTTCGGTTTAGAAGAATCGTTCAATTTCAGTTGAACTTACTTGTCCCTTGCCTTGTCGGCCTCCCTGCGAAGTCGCGTAAGCTGGTTGGTCAAGTCGCCGGTCAGCTCCATCACACGGAGGTCTTTGAAGTAGACCTGCACATTGCTGTAGTTCTGCAGGCCGATGAAACCGCTGGCATATTTGATCCCTTCAAAGTGGTTAATCATCTTGCCATCCAGGCTGACAAAGGCTTCATTGGCAATACAAATAAGTTCGACCTCATTCCACCGGCTGGCTTTGGCGGCACTGCGAAACGGCGGGGAGAATCCATATACGGAACCGGTTGAACGTTGGTCCGTGCCGGACGAACCAATCTGAATTTCGTATCCGTACCTGTGCACCCGGCCAATGTCCCCATCGGGCTCCTGCATTCGGAACATGACCCCGGAATTGTTCTCGGCCCGTAGCTGTTGGAATTCCACCTTGAGCACAAAATCGCCGAACGCCTTGTCCGCAAAATACCAGACACCAGATCCACCGTTCTGACGTGCGATTCCCCGCCTGACCTCGAAACTCCCGTCGCCAACGAATTTCCAATTCTGAAGTTGTTCCGCTCTGAAGAGTTCGAGATAGCCAGCGCCTGTCTTGACGGAAGCCGGGGGATCGGTAGGCGCTTCTTCCTCACTTTTCTTTCCGGAAACCCGTTCCAGAAGAGACTGGAGATACACCACGTCTTTGCCTTCACGTTCCGCCCGCTCAATGTAGGGCCCGGCTCGATTCGCCGTGGCGGAGTCTGGCGCAAAACAGAAGAATGCAGCCATGGCGGACGGCTCTTTGGAGACAGGCAGACCTGAAAGGCGCGCATAGGAGCTAAGTTGCAGATGGGACATTTCAGAAAGCCTGCTCCTGATCTCCCCCCCTCCGATCGCGAGGACAATTTCGCCATCGTCAACACTTATCAGGACGCCTTGCTCACCCTTGAGAGTGATGTTCTGGCCCAGATGTTTTCGCAGCCCTTCTACAGCGGCCTTATAGATTTGCTCTGCGGCCGAAACATTCTCCCGTAAATGGTTGATTTCATCTACCTCGCCAGCGAGCAGCGGGTCAATGAAGGCGGCAGCAATCTTGTTCTGAACCGTTGCAAAATCCTTGGCCTGTGCAAGCCCAATGATGTCACTTAAGAGTTGTTCGAGGCGTCCGCGGCCTTGCACTTTCTGGGTCGCATTGAGTTCTTTTTGTTGTTGGAACCGGGCCCGCATCTGGCCGGCTGCCGTAGCCAGTTTCGGCATACCAAAGCCTTCAATCACCTGCAGCATCTCTTCCGCCTTTTGGAAATCGCCTGCGGATGCGTGAGAACGTGCCTGTGTGAACAGAGCTGCTGATTTCGTTCTTGCTGCGGCCTCAATGGTCTGTTTCAGCTCCGGCACGACCTCAGTGCGGATTCTCTCGCGAACATCAGGCGACAGACCTGCTGTAACATCGAGTGCTTTCAAAGCTCCTCCAAAATTCCCCTGACTAATAAGCCGCGCAACGTTTGACTCGAGTGCCTTTCTCGCCGGGGCCACACGGTTGTCGAATTCGCTCTGAATGTCCGCGGCAAGGCCCTCGGCCATCTTTGAATATTCTGTGGCCTGCAGCAGCAGTCCTGCCTCTTCAAGTTTTCGAAGATTGTTCGCGTACTCGCCGGGGTGCTCGCTGATGTGGCGGGCCACAGAATCGTAATGTTCCCTTGCGACCTCTTCGGGAGAGAGCTCTACTGAAATAGGCGGGATCGAAGTGGTGGTCGTTGTGGAAATGGTGCTCGCAAGGGCCAGGACTTCGTGAGGAACTTCGGGTTTTCCAGATCCCTTACTTAAGAAGTAGGCGAGGAGTAGCAGGCCGACCACGCCCAGGCTGGCGGCAACCAGCATCAGGGAAGTGGACGCCTTCATTCGCGCCGGCTCGACATAACTGTTATCGGTGCTTTCCGATTTTGCCCTGCTGAGGTTGATGGTGGGGATGGCTTTGGTATGGATGGGAGGCTGGCCATTGCGAACGAGTTGGAGATCCTCGATGACATGCTCCGGGGTCTGGTAACGTGCCGCGGGATCTTTCTCAGTCATCTTGCGGATGACCTTGCAGATGTCTTCAGACAGTTCCGGATTCCTTTCGTGCGGGTCGGGCAGCGGCTCTTTGAGGTGCGATTCGGCGATGACCGCGGCGGTTTCACCTTTATACGGCAATGTGCCGGTAGTGAATCTGAAGAGCATGATCCCAAGCGAATAAATGTCAGTACGCCCATCGATATTCACGTCGCCCATAATCTGTTCGGGTGAGGAATAATGCGGGGTACCGATGAATCGGCCGGCTTGGGTCAAAGTGGCATCATCGTTGTCCGTGGCCTTCGCCAGGCCCAGGTCAAGAAGTTTCACCAGGCCATCCTTCGTGAGCATGACGTTCTCAGGTTTGATGTCTCTATGAATGATGCTCTTGCTCGCAGCGTGCTGAAGTGCTGCGGCCACCTGTAAAACCAGGTCAATGGATTCCTGTTCGGCGAATTTCCCACTTTCCTTCACGCGCTTATGAAGGTTTTCACCTTCCACGTACTCCATCGCAAAATAGTAGTAATTGCCCTCTCTGCCAACATCATAGGCGGCCACGATGTTGAGATGATTCATAGCCGCAGCAGTCTGCCCCTCATATTTTTCATCGTCGGCGTACTTTGAGGCGAGGACCTTCAGCGCGACAGGTCTGTCCATTCTGGTATCGGTCGCCTTGTAGACAATGCCCATGCCACCCTGGCCGAGCCGGTCAAACACCAGGTAATGCGCCAGCTTTTTGATCTTTCTTTTTTGCTGCTCTTCAGCACTCATGGATGTACATGATGGTAAGAATTGGTGGGGTGTGCGAACTGTTTGCCGGGTATAGAAACCATGAATCGGTCTTCTTGCTCCGAAGGGGCTCAACATATCAGCCCAGGGCAAACGGAGCGCCGCCCTGAGTAGCCAAGCGAAATAACATTAGCCCTGAAAGGGCGTGATAGCCTGCGCCGCCCTTTCAGGGCTGGTGTTCTGTTCCTCAACCAGTTTCCCAAGGCATTGCCCTAGGCTATATGTTGAGCTCCTCCAGGGCAAAAATGCAAGCTTTTTGACCTGTAAACGGTTCGCGCACCCGACTTGGTGGAGAACTGCTGATCAGGCAACCCTATTAAAATACCTCTTGAACACTCAAGACAGGAGCGCATTAAAGAGAAAAAATCTTTCCCTTCACTTTACCGGTGAAGATTGGATTCGCCTGTGTCGCCGTGGTGATATCGGATTGCCTTAAGGGCTGTAGCGTGGAACAGGTCTCGCGCATTATTTCTTCGACGCGCACATTACATAATCAGGTTTACCTGGCCACGGTTTATACGTGTGGGTTGACGCTCCACGAAGGTCTGTTTCTCCAGGTCACCGATATTCACGCCGGCTGAAATCTTATTCACGTGCATCGAGGAAAGGGGGCCGAGGACCGCATAGTCCCTCTCCCGCGCCGAACGCTCGAAATGATGCGCGAGTATGGGAAGACCCACCGGAACCCTATTGCAAAATCCCGCTCGACAAAATAGCGGAAATGATTCTCGCTCAGTCTCACGAATCAGATGTAAAGCGAGCCCGAACACTCGAAGGCAAAGAACGCGACTGCTCCGAAAAGCTGGAAGACGACACCATACGTTGTCCGGACTGTGGAGGGGTTCCTGTTTATATCGGCGCTGAGATTCCAACATTACTTCGATGTCAGACAGGACTCTGTCTGTTCAGAACCGCTTCATCTCGCCGCGCTCCCCGCTCGCCTGAGAAGCAATACCCCCATCCATCGCTTACACAACCGCAGCCCAGCCCGCTTTGTCATTGGGCTTCTTGAAAAAGGGATTGGAAGCGAGGCTTCGCTCGCATCCAATCCTTCTCTGGTTAGGCGACTTCATGGTTGTGCCAAGGCGCTTCCTATTGCTTGGATGCGGGCGTCTCCTTCGCCGAGCGTGGGGCAACCATCCTCCTTCGTCGTGTTCGTTCCAAGCGTAGATAATGACCGCCTGTGCTTCCGCGTTGGTTGGATGGCTGCGCGTCCACTCCACCGCTTTCCTGACGTGACGGCCAATCTCCACAGGTTTCGGTCCTTCGTAGAACCTCCCAATATCTGCTCCCCATCCTTCGTTGTGCTCCCAAAAGACCGGACTTTCGATTCGCGGCCGACGATCCCAGCCGGTCATCGCCAGCGGAACGACTTTGGCTCCCGTGTCCATGCTGCGCTTCCAGAAGTCTTCGACATAGGTTGTCAGGTCCGCGAAAGGAGACCCCTTACCACCAGCCTGCACTGCGTAGGCACTGATGGCGTTGCAGCCGCTGGCATCTGCAAATGCCTTGGCCTTGTCGGGCCACGGGACCATCGCCACTAGATAAGGTTCCGGCAGCCTTCGAGCACTGGCGGCGGCGCGAAGCGCCTCGACCGCCTTGCGAAAACCACCGGCCTTCGCCCACGCCGTTTCGTTGGGTTCCAAGGCCAAGTTCAAGATGTAGAAGAGCGGACGTCCGTTGAGGACAGTTTGGTAGTTCGGTCGCGCCATGAGGTCTGCAAATCGTACCGCTTCTGAATCAAAGTTGTCTGGCCGCCAATGACTCGCATCGCCAATCATACAAAAGCGCACCTTGTCGCGGGCCGGATTTGCCAGATACGCTTCAGTGCGCGGCTCATCGGGTCTTCTTCGCCGTAGGCGCAGAAAGCCCAGTAATCGAGCCCCGCCGCCTGCGCATACGCAATCTCGCGTGTCATGACCGCATCGCTATCTCCGACGATTGTCACAACCTCATCCGGGGCCACCTCGGCAAAGAAAGGGAGTCGCCACTGCCAATGTTTCGGCGACAGGCTCTTCTGCATTGCGCGACCGATGTCGCTCCCAGTGCCGTGCCACGCATCCCAACGGATGGCACCCACAGCAACGCCGCGCGTAGCTGCCTGCTCAGATGCAGGACTAGGTGGCATCGCAATGAGTAGCAACGCCAGCAGAGCTAAGATAAATCGTGTCGTCATTTGGAAGTGGTCGCTCAGTCGCCCAACTTAAAGGGTTTTATCGGAGAGTGAGAGTGAGCCTTACCCCAGGCTGAGGAATTGTCTAAAACTGGCAACTGGTCCTCCGTTTCAATCCTTAACCATCTTTGCGGTCTCGGCAGCCTTCAATTGAAGCGCGCTGTATGCGGTGTCCTCTTCCGGTGAAACTTTGAAGCCTCCCGGAAGCTCATCTATCCGGCAGTAAGCCGTAGGTGTCAACGTCGCCGAGCCGGACGTCACTGCAACCTGTGTGAACCAGGAGGTGTCAGGACCCGAAGGCGGGCCAACGGTCACCTCAAGATTCGCCCCCCTTGTAGAAATCAGTCCTGCATGGGTGGCGAGCTCAAGCACCACTCTTGACTCTGGCCTGAGAATCGCTGAAATCGTGCCCTCACTGCTTTGAGTGATGCTTATCAGAATATGCCGTGTCCCGCCCTGTTCTTTGAATGCGGAGATGGTCCGCAGGGTCAGCGTGTCCTGCGTCGGGCTGACCTCAACATCTTCGCCAAACCGAAGGCCTGCCATATCGCTGACCGGTTGGCCCGCTGAGATTTCCTCATCCCCACTCGAGTGGGTTCTGTAAATCAGCAACATGACGGTAGCGAAAGTGCCTGACCCGATGGTCATATTCAGGCTCTGTTCGAACCCAAAGTGTCGAGGGCAGGCCAGCATCAAATTGCTTGCATCATCGTCTTCATGCCGTGAAACGTAATAAGGCGAATAGCTGTCCTCATTTTCTTCTTCATCGTCGGGGCACTTGAAACTAATCGCAGAAGGAACGTAAGGACTCAGCACAGCCTTTAAATCCGCCCCCTGGGCAGGGTAAATGTTCTGGTCATTCGAATACTGAATGAGGCCCCCGTTAATCTGCGTAAGGTTGTTCATGCATCTGGCAAGCCGACTCTTATCGCGGACGAACCCGAAGACAGGAAAAAGAAGCGAAATGAGGATCAGTATGATCAGCGTGACCGCCATTAATTCCGTGAGTGAGAGACCAGCTTGCCGCCCGCGTCTTAAAAGCATCGAGTAATGGAAGGGTGGTATGGTGCAAGATTGGAGTGATAAAGCATTCATCACTTTTGATGATAATCGATCCCTGATGCCGCTTCCTTACACCAGCCGGCGGCCATGATGACTGGAATTTCCAGCCTTAGGGCTTGCTCAAGAATATATACGTCAATCGCAGATGGCTTTCCTCTTGATCTTTACCGCGGCACATTGCCACAACTGAAACTTTGGAAAACTCCAGCGGATGGATTTAGGAACCAATTCTTCATCCATTGGCCTACTCAAGAGTACACGCGGTACGCGCAGACTTTCACGAGTAAATCTCTAATCTTTAGCTCATCGTTTTCGACACGAAATCGCCTGTCGTTGATGAATTCGTGTGTTTCAGATGATTCCAGGAAATGAGATCCATCCTTTTGTTTGAAGTTGGTTTCGAAGCAGAAATCAACAAGTAGGATTCCCCGCCCCAGAAAAGATCGATTTCAACTTTTATTTCAACTCCGAGAGTTCACCATGAGATTCCATGTACTGACGATTACTCTGACTTTAGCCTCACTCCTTTCAGCGGATACCGTCACTTTGAAGAATGGTGACAAGCTCACTGGGGAAATCGTTCAGCTTGAAGGCGGTAAACTGACATTCAAGACGGCGGCCCTTGGCACCGTGAAAATCAGCACCAGCGAGATTGCTTCACTCGATGCCGAAACAGACATGAGCGTCAAAGTAAAAGGGCAGGACGCAAGAATAGGCCGGCTCTTGGGGCAGAATAATGCCACCAGCCTGGCGGGGAAAGATCCGCTGAACGCTATAGCGGCGGATCAGTTCGACACCATAGACACTCTCGCCTCGCTGCGGGCAGCCATCTCTAATAAGGGGCAACAGTTCGGCGGTGGGATCGATATCGGAATCAGCAATTCATCGGGCAATACGAGTGCGGAGTCTTTCTTTGTCCGTGGAACAGCCACACTTTCCGAAGTTAAGGTTGGCGGTTACGTAGACCCACTAGCGATTAAGGGCGACTATCTTTACAAAACGGAAAATGATGGACTCACCGCGCGCCGAGGCCAGCTTGAAGGCAGATATGACAGCCTTTTTCTGGAAAAGACTTCTGTCTTCTTCCTCGAACGTGTCTCCTTTGATGAATTCAGTGACCTGGACCTGCGTGTTGAAGAACAGCTCGGCCTCTCGCAGAAATTCGTTACCAAACCCAGCTACTCACTCTCGGGCGACCTTGGTCTTACCCGTATTGATTCTTTCTTTGAAACCACACCGTCTGAGGGGGATTTCGGAATCGTCATTGGTGGGCATTTGGGCTGGAGAGTTATTGGCAGTCTCTATTTCACCGAGGACATCGAATTCAAACCTCAGTTTCAGAAATTCAGTAATTACCTTCTGAAGGCCGAAACCGGACTTTCCACCAGGCTTTCAGACCATTGGAAAATCGCACTCATCCACAAATTTGATTACGACAACCAACCGCCGGCAGGCACGCAAGGAACGGATAAGAGCCTGATCCTCACGTTCGGCTATGCGTTCTAAGGCGACCGCTGATTCCGGTAGTGCTGCGTCCCGAACTTGTCCAGATGTTCCGGTAGAAAGAACATCGAACCGTTCCGAATCGGAATGCCGCGCTCCAGGTAATCCAGGTATGCGCGTCGCAGGCGCGTATCGCGCGGCGCTGTCACGGGATCCACTTCATCTGTGTACCAGACAAAGTAGAATCCGGCCTTTCCATTTGACCGAATCGGATACAGATACAGTTCCCTCATGTATCCAACGAGATTCGATTGCGGGCCGAGAATCTCTTCCAGCTGCGTATTAAAGATCCACGAAGAACTCACCAGTGCCTTGAATGGCCGCTCTGGAAAATATTGGGGAAAAAACTCGTTCGCCCGCCGCATGGATTCACCGCAGTCCTCGACAGTCATATCCTTCCCTTCAGGAATGTGAATCGCCAGGACCTGGTCACCCGGCTGTAGCCTCAATTCCCAATCCTGTTTTTTCAACGTCACCTCCTGCCTGACGGCCATGCCAAGCGGCGAGGCCGGGGATGCTGTGATTTGTTCACTGTCCTCGCTCCAACGGGATGTCCAGCCATCTTTCTCATCGAATTTACCCAGCGCGCCGTCCACGTATCCTTCGCCTGTAAATTGAACGCCCCCTTGATTCAGAGCCAGGGTCGCTCCGGTCTGTAGGTGCTTATAGACTTTGATCTTTCCACTGAAAGAATTGGCGATGTATTGCAGCCGCCCAAGCCGGAAGAGCAATCCCCAGGCATGGATGCGAAACCACCCCATCAATCGTAGTTCCGCCCCGAGCCTGCCTCCGGTGATACTGCGATACCGATCTCGGGCGATGCGAATATCCGAACAGGTTTCACGAGTCACCTCCTCCGGTAACTTCCTTTGGTGATGAGACTCGACAGCATGTCGAGCGGCATCCAGGATGACAAGCAAGTAAAAAACGCCGCTCTCATCACCGAGACTTTTCTCCAGCAACGGCCACTCGGCGAATCGACGATACTCGTTGTCTTCGAACCAGAGCCGATAACAGTGCCAGAAAAGCTGAAATAAGGCTGGCGTGTCCGCAATCCTTTCGGCCACCCCAATAATCTGTGCGACTTCATCAGAGTCTAACGCGCCCCACACACACGATTCACGAATTTGTTCCCGCTGAAGAAAAACCGGCAGCGAAGCAGGCATCGAAGACTGCGACTCCTGCCAGCCATGGTCTATCACTTCCTCAAATTTCTGATCTTCTCCAAGTCTCTGGAGTAATTCTGCAGGCTGCATGATTTATCAGGCTGGGTTCTTGATGATGACGCTACGACCTAAACTGGGAATGCGGTGGCCTGATAGTCAAAGAGGCGGCTCAAATGTCCAACAGCCCCCCAATGCACGTGTCCTCCGTTGTGATCTCATTCCGTGTATATCTTGACAATGTGTAACTGCTCAGCGGGGCACGCTATGGCGGAAATCGGCGTTAAGGGGGCTCAAACTTAAAAAGATTTTCGATTTGAAGAAAGCATTTGAAAGGACCTCTGAATCGTAAGCTGAAGCACAGCCTGGCAAGCACCCTTTGTAGTGCACCAATTATGGTACTTTCGGGGCGATTTCGTCGCTCCGAACAGCAACAACTCGCCGATTACAAACAATATTCTGGTGGCAGAGAGGCTGCCCCCAAGGTGCCCATTTTACCGGTCGCTGTCCCGGAAAAATTCTAGGGTCTAACTCTGTAACCTCTCCGAGTTACGCGGAGAGGTTACAAAGTGAAACTCTAAGACTGCTTTCGAATTAACTCGCTTAGCGCACTTTCCAGGCTTTCGATTTGATGATCGAGTAGTTCAACTAACTGCAACGTACCGTCAAACCCATTCTGATTACCTAAATCTTCAAGCTGCTGACAAATCCCCTGCGGCGCGTCGGCGAAGAAATTGCCAACAAGGCTTTTACACGCGTGCGCAGATTCACTGAGCGCCTTTCCGTCACCGGATTCAATGGCCACTTTCATTTCGCTCAGTTTTATCGGCGCGTTTTCGTTCAGTATTGCGATGAGCTCAGAGACGAGAGATTCATCTCCACCGGTATTAGCAATGAATTGATCGCGGTCGAACAGGGGAGTTTTGTCACCACTCTCCCCAGCGAAATTGGCCCTCGCCACTGATTGACTACTGGATTGGTTGCCTTCGTCCTTCAATCCCATGGTGTTCCCTTTTAAGGAAAAGCTCTCAACAATCGAGATTAACTCCAGTTGTCGTATAGGTTTTGAAATATAGGCATCCATCCCTGCGGCGATACACCGGTCACGATCTTCTTTGAGCGCGTGTGCGGTCATTGCGACGATCTGCTGATGATTGCCCGACAACTTTTCTCGCTGTCGAATGGCTTTAGTAGCCTCGAATCCATCCATTTCGGGCATTTGGATATCCATGAGTAAGACATCAAAGTTGCCACCCGCGGACATATTCACGGCTTCTTTCCCATTGTTGGCCACTTCGACGGTGTGTCCGCGGGTCTCAAGTAATATGGTTGCCAGCGTTTGATTATGTTTCTGATCTTCCGCCAAAAGTATGCGGAGCGGTCGTTCAGTTCTTTCCGACGGTTCTTCCCTGCCGGGGAATCTGGCAACTCCAAGAGTCTTACCCACATAGGTGACGATAGCATCCAGCAGGTTGGAATGTTTGACAGGTTTCGTGAGGCAACGTGCTACACCTGAAGCCTGCATTAGTTCGGGATCGGCTACGGTCCCGGCAGAAGATAGCAGCAGGATTGTTGTTTTTGCGAGGTCGGGCTGTTCTTTGATCGCTTTGGCCAGTTCGAGGCCATCCATCCCGGGCATCATGAAATCAAGTAATGCCAATGGGAAAGGTCTTTCTTCATCTCTGGCAAGTCTGATGGCGTTCAGCGCGTCGACAGGGTTGCCAAAGGCTACTGGTGTCATCCCCCAGCTCTCTACGATTTCTTCCAGGATTCTCAGGTTGGTATTGTTGTCATCCACAATAAGAACGGGCATGCCTTTGAGGTCGTCTCTGTCCGGCAACTGCTCTGAGAGCCGCTCTTCACCTAATCCAAAACGTGCCGTGAAGTTGAATGTGCTCCCGCTGCCGAATTCGCTCTCGACCCAAATAGTTCCCCCCATGAGCTGGACGAACTGTGCTGAGATTGTGAGGCCCAGACCAGTTCCGCCATATTTCCTGGTGGTGGAGGCGTCGGCCTGGCTGAACGAATCAAAGATCTTCCCCTTCTTTTCTTCAGGGATGCCGATGCCGGTATCCTGGACGGTGAAATGAAGGAACACCTCGGTAGCGGTAAGCGATTTGATTTCAGCCTCAACAATGATTTCGCCTACCTGAGTAAACTTGATCGCGTTGCCGACAAGATTCACTATGACTTGCCGCAATCGCCCGGCGTCGCCTATGAGGGCGTCAGGTACTTTGGGTGGAATGTGACAGGCGAGTTCAAGCCCATTCTGATGTGCCCTTACTGAAAGGGCATGCAATGTGTCACCAAGACAATCCCGCAGGCTGAATAGATGAGTGTCCAACTGCATTTTGCCCGCCTCGATTTTTGAGAAGTCGAGGATGTCGTTGATGACACGCAGGAGCGAATCGGAAGCGTCTTTAACAATATCGAGATACTCGCGCTGCTCCAGGGTGAGCTCCGTGTCTAACGACAGTTCGGTCATGCCGATGATGGCGTTCATCGGGGTACGGATTTCGTGGCTCATATTTGCGAGAAAATTGCTCTTGGCCTGATTGGCCTCTTCGGCCTCTTCTTTTGCAAGTTGCAACTGCTCGTTGGTGGCTCGAAGCTTCTCCTGCTGTCTCCAGTAATCGGCGGCCAGATTAGAAGAGGCGCGGGTCTGTACCTTGAGTTCTTCGTTGATCGCCCCAAGTTTTTCCTGCTGCTGCTGAAGTTCCTCCGCTTGAGCCTGCGTTTTTTTCAGCAATTCCTGGAGTTCATGGTGGGCTACTGCAACATCCAGAGTGATCCCGATATGAGTGACTGCCTGATTGAGAACGGCTCTGTCCGTCTCGGAAAATTCCCGGCAGGATCCCAATTCCATCAGTCCGTTGACCTGACCTTCGTACAAGATGGGAGCGACGAGGATATTGGTTGGGGCCACCTGGCCCAAGCCGGACCGGATGGTCAGATAGTCGTCCGGCACATCCGTCAACAGGATTTGTTTCTTTTCACCAGCGGCCTGCCCAACGATACCTTCGCCCATTCGGAACTCATTGGATAGAGGTTTCCCGGGCGTGTAGGCGTAGCTGCTCACCATTTTAAGCACTTTGTTTTTGCTCACATAAAACGCCCCTACCTGCACATTCAGGCTTACAGCCAGATATTCGAGAATGTGTTGGCCCAGATCCTCGACTTCCTGCTCGCCGCGCATCGCATCTCCCAGGCCGGCAAGAATAGTCTTTTCCTGGTTCTGGGTTTCCAGTACTGCAGCCGTTTTCTTGAACTCGTCGGCTAGCTTCAGGGCGTCTTGACGGGTTCTCTCCAATTCCTCCACTCTTTTATTTACACGCTCCTCGAGAGTCCGGTTTAATGTCTTGATTTCCAGGTCTGCTTCGCGTCTTTCCACTACTTCCTGATGCAGGGCCTGATTGGCATCAGCAAGTTGCGTTGAGTTCTCTTCTGCCTGTCGAAACAGGTGATACATACTGATCAACAGACCGGACAGCACAAGAATGTAGCTGACCTTCTTGAGCATGTGCGCAGCGTCGAACATGAAGTCAAAAACTTTGCCTGAGAACGACATGAACATGGTCTGTCCCATAAAGCCAACGATCAGCGAGAGGATCAGCCAGTGTTCAAATGCGTTTTCTCTCCAGAGCCCTTTGCGCCAGTAACCAATAAGAGCGAGCAGGAAAAAGACTGCTGGTACAAACTCCTCGGGGCGGTGAACCACAAACTCGGGGTAGTAGGCCCGCGGCAAAGGTACGAAAGCAAAGAAGATGAAGCTGCCCAGAGTAAGGATCGTTGCGGCGGCATAAATGGCCCCTTCGTCGACCCGGCCTCTTTCGCCGTAATTCTCTTCTCGCTTCCATGCGACATAGCTCAACCAGAGGAAGACTGACAGAAAAAAGCGGGATGCGACCCAACTCCAGGGGATCAACGAACCAAGCCCCGAGGGAAAGAATTGAGAAAAATAGGTACTTGTCACGACCGCGTGATAGCCATCAAGAAAGGCCGTCCCCATGAAACCCGTACCGACAAAGAGGAAGGTATTGTTCTTTCGGCTGTAGTATCGAATCAGCGCCATGATGCCGACTGTTAATGCCAACAGCGTGGCGGCCAGTTCCATCAGGGTGTGGAGATGGACGCTTCCCTCCCACTGAATGCTGCGCAGAGCCGGATATGCAAGAAACAGAACCACAAGCAGGATTACCTGGGTTAAGGCGCGACTATGCATGGGTGTTGTTCCACTTGGAGGATCTCAGACCGATCAATTGCAGTTCTCAGATGGTGGAGGTTCGGCCTTATCTTGTCGGTACTGTTTTGTTTGCTCGCTTGCCTTCTTGACCAGGCTATTCAGGTCTTTCTTGATGAAAGCAGGACGCAGGGCTATTCCGATGGCTTCTTCTTTTGGGTAGCCGAAGAGCTTTTCAGCAGCAGGACTGCATGATCTCTTTTTCGTTAATGGTGATGATGGCGACCACAGCGGTTTCGACAATGCATCGAGTTTGTTGTTCGTTTTGTCGCGATCTCAGTCTACGTATAAGCCGACTGAACCGCGAGAAAGCACAAAAGCGGGTAGAAGAGAAAACGGTTCATCTGGCGGTCCTCAATAGAAATTTTGATCTGTGGGAGGTTCTGGGCCGCATTCTTCTTTTGTCTGATCGGTAAAACGTTCACTGGGTCAGGAGGCGTACATTTGCCCGATCACTGCATCGACTGAATCGGCGATACATAATTGTTCCTTGATGCCAAGCAGAGAGACGAGGCGCTCAATTTTGGCCGGCACTGCGGCGAGTCCGAGTTTCTTTTCTTTAAGCTGGCGATTGGCCAGGCAATAATGCCCAGACCAGCGCTGTTTATGTAGGACAAACCGTCAAGTTGAAGCACCAAACCGGCGGCGTCTGAGTCACCGATTTCCTTTTATTGACTCTTTCAGCCTGATGATGAATGCGTCCACTGTCTTTCCATCGATGTAACCGATAATCGAAAGGACCATCGTGGAATTTGACTGATCGACACGAATCTGACTTGTCATTTGCAAAGGTTCCAATTCAGATCCTTTGCAAAGAAAGAGAATTGCTTCAGATATTGTGGAACAGCACAGGGGCTATAACCCATAGGAAGGGATGATACTCAGCATCCGCAGTTCTGAACAGGCCGATTTGATAAAGAGGGATGCCTCTACAAAGCCAGTAAAATCAGTGTGGGGCCGCCGCTCATCCAGTCAAACAGTGAATCACTGGCAACAGCCGGTGGGGTGTGCTTCTGCAATCTGATTATGCTTGGCAATAGACAGTCATCAGTACGGGCACTAACAGGTCTTCAAATTCGATTTTTAGCAACCGTATTCTTCGTCGTAGTCTTCTTCCTAGTCTTTGTCTCTTCTGACTGACCGGCAGAGCTCAAAACAGACGAAGAATCTTTGCTGAATCAATCAACTCGATTCGCACAAAATCAAAATTGTTGGCCTGCAAGCCTGCCGGACTCGTTCCGCGGTCTCTTTCGGACGGCAACGTGAACATCATTCCATCCCTTCAACGCTCTGTTGTTCCAATCTTTACAGGTAATCGGCGATCTTTCGTACTGCGCCGTCTGTCCCGGAATCCATGGCGGCAAGGATCATGGCGAAGCTTTTGATGTTTTCCTGAATGCGGGTATCGGCCGGTTTATCACCGTCGATCCAGTTCAGGAATTCATCGAAAAGATGATTGTGACCCTCCCAGGGGATTTCGGGGGCTTCGTATTGCTCCACCTGTTTATCCATGCGATGGATGGTTATGTCTTTGCCTCCGGCGATTTCCACGGTGCCTTTTTCCAGTTCCAGCCGGTAGTACTCCTTGTGCCAGCAGTTAATGATGCCGGCGGCGGTGCTGTTGCCTTCGTAGAAGCAGTGGCTGCCGTTGTTCATCTTCATCAGATACATCCCACTGGAGAGATGTTTGAAGCTCGACCATTCCGGATTCCAGCCAAAACCGGTGAGGGTCTCGCAATCACCGGCGCTCAGAAAGCGGAGCATGTCCATATGGTGAATCGAGCCTTCGAAGAGCAGCGCATAATCCATGGTGTGGCGCCATTCCTTGCCCCAACTGCAGTGTTTTCGATAGTCGCATGCGTATCGCCCGATCACGTGCTGCAGGCGGCCGAGACGGCCTTCATCAACGATGCGGCGCACCTCCTGCTTGTCGCGGGCGTAGCGATAATTCTGAATGATGGAAACCGGAAGACCGGTTCGATTCGCGGTATCGACCATTGCTCTGGCATCCTCAATCGTACCGGCAATCGGCTTCTCACAGATGACCGGCATACCGGCTTCGAGCGCAGAGATCGTCTGAGACGCATGAAACTGAGGTGGGGTCGCGACCCCAGCGAAATCCGCTCTCACTTTGTCGACCGCCTCTTCCGTCGATGTAAAGAGCTGGTCTTTTCCAAGCCCGAGCAAATCCGCCTGTTTCTCAAGTATCTCCTCGTTGACATCGACCAGTCCAATAATTTTGATGCGATCTCTGAAATGGTTTATCCAGTGGCCGATCCACCCGCCGGCCATTCCTCCACCGCCGAACATCAGGCACGTTTTAACAGACACTGTATTCCTCCTTTTCGGGACATGTGACCCGTCTGTCTCGAAGTCGGGATGCTGGATTTGAATTTCGCTGCGTGATTTAACAGGATTGCAGATAACAACAAACCCAATATCGGATACCTGCTTAAAACATTCCATCCGTCCGACATTCCACTACTCCATCCTTGCAGTCTTTATCTCCTCCACACATATCTCACCATGCCTGAACGATACGATTTATTCATTAACGGCGACTGGGTAAAGGCCAACAATTACATGGAGGTTCGCCTCCCATTTGATGGCAGCCTGGTCGGCGAAGTTCCCAGTGCAAACCTGGCAGAAATGGAAATGGCCATTGACGCGGCGTGGAGGGCCAGGAAGGCCGCCCGCGAGATGCCGGCGCACAAGAGGTCGTCCATCCTCTATCAGGCATCCCAGAAGCTGAACGAACGTCTTGACGAATTCGGCAAGGCCATCAGTCTCGAATCAGGCAAACCGATCAAGGAAGGAAGGGGCGAAGCTTCCCGAGCGGTTCAGACCCTGCTCTTTTCCGCGGAGGAGGCCAAGCGGATCGAGGGCGAGACGCTTCAGATGGACGCGCATCCGGGCGGTGAAGGCCGCTTCGGGTTTACCATTCGGCACCCACGTGGAGTCATCGTTGGGATCACTCCTTTCAACTTTCCGCTCAACCTTGCATGCCACAAGGTCGGGCCTGCCATTGCCAGCGGTAATACCGTTGTCCTGAAACCAGCGTCGGTAACGCCGCGGACGGCGTACATGCTCGCGGAGCTGCTGGCCGAGTGCGGGCTGCCGGCTGGTTTCCTCAACGTTATCAGCGGGGGCGGTGGCGAGATTGGTGATGCGCTCGTCAGCCACGAAAAGGTAAACATGGTTACCTTTACCGGGAGCTGTGAAGTCGGCCATCGCATCCACACCAGAGCCGGCATCAAGATGGTGACCCTGGAGCTTGGTTCAAATTCCGGGGCGATCATCGATAAGGATGCTGACATGGAGCTTGCATTGCGGCGATGTGTGATTGGTGGCTACACGCATTCCGGCCAGGTTTGTATTTCGTTGCAGCGTGTTTTTGTGCAGGCAGATTCGGCCAGCGATTTCCGCGACCAGTTCATTGAAAAGGTGAGGACACTCAAGGTCGGCCACCCTCTCGATGAAGATACGGACGTCAGTTCGCTGGTTCGTGAAGCCGATGCGAAACGCGTAGAGCAATGGATTCAGGAAGCAGTGAGTGAAGGCGCCGAAGTCGTTGCAGGTGGCCAGCGGTGCAGCAGTACTACCATCGAGCCGACCGTTCTGTTCAAAACGAGTGCTGACATGCGCGTGACCAAAGACGAAGTCTTCGGGCCGGTGGTATCCGTGGATGATTACGGCTCACTTGATCAGGCGATCGCGAAAATCAACGACTCCCGTTTTGGCCTCCAGGCCGGAATCTTTACTCGCGATATTTCACGGGCATTAAAGGCCGCAAGGGACATCGAATGCGGCGGAGTAATGATCAATGACGTTCCGACCTTCCGCGTGGATCAGATGCCTTACGGCGGGATGAAAGAGAGTGGTCTGGGCCGTGAAGGCCCTCGCTATGCCATTGCCGAAATGACCGAGCCAAAGATGGTGGTGGTGAATCTCTAGGGCTTGACTGCCTTGTGGTGCAGGAGTTCCTGGAGCACAGGGCTCGCCGCGGAGCGCCGAGGCCACATTTCGTTCAGTCACCGAAGTTTCTTGAATCTTGAAAGTCCGGCCATCGTACCGAACCAGAAGGAATCCTTGTCTTCAAAGACGGACCAGACGCTGTTGCTTGCCAGACCCTCTGCTGCGGTCATTTTCGACCACTGCTGACCATCAAAGGTGGCGATCCCTTCATCCGTTGCGAACCAGGTGGTATTGAGGCTGTCGACGAAAATGGCCCGGACGTCACGACCAGGCAGTACAGGACTTGCACGAACGGCGGTATCGCCCTCACGAACGAAATGATGCCAAGCCACGCCATCGTAATCGGCAGCACCCCATAAGCCGCCGATGTAAACGCCTCCCCTCGGTCCGACGGCCATGGCGTTGCCACTCAGGCCGGGCATGCCGGTGAGCTTCCCAACGGGATTCCAAAGACGATCGCCTCTCCACATCGCAACGCCCTGAGCGAACCAGACCCACAGATGACCCGAGGGCCCCGATGTGAGCTGTGTGTAAGGCCCCTTGATGGCTGGATGGTCGCCATCATGCTGAATGACCTTCGTACCGTCCCATTGGATGAGATGAGAGTCCCCGCCGATCCACAGATTCCCGCCCTGGTCCTTGTGAATCGTACGTGCAACGCTGGCCATACCAAGACGAGGGCTTTCATTCACCCATTCGTTCGCGTAACGAAGAACTTTGCGTGAGATAACCCAGGGCACGCCGCTCTTATCCAGGGCCGCGTCGTTGACATCTCCGTGGTAGATAATCTCCCAGTCATTGCTCAGCATGCGTGTGAGCCCGCCACGAGCTCCTTGAGCTGCAAAGTAAAGCGTGCCGCTGGCATCTTTCAGAATCCGATGCACACCGGAGCCGGGCTGAGTGACAGGTCCGTCAAGAGTGGGAATGTAAACCGTCCATTCAGCTCCATCACCGTGGATGAGGGCGACCGCCGGCTGCATGGTCAGCCAGACGTCCCCGTCGGCGCCAACGGCAAAATTGCTGGTGTTCTCGGTTAACGCTTGCAGATCCTGCGGGACGGTTGTGCGCAGTTCCGCCTGTTTCCCGTCGAAGCTGTAGATCCCCCGGCGGGTCAGAATCCAGGTGGTCTTCTCCGGGCCGGGAGACAGGGCCTGAATATGCTCTTCAGGAAGACCTTCACGCCGGCCGTAGCGAGACCAGTCGTTCCCATCCCAAGCGAATAAACCCAGAACCGAGCCGAGCAACACACGGCCGTCACGTGCATTGGCGATAGATGTAATCGTCTTTCGATTTGAAAACGAAAGCAGGTGCTTTGGTAACGGTATCTCCTGAAAAACCGCCACGTCGTTGAAAACAACCAAATGGCTCGCCGTTCGCCTGGATGCGGTGGTTGGGTCAGAGGTGTCGTCTGTGTCGTACGTAACTGCCCATATTCTCCCGCTGCTGTCGCGATGCAGGAAGTCGAGGCCGGTGCCTGTGAAGGCATCGTTTTCTTTGGAAAAATTTACCCAGCGATTACCGGCCAGATGGCTGATAAGAGAGCGGCTCTGTCCGTATCCGCTTACCCATGGCCTTCCGTCCGCATCCATCGCAACATTCTGGAGGTGGCTGTTTACAAGGCCCTGTTCCGCTCCAACGCTTTTCCAACCTTCTTTCGTAAACTGGCTCAAACCGCTGTAAGTGGCGGCCCAGGCCGTGCCGTCGGTATCCAAATTCAGATCAGATGTGTAGGTGTCCGCCAGGCCATCCAGTGTAGTGAACCTTGTGAGCCGTTCCCTTGCGATATCAAGCCTGATAACTCCTTTGTTCGTCGCCCCCCAGAGGGTTGTGCCATCCGGGGACATGACAAGCTTCTGGATATACATTACCCCGCCGTGGTAGGTCCATCCCCCTTTTTCGGTAACGCCACCGATGGGCAGAGGGCGCTGTTTGATGGTGGTCTCCGGCTGTGCTGAAGTCAGGAGGCAGCAGAAAACGAATATACAAGACATGGAAGAGGGGAAGATTGGAAGAGTGGAGTGACGGGGCTTGGGGCTTGTAATTGCGGCACGCTCAGGGATCGCTTGGCAGTTGGATTCGTAATGACAGACTCGGAATCAGCAGTCCTTTCGGGACAAAATACTGGAATCATTGGGCCGGCCTTTACGCTGTGGGCCGCTTAGAGTCCGGGCTCACAAATTCAAAGAAGCCCAGCATTAGTAACCAGACTCTGAATCTTTTCCTGCGGGAAAAGGAAGAACGGATAGTTGCGGCCCTGGAGGATGGACTTCTGTTTCTGAACGGCAAGTGCTGCGGCCAACTTTGATTCCATGTTCTGCTCCAGGCTTGGGGTGCCTGCCAGCATTTCGTGATTCAGTTGCTTCAGTCGCAGAAATCCCTTGTAGCGTTCGGTCTTCGAACGATCAGGCATGCTTTCAAGAATCTGTTTCTTTTCTGCAAGTTTCACCTCGAACTCTGCCGATGTCCGTACACCGGGAGCAGCATACCGGTCTGGATTGTAATTCACATCGCGCGCCTGATACCGCAGCTTATCTATATCATCACTTCCGCTGACAACCGCCTCCGTAGGGAGATGCACCGTTGCACTTGAAACCGCGTATACGGGGGGCTTGATGCTGAAAAAGTTTTCGATAATGGTGTCCGTGACATTGTCGTACTTGCCGCCACCGACCCCATGAATGAAGAGGTCAGCGCAGAATAATCTGAAAAACATGGTCGTGGTCAAAGCGCGAGAACGGAGGCAGAAGGTGTCTCCCAGAGCATCTCTCAGACCCCACACCTGTTCATCCGCATCCAGCGAAAAATCAATCCTATGAATCGGCGTTTCTCCGAGGAGTAAGTGAGTGGACCCTTCGTCCGAGAGAACACGCAGAGGGAAGCGAGGTTCACCTTTTCGCCAGAGCCAGAACGGGGTCTCATCAGGATCAAGATCCGGCAAAGGGTTCGCCTTGGAGCGAATGGCATGGATCCGCCGATATTGGTGAAGGGCTTCGTTGTAAATCTTCTGAAAAGCGGGAAGTGCCTCGACGATATGAATGAAGAAGTGCAGGAACGCGTCTGTCGATTCAACTGTTCCGAGGAGAAACTCAATGTTGTTGATGCCGTAATCCTGCTCGTAACTCCTGCGCAATCTGGTGCTGGCTATGGCCAGATTCGGGGACTGCATATCCAATCGGTTCAGAAATTTTTCAAGGGTATTCTTCAGATGCGCATCGAGGTCAGCAGCGATGGCAACTTCTCTCAGCGGCTCGAAGTCTGTGTGCTCTTCAAGCAAACAATCGGCCGTGGCGAGTTCCTGTCCATTGAACAGGAACTGGATCTCCCGTTCCTGGATCGAGCCATCTACCATCTGCGGGAAGCGAATCCCGGTCAGGCCGCAAGTGTCGCTGTCGACAACCATATTCATACCGACGCCGCCGGTGTCGGACGCAAGATGGGCGGTGAGGAAATTCTTGAACCAGATGCCCGGGTGAAAGAACTCGGCCTGGTGGCCGGTCATGATGATCGGCGCTTCGCTGTCGAGTTCCAGTTGCTCGCCACCAATGTCGGAGCGAAGGGCTGCTTGTCTTGTCTGGGCCCGGAGATCCTGGAACGGCTGGCCGTGGATGCTGAGGTCAAAGTTGAGAAGCAATTGGCGATTGCTCTCTACCACACCTGGCAGCTCATCGAGCGGCGGCTCGATCAGAACTTCTTGGTCGTTCCCGGGTACGCGGTAGGTGTCCTTGCGCATGATGAATATCTTCTAATAACTGGTATCGCCTTTCGCCATCGAGGAAGGGCCTCAAACCCTCAACGAGACTTCCTGATTTCCTCAGCCAATGCTCTGGACGCGTCCATCAGTGTTTTGGCGGGCTGGGAATTTGATTTGCCCCAATCCCCGCGATCCCATTTGGGGTCGAGGACGCTTTCGGCTGCGGCAATCAGCCCCACCTGGGGAAACAGCTTTGACCATTTGGTCAGATCGCTGAGTGTGCCGTTGATAAGCTTCTGAATGGATTCCAAGCCGGCGAGTTTGGTGTCTTTTTCACTCCGCTTCAATTTCTTGAGCAGTGGGAACAACTGGTTCGCATGAGCCTTCTGCACGGTGACCAGCTTCGTCGCAAGGTCCTGGAAATCGGGGGCAAGGCTTTCCGCCAGCTTCGGTGTGCCGGCAGACAGAATCTCGATATCCGCTACGAGTTGGTCGCAGAGAAATCGAGTGGCTTCCAGCTGCTTCTCGGCCTTGGAATAAACATAAGCGCCAACGTCCGTGAGCGCGCTGTCAGCCAGTGCATTGGCGGTCTGGGAGTGTGTTTCCGAGGCGTTCCTGGCAAGTTCGAATCCTGCATCAACCTGTTTTGGGGAAAGGGACGGATGGGCCTGTGTCCATCTTTCGAGGTACTTGAGAAGGTTCGCGCTTTCGAGCCTGGCGGTCTCGAGGGTCGCCAAATCGACGCTTGATTTCACGTCGCCGCGCAGGCGATTGATGTAGGCTGCTTCGAGTTTGATTGAATCGGCCGTCAGCGAGTTAGCGATGGAATTTATTGTCGGCACGAAGGCAGCAAAGTCCTTTGTCCAAGTGGCGAGGTCAGAAATCAGCAGGTCACGAAACTCCCTGGCTTCTTTCCGATTTCCCTTATTCCACAGCTCGGCCGCGGTCTGAACATCGCGGGCGCCTGCTTCAGAGAGCTGGCGCTCAAGCGTCGCCTGCAGGCCATCGTCGCTCTGTGATGGGGCTTTCATGACAAGGAAGAATCGAAAGGTGTCAAGGCTTCCGAATATCTGATTTCGAGGGTAGATGATTTCGGCCGCGGGATTAACGGTGACGCTCAGCACCAGATGTGATTTCCCTTCAACTTCCAGAATGAAGGAGCGCAAATTGCGAATCGAAAGCGATACCTGAACGGTCCTCAGATCGAGTTCCTCCCCGAGCGAACGAATGGCTGGAGCATCGATGCCGGCAATGTCCTCACTTGTTCTTTCCTCTTCAGCTTTGGAGCGGCCCTGCAATCCATGCGTGTCCGCGACAGTGAAGCGCGCCTGCTTCAGGAGAAATTCGATGTTGCGACGTAGGACCGAGATTGCGATCGAATTTGGGATTTCGAGGAGGGGGCGGCCATCCGGGTATTCGTTTCGCCAGTCAGGTGGATAGAGTTTTGAGATGAGTGTGCCCTGGCCAAGGGAGGCGCCTGTCTCCTGTTTCTTGAATTCGATGTTTCCAAGAGCGACAAGGAAGGTGCCCGGCTCCCCGCCGGCCAGGACCGGATCACCGAGAAAGCCTCGGAAACCCACGCCTGCGGTAACCGCGGATTCCTTAGTTCCACTGGAAACGATCTGGCGTTTGGTATTCGCCTCCATGATGACAATGTTTTGTGTGAGACCCGGGTCGTTTTCGTAGTCCTTCAAGACTCGTCGGAGCACTCTGGCCGCGACCGGCGATTTCTGGGCGAGGTCTTCCATGACCTCCCACTCATGGGAGTTCTTCGCCCCGTTGATAAACGTGTAAACCAGGCCATGCAAAAATTTGATGGCCAGAGTGCCCGCAGTCTCTTCTCCATCAGGATTCCCTGGAGCCGGGCTGGCGCCCATCCGCTCGATATCCATGCTGTAAGGAGACGTCTCCCGAACGAATAGCTGCCTGGGCTCCAGATCTTTTTGACGCGGGTTGATGATGAACGAGGGCAACCAGTCAGCCTGAATGATCGATGCAACACTCAGACCGGCCAGCGCAACCTGAGACTGAACGCTGAATACGACGCCCGGTTTCTGATCTTTTGTACCAATACCCCTGGCCTGGAGGAACGCCCATTCAATCGGGGGACGACTCCTGCGGACCGCGAGTTGAGAAACCAGTATTTCGTATGGGCGTGAGCCGAGTTTGAGCAATCCGTTGTCTTCAAACTGACCCACAAGTGCGGACTTCGGTCCGTCTGTGTTACTGACGGGAGATTTCTGCAGACCCTCGATGCATTGGCGAACCTTGGCGAGTAAATCGTCCTCTTGATTGACAGGCAGAGGCGTACCGGACGGCTCGTCGTAGTAGGACCAATCAATCGTTCCGTTGGCCGGGTTCACGAATTTAACCACCAAAGCCGGGCGCTCGTCTTTGCCCCGGGGCAGGAGCTGAAAGGCAATCACATGGAGGTCACCCTTGACACCGGGTTGAACCGTCTTGACTGCTTTGAGCATTCCGGCGTAATTCCCCGATCGAAAAACATCGTCACCAATGCTGTGCAGAAATGTCCGTGAAGGGTCGATCAGGCTGACGGCGAAATCCTGTCCGAAGGTGGTCACACTCCAGTTACCGATTTTGGTTTTTTGTCGGCGGGGGTATCGGTGAGATGCCACAAAATGCAGGGATGCTTGCCGTAATCGCTGGCGCCGCCACGAATCGAGATCTGTACTTTGTAGGAATAAATCTGGTAAGTGTCGTCCGGCGGTTCGCTGCTTGGCCGCTTCTGATTTCTTGCCCAGAAAAAGCTGCCGTCCGTGAGGTCTACGAGGTACATGTAAATTGCGCGTGCAGGCACATTTTCATCCGTGACGGTCATCACGGTGTAATCTGCCGAGGACATATCGGGCATATGATTCGCGAGAACTCGGCAGCCAGGAATCTCGGGTTGGGCGATAGCAATTTCTACGATGTCACGGAATCGGCTTGCATCCTCAAAGGCTTCGCTGTCAGCCACGCGGAGGATACGGGAGCTTTCGTTTGAGCCGCGAAGCCCGAGTTCTACCGCCCGCCGAACCCAGTCGCGGCGACCTTCCAAATCATTGTTTTCAGAGCAGTAGCCGGAGAGCACGAACGCATCGGTTTTTTCTTTGTCCTTTGAAGATGGAACCAGTTTGACGGCCTTTAACAGAGCGCTTTTAACGGACGGCCGTTCGAGTTCGACGTGTCCACTGACGAAGGTCTCCAGCCGCTGCCAGTTTTGATCCTGGTTGAAGCCGAGTTGGAGATCGAATTGCGTCATCGGCTGGCCTTCTTTTTTCTTGCCCGTGGTTGCTCGCTTCACGAGAACCGGATCGATCCAGCGCGCCTGGGGCAGGAGTGTGTCCCTGCGAAGGAATTCGATAATCAGGCAGTCGGCAAAAATCTCTTCTTCAGGTTTGGTTTGGGAGTTCTCATCAGATTTGAGCCAGAAAGTGGAGGGCATGAAGGCGCCACCTTTGGGCATGGCCCAGATCGGCAAACTCAGCGAAGCCGAAATCTTTTTGCATTCGGGATAGAGAACCTCTGACAGGTGGCCGGGTTCGCGAGCGTTCATGGAAAAGCAGCCGCCCCAAGTGACGAGCCGGTCTTTAACGTCGGTCATCTTGATGATTGCATACGGCTGTTCTTTGCCGGGAACATCAATGAGATAGCCGTAAACAACCCAACCGATTCCGTCGCTGATCCTGCTCTTATCCGAGGCCCATTGCTCACCGGGATTCTCCAGCATGGCTTCCAGACTGTTCGAAATGAGCGAGCCCGGCCGAGCCGTGGCCACGCGGAAGTATTCGGTGCGTATGCGGCCCGGCGCTGCAAATGCACGGCTCAGCTTCTGGGCGAGCTGATGCAGCCGCTCTTTCTCGATGTCTTCCTGTTCGCCGAAGTGCCATTTCTCCGAAAGGTTTTTAATTCCGACCACCCAGACTGATTGTTCTTCTCTGAATTTCATCCCCTCAGCCTCTGCTACGTGCAGAAACTGCTTGGCGTCATTTGCTGCATGTTGGCAGAGGTTTTCAACGTCCGATGCCGACAGGATCTCCTTGGCGCCGATGCCGGTATTCGCTGTAGCAAAAACAATTAAGAAAAATGCGAATTGGAATTTGGAAAATCTGAGAAAAATCATCCGATTTGTGCCTGTTTTGTGATTCAACGCTTCTTGCTGGTTTGAGTTGGAAATACCCATGCTGCTGGCGCCTGCCGCTGTCATAAGATTTGTGGTAGAAGACTCTTTCAGGCACTGCTTTGTCGAGAGGATAGTTAACAGTTAAGCCCAGATAAGACAATCAGCGGAGGCCCGGCCGGCGCAAGACTGGTTCGAAGGTGGCCTTGGCGGCTTAACTTGTTGCTATGTTTTTGCGGCCGAAAGACGCCAGTGGGAAGAAAGTTGGCAGAGTCATCCGAACGCATTACCACCACCATTTGCGACCAACAGCGCGGTTGCTATCCTGTCGCTCCCTAAAAAGAGAAAACGCAATTGTTAACTGAATCCTGCAAGGAGCCGCAGCTATGAAGATGGGACGTATCATGACACGCCTGAAAAAGAAGCGCACCAGCGGCTTCAGGGCGCGAAATAAGACAAAGGGTGGCAAAAAGATCTTCAAGCGTCGCCGTGCAAGAGGCTGCAAAGAACTTGGGAAGTAAGCTCCTTTGAAATCAACCTAACGCCCACGTCACTGATAAGTGACGTGGGCGTTTTCGGTTCTGGTAAAAGCGATTCGGACTTGATTGATCCCCGGCGCACCGCCGTCATAACAAATCCTATGGCACTCTCCCAATCTCTCGCAGTGATTCATAGCCACACGGCCGTTGCAACGGCCGGGCTTGTTGGTGCAGACATCACCATCGATGAACTCATCGAAATCCTGGGCAGCAGGTCGGCTCAAAATCCTGATAAGACCATGGTTTTTCGGAGTTTTCCGCATGATGTCCAGGGTCAGGTTCTATTCGGGCAGGATTTCCCAATCCTTGTATCTGCAGAGTACATGACGCCTTCTGAGGAGTTCGGCACGAACCCTTATCATGATTCACGACTTACCTCGTTGGGCGGCACTCAAAGCAACCTTCCGGTTCTCTGGGCTGCCTACGAAATAGATTTAGCAGGGCATCGGTTAAAACTCGAAGTCGGACAACTTGCGCAACTCGATCACCTGGGTTTTGAACGCTGCCTGATATTTCATCCAGATTCCGGTGAGCTTGCTGCCTCGATCGGTGTCGGCGAATGGAGTCGCCCCATTACGTTTGGCGAGCCGGGCGAAGAGAATGTGCTTCGCTTTCTGCTGCTGGATATCGCTTTCGACGGTTCGAATGTGGAACTGGCGCACTCATGCATTCGAAAGCTGAAGCCGTCCCTGTCGGAAGTAGAGGTCGACCTCGAGAAAGCACTCCAGCCTTTCTTTCCCGCAACTTCGATTGAGCCGGCCCTGCACATGGAAGAGTCACGCCAGGAAGCAGATTGGATCTTCAAGGCCATTACAGAATTAAGCGAGCCGGAGCTGCTCTGTACCGAACTCCACGCCCTTGAAGGTTTGGACTGGCTGTTATCGCGTCGCACACTGAATCGGCAGATAGTCGTCTACGACGACGTCAGTGTTTGGAAGCGTGAATAGTGGTCTCGACGCTCCGCGAAGGGGCCGAAAGTGGTCTCGGCTTTCCGCTGCTGGGCGGATAGCAATATAGCTTTTCACCTCTCCTGATGATCAAGGAAACTTTTTCCGCAACCACCCCGAACGGTGGACGCCCGGATTCATCGTGGTCTAGAATACAAGGCATCGAATTTGCGTCCCTCGGAGGTAGTTCATGGCTGTTGAATTAAGAGTGCCGTCGGCCGGTGAATCTATTACTGAGGTCCAGGTGGAAGAGTGGTTGAAACAGGAAGGTGACAGAATCGAACTGGACGAACCGATCGTGGTATTGGAGTCGGACAAGGCAGGCATGGAATTACCGTCGCCGGCCGCAGGGACCCTCAAACAAATCCTCAAGCAGGCGGGCGAAACGGTGAATGTTGGTGAGGTCTTGGGCATTCTGGAAGAGGGCGTCGCGGAGTTGGAAAGTTCCAAGGATCAGGAAAGAATCCCAACAGAAATGATCCTTGAGGCGACCAGGGAAGATGATCAGACGGGAATCTCAACAACTAAGTTGAATGCGGCCGACATCGAACAGCAGCCTGAATCCGGACCTGGTAATCAGGCCGCCCTCGAAGCCGTAACCATGCCCGCAGCCTCGCGAGCCGCAGCGGAGGAAGGGGTAAATGTGAGTGATATTCAAGGGACGGGAAGAGGCGGCAGAGTGCTCAAAGAAGATGTCCAGAGGCATAAGGCTGGGGGACAGCCAGAGCCCGCACCTCCGCAGGCCCCAGCGACGCCCCAGGCTGGGCCAGTCTCACCAAAACCTGATCCAAAGCCGGCTCCTGAGGCGCTTCCCGAAACTCAAACAGGTATCGATCCCGACGCCGGTCGCGAGACGGAAGTAGTCCCTATGAGCCGCCTGCGGAGAACGATTGCGAATCGGCTGGTCGAGGCTCAACAAACGGCTGCTCTGTTGACCACCTTCAACGAGGTCAACATGTCTGCCGTGATGTCACTCCGAAAGGAGCATCAGGAGGCATTCGTCAAGAAATACGGCATCAAGCTGGGTTTTATGTCCTTCTTCGTGAAAGCGGTGGTTGATGGGCTCAAGAGGTTGCCGGCGATTAATGCCCAGATTCAAGGCACCGATATCGTCTATCACAATTATTTTGATATCGGCATTGCGGTCGGCGGAGGCAAGGGACTGGTCGTGCCAGTCATTCGGAATGCGGAGCGGCTGAGCTTCGCCGAAATCGAACTCACCATTTCGGAATACGCGACACGAGCTCGTGAGAACCGAATCTCTGTCGCAGAATTGAGTGGCGGCACGTTCACCATTTCGAACGGAGGCATCTACGGCTCAATGTTGTCCACGCCAATTGTCAACCCGCCACAAAGCGGAATACTCGGCATGCATGCAATTCAGGAGCGGCCAGTGGCAGTAGATGGTGAAGTGGTCATCAGGCCGATGATGTATCTGGCATTGACTTACGACCACCGAATCGTGGATGGCCAGGAGGCAGTCACCTTTCTCAAACGCGTCAAGGAATGCATCGAGAATCCGGCAAGGATGCTGATCGAGGTTTGAAGGACTCAGCGAACGCTTCACCTCGCCGCAAAGCGACGAACACAGAATTCAGTCGCTTGACTCATAAACCGCTGCGGAAATTGCCATCAGGCAGGCAGTTTCCACTCTCAGAACATGAGCACCCAGGGAAACTGGTGTGAATCCATTCTGCGTGGCGAAAGCCGCCTCGTCATCGGTAAAGCCGCCCTCCGGCCCGATGAGAATCGTGAATGCTCGGCAAGCAGATCCTCTCAAGACGCCACGAAGAGGAAGGGCCGCCTTTGTGTGTGGGAGAAGCCGCAAAGTATCGCTGGCTCGCATCTGCACCAGTGCACTCAGTTTGATTTCATCCTTTACTGCAGGCAGATAGTTTCGGCCACACTGCTTGGCAGCTTCGATCGTAATTCGCTGCCACTTCTCAGTGATCCGTTCCGTATCTTTGGAACGCACAATCGAGCGATCCGCCAGTACCGGCTGAATGGACGTTACACCAAGCTCGGTGCTCATCCGGATCACCGAGTCGGCCTGCTTTCCCTTTGTGAGGGCGAGAGCGAGGTGGATCTGAAGCGACGGTTCCGGGTGATGCTGAAGTTCGACCACTTCAATGACGCTCTCAGCTTTCACAATCTTTAAGACCCGGCCGCTTGCCTCCTGTCCCCTGCCATCAAAAAGGAAAACGGTCTCGCCTGGAGGTATTCGCAATACCTTGCTCAAGTGACGATGCTCTGTGCCTGTGAGGATAGCAACACCTGTCAGCGGGATTGACTCAAGATAAAATCGATGCGGACGCGCCATGAATTGTGGGCTATGGAACTGGAGAACACCGGGATCCTGGGACCTCAACCACCCAATGGTTACCACAAAAGCACAGAGACATAAAGGGGAACGAGAATACCAGACCCTCTATGCGTATTGTTCCTTCCACCGTCGTGGGTTCGCAGTTCTAAACATCTTCGCGTCATCAGGAGATACGAAAGTTGTAGGCCCTGCATCAGCATTCGACCGCAACCAATTCCCTTGTCTGAATCCTGGTCGCGTGTGCAAACTGCAAACCCTCAACGCTTGACTTGCCGCGAACCCATGCCTACCATCCCCCGCTTTCCAAAAAACACCTCAAACCATTCGAAAGGCCCGGAATCATGCGTTTCGTTCAGTTTTACGTTCCTGGCAAGGGCAAGCGATTGGGCCTCCTTGACGGCTCAACGGTTACGGATATCACCAGTAACCAGTTCGCCACGGTACTCGATGTCGTCCGCATTGCCGCGGAGCGTGGCTGTGAAATGGATGAGGTGGTCACCGAATGTTCTCAGGGCGTAGAATTCGGATACGAAGCACTCGATGTCACTCCGGCAGACGGCAAGCCACATTTGCTTCTTCCTGTCGATGCCCCTGAAGTCTGGGGCTGCGGGGTGACCTATTTGCGAAGCGCGTCCATGCGCGATGTGGATTCGGAACAGGACATTTATTCAAAGGTCTACCACAGCGATCGGCCGGAAGTTTTCTTCAAGGCTACGCCCAGCAGATGCGTTGGCCCCAACCAGGATTTCGGAATGCGGCAAGATTCGGAGCTCACCGCCACGGAGCCTGAGCTCGCCATCCTTCTTGGCAGACCGAATCAGATTCTCGGCTACTCCATATGCAATGATGTCTCCGCCTGGGATATCGAACGCGAAAACCCGCTGTACCTGCCGCAGTCAAAAACCTTTGAAGGATGCTGCGCGCTTGGGCCGTGTGTGGCGACGAATTCAACCGTTTCCAATCCGGCAGATCTGGAGATCACCTGCAACATCTCCCGTGGAGGCAAAACCATTTACGAAGGCGAGGCCAACTCTTCTCAAATCAAGTTTACTCTCGAGCAGTTGGTGGAGTTTCTCACACGCAACAACCCTATCCCGGTCGGCACCATGCTCTCAACCGGCACGGGAATCATGGTGCCCAACGAATTTGCTCACCAGGCTGGCGATAGAGTGGAAATCACCATTGAAAACATCGGCACGCTCCGCAACGGAGCACGACATCTGACCTAAAATGAGCACGTATTACATCACGACCCCCATTTATTACGTCAACGATAAACCGCACATCGGTCATGCGTACACCACCATTCTGGCCGATGTGCTGGCACGGTATCACCGGGAACTGGGCGACGAAGTTTTCTTCCTCACTGGCTTGGATGAGCATGGACAAAAGGTGCAGCAGGCAGCGGAGGCAAGAGGCGTCGGGTCTCAACAGCACTGTGATGAGATGGCGCCGCGCTTCCTTGAGCTGTGGGATAAGCTGGGTATCAGTTACGACGACTTCATTCGCACCACTGAGGATCGGCATAAGACAATCGTCCAGCAGGTATTACAGGCGGTGTATGATTCCGGCGACATTTACAAAGGGGAGTACGAAGGCTGGTATTCGGTCTCGGAGGAGCGTTTCATCTCGGATAAAGAGAGGGAGACCGGCGAATTTCGTGACGTTCGCAAGATTAAGGAGCCGAATTACTACTTCAAGATGGGCAAATATCAGGAACAACTCGTGCAGTACATCCACGATCATCCTGAGTTCATCCTGCCGCCGCATCGCCGCAACGAAATTCTCGGAAAGCTTCGTGAACCCATAGACGACCTGTGTATCTCCCGTCCCAAAAGCAGGCTAGAGTGGGGAGTCGAGATTCCGTTCGATACCGATTACGTCACTTACGTCTGGTTCGATGCTCTTCTCAATTACGTCTCAGCGCCAGGCTACGGTTCGAATGAGGAAACATTCGGGAAGTGGTGGCCGGCCGACGTGCACCTCATCGGTAAGGACATTCTGATGACGCACGCCATCTACTGGCCGACCATGCTTTTTTCGGCTGGCATCCCGCTGCCCAAGTGCATCTTTGCCCATGGCTGGTGGTTGACCGAAAAGGACGACGGCGAGGCCGAAAAGATGAGCAAATCGCTGGGCAACGTGGTCAATCCGTTAGACCTTATTGACCAGTATGGCGTCGACCCGGTGCGCTACTATCTCATGAGAGAGATGGTGCTGGGACAGGATTCAAATTTTTCACTGAGCTCGTTCATCAAGCGCTACAACAGCGACCTGGCCAACGATCTGGGCAACCTGGTCAGCCGTGTGAATCGCCTGATCACCCGCAACTTCGACGGCAAACTGCCGCGGGCCGGGGAAGAAGAGAAGTCAGACGCCGCATTGCGCAATACGGGAGAGAGCATAGGGGCGATTGTTGCCGGCAAAATTGAAGAGATGAAGGTGAATGAAGCTGTGGAAACGACCATCGAGTTCGTCCGCTCGATCAATATTTATCTTGAGCAACACAAACCGTGGATGCTGCTTAAGACAGAGGAGGGCCCCGGGAAGGCGCGTGCCGGCACTGTGCTTTTCTACGCCGCCGAAGCCGTCCGCCTTGCCTTGCAGCTTTTACATCCGATTATGCCGGACAAGGTCAGGGAACTGCTCGGCATGGTAGGCGACCACAATCCGGACTTTACGACAGCAGCTTGGGGACGTTTGAAGAGTGGTGTTGGCCTGAATGAATTCACCGCTCCGTTCCCACGGATCGAGGTCGAAAGAGATTCGACCCCGCGTGAGAAAAAAGAGCCCAAACTGGAAAAAGAGGAGCCAAAGGTGTCTGACAATCTGATTTCGTATGATGATTTCATAAAGGTTGATCTGAAGATCGCGGAAATCATCGGGGCCGAAAAAATCGAAAAAGCAGACAAGCTGCTCAAACTTCAGGTGAAAGTGGGTGACGAGCAACGGCAGATTGTTGCCGGCCTCGCCGGGCATTACACCCTCGAAGAATTACCCGGCAAAAAGATCGTTATCGTGGCGAACCTGGCGCCGGCAAAAATCCGCGGCGTGGAATCGCAGGGAATGCTGCTCGCTGCTGACGATGGGGAAACCTTGTCCCTGCTTTCACTTGACCGTGATATCACCAGTGGCGCCAAGGTGCGTTAGAGTCAGCGCCTTCCCATCGGTGTCACAGTAAATTAATTCGGGCGGGCTTATTGACCCCGTCTAACTAGTACACTTCATTTGGAGAGAGAGATGAAATATTCCTATCTGATTCTTGCGGCAGGCGTGTATCTACCGTTTTCCAGTACAAATGCAGAGGCATATAAGACCAATTCGGAGAAGGCCAGCTATGTGTTTGGTTACGAAATGGCTGGACGTCTGGGGCAAATGAATATTGATGTGGACATGGCAGCTTTCCTTCATGGGGTAAAAGACCAACTCGATAAGAAGGGGATGCTATTCACAGACCAGGAACGGATGGCCATCATGGACGCATTCCGTGCAGACCAGGACGAGAAGACTCACCAGCGTTCCCTGGCGAGTGAAGATGAAGGCAAGAAGTTCTTGCTGGAGAACGGGAAGAAGGAGGGAGTCATCAGCTTGCCAACCGGACTGCAATACAAGGTTCTCAAAGAAGGAGATGGACCGATGCCCGGAGGTTTGGACAAGGTAAAAGTGCACTACGAGGGCAAGCTTGTCGACGGCACTGAATTTGACAGTTCCTACAAACGTGGCGAGCCGATCACATTCCCGGTTTCCCGGGTCATCCCCGGATGGACGCAAGGGCTCAAGATGATGAAGGTAGGCTCAAAGTGGCAGCTCTTCATTCCGCCTCATCTGGGCTATGGAAAAAGTGGGGCCGGAAATGTTATCCCCGGCAACGCAGTGTTGATTTTTCAATTGGAGCTGCTCGGAATCGAAGATAAGTGACGCTCGAGGCTTTCTTTACATTCCGTTCGCCCATACTATCTTGCCTGTTGGTATCTGTTTACAAATAGATTCCGATCCGCGTCCCAGAAGCCTTTGATTCCGAATAGGGAGATTTGAATGAAATTTGCCTCTGACATCACCAAGCTCGTTGGCAACACGCCGCTTGTGCAATTGAACACAGTTACAGATGGATGTTGTGCAAGAGTCCTGGCTAAACTGGAGTTTTTCAATCCACTCGGAAGCGTCAAGGATCGCATCGGCGTCAACATGATCGAGGCCATGGAGCGCGAAGGAAAGATTAATAAAGACACCGTTCTGGTTGAGCCGACATCCGGCAACACAGGTATCGCCCTGGCCTTTGCCTGCGCGGCCAAAGGCTACAAACTGATCCTGACCATGCCGGACACCATGAGCATGGAGCGACGCAACATGCTGAAGGCTTTAGGCGCCAAGCTCGTCCTCACCCCGGACGATGGTGGCATGCAGGCAGCGATCGAAAAAGCTGATGAGCTTTGCAGAGAAAACGACAACTACATCATGCCGCAGCAGTTCAAGAACCCCAACAACCCGGCTGTCCATGAAGTTACCACTGCTCTCGAGATCTGGGACGATACAGACGGCCAGGTTGACATCATCGTTGGTGGTGTCGGCACTGGTGGAACAGTCACCGGATGCGCCAAAGCCTTGAAGCCGAAGAAGAGCAGCTTACAGGTCATCGCCATTGAACCTTCCGGGTCTCCCATCATGACCAAAGGGCAGCGCGGCCTGCATCCCATACAGGGCATCGGCGCCGGTTTCATCCCATACATCATGCGCATGGATCTCATGGATGACATCCTCACCATCGATAACGAAGATGCCTTAACCATGACTCGCCGCCTGGCGAGTGAAGAAGGTATTTTCTGCGGTATCTCATCTGGCGCCGCCTGTTACATCGCAGTCGAGATCGCAAAGAAGCCAGAGAACGAAGGTAAACTGATCGTGGTGATATTTCCGGACTCCGGATCGCGCTATCTTTCACTGCCGCTCTTTACGGAACTCCCGGATGTGGATTGGTAGGCCGGGTAGTCTCTCTCAGGTGACTCCTGCCGCTGCTTTGCAGCCTCAAACAAGTAATTGAACAAGAGGAAGGCGAGGGAACAGAGACTGAAAAAAGTCTCTCAAGCCACCCAACACTCCACCTACAAACGCTTCACCTTTACCAGCCGATCTTGTTCCTCTGAAATCCTGATCGGATTCCTCAGTGCTCGCCCCATCCCTTCCCAGGCCACGCACATGACGTCGCCCTGTTTGAGGGCGATGCCCTCTCCGAAACTAAAAGCGTCCGCGCCGAAGAAATGTACATGCACGTCACCCGCTCTGCGGTGACCTGGATACTTGAAGTGATGATGTTCAAGATTCTCGAGCGAGTGGCACATGTTCGCCTCACCGCTTGCCACTTTCTTTGACCAGATCGTCTCACTATTTCTTTCTATCCTGACTTCACCACGCACTTCACCAAATTTCAAGTTGGTGCAGAGTTCCGGGCCTATCGAGGCGGTGCGCAACTTTGAAGGTGCGAGGTAGAGATAGTTCTTCTTTTCCATGATATGGTCGGAAAATTCGTTGCCGATCGAAAAGCCAAGTCTGCAAGGGGATCCATTGGGAGCGATGACGTATAGTCCGGCAATCTCCGGTTCTTCACCGCCATCTTCGGCGAAGCTGGGCACTACGAGTGGATGATTGTGGCCGCGAAGGATTTCCCCGGACCCTTTGTAAAACCATTCAGGTTGCACCCCGATATTACCGGGCTTCGGTTTCCCCCCCTCAACGCCCCACTGAAACATCTTCATGCTGTCGCTGACTGGCGCGCTTTCGTCCGCCTTCGCATGCATGGCGTCCCGGTTCTTTGCACTCGCTACGTGGGTCAGACCTGTGCCTGCGACCATGCAATTTCCGGGCTCGACAGGATGATCAAGGGGCGGAAGAAGAGACCACTCGGATTGCCCGGAATAGATCGGGTCATATTTAAGTGACTCTTCACCAATCGAATCTGCCGCGGTCTGTTCGAGAGTGCGCTCAAGCGCTATTGCCTTCATCGCAACCGCGTAGAGGGAACCCACCCCATTCAGCAAATGAAGCAGGGGTTCGTGCACAATAGCGACGCGCCTCCCGAGAGTTTCATGAATCAGTTGAACAATACGCATGGTTCAGTTTCCTGTGTGCTCGTCCGGCCAAGGATTGAGGAATTAAGGAATGGAGGAGTGCGGGAATGTGGGAGTGTGGTAAATCCAACAGGAGTTCTAATAATCGAGAGCTTTCCTTTGAGACGAATGGAGAAATTAATGACTTTTGATCTGATCGTAATTGGTGCCGGGCCTGGCGGGTATGTTGCATCCATTCGAGCGGCGCAGTTGGGACTAAAGGTCGCATGTATCGAGAAAGAAAGCTTGCCCGGTGGCACATGCTTGCGGGTTGGTTGCATTCCCAGCAAGGCGTTGCTGGAATCGAGTGAAAAGTATGTTGACCTCGTAAACGGGCTTGAGGAGCACGGGATCGAAGTGGGAGACGTCCGACTCAATCTGCACAAGATGATGCAGCGGAAGGAGCGCATTGTCGAGACACTCAGCATGGGCGTGAATGGCCTTCTCCGCAAGAACAAGGTGAAGTATTTTCACGGAACTGCACGGCTCGAAGGCCCTGGGAAAGTGCTAGTGACGGGAGCATCAGGGAAAACGGCAATAGAAGCGAACCGGATAATTCTGGCGACCGGGAGCCGGCCCACATTTCTGCCAGGTGTCGAGCCGGATGGCCAGCGGATTGGGACGAGCAACGAGGCTCTGGGCTATGAAGAAGTTCCGCCACGGCTTATCGTTATTGGCGCGGGTTACATCGGCATGGAGCTGGGCTCGGTATGGAATCGTCTCGGATCAGAGGTCACCGTTCTTGAATACCTTGACCGTATTCTGCCAGGCATGGATTTCGATCTTTCCGAAGCGGCCCTAAAGATTTTTGAGAAACAGGGTATGAAGTTCAATCTCGGCTGCAGGGTTACAGGGGCCAGAACTGAAGGCGAAGAGGTAATCGTCGAATGTAAAGGCCAGAATCCGGTCAAGGCTGATCGGGTCTTGCTGGCGGTGGGCCGAAAAGCCAACACCGAGGGCCTCAACCTGAGCGGTGCAGGCATTGAAATGAACGAGAGAGGCCAGATAGAAGTCGATGATCACTTTCAAACTTCGGCGGAAAACGTCTATGCCATTGGAGATCTCATTCGCGGCCCCATGCTGGCTCACAAGGCGGAAGAGGAGGGCATTGCCTGCGTGGAGCAATTCGTCAACGGATATGGGCACGTCAACTACAACGCCATTCCAGGCATCGTGTATACGCACCCGGAGATCGCATCTGTTGGAAAAACAGAAGAGCAATTACGGGAAGAACGGGTGACCTATAACAAAGGTGAATTTCCTTTCTCAGCCAATGGTCGCGCAAGGGCTTTAGGCTCCACAGAGGGCAAAGTAAAGATCCTGGCCGACCGGAAAACGGATCGGATTCTCGGTGTGCATATCATTGGCCCTCGTGCGGGAGATCTCATTGCAGAGGCCGCCATCGCCATTGAATTCAGCGCGAGCGCGGAAGATCTTGCCCGTTCCATCCACGCACATCCAACACTCGCCGAGGCCGTAAGAGAGGCAGCCCTGGCTGTAGATGAGAGGTCGATACATTCTTAGGCTTGTTTGCCGGCCGAATGAAAGTGAACAGAACCAGCTCTAACGCAGCCTGTCGGCCGAAACCCAGATTGCAGGCCGTAGTTGCACCGGTATTTACCCAAGTTTTTTATTGAGGCTGCAGGACCTCTTCCTCGTAATCTCAGATCCTCTGCTTTCTGAAGCTTTGCCGTCCCATCCTCGGCCAATGACCACGTAATCACTTGTTCAAAGATACTTTACCAGGTGTCTTTGCAACTCGAAGAGGATCAAAGATTACGAGGAAGAGCTTTGAGATTTCCGCAAAATCGGCGGACAATTCGAGGCCAAAGCGCTTCTGGAAGAATCTGTGTAAAGACCGGTGTTAAACTGTGAACAATACAAAGAACTGCAGGACCGCACAGATATCCCGCTCTCCGGCCTTATCCGCTAATGGGCTTAATTCGCATCCTGCACGCACCTGAAGCCGACGAATGGGAATCTTGGAGGCGCGTCGCCGTCGTCCTGCTCGAGGGTGCTGCCTGAGTTCACGCTGCACATGTTCTTGCCGTCCATGAATGAGCCGCCAATGTTGCCATTCACCTGGTCTGTAAATTCACGAACGTTGCCCGCCAGGTCGAAGATGCCGAACGGGCTTTGACCGCTGGAGTATTGTCCGACTTTAGCCAGGCCACGGAAGCCATCGACGCTGCCGTCTGTCATGCCGCTGTCGTTGGCGTTGCAGAGTTCTGGACGCCAGTTCTTGCCGAAGGGCCATTCACGGTTGTCACCACCTCGGACGGCGCGGGTGAACTGAGTAATGTTTGGCAGACGTTTGCCTGCCCAGGTGGCGAAAGCGTAGGCGTCATACCAATCAAGTTTAGTGACCGGGTAGTCTTCCCAGCCAGACGAATAGGTGCCGAAATCATCCGGGGTGTGATTCTTACCGCCTTGGATACCGCCCGGCATGATGCCGGCTTCCATCATCTCCTGGCGGGATGCGTAGAACTTGCCGTCTTCTCCGTAGAAATTCTTTTCGTCCGGGTGGCAGTAGATGTGGCTGTTTGTTTTTTCGAGGAAGCGGAGGAATCGGGCATATTCACGATTGGTGACTTCATAGCGATCCATTTTAAAGGCACCGACAGACACGCCTTCATCGTACTCGTTCATGTACGCGCCCGCGGGGATCATGACCATTCTGCTCGGACCTTCGATTTTATCGTAGGCCATGTCTATCCAGTCGAGCACGGTGTCACGGACTTTCATGAAATGCTCGCTGTCGTCATATCCAAGACGTAAATCGATACATTCCTTCTTAAGAAGGGCCCATTTGCCCTCCTTGTAGAATTTCATGGCCTGGGCGTAGTGTGTGGCCACAGCGATGCGTTCCTTTTCATCACGGATGGCAACCTGGATCTTCGTGATGAGATCAAAATGCTTGTTGACGTCCGCACTTTTTGATTTGGCGGCCATGTAGTGGTTGTTGGCGTCATCCCACAACTTACCCCTGCGGGGCCCCGGAGCTTCATTTTTTGCGATGTAGTAGGCGAATACCATCATCGAAACATGATACGTTCCCTGGTCAACGCTATTGGCGGCGTTCTGCGCCAGGCGGTAGAGGATGGGGCCTTCGAGATCAGTAAAGGGGCTGCGAAAGCGAACTTCGCCGCGAACGAGGATCATTTCTTCCTTTTTCTCATCCCAGTTTTCAAATTTGGCGCTGGTTTCGGCTTTGCCAACGATGACGGTTTCGTCTTTGAGGGTCTTGATGTGTGGTTTGGCCCACGAGAGCACGTTGGCCATGAGGTCGGCTTCGTCACGCAATTTATCGATCTGGCTGAAGTGGTATGAGTATTCGTTCTTGGCGCGAACGTCTTTGCAGAGTTTGGCGACATCCCAGACCTTTAACTCTCTCAGCATCTCTTCCACCTGTGCAAGGAACTGCTCATACAGCCGCTGGGATTCGTCCCTCGTCTGGGCCTCGATCTTGCGGCCCATTTCTTCCTGGAACTGGGCAACCCGGACTTCCAGGCCCTCCATCTCTGACAGATAGTCACGAGCATGCACCATGATCTGGTGGATGCCACAGTCTTCGAAAGGAACCAGGATTTGCTTGGCTTTGCCCAGCTCTTCCGTGGTGGGGGCAAACTGGAGTGCCATGGTTTCTTCCATGCTGCGCCCCGCCAAAGCTGCCATTGCCGGCGCACCCCTTCGGGGACGACGGCGATTGTTCATTTCGGCTTCGGGATCGGGCTCAACCACGGTCACATCTTCCTTCTTTTCGATGGGCACGAACTCGAGGCCGGTCAGATCAAATACCTTATCTTTGGCTTCATTCCAATTCTCCTTTGCGACCTCTTCAACCTTTGCGACCTCCACCAGGATCATGGTCTCCACGGTGGGCGTCCGATCACTGTCAGGCACTTGGTAGAAGAGCTGAATAGCATCCCCGAATTTTTGGGCGGCGGTCAGGACTTCAGCCTGCTCACGGACTTTGCTCATGATGAATCTTGCATGGACCTGTTCTTTCCGGTCGATTTCAGCGATGGCGACTTTTCCGAGCTGGGTGAGAGTGTCTTCTACTTTTGATCCGACAGCGCTATTCATTACACGTTGGATGAAGCTTCGGGATTCGTAGAAGCGGTTGGGGTGTTTTTCAGAAAAATCGATGGCCCGATCCATCCAATCTTGCAGATTCTGTTTCTTCTTGATAGCGGCATTAAACTCGTCCTTGAAGTTCTGGAATTTAGCCACTTCCTCCTTACTGTAGGATTTGTGGAAGGAAGGGGGGCCTTCTCGTTTAGTCTGTATCTCGCGTTGTTGCTTGAGCTCCTCCTGGTTGGACACGTACTTCACCACAACGAAGGCAATGACAATCGCCAATGGAGTAAAGTAAAGAAGCGACATCCCGCTTCGCTGTGGTCGCCTGCTTGCATGGACGCGGCGACCTGGCCTGGAGGCAATGGGATCTTCGTCCTCCTCCTCCTCCTCTTCATCTTCTTCGTCCTCCTCCTCCTCCTCTTCTTCTTCTTCGTCGTCCTCCTCCTCCTCTTCTTCTTCCTCCTCCTCGTCCTCTATGTCATTCCAGTCAACATCGTCGTCATCGTCCTCCTCCTCTTCTTCTTCTTCCTCCTCGTCCTCCTCGTCTTCGTCTTTCCCGTTTTCCTCGGCCGCTTTCATACTTGGCTGGGTGGAGATGTCGTATTCCTCATCTTCCTGATAGGTCTCCTCTTCCTCCTCTTCCTGGTAGGTTTCTTCTTCGTCGCCCCGCGACTCCTGGCTGGTCTGTTTTTCATCGTTGGTCAGCGTTCCGGAAGCGGCGACGAGACCGGCCGTAGGTTGTTTGGCCATGGCGCCGTTTGACTGATCCATTTTGCGCCGTTTCGCCGCGGCCTTTCCGTCAAGTTCGGCGAGGAGTGCATCCAGCGCGTCCAACAACTCGGCAGGGGTCTGGTATCGATCGCGTCGCCCTTTACCAAGCATCTTTCTGACTACCTTCCATGTCTCCAACGACACTTCCGGACTCATCCTGCGCAAATCTTCAGGGCTCTTACGATAATGCTGCTTGAGGGTTTCGGAAGCGCTTTCGCCCTGGAAGGGGGGCTGCCCAGCAAGGAGCTCATAAAAAATAATCCCAAGAGAATAAATGTCTGTACGAATATCGAGCGGCTGGCCTTTTTTGCCCTGTTCGAGGGACATGTAGGGCGGTGATACTGTTTCTTTCTTTTGGCCGTAGTCAAGGATGACAATGCGGCCTGCGGGGGTGAGGACAATATTGTTCGGTTCGAGGTCCTTGTGGACGATCTCCAGCTTCCACGCATGCTCCAGCGCGGCAGCAATTTGGCCGACCATTTCAATCGCCTGTCGTTCTGAGAGCTTGCTCTTGAATTTGAGAATCTGACTGAGTCGAATGCCCTTCACAAAGTCGCAGACGACCGCGGGTCCTTTATCCAGAAAAACCAAATCGTGGACCCCAGCAATGGATGGGTGGTCAAGGTCCCGGGCTGCATGGATTTCGGCCTTTTCTTCGTCACTGACATCCGAAAGAATTCGAACGGCGTAATAGGTGCCGTTGCCGCCTGGACTGGCTTTGAATACCGGGCCGGCGCCACCATTCCCCAGTTCGTCGAGTAACTTCAGATCGTCAGGATCGATGCGGCTTTTCGCCGACTGGCGAATGGCCGTCGAGTGCCGGGTCTTCTGACGACTTTCTTCGACGATGTAGCCCTGTTCCTCCATGAAGTCCTCAATGCTCAGGTCTGCATCTTTTTGGTACGCGTCTTCATATTCACGGAGTAACCGATCCCTCTCATTCTCTTTAAGGATGCCTTGGGAGACTAGCTTGTTGAGAACTTGCATCGATGCTGACATGAAACCTCTCCTGGCAGGGGCGGTAGAATTGTCGAGGGGGAATATACAGGGCATGCACCGGGATGGGGCGACTCAATTTAACAGATATTGTCTTTAATTCTAACCTTAACCGGACGTCTCGAAGAGATTTAGATTGGCCGGTATTAAGGACCGCAAATTCAGGTGCGGGGACAGAAATTTATCTGAAGGTGGCTGCAAGAGACAACATTTCGATACGCTTGTTCCACAATCTGACCCGCCGCCCCCTACTCCAACTTCCCTACCAGTAAATCCGCCGGCGAAACAGCCCCTGCTCGGCCTTGGGGAGAGCTTCGATATTCGGGATGACCCAGCGGTTGGCGTGGATATCCAGGAGGACTTTGCCGGTCTTGCCGTAGTCCTCGGTGCTGTTGTAACTCCATTTCACCATAATGGTTTGAGGCCCGGAGGCGGTATCGACCTCGAACTCGAGCACACCGTATATCTGCCGGATGCGATGTATCTGAAGTACCACCCGCTCGAAATAGTGACGGCCGAGTGATTGTCTGATGAGCGTCTGCGAGTCCGGGTTGAACTGGTTGAGCGCTTTGATGACTCCGACTTCATATTCGTTTTCTCCCTTGCTCTCTTCACATCGAAGAGAAATGAAGGAATCAGGGTGAGAGATCGGAAAAGCAAGGACGGCATGAACGCCCTGATGCTCTGAATCAGGCTTTCTGATGAGCCGAACGTGCAGCAAACCGGAATTTTCACGAAAGATCCGGGTAGTCTCAGGGCTAAGAAAGTGGAGGGATTGCTTGGATTGACTTTGCATCATATTTGTATGTGCGGAGTGGAGAACCTTTAGTTGACAATTTTTTCATGCGACGGATTCCAGGAGTTCGTTTTGGATGTCGACCATGCGGAAGTAGTACCCTTTTCGATCCATGAGCTGCTGATGTGTGCCGTCTTCCACAATGGGTCCGTTGTCGACCACGTAGATGCAATCTGAATTGCGAAGCGTGGAAAGCCGGTGAGCGATAGCGATTACCGTACGGCCCTCGGCAAGCTTCTGGATGGCGAATTCAGTTTCCGAATCGACGGATGATGTGGCCTCGTCGAGAACCAGTACCGGCGGGTTGCAAAGCAGGGCCCGGGCAATGCTGATGCGTTGACGTTCTCCACCGGAAAGGCCGGTGCCACGCTCGCCTAGCTCGGTCTCATAGCCCTGGGGCTGGCGCATAATAAATTCATGGGCCTGGGCAGATTTCGCAGCGGGCAGGATGTCGAGGAGGTCGGCATCTGGTCTACCGTATGCGATGTTGTCAATGATACTGCCGCGGAACAGAAATGGTTCCTGCAGAACGAGTCCAACCATGCGGCGGATGTCCTGCGCTCGGAATTCCCGAATATCCGTACCGCCGATAGTAATGGTGCCTTCCTGCGGTTCGTAAAACCGGCAAAGCAGGTTTATGAGACTGCTCTTACCACCCCCGCTCCGTCCAACGATACCGATCATTTGTCCCGGCTCGATTCGAAGGTTGATGTTCTTCAAGATCGGGTGTGTTGGCTCGTACCCAAAGGTGACATTTCGGAATTCAATAGTCCCGGGCTCTGGCGGCTCATGCGCCAGTTCGGGATGGGCGTCCGACTCTTCCGGCGTATCGAGAATCTCGAGGATCCGTCGCATCCTTCTAAAGGCGCTACCCCAACTCTGGCTTCGAGTCACCGGAATCACCCTCTGAATCGTTGCGTGCGAACAAAGATTCTCGAGTGGCTACCTCTAAACCAAAGCCCTTTTGGATAGTTCGAGTTTTATCGATAAATGCGCCCCTCTGCTTCTCCTCTGTAAGAGCTTTGGTTGTCCCGAAAGCTACCCCTTCGGCATACGCCTGCTTCTCACGTGCCTGGGCGGCGCAGATCATGTTGTTCCAATCCATGACCCCCCTTTCTAAGGGACCCAATATCTTTCCTCATCGGGGTCGAATTTAATGCTTCTGGCGAGTTCTTTCGTATAGGCTCTGAGACGTCTTGCGGTTTGGAAGTCGAGCGAGTTCACAGACTTTGATCGGCTTGAATAGGCACGTGGCTCATGAACTTCCTTGCAATTTTTGCTTGAGCTCACTGGCTTTCTTGTTGAGTTCTTCAATGGGCAGTTCACTCAAGGACTCCCAATCGGAGACCGGCAAACCAAGAACACTCTGAAGGGCTCTAATCTCCCCTTCGGCTCTGCCCTTTGCTTCCCCCTCTGCTTTTCCCTTTGCTTCCCCCTCTGCTTTCCCCTCTGCTTTCCCCTCTGCTCTCCCCTTGGCCAAAGCCCGCTCCTCACGTTTCTGGGCGGCGCGGATGAAGCTGTTCTGATCCATCTGAGCTTTGCGACGCGATTCGTATCGTTCCTTCTCCAGGTCGAGTTTAGTGATCATGGCGAGTTCCTCTGTTGCGTGCCGGATCGGTGGTCGGTCTAGCAGGTTTGGGAGTTGTTCCGGGTCCAACTCACCCCCGTGCTTCAGAAAGTATAACCACTCTTGAAGCGGTTCAGTAAGAGTATCAGGAGATTGTTCAAACTTCTCCAATTGGAGAAGGTGAAATTCGATATCGCCGGTCAGGACAATTCTGTTCTTTTCATCCCAGAGTCTGAAGATCAGGTGGACGTCCTCTATATCTGGAAACAAGGATTCATTCAGAATACATATTGAGATCGTGGGCTGGAGTGTGCAGTAGTCCTCGCCCTGCTTCAGCGGATCCTGATACAGCCTGGCCCAATAGTAGAGCAGCCTCGAAGAGAGATCAGGCACCGTGATCATCTGCATCTCGATATTGTATTGCCGCCCAGATTGATCCCTTGCCTTGACGTCGAGGATCGAGAGCTTGTCGTCTGAAGCCTCCTGCAGATTGAACGGATTCAAAATTTCAATCAACTGGATCTCGTGACCCTTCGGCGGCTTCAAGACCGCATTCAGCCAGTCGATCAAGATATCCTTGTTGCCTTCGCTCCCAAAGACCTTCTTAAATGCAAAGTCAACTTTGGGATCGATACCTGTTTTCATATTTCCCTTGCTGAACTGAATTTACTCAGTCAGTTTCCAATCGATTACAACGGAACTCCAGAACCGGAGCTTTGGAACGATGAAACGAATCCCGTTGCCGGTGCGCTCGAATTCAATTTTGTGCTGGGTGAGTTCATATTCGGCAGTCAGGAACCATACGGCCTCGACCTTCGCCTCGGGCGGCATCTTCACGCTTAGGGGAAAATCAATGTGTGGTTCGGGCACCTTGACATCGTCGTGAGTGAAGAGGACGCGCTCTTTGGGCGTATTGACCAGATGTAGGATCCACTGGTTCCGGCCGCCTGGCATCTCGCGCTGGTGAACGAATTCCTTCCATCTCCAAAGGAAGTCTTTCGCCATACCGATGTCGATAACCTCTTCAGGTGATCCCATCGGCTTCACGTTGAGATCCCACAGTTGGCCGGCGAAGCGCGTGGCGAACTGGTTGTAGTCGGCAACGCTCACGGCCGGCCAGTCATAGCAGGGGTGTGTGTTGCCCGCGAGCCAGATGATGTATTGATAAACAAGGTCATTGGGGAACTGCTTGTCCGTGCCAATAGCAAGGAAGTGCCCGCCGGATTCGCGGGCCTCATTCTTGAAGGATAAAAGTCTGTTGGCGAATACGTCATAGGTTGCGCCGCCGCTGAAAGACATGCCCCCGTCGGCAAACTGCCGGATGCCTTCTTCCATGATGCCCCCCCCGTTTTCGCAATGAATTCGGAATGCCTCGGCCTTGCTGGGGTCGCGACCCGGCACGCTCGAGTTGTAACCGAACTGAAAGTTTGGCACTTCCGCATGTACGATCGTTTTCAGCTTCTTGACCAGATTCGCGCTCTCACTTGAGATCCCGTGAGAATCATAGCGAACGGCATCCCAGCCCAGCGTTTTGTGTGTCTCGATCAACTCGTGCCCATGATGCACGATAGGGCCGTCAAGGCCATGATTCATGATGGTGAGAGGCCAGACATGCATCGGCCAGCCTGGACGTCCCGTGCCCATGGAGTTGCGATCCCATCGATCTAACCAGGCAACGTTGAACGTGGATGCGTAACCCCATTCCGGCTGCCGCCGGATCAGTTCGAATGCGGGAGGGCCATCTCCCCCCCAGATATTCGAATAGACCGCGCACGAGATACCAACCTTGTGTGCTTCTTCGTTCTGGACTCTTGTACCTGTCCGGCCGCCATAATAATTACCCTGTCCTCCCCACCAGAATTCAGTATCTGGAGTGAAATCGCCGAACTCATCCGGCGCCCAGAAACCGGACTCCCAGAAATTCTGATAGCGTCGCTTGCCTGCTAATGCTGCGGCTTGGGCCCTCGACTCTGTGACATGTGCAGTAAACTGAGCGGGCGTCCTGCCCGTAATTAACACGGCCCAGAGATTTTCGTGAACAGTGAAATACTCACTCCGTTCAGCGAGCAAATTCTCGCCGTCAGAAATTCGGCAATGAATTGCGTACCCCCACTTGGCTTCCACAGTAGGGCCAGAGATCGCCAGACTGTGAGCGCTTGTCGGAGCGCATTCGATTTCACGTGAGTCAACCGGTATCCGTGTATCAAGATCGTGCACAAGAAAAGTCTCAACACGCAGTTTTCGAGCTTCCTCTGCATGATTGCTGAAACTCAGCTCTATCTGCGGTTTTTCTCCAGGTGAGTATCGAACCTTGTCCACTTCCAGCTTCGTGATGCTGACATCGGATAGCTTCGTGACATTCACACTGTCGACGGCCAGGTAGAGATATTTAAGGCCGCTGAGCGGTGGCTCGGCGGAGAGTTCGACCTCGATGTCATCCTCATCCAGATCGTCGGGCTCATTGCCGGTCACTGCCACCGTCGGCAGCTTGGGAATGTCTTTAATTTCTACTCTTACGCTCGCCCGCTTCTCCGGATTCAATGCCTTCCGTTCCCAGGTGAGTGAGGCGGAAATCTTCCCTCTATTTGTAACAGAAAATCGACAAGTAACGGGCTGATATACCTGAGGGCGCTCGATCACCAGGATGTCGAACGAACGTATCGCGTCAGCCGCTCCCTCGACTTTGAGAGCGAAGTGAAGGGGTGCCGAATTCATGTGATTAATGACGGACAGCTTCATCCGCATCGTCAGGACGTACTCGCCGGGTGAAAGCGTCTCAGACGACAGATAAAACGCCTCGCCGCCCAGTTTGGTGACATTGGCCACTGCACATCGCTTGTTTCGAGAGCCCGGATCTTTGGCGAAGATGGCAGCGGAAAGGCCTTCAGCCATATTCAGTTCAATGGCACTGTTCTCTGCAGCGCAGCTCCCGACCAGCAGAAGCAGTGCGAAACAGGGTTTCCAGAATGATCTCATGGTCTCACCTGAAGTTGGTTTATGGCATGACACAACACCGAGCATTATCCGGCATCCTCGATGTCATACATTGAAATGATGTAAGGATGATCTGGATTGTAATGCGTCAGAGTATCCGCATTTTCAACTCGTCCAACCGGTCGGCAGTTTGCACCTTCCACGCCGGCAGCGCCGTCACCGATGTCCTCACGGCAGGCCTGAATCTTTGAAAGCAGGTCCTTCACTACATCGGGGTGCATATCGTGAACGTTCTCAGTTTCACCGATATCCGCTTCCAGGTCGTACAGCTCAGCGACTTCGTCATCACGACGCCGGATATGAAGTTTCCAGTTACCGGACCGCACGGCCTGGATGTCATCCTTGAAGTAGTAGAAGAAGGCATCATGCTGGGTGGTGGCCTCTTCACCAGCCATTAGTGGTGTGATGCTCTTGCCGTCGATAATCCGGTCGTCTGGCAAATCGCAGCCAGCAAGCTCGGCGAAGGTAGGCAGGAAGTCCATGGAAAGTGCCATCCCGTTGCATTCGGTAGCTGCGGGAATCTTTCCAGGCCAGCGCATGATGCAGGGTAGCCGCTGGCCACCCTCCCAGGTCGTTCCCTTACCACCACGGAGGGGGGCATTGCTTCCGCCTTCATCTTTACCGCGACTGCCATTGTCAGAAGTGAAGACGATCAAAGTGTTTTCATCGAGTCCGAGCACTTTAATCTCATCAAGAAGAACACTTGCTGCCCAGTCGATGCATTCGACTGCCGCACCGTATGGGCCGTTCTCCGATTGCCTCAGGAAACGCTCTGGCGCGTAAAGAGGCAGGTGAACATACATGTGTGCGAGGTACAAAAAGAATGGCCGGTCTTTGTTTTCCCGAATGAATCGCACAGAACGCTCGACGTATCGTTCCGTAATTGAAGTCTGATCCGGTTGTTCTTGAATGACCTCGTCATCATCCATCAAGGGGAGCGGCGGATAGTGTTCCCGACCAACCTGCCGCCCCATGTCATTACTGTATGGAATACCGTAATAGTGGTCGAAGCCGTGTCTGGTGGGCAAAAATTCAGGCTGGTCGCCGCAATGCCATTTGCCCACCAACATTGTGGCGTAACCATTCTCCCTCAACACCGATGCCACAGTCTTCTCATTCTGACTCAGCCCCACGGATTGGCCGGGGAACAGCACCCAGCGTCCATCAAAACTGCCGAACCCAATTCTTCTTGGGTAACACCCTGTCAGCATCGCCCCCCGCGAAGGCGAACAGACGGCGGACGCCTGGTAAAAATCGGTAAACCTCATTCCTTCCTCTGCCATACGGTCAAGGGAAGGGGTCTTGTTAACTCTTGAACCGTAGCAGCCGAGATCGCCATAGCCGAGATCGTCACAGTTAATCAGTATGATGTTGGGGCGGGCATTGGTCATCACAAAGTCTTTCAGTGCTGTTTGCTCAGGAATGTTTCTTCAATAAAAACAGGAATATGAACATCCCACCTCCCTCAAAATTCGCCCGCTACTTCCCCCTTGAACCAGACCTTGTGTTCCTTAATCACGGCTCATTCGGCTCGTGCCCTCTCGCAGTCTTGGAAAAACAGCAGGAACTCAGGAACCGGATGGAGCGTCAACCCGTCCAATTCCTGGTCAGGGATCTTGAAAGCCTGCTGAATGCTGCCCGGATAGAGCTGGCGAATTTCGTTGGAGCGAACCCGGATTGCCTGGTCTTTGTTTTGAATGTTACTTCAGCAGCAAATGCAGTCCTCCGCTCCCTGGAATTTGAGCCGGGGGACGAACTGCTGACGACAGACCACGAATATAACGCATGCAAAAACATTCTGGATTTCGTGGCAAAGCGTTCCGATGCACGAGTTGTTGTAGCGCCCGTACCTTTTCCTATATCCAATCCATCAGAAATTACAGAAGCCCTGCTTGCGGCCGTTACGAATCGAACCCGAATTGCTCTCGTAGACCATGTCACCAGCCAGACGGGTATGGTGTTCCCGGCAAGAGAAATCGTCCATGCATTACATGAAAGGGGAGTTGATACTTTCATTGATGGAGCGCACGCGCCGGGCATGCTTCCACTGGACCTGCAGGATCTCGGAGCGGCTTACTATGGCGGAAATTGCCATAAATGGCTTTGTTCACCGAAGGGGGCGGGGTTCTTGTATGTGCGCGAAGACAAGCAAGACAGCATCCTTCCCACCTCGATCAGCCATGGGTATAATAGAGGTGCTACTGAGCATTCAGCTCTCTGGAATCAGTTTTTCTGGCGAGGGACAGATGACCCGACCGCCTTCCTGTGTGTTCCCGAATCCTTGAAATTCATGGGTGAATTACTACCGGGAGGATGGAAAGAATTAATGAAACGAAATCACGAATTAGCCCTGTGGGGTCAGACGGAAATATGTAACACCCTGGGAATTCTCCCCCCATGTCCACCCGAAATGGTCGGAGCGGTTGCACCGGTAAAACTGCCTGACAGCACAACAGAGGACCCGGTGACCTTTCTCTATGGCAGCCCGCTGCAGGACAAACTGCTGGACCCTTACAAAATTGAAGTCCCGATCATTCCCTGGCCTTCCCGGCGGAGCAGGATCGCCCGATTATCAGCACAAATCTACAACACCCCGGAACAATACATTCACTTCGCACAAGCCTTGAAGCAACTTCTGTGAGGTGTTCGGAGGCATCGAAATATCGTGCGAAAACATAAGCCAAAATCTATCCTGGTGAACGACGGAGAACTGCTCGGAATTGATCCGCGTTCTCTCGCGGCTCTTCGCATTGCGGTAGCTATCCTTGTCATTGCTGACCTGCTGATCCGCTCAACCGATTTGATAGCACATTACACAGACGAAGGATTAGTACCGCGTGAAGCCCAGATTAAGTTCACCGCAAAATGGATATTCTGCTTCCACCTCTTGAACGGCACCTGGCAATATCAGGCCGTCCTCTTTTTGTGCGCCGGCATGCTCGCGGTATGCATGGCATTCGGTTATCGAACTCGTCTGGTTACATTCCTCTCCTGGCTTTTTTTGACATCCCTGCAGAACCGCAATCTGATTTTGCTGCAAGGCGGAGACGATCTGCTTCGGATGCTGGTCTTCTGGGGCATATTCCTGCCCTGGGGAGACTATTTCTCTGTCGATTCAAAGACAACAGAAAAGGGCCTGAAGGCCCCGGTTATTTGCACCGCCGGTATGGCCTATCTGGCTCAAGTATTTCTCCTCTATCTCTTCGCCTTCCTGCATAAATCCGGGCCAGAATGGGTAAACGGCACGGCCGTATACTACGCGCTCAGTATGGAGTCCATAGCTCGCCCACTCGGCACCAAAGTTTTGGAGTATTCCGCCTTGCTCAAACCGATGACTATTTCGGTTTATTTCTTTGAGGGCCTGATTCCGATTCTGCTCATCCTGCCAGTATTTGTCCCTTATATCAGAATAGGTCTGTTCCTCGCCCTGATGCTAATGCACCTTTCATTTGGTGCGTTGATGATGCTGGGCTTGTTTCCATTAATTTGCATTGCCGCCGGCATTGGATTTTTACCGGGCGCCCTCTGGGACAGGCTCGGATGGAAGCTGACTCAAGAAACACCAGACAGAGCCTCTGATGTCCGCATCCTCCCCTTCAGGCCCTTTCAAGACACCTTGGTGATTCTGTCTTTGATTACCATCAGTATCTGGTGTGTTGGTAATTTAATGAATAACACCGGAAGGTTTCCCGAACCATTCAGGGCCTTCACTCAAGTCTTCCGCTTAAACCAGTATTGGGCCATGTTCTCACCCGCTCCGAGAAAGAGCGATGGCTGGCTCGTCGCTCCGGCAGCACTCGGCAACGGTGAGACTGTCGACCTGATAACCCAGCGTGACACCGTCAATTGGACCAAACCTCAGCATCTCAACAGACGCCACAAGCATTACAGATGGCGAAAGTTCTTTGAGAGGATTACTGAGAGTGCTTACGGCGGGTACCTGCCCTATTATCTCGAGTACTTAAAACGGTTGTGGAACAAGAGTCACGCACCGGAGCGGGCAGTAGTACACGCCAAGCTTTACTACATGCAGCGATTGACACCACCTCCCGGGGAAGCCGCGAGCAGAGAACAGATACTGCTCTACATTGAGCGGCCGGAAGAGCTGGAACAACCGGCCAAAGAAAAGCAAATTCGATCTGAGTCAGTCGAGACGGGGAGCAAGAATCTAGAATCCGTAGAGGAGAAATCTTCCGGCAAAGACAATAGTTCCCAACTCGATGTGAAAGACGGCGACAGCCCTCCCAATTAAAGGAAGACTATGCGGATATTAATTTTCACCATTATTTCAGCCTTCGTCGTCAATGTGGCTCACGGCGATATCCTCCATTTCAAGGACGGCCGGAAACTTGAAGGGGACGTGAAGGAAAAAGATGGCGCGATCAACATCAAAACCAGGTTCGGCACTTTCAACTTTCAGAAAGCAGAAATCGAGCGTATTGAAAAAGCCAGAACACCTGCCCAGGAGTACAAGGCCAGGGCAGATGAGCTTGCCCAGGACGATGTCGCTGGTCACTCTTCACTTGCTTCGTGGTGCAAGTCGAAAAAACTCTACAAAGAGATGAAGCACGAATTGGAATTAGTGCTGCAGCTAAATCCTGATCACCCGGAAGCACGAGAGGCTCTGGGTTTTGAAAAAATAGATGGCAAGTGGCTCAGTGCTCGAGAAGCGAAAGCTCTGGAGTTAAAAAGGGTGAAGGCAAGTATCGAGTCGAAAAAGACCACTGAAGCTACGAATAAGCAAGAATCAGAGCTCACTGAGGAAGTAAAGAAAAAGGCATTCAGTCTTACTAAAGATGCAATCACGGCGACCGATGAACTTCATTATGACCTAGCTCTGGCTTTGCTGAATGACAGCCTTGAGTTGAACGGTGCGCAGCCGGCGGCCCTCTATTATCGTGGTTATATCCGGTATCAACTGAGGCAGATGCAGGGGGCGTTAGAGGACTTGAGCGAGTGTGTCCGGCAGGATCCACAATTTCGTTACGCCCTCTACCTGCGGGCTATGGCATACAGGTTTGCCGGCGACTTAGGTAAAGCTATTGCTGATTTGGAAGCCTTCCTCAAGCTTGAGCCCGCGCACTCTCAGGCGAAGTTCTATAAAGACCTTTTTGAAACCGTTCAGAAAGGGCCGGACTGGGGGCGTACATACACCAGAGAGACCGGGCACTACAGGGTCATGACTGACGACGGCCAGCGGCTTGCCGATCTTGCAGCGATGGAACTCGAAAGAATCTATCGAGAATATTCGGCTCAATTCCAATTCAAAGGCGATGAACTCAATCGGAAGTTCACTGTTCGCCTCTTCGCCACTAAAGAGGGTTTCTATAAATATATGGGCCAGACAACCACTCTGGCAGGACAATGGGTAGCCGGCTACTACTCGCCGACTGTAAAAGAATTGGTGTTATACAATCCAGGGGATCAGCAAAGACTTATTGAGGTCATTTACCATGAAGGCTTCCACCAGTTTCTTGATTACTTTATCTCGTATGTCCCTTTCTGGTTCAATGAAGGGCTCGCCGAGTATTTTGAAATTGGCGAGCCAGGCGGGCGTCGCTTCAAGTTGGGGCAAGTGCCGGAGGAGCGGGTTCGGATGCTCAAAAAAGTGCTTGCCGAAAATGCGTCCGTGCCTATTGGTAAGCTGGTGATGCTGGCGGCGACAGAATTCCAGGACAACAGTCCGTCCAAGATTGAAGGGCTCAGTAAGCTGGGTATCCACTACTTGGAGTCCTGGGCATTTGTACATTTCCTCATTCACTCCAACGGCGGGAAATACAAACGAGTGATAAAAGAATTTTATCTGGAAATGAAGAAGGGAAGGAAGCCTGAAGAAGCTTTTGAAACGGTATTTGGTAAAGCGAATTTCGCCCGTGTAGACCAGGCCTGGAGAGAATACGTGCAATCCCTGGGGAATTGATGATGAGTGAAGATGCCGCTGAAGAATACTTGTTGCAGGCTCGCGAGATATTCTTGAAACAGAAACGTCTGGCGGAGCGGGCAATCGAGCAGCTCAGTTACACTCAGATGCACGAGAGAATCCATCCGAATACTAACTCGGTATCTATCATCATGAAGCACATGGCAGGCAACATGCTGTCGCGATGGACCGACTTTCTGACAACCGACGGCGAAAAACCGTGGCGGCATCGGGAGAATGAATTTGTGGATGACCTCCTGGTCCCTGGATTAATCGAGCGTTACTGGGAGCATGGATGGGTGAATGTTTTTGAGGCCCTGAAAGATTTGAAACCCGAGGATTTGAATCGAACAGTACAGATAAGGGGAGAAGATCACAGCGTTATTCAAGCCATCCAACGCCAAGTCGATCACTACGGCTACCATGTGGGCCAAATTGTCCTTATTTCAAAAATTCTGGTTGGGGAGAAATGGCAGAGCCTCTCCATTCCGTCCGGAGGCTCGGAAGAGTTTAATCAACAAAAGTTGCGGGCTCGTAATAGCGGAGAAGGGCCGATAAAAGACCGGAGACTTTAGGCTCTCGTGAGGAAGAATCATCGCGCCTCAATGGCCATTGTTATGGGGAAGTGGTCGCTGAAACCATCCTCGTCCAACTCTTTCGAGGGGCGGCCAAACCGGCGGGGAGCCTCGTACCTACCGGTCTTCATCTCCTCTGTGACAAAAACCTGAGCACTGCCATCCACGGCTTTCAATTCGGAGCGGGTGAGAATCATTCCCCGCGAAACCAGGAATTGATCCAGTACCGCCGGCTCGTTGTCGTAATAATGAGTGCCAATGGCGTTGCCCATAACAGGCCACATGAGGTTTAAGAGTTTCGGGTTTCTGGCGTAAGAAACCTTCTTCTTGAGGCGTTCGCTTAAAGCATATTCCGTCATGGATCGATCAAAAGGTTCGTCATTGAAATCTCCCATGACGAGGACCGGAACGTCGCGGCCGTGGATCTCTTGAATCCGTTCAATCCAATAGCTCAGGGTTTCAGCCGCCAGAATCCTGTAGGGCTCGGATTCATACTGACCCCCCAGCCGAGACGGCCAATGATTGCCGATGGCCACCAGCAATCTGTCGCTTTTAGTTTTGAAGTTGACCTGGAAGAGGTCACGAGTCGAAGAACGTTTCAGTATGGTGTGATGGAACTGTTCGTGTGCGGTGAATTGTCCGGCGTCATATATGAATGCGATATCGATTCCCCGTTTGTCTTCCGTGTCGTGGTGAGCCACACCGTACGAACGACCCAAGGTCGAAAGCGCTGCAATCAATTTATCCAGAACTCCCCAGTTCTCGACTTCACAGACCCCCAGGAGATCGGGGCCTTTTCCATCATTCATTTTCATGATGATAGAGGCGAGTTGGGAGACCTTTCGATTCAGCACACCTGCTGTCCAGCCGGCCAATTCACGAGCGAGGGCTTTCTTCAGCCATTCCGGCCTGTCCTGGGATTTTTGGATGTCGAAAAGGTTTTCCAGATTCCACCAGGCAATGAAGTATTCAGCCATTTGATGTTCCACCGGTTAAATAAACGTTTGAAAAAGCCAACTCAGTCCATTGAATGCAGAGCATAGAGGATGCTGGCAGCGAAGGGTAATGAGGAAACGACGTTGATAACAGTCAAATTTTTTGCCTCCGCCGCGGAGATAGTGCAGCAGAGGGTATCGAAAATGGATATCCCAAACGGGCAGAATGTGAGCGGTTTGCTTGACACTCTGTGCTCCGCCTATCCCCGGCTTGAAATGTTGAGGCCATCGCTCAGGGTGGCCGTCAACCATGAGTATGCACATAACGAAGATCCAGTTCACGATGGCGATGAGGTAGCGATTATCCCACCAGTGAGTGGAGGAATAAGATGATTGATATCACGCGGGATGAAATTGATGTGGACGCTGTTACCAAAAGCGTTTATTCGGACACGTCAGGAGCAGTGGTCACTTTTCTGGGTACCGCAAGGCAAGATAAAGACGGCAAGAATCTGGTCGCGCTTGATTACGATGCGTATCCGGAAATGGCGGTCAAGAAGATGGAGCAGGTCAGAGATGAAATCATGGAACGGTGGCCGGCCGACAAGGTCAGCATCGTGCACCGGTTTGGCCCCATTGGCCTACAGGTAGTGAGTGTGGCCATTGCGGTTTCCTGTCCACACCGGAAGGAGGCGTTTGAGGCATGCGAATATGCCATCAACCGCATCAAAGAAATCGTGCCTGTCTGGAAGAAAGAAGTGTATGCAGACGGTTCAGAGTGGGTGGAACAGTCAGGCAAGTGACGGTTGTTGAAGATCACCCGGTAACTTGAGAATTGATATGGACAAAATCTTGATATCCGAACTGGAGTTTCACGCACACACCGGCATCACCGAAGCGGAGCGGGAGATCGGCCAGCGTTACTCCATCGATCTAGAAGTCGTATGCGATCTTAAGAAGGCCGGTGAGAGCGACGATATGTACGATTCCGTTGATTATGCTGCCCTTTGCAATGCGGTAACTGACCTGGGCTCAAACCAGACCTTTGTGCTTGCAGAGGCGCTTGCAGAAGCCATCGCCCGTGCCGTTATCGAGAAATTCGAGCTGGTGGAGGAAGTGATGGTGCGCGCCAAGAAGCTTCATCCTCCCGTGCCGGCGATAAAGAATTACTTCGCCGTGGAGATTCGGCGTAACCGGGATGATGTAGTGAAGGTTTCCGGCTTTGGCGAGTAGGCTTCAGGCAGTCTCCCCAAGAGAAGGTAACTTCAGACCTCGTTATCAAATCGATGAGTGAGACGGCCGAGCAGGTCCCGGAACCTCTGCCGATCCATATCATTCTGGAAAATTAACTGCCTGTCATTCCCCCGTGACAGAACATGGCAGGAGGCATGGGGTAAATTGTAGCGTCTTTGACGAGCCATAGTTGCGTGACTGGGATTTCTGGAGTCGACCGGATGTTTCTGAAGTGCTACGTAACCACCCGCCGACTCCAGCTTCGACAGACAGCCGGCCAAATGGCAAATGGATTCCGCTGAAAAACGAAAGTAAGTCTCATGAAAGTGCTTATTGCCGAAGATGATCGGGCGGCCAGTGCCCGATTATCTGCATACGTCAAAGAATGGGGCCATCAGGCAGAGGTAGCCAACGATGGGATGCAAGCTTGGGAACTCTTCAAACGAGAGCCCTTTGCCATTCTTATCAGCGATTGGGAAATGCCCAAATTGTCGGGCGTTGAGCTTGTAAAGCGGGTGCGGGAGAAGCAGACGAATTATGTCTACATCCTTCTGCTTACTTCAAAATCATCAAACAAAGACATCGTAGAAGGGATGGAGGCTGGGGCTGACGATTTTGTCTCCAAGCCGTTTGATAAAAATGTCCTGCGCGTTCGCGTTCGGGCCGGGGAACGCATCCTGCAACTCGAGCAGCATCTTGCAAGGTTGAACGACGCAAAAAACCTTATTCATGAGGGCGTTACCACGCTCACACATATCCGTATCTTGAGTCATACAATCCACCGGCAGGCAGAGCACTACGATTCTAAATCACTTGCCGACGCTCTCGGAGAAAACCGCAAGGCCACTCGCGAGGCGCTGGCCAATATGGCCGGCGCAGGGATTTTCCTGGAAGAAAAAGGTATGTTATCCACCACCTATCGCCTGAGCAGCGATCTTCATGTTCTTGACCGGGTGAACACGTTGCTATTCCTCTTCAACGACCCTTCAAAGAAGAAAGAAATGTTCGAACTCTTGAAGAATCCAGGATAAATGTCCAACGTCTCTGAATACGCCTCAGGAATCGTCAGAACCAAATATTCGATGCCGCCCCGACTGCTGAGGTTTTCTTGGAAACACAAATGCGGCTCGCCTACCTGTGCATAAAGGTTATTGACCCGTTTCACTTCGGCCTTCCTTGATTACTCGGAGCACTTGGTCTCCGTATCTCTCGACCTTTGCATCTCCCACGCCATCGATTTGACGGAGCTGTTCCTTGTTTTCGCCTTTAGCTTGAACCATGGCCGCCAGTTGCGCATTGGTGAAGATCGTATAAACCGGCTTGCCTTCGACCTCTCCGATCTTCTTACGCAATTCCCTCAGGCGTCGAAAAACTTCAAACTCCGCCTCACTCAGGACATTCTTGTAATCGATCCGATCTGACGGACCTCTGCGTGAGCCCGCAATGGAATCAAGATACTCGATCACGACGGCCCAGAAGGGTGCGTTGTGATTGGTCACCAGTTCCCTGTTCACCGTCAGAACACGATGACTGCGGAGGAACGTGTTCACTTCCTGTTCGATCTCCTCCGGATCGGTCGCCGGAACCATGAAGAATTTCAACTGCATGATTGGTCATTTCCCTTCGTTCGGAGGACCCACGATGGCTGAAAGCCATCTGTTGCCGCAGCCTGGGGCATCGCGAAGCACTGCCCCAGGTTGCGGTAAATTGCCCGATACAAGCCTGTCTGTCCCGAGCGATCCCGACTTGTCGGGACAGTCGAAGGGAAGCGCTTGCTCGCCTCGATTCCAATTCTAACGTTCCTCAATTTGAACGTCGCTTCCTATAGGTGAAGCCCCCCCCCCTCAGGGTGCGTCAACGGAGCGTACTCTAAAATCCAGGGGTGTTGCTTCGCTCAATCCCGATACATCGGGCCGTCGGTGAGTGTGGCCTACGGCCATTCATATATACAGCCCCGAAAAAATCGCGCCAAAACCAAAGGGGAGAACCCCTTTGGAATCCCCCCCTATTACCACTTCCACGCCCTGATAAGCTCCCCTGATGGCTTCGCTTCCACTCAGTCCTGCTCCGCCGCTCCGCAGCTCCGCTTGGCCTTCGTGTCAGCTCCGCCATCCTTCCTGGTCCGGGGCCTGGCTCACCGAAGCTGAACTGAAGGCACGACAAGGCGGAAGCCCAGGCCGACGTTGTTGAACCAGTAGCCCGGGATGAGCCTGCCGCGAATAGCTGAGCGGCAGCTCCTGGCGTCGCTGCACCAACTGCCGCCGCGGTGCACGCGGTACGAGCCCGATTGAGCCCCAGTCGGATCAGTATCCGTTCTACTAGAATAATCTCCAAACCAATCCGAACACCACTCCCAGACGTTTCCGTGCATATCGTATAAACCCCAAGCATTGGGTTTCTTCTGTCCCACAGGATGGGCATACCTCTCGCCCTTAGCACTCGCATTCTCACTCCTCTCGCCCTTAGCACTCGCATTCTCACTAAACCAGCCATAGTCGCCGAGCTTTGAAGAACCGTCACCGAAGGAGTAGGCGGTGGTTGTCCCGGCGCGGCAAGCATACTCCCACTCCGCCTCAGTCGGCAACCGGAGCTCCGACCCAGCTTTCCCAAGAAACTCCTGACAGTCCTGCCATGAAATCTCTGTGGCTGCGTGCCTTGAGTTCTCCTTCGCATAAGTCTGGCCTTTCCAGGGCTCTTTACCCGTGACCTGCTTCCACTCCGCCTGGGTCACTTCATACTTACCCATGTAGAATGGCTTCGTCACCGTGACCCTGTGTTGAGTCTCATCCTTCGCTCGATCTTTTTCGTTTTTCGGACTCCCCATCATGAACTCGCCCGCGGGGATAAATACCAGATGCATACCGGTCACTTTGTGCCGGATCTCGTGGGGCAGGCCCGACTCCTTATCGAATCCCAGGCGAACCGCGTTGCCGTATGCGTCCTTGCTTTCTGACGGGATCTCGAAATCCGCTGCAAGACTCTCAGGCAGCTTCGATTCCTCCGCCGGTTCGGAACAGACGACTGACAGACCGATGCAGATAAACCAGGGAATTTGTTTCAGCATTTTGGGGACTCCTCGACCGTAGTTCAGCGATATGAAAGAAACAACCTCCAGAACGTAGGGACAAACCTTATCAGAAACTGATCTGCCGTCAAAGGATCCGCCTTTCCGAATGGGCTCGATCCAGAATTTCGTCATCGCCGGGATCCTCAGCCCAATCCCCGGACCACACGACATCCTGCTCCGCCGCTCCGCAGCTCCGCTTGGCCTTCGTGTCAGCTCCGCCATCCTTCCTGGTCCTGGGCCTGGCTCACCGAAGCTGAACTGAAGGCACGACAAGGCGGAAGCCCAGGAAGTAGCGCCAGTAGCCCGGGATGTACCCGTTGCGAAAAGCTGAGCGGCAGAACCCGGCGCTGTAGTCCCAACTGCCGCCGCGGGAAACGCGGAGCGAGCCCGCTTGAGCCCCAGTCGGATCAGTTTCCGTTCTACTAGAATAATCTCCAAACCAATCCGCCTTACAGAACTGCTGGAAGTGGTCGAAAGTCCCGTTGAGCAGTGGGCGAATAAGGCCCCGAAACCTGCTTCTCGAGCCGTGGCCCATACCTTCGACAGGCAGGCATTCCTCAACAACATCAGCGTTGCCGGCACAACTGATATGGCGGACGAATTGATCGTTGTATTCAACGAAGACGCCCCGAAGCTCACGGAACAACTCCGGGATGCCTTGGATGCCGGCGACGCGCGTGCTCTTGCCGATACAGCCCACGCCTTTAAAAGTCTTACGGGAAACTTTTTCGCTGGGCCAGCCTTCAAGACCTTGCAGGAACTGGAACTCCTGGCCCGGGAAGAAAAGCTGGAGAATGCTCCGAAGCTCTTGAAGCAATTTGAGGGGCACCTTCAAGACCTGAACCAGGCTTTGGCTGCATTCCAGAGAGAGCTGAAATCATGAAAGTGCTGACCGTTGATGATGACCAGACAGTTCGCATTCGGCTCCGTCGATACTTGCAGGAGTGGGGTCATGAGGCGGTCGAAGCTAACAGCGGCGAGAAGGCATGGGAACTCTGCAAACAAGGTCGCTATCCCATGGCTATCGTTGACTGGATGATGCCCGGTGTGGACGGCGTGGAGCTGATAAAACGCATACGCGCGGAAACCGGCCAAGGGTATGTTTACCTGATCATGTTAACGATGCGTTCCGAAATGAAGGATCTGGTCGAGGGCATGGATGCCGGGGCTGATGATTTCATTACCAAGCCGTTCGACAAGGATGAGCTCTATGCCCGGTTCCGTTCCGGTGAAAGAATCCTCGGCTTGGAGAACCGCCTTGAAGCCAACATCAATGAACTCCGACGATCGAACGAAGACTTGCAGCAGTTCGCCTATGCCGCCTCCCATGATTTAAAGGAACCTCTCCGTTCAATATCTGGCTTTGCGCAAATCCTGTCTGATAAATTTCGCCAGAACCTGGGAAAGGAGGCGATTGAATGCATCGACTACATCAACTCCGGAGCGCTTCGGATGGGCGCCGTAATTGACGACCTCTTGAAATACTCACGTGTTTCGGCGGCCAAGCAAAAGGTAGCCCATGTAGAGAGCCAGGCTTGTCTTGACAATGCGTTGAAGAATTTGGCGGCAGCTATCGAAGAGAACGGAGCAACCGTGACTCATCCCACCCTCCCGTCAATCTCCATCGACGAAACGCACCTGACACAACTCTTTCAGAACCTCATTGGAAATTCGATCAAGTACCGCAACGATGAGCCGCCGGAGATCCACATTTCAGCCGAATTGGATTCAGGAGAGAGGATCCGATTCAACGTGCGCGACAACGGCATTGGAATTCCAGAGCAATTCCAGAAAGACGTTTTTCAGATATTCCGCCGATTGCACACTCAAGAAGAATACGAGGGGACCGGCATCGGTCTCAGCATCTGCAAAAAGATTGTCGAATTGTATGGCGGCCAAATCTGGGTTGAGTCTCTATCCGGGAAAGGCTGCAACTTCTTATTCACTTTACCCGCTTGAGGAGACATGGATGGCTGAGCCGAAATGGATGCACAATCCGGAAATCCTCCTTGTGGACGATAACTCTGCGGATATCGAGTTGACCCGCCTTGCACTTCTCGAGTCCGGCATGCCCCATCGGTTTCACGCGGTCACCAGCGGGGTCCATGCCTTGAAGTTCCTGAAGCAAATCGGAGCATACCTCGAAGCCCCTCGCCCCGATTTCATTCTCCTCGACATCAACATGCCTGGAATGAACGGCCACGAAGTCTTATCCCAAATCAAGTTTGACGAAGACTTGAGATCAATTCCTGTTGTAATCCTTACCACCTCGGATGCGCCCCATGACATATCACTGGCATACAGGAATTATGCGAACTCGTATGTAACCAAACGGATAGAGTTCACAGCCTTTATCGAAAACGTAATCAAGCCGATGTGTCACTACTGGTTCCAAGTTGCCGAGATGGCTGCTGTAAGGGAGTGAGCATGATTGGTCAGTTACAGATCGAAACACTGGAAATCTGCGAATGAAGATCCTGATTGCCGAAGATGACCGCGCCGCTCGCGTCAGACTCAAGGGCTACCTCCGCGATTGGGGACACGAAGTCGCCGAAGCTGAAGACGGCGCTGCTGCCTGGCATCGATTTCAAATCGAGGCTTTCGACCTGGTCATTTCCGACTGGCTCATGCCCAAGATGAATGGCCTCGAACTGTTGAAGCAAATTCGGTCCGTTAAGTCTGACCTCTACGTGTACCTGATCTTGCTCACTTCAAAATCTGGAAAAGAAGACATCGTCGAGGGCATGGACTCCGGTGCCGACGATTTCGTCACAAAGCCCTTCGACAAGGATGAACTCCGCGTGCGTGTTCGAGCCGGTGAACGGATACTCGCCCTGGAACACCATCTGGCCAACCAGAAGGAAGATCTCAAGTTTGCAAACACCAGGCTCGAAGCCGCCAACCGTGAGATCGTCGCCACCAACGAGCGAATGAAAAGTGACCTCGAAGCTGCCGCCAAAATTCAGAAATCCTATTTGCCGGATCTGTTGCCGGCGTCCGATATCGTCCACTTCGCCTGGCGGTATCTGCCCTGCGAGGAACTCGCCGGCGATACCCTGAATGTGATGCAGCTTTCTGAAAATCTGCTTGGCATGTACCTGCTCGATGTCAGCGATCACGGGGTCAAAGCGTCGTTGATGTCCGTATCGCTCAGCCGGACTCTGTCCAGGACGTCCGGGCAGGGCGACATCGTGATGAAGGAAACCGATGTTGGAGAGTGGCTGCCCGCAACTCCCACAGAAGTAGCGATGGAATTGAACCACCGCTATCCATGGGACCCTAGACAGAACCAATATTTCACATTCATCTACTCAACCCTGGATACTGAAAAACGAGAGCTCACTTATCTCTCTGCTGGACATCCCGGCCCAATCCATCAGCGCGCCGACGGAGCATGCGAGCTTTTGCAGGCCAGCCCGCCCGCTGTCGGCTTTGTTTCAGACCCGGAGTTCACCGAATTCAGAATTCAGTTGGCCCCCGGCGACCGTATCTTTTTTTATTCAGATGGCATTACCGAGTCCATGACATCCAAAGGCCAGGAACTGACAGAGGACGGTATGATGCGGCTCCTGGAGAAGTCCATTTCGAAAAGTCTGGATGAATCTCTCTCTGACCTGTTGTCAGAATTGGAACACTGGCGAGAAGGCGCGAATCCGATGGACGATATTTCAATTCTGGCGGTGGAGGTTTTGCAGTAAATGGCACGTCCCTCAGGCACGGTTTTTTTACTGCTCGCCTGACCCTTCCGTGCTCGATGAAGAGCATGGAATCGCCAACAGCTACCTGACGCCCTGTGAGCGGGAGGAAAGAATCCCAGGCTTTCTATTCGGCAGACAGATACCCTGGCACCAATACTGTTCAGTTAAGCTGAAGGCCCCGCCCGTTCGCCAGGCAGGTGAATGAGATCTTGGAGGAAAGACCTGTCCGAGGAACAGCGCTCGGCCCTGCCTATTTGCCAACCCATGTCTGCCAAGGCCAGACAGAATGCGAAGACGATTGATCTCTTTGAGGGTACAGCGTGGTACGGCGAACTTCCTTACCAGAGTTTCACCCCGTAAACAGCTCGCTAACCCGACTAGTCTGCACCCTTGTTCAGCCAGGCTCCATTCCTTGGACTGCGACAATCTGGCTGCCACAGGGATTGAGAAGATGATGTTTATGGGAGTGATGCTCGTTTAATCGGCAACTTTGGGCGAATCTCATGAGGAATCTGATTAACATGCGTGAACGTCACGAAATGCCTTCAGCTCTGCAACAAAACTCATGACTGATATTCATCCAATCTTTGTCCAATTCAGCGGTGTCCTGTTTCTTTTCACGACTGTGGTGTCCGGTGAGACACTCTGGAAGAAACACCTTATCCACGAAGGATTTCGCACGAATACCGCAGTCGCGGCAGACTTCACCGGCGACGGCAAGATAGACGTCATCAGTAATAGCGCGAGTACGACTCGATTGTTTGTCGGCCCGGATTGGAAGGAGATCGTTCTCGATCAGACTCCTGGACGCGGCTTCATTCACAGCGAGTTTTTCGATGTCGACGGCGATGGCGATCCGGACTACATCGGATGCCGCTACAAACCCGGTCTCATTCTTTGGTATGAGAGGCCCGCCAATCCACTCGAGGACGAATGGAAAGCTCGGCTGGTCGACGAGAAGGTCGTTGGCATCCACGGCCTGCTGAAAGGAGACGTAGACAAAGACGGCAGGATCGATCTCATCGCCAACAGCGGCCAGCCGGTTGGTGAATTCCCGAATTCCGCAGTGTGGCTGAAAGTGCCCGAGAATCCTCGAGAAGCGAAAAACTGGCATCGCTATATTTTTGCGGACAAGGATGCACCGGGCCTCAGCCACTATCTCGGATTCGGAGACGTCAACGGGGATGGCCGGCCGGACATCGCGCTAGCGGCAAAGGGCGGCGAGCAGGACAAGTCCGGGCTGGGCGAATGGTTTGCCTGGTGGGAAGCGCCCGCCGACCCGACCGGGCCCTTCAAGAAGCACATGCTCCCAGGGAAGCATCCAGGCGCGACCAACATCCAGCAGGCGGATGTGAATGGGGACGGCAAAGTCGATTTCGTCGCCAGCCGTGGCCATGGAACCGGTCTGCTCTGGTTTGAGAATCCTTCCTGGAAGATTCACGACATCAACACCGAACTTGAATTCGGACACTGCCTGCAGGTGATGGACATGGATGAAGATGGCGACATCGACGCGGCCACCTGTGCTTACGGCAGCAGGATAGCCGCGTGGTTTGAAAACGACGGAAAGGGCAACTTCAAGACACACGTCGTGGCACGCGACCAGGCCGCTTACGATATTCGCGCTGTTGATATGGATCTCGATGGTGACCTCGATCTGCTGATTGCCGGGCAAGACAGCAATAACGTCGTGTGGTACGAGAATCCCCGGAAATGACTCCTCATTCTTTTTTTGAAAAATCCCAGGCGCTCCACCAACAGGAACTGTCTGCACGACAGCTTCACTGGAACACCACCGTTGTTCTGGGCTACTGCAATATCCCGCTGCACATTACGAAGGATGGATTCGACCTGGCCCCGATTCTCGGCCACGGCAGCCTTTGCGCGACGAATCTTGAACGGCTGATCCTGGGCGGCGTCAAGACCATCGTCTGGTCGCCGGGTATCCCGTATTGGACACCGGACGGCGAGGCATTGCGCGGCCGCGAGAAGGTTCGGTTTCTGAAGGAGCAGTTACGCACGCTTCATACTCTTGATGACCTGACGGATGGCCAACTCGCAGTGGCCAGGAGTGCCGCGGAAATTCGTCAGATTAATGAGGCGGGTGGTATCGCTATCCTGCTTCACCTGTCTGGCATTAATCACCTGAATGACCTGGGCATCCTGCGCGAGTATTACGATCTCGGGGTTCGAATGATCCACTGCGGTTTCCAGGATTACGAAGATCCGGCCCGCCTGTATCACGCGGGAAAACTTGATGAACACGGTGTGAAGACAATCGAGGAGATGAAACGGCTCGGCGTTATCGTGGACATGGCTCACATCAAAAATGACGGCTTCGACGATATCGTGCCCAGGCTCGAGGGCACCCCGTTCGTATACAGTCACGGCGGATGCCACGCGCTGGTGCAGCATGATCGAAATCTAGACGATTCCCGCATCGCCAAACTAGCCGAGAGCGGTGGTGTTTACGGCATCGGTGTCTACATAGACCCTGTTTCTGTCGGGGGTATCGGCGCTGTGAACGAGCCGAACGCGGAAGTATTCAAGAAAATTGCTGATGGGCGTAATCGGCGACAAAACGAAATCGCGGCCAGGTCGGAAAGCGTTCTGGATTACGTTATACACCGTTACAGCCAGAGCCACTGGCAGGATTGGGAGGTCCGAGAGCTGGCACGTCAGAAAGGTTTCGTCATGCATTCATCCATCCACCACATTATCGGACATCTGAAATATCTGAAGGAGAATTTCGGCCCGGATGTCGCCGGCTTTGGGCCCGATTTTGAATTCTCTTACGGATATGTCGCGGGACTGGAAGAGGCGGACAAGACACCGAGCCTGACCCGAGAGCTGCTGGCTGCTGGATTTTCTGAAGCGGAAACCCAAGGCGCCATGGGACACAATTTCATGCGCGTATTTGATGAAGTTCTTGGCTAGAGTCTCACTTTGTAACCCCTCCGCGTGACACGGAGAACTTTCCTGGGAGCGGAAGCGTCTCGCTTCCGTGCGGAGGCGAGACGCCCAGGTTCACAGGTTCGGTTGCGGCCAAAGGCCGCGATAGGCAAATGAGAGTAATGCTGAATTCGACCCCTCTGCTTATTCAAACCCTGTCCATTTTGCTTGCCTCAACTGCGTTTTGTGGACAAGTGCCCGTCATCGTTGATGTCCCCGGCAGCATCCAGCGGGGGAAATGGCCGGTAACCTTTGGCGTTCCTTTTCCGAAACAGACGCTCAGAAAGGGAATGACGGTGGCCGTGACTGCCGACGGCATAGCGATACCCGCTCAGTCCAAACCGCTCGCCACATGGACCAAAGAGAACGACGACATCCGCTGGCTGCTTGTGGACTTTCAGGTAGATGCGGCGACCGCCCGTCAGACTGAATATCGGCTCGTGTTTGGTGAGGATGCCTTACAAGCCACTGCATCGCCCAAACTCATAAGTAAAAGGAATGGCGACCGTCTGGAGATTGATACCGGCGTGGCCAAGTTCGTCCTGCGCGACCGCGGCGATTTTACAATCGAGTCCGTCGATGTCGGCCAGGAATCCTTCGTAAAAGAGGATCGACCAATCTCGTTCTTGGTGACTGATCATGAAGGCAGGACATTCAAGGCCAGTGGCGATTCGAATCCTGATGGAGCCGTCATTGAAGACGAGGGCCCTTGCCGGCTCGGGATAAAGTCCGAGGGATGGTATCGGAACGAAGCAGGCGAAAAATTCTGCCGTCACGAAACCAGGCTCGAATTCTTTGCAGGCTCGGGCCTGGTGCGGGTGCTGCACACCTGGATTTTCACAGGCACTTCGGAGTCACACCAGATCCGCGATCTGGATATCGAACTTCCGCTTACGATCACTGGCGAGCGAAAGGCCACCTTCGGGCTTTACGCAGAGGATGCCCTGGCAACACACAGCAGTAATTTGGAGCACGTTACCTTCGTTCAGGATTGCAAGAACCGTTTTGAGCTCACCTGCCAGTTCAAGAATGAGCAGACTGGAAAGTTAATCGCTGAAGGGAAAAAATACGCCGGTTGGTGCGACCTGAGCGATGCCCGCGGCGGTGTGACTGTCGCGCTTCGTGAAGCATGGCAAAACTATCCAAACGAACTGGAAATCGAGAAAAACGACCTTCGCATTCACCTCTGGCCGAAGCATGGCCGGCTGCTTGATTTTCGTACGGATGCTCTGCTGTGGCCCTACGGAGAGGAGGGCATTAAGACCATTGACGGCTTTTTCAGCAGCCGTAAGCCGCCCTATAAGAAATCGCTCGCAGAGATTTACAACAACGCGATGGGGGTCGCCAAGACACACGAACTCTGGCTCGATTTTCACTCCGGCCCGATAGTGAAGGAGCGTGCGCTGGAGGTCGCCTGCCAGGCCAGCACGCCGGTCCTTGCCATGGCTGATCCCAAGTGGAATGCCGCGTCCAGCGCCATCGGCCCGGTGCATCCGTTCGATCCGGAGCAGTTCCCACAAGTCGAGCAGGCTCTTGATGCCATGTTCGACCGGTTCGTCTACTGGCGCGACCACTACATGGATTTCGGTTGGTTCGATTACCAGGACGTGCATTGCGACGCACGCAATGACAGTTACTCACATCAGGTGGCGGGCGGTCGAATGGCCCATCTCTGGCGTCATTGGGATTCCACGCATTATGGTTTTCCAAACGCGCCCTGGCTTCTTTACTATCGATCAGGCAAACGTAAGTATCTACAGTTTGCCGAGGCGAACACCCGGCACTGCATGGACATAGATCGGTGTCACTTCGGTGACGAAAAAAGTCGATACAAGGGCGGCCATTACTACTGCGACTGGAGCTTGATACACTGGAACCGAACCACCGAAGACCACATCAATTACGACAAGCTGGAATACATGCTTTACAGCTATTACCTGCGCGGCAACCGGCGAGCGCTCTCGGTGATGAAGGATTGGGCGGAATTGAGCCTGCGCTACTACCTCTCGAACGAGAACCGTCCCTTGCGAATGATTCGCCCGCCGAAACTGGAAAATATTCGTCACTACGCTCCGCCGCTCGGCAATCTCACCGAGTTGTATCGAGTCACCTGGGATGAGCGGTATCTCGAAGCCGCCAGGAACTGGTCAAAGGCACTCGTCGAGATGCATCCCAAGAATGATGAGGACTGGAAGAATCTGGGCGCGCTGCAATTCTGCTGGGAGAGTATGTCCAATTACGTTCGCCTCACGGGCGACCCGGCACTAAAGAAAGTGATGGCAAGCTACGCGGAACGTAGCCTGCAGGATGTCATGAGGTACGGCTCGCTTGGCGACGCAGCTTATGGGTTTGAGGTCACGGAAGATTTGAAATTTCTCGATTTGGGTAAGGCCAGGCTGCTCGAAATACTATCCAGGACCAACACAAGCACAGTGGTATCCAGGCGAGGCACAGCGGGCTCCTGGGCGGCCGGACATCACCCATATTCCATGCGGACAATTCCCGCTCTGCTTGCCGGCCTTGCAAACGCTCCCCAGACATGGAGAGACCGCCACCTGCCGCTCCTGGAGACTAATCAATCCTTCCACATGGCCGGTCCCCGGTTGCCGACGATTTACCTGAAAGGCGCAACCAAAGGGCCTGCGAAATGCCACCTCTGGTTGGGGCAGAATCAGGCCTTCACTTTCAAAAACGGAAAAGGCGAACCGGTGCAGAACGTGGAGCGAGTCTTCCCTCCCAGGAGCAACGTAATCGAATGGAATCCCGGAGAGCCCGGCAACGAAATCCACACGCTATCGTTTCCTCTACGCCAGACCCGGCACGCAGGTGATTACATTGAAAGAGGCAACGTAGAATTCTTTGGAGCTGAAAACGCCAGCATCGCCGTGGGGCCGAGCACCGCTGAGGGCCACTTCTGTATCTTCGGACCACGATTTTATTTTTTCGTCCCTGAGGGGATCGAGCAATTCGAGATTGAGGTGGACACTCAGACCACCTGGGCCTTGTATGGCTGGCATCCGGTGGTGAGCGTGTTCGACCCGGAAGGTATCACCGTGGCAAGCCGCGAAGGCCCGGGCGAATTCACCTTCACACACAAACCAAATCCAGCGCAGACGAACAAACTGTGGAGCCTCGGCCCTCTCGGCCGCGTCAGTGCGCCAATGCCCAACCGGTCATGGGTCAACCCCGTCCGCCCATTTGACAGTCACTTTCCAGCATATTTCAAACTGTCGAAGACCCTCCCTCAATTTGTCAGCCCGAATCCGGCGCTGTTTTTTGTGCCCACAAAGTAACAGCTTCAGTTACTGAGGCCCTTCAATTACTCATTACTCATTACCCTGATGTCCCTACCTCTCTTTCTTGCATTCACCACCTTCATCTTCATAGGTATCGGCCTCTGGCAGATTAAGCGCCGAAAAATACATGTTGCGTGCATGCTGGGGGCGCTCACCCTGGAGCTCGTGGTCGTCTATCTACTCCAGACCGGGAGGCAGGTCGTCCAGCGTTCGATGGAATCGCCTCCGCCGATTCTGGTCATTCACATCATCATTGCGGTGACCATTCTGTCGCTTTACGGCGCGCAAATCGTGTCAGGTATTCAAATACATTTGCATGGACGGTGGCGGCGTGGACACAAAGTGATGGGATGCACTCTGGTTGCCTTGAAGGTCATCAATTTTGTTATCAGTATCTTGCTGCCAAAGGCCGCGGGTTGATTGTGTTCTCTGGCCTTGGTACTCTTCCCGCCTTACTTTTGCGACAACCCAACGCGCCCGTAGCTCAGCTGGACAGAGCGCTTGCCTCCGGAGCAAGAGGTCAGAGGTTCGACTCCTCTCGGGCGTATGAATGACGCCAGGAATTGCACGATTCCTGGCATTTTTTTTTGAATTTGGCCCGTTTAATTGGTGACCAGCCAGAATCCGGTCATCCTCTTTTCCTGATAAGAAATTAACGATAATTTCATTCGAGCAAGGCGGAGATTACCGCTGAAACGGACCTCTTGCGGTGTTGCTCTCACCGCACATTTGAATCTCGCCGAGGAGCGTAGAGACAAATCATTCAGATGTTCGTTTGCGCTCTGCGCATGGGGTGGCCTCACCATAAGGTCGCCAGTCGAATCGTTCCTTGCAGATTGTCCTTTTGAGTCGATTGATACAAATATATCGGATCGTATATCCGCTTCGTAAGCATCTGTACGGCGGCATCTGCCTCACGGTTCTGCTCTCTATTCTGAGTCTGCTCCCACCTCTCCTCATCAAAGAGGTGGTCGATTCCGTTATCACTAACGGTGAGTGGGATTTGCTGACACTCATTGTCGGCAGCTTTATCTGTATTGCGATTTGCATGACGTTCACACGCTATGCAAATCAGATGGTCCTCTCTTACCTCGGCCAAAAGGTTGTGTTCGGGCTGCGCAATCGTATTTACCAGGGGATCATGCAGCAATCCCTCCGTTTTTACGACGAGCAGGGAGCGGGCCGGCTGATGACCCGCGTGATGGAGGATACGAAGACCATCCAACAGATGGTGAAACAGAATTGCATCGAGCTCCTGAACCACGGCGTCTCCATCATTTTCTGCATTAGCGCCATCCTTTATCTGAAATGGGAACTAGGTCTGGTGATGATGTTCCTGGCGCCGTTTTACGTCTTGAATCACCGGTTCTTCGTCCACCGAATCAGGAAAAAACGCCGGCAGATGCTTGACGAGCGCGAAAAAGTTGCCGGTGAAATTGAGGAACGGGTCGCCGGAACAAAATTGGTGAAGGCATTCTCGCAAGAGGAACGTGAATCGAAACGCCTCGGAGAACGCATGGATGAAGTGCTCGAGCTTTCAGTGGAAGGCTCGCTCTGGGAAGCCGGGTTCATGGGTGCGTCGACATCCATTACCACCATCTCAAACACGGCTGTCTACTGCTGCGGCTGTTACATGGTCTTGACGGGCTATGACGGCATCACCTACGGCGCGGTCATGGCGATCATGCAGTACGTGAACCGCCTGCTTCAGGCCGCGCTTCAATTTACTCAAGTTGCCGGCCAGGCGCAGCAGACGTTCGTATCGGTGGACCGAATCTATGAGATCATAGAATCGGTGCCCGAAATAAAATCTGTCCCGGGCGCCCCGAGACTGCCAAAGCTGAAAGGTCACGTGGAATTCAAGAACGTGATTTTCGGATACGAAGACGACCGCCCCGTGTTGAAGGGTTTTTCATTAAACGTGCCCGCAGGCACGATGGTCGCTCTCGTTGGCCACACCGGCACAGGCAAGACAACCATTACCTCGCTGCTTCAGCGGTTTTACGATCCGCAGAGCGGAAGAATCCTGGTCGATGGTTACGACATTAAAGAAGTGGACTTGAAATCGCTCCGGCATCAGGAGGGGCAGGTCTTGCAGCAGCCCTACCTGTTCAGCGGCACAATCAAGGACAACCTCAGCTACGGCAATCCAAGTGCCACCGACGAAGAAATTTTCCAGGCCGCGAAAGTGGCCGACATCCACGATTGGATCGATTCCCTGCCCAATGGCTATGACACCGACATTGGCGGCGAATCACCGGTAACGCCTTCGCTGGGCCAGAAACAGCAACTCTCGATTGCTCGTGCGGTACTGGTGAATCCGGCCATCCTGATCCTCGACGAAGCCACTTCTTCGCTCGATGCGGCCTCCGAGGCGCACATTCAGAAAGCAATGGATAACGTGCTCAAGGGCCGCACCTCATTCATCGTCGCGCATCGCCTCTCAACCATTCGTAAGGCCAACATGATCGTCGTGCTTGAGGATGGCCGCATGGTTGAGCATGGCACCCATGACGAGCTCATGAATCGCTGCGAAGGCGCCTACCGGAATTTCTACATCAGCCAGGCAAGGGCTATGCTCGAAGAGGATGGAGTCATCGCTGCAGGCAAACGATTAGAGGAAAGCGGAGGCGAGAATGGGCATCCGGATGGAAAGGCCCAACTGATGGGGAGACGAAGGAGAGATAGGAAGGAGATCTTGACTTAGGACATGAAAGAGATCATCGAACTATATCGACGTTTTGTGGCGCCGTACTGGCTGCGCTTGCTGGGCCTCTCGCTCCTGGCGACCGCCGCTTCGATGGCCCCTTACGTCAATATGTACTTTACGAAGATGATGGTCGATGATGTCCTTTTCATCAAAATTGCCAGCGCAGGCGCGAACACGGTCCCCCCGCAGAACGAGCGTATGAATGTTTTCTATTTCGTGGTAATGGGACTCATCGGATTTCGGCTCATCCTGCTCGCGTTACGCCCCCTCTTTGAACACCAACTCCGTGTGCTCTCATTCAGCGTGGTGAAAGAAGCCCGGCAGCAGATTCATGACAAGCTGCAGCAGCTCCAACAGGATTACTTTGATTCCATGATCCCCGGCAAACTGATGGCGCGGGTACTGGATGATATCGAAACCATTAACCGCAGCGTCAATGGAATTTTCGTACCGGCTGTTCAATCCATCACAGCCCTCTGCATCGGACTCTGGGTCATTTTCGGCATCGACTGGCAACTCGCATTACTGGCGCTGTCGGCCATGCCGTTCTGCATCGGTCTGCATCAGATGGTGATCCCGAAGGTGAGAGAGATTCATGACAAGGTGCGGACGGAAAATGCCACCATGTTCGGTTACGTCGGCGAAGCACTGAACGGGATACGCGTGGTGAAATGTTTCGGCCAGGAGAACCGTGAACGCAAGCGCTTCCTTGATGCCGGTGTCACCCGCTTCCGGCTTCAGCGAATCGGCGTAAAATACAATGCCATCCTTACTGCGCTCTATCCGACTTTCTCGGCCGTGGGACTGGCCGTCGTGCTTTACTACGGTGTGCTGGGTGTAAAAGAGGGCGCTATGACCGTCGGCGAATTCCTTTTCTTTTACGGCTCTTCCATGGTGATGTTTGGCCCTCTGGCTCAACTGCTGAATCTGCATGCCCAGGTACAACAGCTCTCAGTAAGCGCGACTAAGATTTTTGAAGTCCTCGATAAGGAAGTGACCATCGAAGATTCGGAAGATGCCATCGAGATTGGCAAAGCCCGCGGGCGGCTGCGATGCGAAGGCGTCTGGTTCCGATACCCGGGCTACACTCAGCAGACACTGAGGAATGTAGATCTTGATATCCGGCCCGGAGAACGCGTCGCTCTCGTAGGTCCATCAGGTTCGGGCAAGTCAACGCTCGCCCACATCATCGTCAGGTTCTACGATCCAACAAAAGGGCGGGTCTTTCTCGATAAGCACGAAACTAAAGACATTCGGCTCGCCGACCTGCGCCGCAACGTCCGCATCGTTCCCCAGGAACCGATTCTCTTTTCCATGTCGATCAGAGAGGTCATACGATACGGCCACCCGGAGGCGACCGAGGCCGATGTCGTCAGCGCGGCAGAACAGGCCCATATTCACGGCTTCATCGAGACCATGCCCCAAGGTTACGACACCATCATCGGCAACAAGGGTGTCACACTTTCCGGGGGGCAACGTCAACGTCTCGCATTCGCCATGGCACTGGTGACCGACCCGACCGTCCTTCTCTTGGACGACACCACTTCAGCCCTGGATGGCGAGACAGCGGAACTCATTGAGGAGACCGTGGAAAAGGCCATGAAAGGCCGAACCTTCCTGATCATCACCCACCGCCTTTCTACCGCCATGCGTGCCGACCGGGTCATCGTGCTCATCGAAGGCCGCGTGGTCGAGCAGGGAACGCACACCGTGCTCATGGCAAAAAATGGCCACTACGCAAGGTTGTTCAAGGCGCAGGAAAACTTCATGAATGAAGCAGCAAGCGCGGGATAGAACACGGATGTGAATGGTGAATGGATGTGGCCAGAGTGGCTTTCTGCTGCTCTCCAGGATTCAGGATTCAGGATTCAGAGGTCTACAATCGTGGTCTCCACGCTCCGCGGGGAGTCTTCTTTTTTCTTCTTTTCTTTCTTCTTTTCTTTCTTCTTCTTCTTCTTCTTCTTCTTCTTCCTTCGGTCTAAGGTGTTCCTTTAGGATTCAGGATTCACCATTCACCATCAACCATCAACCATTCACATCCCCTACCTCGCCTCTCGGATCGCCTCCTCCAATTCGATTGTCCCCTCGTAAATAGCGCGGCCGATGATCATTCCGTTAAGTGGGAGCTTCGACAGTCGCTTCACGTCTTCGATTGTTGTGACGCCGCCTGATGCGATGACCGGAATCGATGTCTTCCTGGCCACCTCCTCGGTCGATTCGAAGTTCGGGCCGGCCATCATGCCGTCTTTGCTGATGTCGGTGTAAATCAGGGCAGAGAGAGGCAGAGCTTCCAGGTCGGGCAGAAAGTCGAAAACGGTTGTATCGGATACCTCTACCCAACCTTTAATGGCGACTTTGCCATTCTGGGCGTCGATGCCAACAGCTATCTTGCCTTCGAATGTGTTTGCCAGATTTGCAAACCACTCCGGCTCGCGCAGGGCGGCGGTACCGATGATGAGCCTTGAGATGCCGAGGTCGATAAGCTCGCTCGCAGCTTCGTTCGTCCGGATACCACCTCCTACTTGTACGGGGATACTTATGGCCGCGGCGATCTTTCCAATTGCTTCAAGATTGGCCGGTTTACCCTCAAAGGCACCATCGAGATCGACCACATGCAGGTACTCCGCGCCCTTGTCCTGCCACTTTCTTGCCATGTCTTCCGGCTGTTCCGAAAAGACCGTTGTGTCGTCCGCTCGACCCTGGCGGAGCCGCACGCATTTGCCGCCTTTGAGGTCAATTGCAGGGTAGATAAGCATTCGTGAGTAATAATGAGTAATGAGTAATAAAACCGTGGTGGGTGTTTTACTTGTCAGGGCACTTCTTGCATTACTGTTTGGGATGTGGTGCGGGCGCTCCGCGAGCGCCATGACATGTCGCTGAGCCCCATGGCCACTTACTGAATCGGAGCTTAGGGGAGATATCCGGCGCCCGCTTACTCATTACACTTTCATCGCCGCCACTCCTGGGCAATGCTGTGCGGCCCATTTATCCACACTGATGAGCTTTCCTTTACTTACCTCCACGTCCGGAAAATTTCGGCAGCGGATTGGCTTGGTCTCATGGATTGAACAGGTATGCATCCCGTTTGATTCCTGCCGCAGGTGTGGGCAGCCACGAGGTTTAGGAGTAGGGTCGTACCAGAGCCGCCCCGTGTCATCACGAAAATCCAGAAGGTCTCTTCGCCCCTCTGCAACCCAACGCATCAGGTCGTCATCGCCAACGAGGGTCGCGGTGTCAACGTTTTTACAACAGTCTCCGCAGCGCGTGCATTGAAAATGGTTCATGGTTCATGCTTCGGGGATAAATAGAGACACCTCCGACCTTCCATCCTTCAACTGCTCCCATCAGAATCTAAATTGAAGTAAGATTCATCCTCACGCCTCGACAGAGAGGCTGCAGAATCATACACGGGAATCGAACATGAAATACCGAGCCCTGCTGCTAAGCATCTGTGTTCCAGCACTGGCGAGCATGACCGTCTCTTGTAATGCGGCGGATTTCGACCACAGCCATGCGCTATTGGACAAGGTACTCAAGAAGCACTTGAAGGATGGGCTGGTGAATTACAAGGCCCTCAAGGGCGACAGGAGCGAGCTCGACAACTATCTCAAGCAAACGTCCGCGGTTCGTGAGGCAGAATTCAAGAGCTGGTCGAAAGACCAGCAACTCGCTTTCTATATCAATCTGTATAACTCCGAGACCTTCCAACTCATCGTCGATAACTACCCCGTCGTCAGTATCAAGAAGATTGGCGGGATTTTCAGCGGTCCGTGGGATGAGGTGGTTGTCGATCTGTTTGGTAAGAAAACGACCCTGAACAAACTGGAGCACAGCATCATTCGAAAACAGTTTTCGGACGCACGCGTTCACTTTGCTCTCGTTTGTGCCGCGAAAGGATGCCCACCTTTGAGGGATGAACCTTTCGTCGCCGAGAAATTGGATGACCAGCTCAAGGATCAGGGAAATGTGTTCTTATCCGAACGGACGAAGAATCGAGTCGACACGAAAACGAAAACGGTCCACCTCTCGAAGATTTTCAGTTGGTATGCGGAAGACTTTGTAAAGAGTTCGGGATCGGTGCTCCTTTTCGTCCGGCCCTTCTTTCCTGATGCGGACCGCGAAGCTCTTCTACAGCCCGGCTACAGTATCAGTTACACCGACTACGACTGGTCGCTGAACGAGAAGTGATCTGTTGAGTTCCGTTCATCTCTACCACCCCCTGGTCGATAATGTCTGACGACAACTCTCAAAGTACGCCACAAGAGACGGCCGCATCGGGCGGCAAGGCAAAACTCATAATCGCTACCTTTGTTGTGGCCGGGCTTCTGATCAGCGCGAAGGTATTCAACTTCCATACCTATCTGCAGAGTGTGCTGGAGTGGATTCAAGGTCTCGGTCCCTGGGGGCCGATTATCTTCTCTGTCATTTACATTCTTTGCAGCATCCTGTTTATACCCGGATCGGTTCTTACCTTGGCTGCGGGGTTATTGTTCGGCGTTGTCAGCGGGGCGATCATGGTCTCGGTAGCTTCAACTACCGGTGCTGCCCTGTCTTTCCTGCTGGGACGTTACTTCGCCAGGGGCGCCATCGAGAAGAAGATCGCTGGAAACGAAAAGTTTGCAGCCATTGACGCGGCGGTGTCGAACGAAGGATTCAAAATCGTTCTGCTGACACGGCTCTCGCCGGTTTTCCCGTTCAACCTCCTGAACTACGCATACGGCCTTACGAAGGTCAAATTCAAGGATTACGTCCTGGGCTCGTGGATAGGCATGATGCCCGGCACCGTGATGTACGTGTATCTCGGCACGCTTGTGCAAAGCGTTGCCAGCCTGTTTTCCGATACCGGGGCCGAGAAGACCCTTGGACAGAAAGCGCTTTTCTACGGCGGCCTGGTTGTCACTGTGATCGTCACGGTCTTTGTGACAAAGGTGGCCAGGAAAGCTCTTGATGAAGCTGTGACGTCGGACTCCTAACCGTCAACCAATAACCAACAACCATTCTTCCCATGTCTACAGACGTCGTTGAAATGCTGCCCATGGACAAGCACAACAAAGTGCTTTTAGACCATGTGCACCCGAGTGACTGGAAAAACCCGTCCCCGCAAGATCTCTATGACATGGTTGTCATCGGGGCGGGGCCGGCCGGGTTGATTACTTCTTTGATTGGTGCGGGCACGGGCGCCAAGGTTGCATTGATCGAGCGACACCTGATGGGTGGCGACTGCCTGAACGTCGGCTGTGTGCCTTCGAAATGTCTCATCGCTTCAGGAAAAGCAGTCGGCAATATTCGGGATGCAGGACGGCTCGGAGTGAAGGTGCCTGACGGTGTTGAAGTGGATTTTGCAGCGGTCATGGAACGCATGCGCGCGGTTCGCGCCGGAATCAGCCATCATGATTCTGCCGAAAGGTATACCGGGAAGGGGATCGATGTCTTTATCGGGTCCGGCAATTTTGTTGATGACCAGACAGTAGCGGTGGGTGACGCAAAGCTGAAATTCAGAAAGGCTGTCATCGCCACCGGCAACCGGGCAGCCAAGCTGCCGATACCCGGCCTCGAGGAAGTCGGCTACCTGAATAACGAGACCGTCTTTCAGCTCGCCGAACTTCCCAAACGCCTGGCAGTTATCGGTGGCGGCCCCATTGGTTGTGAGCTTGCACAGGCCTTTCGGCGATTTGGGGCCGAACTGCACCTGTTAGAGGTCGCCCCGCAGATCCTCATTCGAGAAGACAGGGATGCGGCCAAAATCGTAGAAAATGCACTGATCAAGGACGGCATCAACCTGATCACCGGATGCAAGATCAAGGGTATGGAGCAAGACGAAGGTGGGAAGACGATTCGATTCGATAGGGATGGAGCAAAGGGACAATCCATCCAGGTTGATGAGATTCTCCTTGCGGTCGGCCGTGCCCCGAATGTCGAGGGCCTGAATCTGGACAAGGTTGGCGTCGAATGGGACGAACGGTCGGGCGTGAAGGTCAATGACTATCTGCAGACCGCCAACCCAAGAATCTTTGCGGCGGGTGACATCTGTTTCCCGTACAAATTCACGCATGTAGCGGATGCGATGGCGAAGATTGTCTTTAAGAACGCGCTCGCTTCACCATTCGGTTTTTCCAAATGGTCTACGAAGAAGCTTGTCATTCCCTGGGCGACGTACACCGATCCGGAGATTGCCCATGTAGGCATGTATGACAAGGATGCCGAAGAGGCCGGTATCGCCATAGATACCTTTACTCACGCGATCGGCGAGACGGATCGCGGATTGGCTGATGGGGATGAGGAGGGTTTCGTAAAGGTGCACGTAAAGAAGGGTACCGGCACCATTGTCGGCGCCACCATCGTGGCAAAACATGCAGGCGACCTGATCAGCCTCATCACTACCGCTATGGTAAACAAGCTCTCACTCGGCTCTCTGGGCAACGTCATATTCCCCTACCCAACCCAGGCTGAAGCGATTAAGAGAGTCGCCGGGGCTTACAATTTGACAACCTTCAAACCGTGGAAACAGAAGGTAGTGAACTTCGTCAGGAAGCTTTCTTGAGTTCGATGCAGTCTGACGCGACTGGATGAGGAAGCTCACCAGGGATTCAGGGTTGGCACACCACTTGGGAAATCGCCAGTGTTTCTTGTAACGATAATCAGACTGTGAGTTAGAGCCGTCGCCGCAATGAGACTGTCCATCACCGAAAGCTTTCTGCCCATCCGTAGACTCTCACCGCATAACTCGCCCCACCTCTTGAGTACAGCAAGATCCAAAGAGAGTGTCTTGTCCTCAAACTGTTCTTCGACGGCGTTAATCCAATCTATGGTCTGAGCACGCAGATCGCCAGGGGCTAATCTATAGGCGCCTTTTATCAGTTCACCGATTACCAACTCACAGATAGCGCAGGAAGATTCATTCTGAAGGAGCCAGTTCTGGACCGGCCGGCTTGGTCTGCGCTTCCGCAACTCGCTGATTACGTTGGTGTCCAACAAGAATCGCATTTCGGCAATCTCTGACCCTATTCGAGTTCCACATTCCGCCCATAATCCTCAGCCTTTCGATCTTCCTCAATGAAGTCGAATATCTCTGGGGCAGGGCACGCCTGGATGAGGTCTAACAGAGACCTCGTCTTCCTTGAGGAGGCCCTATTTGCTTTCGTAAATTCTTCAACTGAGACAATTACCACGGCAGGCTTACCTCTTTTCGTCACATACTGTGGACCCTCTGACACGGCGAGGTCTACAACCTCACTGAACCGGGCTTTTGCATCCTGTAATTGCCATGTTTTGTTCATAACTAGTCAGTCTAGTTAGATGCGGTGGGCTGTCAAGGGCTGCAACTATGCGTCTTCGTGACCAGGAATATCAATATTCCAGCTTCGTCACCTCCAGGCCCACCTTGAGGCTGAGCTGTGCAAGCGAGATGTTGTATTCGTATATCGCCAGCAGGTAATCGCTCTCAGCTTTCGTGTACAGTCCGTAAGCTTCGAAGAGTTCCTCGAGATCCTGGACGCCCATGTCAGCAATGGCATTACTGCCTGCAATCAGGGCCCTGGCAGCGCCGCGTGCTTTGCGCATGAGGGTGACGCCTTCCTCCATTTCTTCAACGGCCAGCCATGCTTTACGGATTTCGAGGGCGAAGCCTGTTCGGGCTTCTTCGCGCTGGGCGAGCAGGATATTGTGCTCTTCTTTCGCCTGCTCGACTTTGGCACTCTTCCCGAAGTTGAATTGCCAGCGAAGGCCGACCACCGGGCCGCCTTCTACGAAATTGAAATCGTCACTGACGAACGGATTTTTCTGATCGTCCCGATTCCCTGCCACCGCATACCGGAACGGGACGGCCACGAAAACCTCGGGATAGTAATCCTTCCTGGTAGCGTTTATCAGTGATTCCTTTGCCTGGAGACCGGCCTCCAGTTGCTGCCATTCCGGTCGATTGAGGAATGTTTGATCCACATAAAAGTTCAGGTCATGGGATTCAGAAGATTCGGACTGCAGGGATTCCTCTTTGATCTTCAGAACCGACTCATCCTTCAAGCCAAGGGCCTGCTTCAGGGCCGTACGGGTCAGTTCTTCTGCATGAGTGATTCGCTTCAGGTTGGAGGAGACCTGTGCAAGGCCGACCTTGAGTTTCACGAAATCCAGCATGGCCGGTTCTTTCCCATCAGGAGCTTTCCTGTCGCCTTCGATGATGGCCTGCATGGTGTCATGTGCTTCACCGAAGGCCTTGTTTGTCTGGGTGAGCAGATTCTTCAAGTCCACATTCAGCAGATTCGAATAATAGAGTTTTTTCACATGGAAAATGAGCTCACCTCTCTTCTGTTTGCGCTTAGCGCGCTCGGCCTCCACACCGTGCAGGGCTGCATCCACGTATGCACTTAATTTACCGAACGTGTAAATGGGCTGGATGAGAGTTACCTCCAGCCGGTCGAACGGTCCGAGGCCATCCGTGTCCGTAGTTTTGTCCCTGGAGTTGACAGCATCCCCGCGCGCCTCGGGGACGGCGCCGGCGAAGTTCAAAACCTCGAGCCGGGGCTTTCTACCAGAGCGGGCCTCCTTGAGCCTGGCCTGGGCGAGTGCCACCTCGTGGTCGGAGGCTTTAAGTTGCGGGCTCTGTTTCAGCGCGAGGGAAATGCAACCGGGAAGGTCGAGCTGAATCTCTTCCGCGGCTGGAAGGGGCAGTATGGAGCAGACGTAGAGAGTGATGAGATTTACTTTCATGTGGCTATCAGTGTTCAGCTCTGGGGCGTTTTCAGTATTTCAGCTTTGGAAACTTCGTATCACTGCCTCCTCTGGACCTGGCTCAAAAATTCCAGGCTATACTTTGCGGAGTTCTTCTCACTTCGGCCAGAATTCACAGGCCTGAACTCCCATTGACTAATCGCATGTGCGCCCTTGTATCATCGTAATTTCCAAGGATTTCAGGAATTTCAGGCAAAGGGTGTGACACCGACGCAAACAGCGGTTAAATACCGCCCCACCTTCGATCCGTCCAGCCAACTCATTTATGGGAACGTGCGTGTTCGGGAGCCTCGATATCCAAAACTCTTCCGACCCTGCGTCCCAACCTCCCCATGAGCCAATCCTCAGAAGGGCTTTCGCCTTCGCAAACTGTCCGTGGCCTCCGCGCGTTCATGGGGACGGGTATATTTTTCGGCTTGTGGGCTCGCTGTTCTGGGCTCGGCACGGCAGTGCTTACCGGGTACATTCTTTGGCTTGGCGGTAGCAGGGCGGATGTGGCCTGGCTTACGTCGTGCGCATACCTGTTTTCTCTGATTCAGGTCTTCACTGTCCAGCACACGACAAAGCTGAGGAACAGGAAGGCCTTCATTATTGGCGGGGGCATCCTCGAGATTACCTCACGCTTCGGGATCATTCTGATCCCCCTGATTGCCAGCGAACACACGTCACGAGTATTCCTGATTTACGTCGTTATATGCAGCAGCCTTGGTATCGGTCATACCATCGCTCCCCATGTGAATGACTGGTTGTCACAGACCATTCCCCAGCGGCTGCGCGCACAGTACATCGGCCAGCGCACCACTTGGATAACCCTGGCGGGCATCGTGGGCGGATATGGCTTCGGGAAATTTCTGGACCACTTCGATGAAAGTCTCGGCAGTTTTGCCTGTCTGTTCTGCTTTGGGTGGGTGGCGGGTGTTGCCGGTTATCTCTGCCTGACGCGGGCGCCAATGCCGGCCGCGGCGAAGGAGGAATCAGGTAGCGTTTGGCAGGCGATGAAGGGAATGTGGACGCGCCGTGAATTCCGGACGTTCCTGATCGTCGCCACGATGAATCAGTTTTTTATTGGCATCTCCGAACCTTTCCACATTGTCTACTTTATCAAGGATCTCAAACTCGGTTATGCGGCTATCGCAATCTTCACGAACATCGCACTTGTGGCCACGCTCGTCGCCTATCGCTTTGTCGGTAACTTCGTAGACCGCTTCGGCAGTAAGCCAGTTATGCTGATGATCATTCTGCCGGGCGCGATTGGACAATCGCTACGGGTATTCACGAGTGAAGAAAGCTACTTTCTCCTGCCGGTGTCCATGGCCATCTATGCCATGTATCACGCCAGCATGCTGGTATCGCAGAATCCGCTTCTTTATGGGCTCATGCCGCAGAAGAAGAACCAATCAGCATGGTTTGCGGCATATACCTGTACGACATTCATGTTCGGTGCATTGGCGCCCTTGGTTGGAAATCTTCTGGCCGATTTCTTCAAGGAATATACGACCGTCTGGTTTGGTTATCCGATTGGAAATCTTCAACTGGTATTTGTCTGCTCCTCGGTTGGGCTGCTTTCGCTCATCCCGCTGATACTGCTGATCGAAGAGAAGAACGCGGTGAAGGCCGGCGAATTGGTTGTGCAGATCATTAAGGGTCGCCCCCTGGCCTATGCCTATCATGCGTTCAACATGTCCCGGTTTGTGGATGAAGAGCGCAGGGCCCACGCAACCCTGGGGATGGCCACCTCAGGCAGCCCATTGGCGGTGGAAAGCCTGCTTCGAGCGCTCAGCGATGTCAGCCCGGATGTCCGCCGCAAAGCCGCCGAGGGACTCGGTGAGCTTGGCTCATATGATGCGGTGGACTCGCTTATCGGTCACCTTGCGGATGCGGAATCCGATATCCGTGCGGAAGTGGCTGAAGCACTTGGCAAGATCAAGCATCCGTTAAGTGTCGACGCGCTGATGAGTGCGCTGGATGACCCTGATTCGAACGTCCGCAACAGCGCCATCCGCGGGCTTGGGAACATTGGAGGGGACGGTATCCGCCAGACTCTCTTCGAACGGCTCTACATGGGCGAGTTCGATTCCCAGGCGATTCTGACAGCAATAGACGTGCTGAGTCGCCTTGACGAAGCTCGAGTAGTAACGATAGCCCTGGCCAAGCTGAGCGACTTCAACTCACCGATATTACGCGCTCAAATTCTGAATTCGGTTTGCCGCGTGCTCGGAGCAGGAGAAACCTTTTACCAACTCACGATCATGGACGAGCTGCAACAGGCCAGCAAAGTGACCCGCGCACTGGCGAAGGCCCGAAAAGACCTGGAGGCATCGAGCCGAGAAATACCCGCGCTTGGAGGGAAGCCGCTGGCGGACATGGTAGAAATCTGCGAGCAGTTTGATGAAGGCCGACTAAACGACGCCTATCGAACAATGATTCGGCTGGCAGAGAATATCGTGGAAGCGACGGATACATCCAGCGCGACTGATAGTTCGGCGGAATTGATTCTTGCCCGCGGCTCCGCAGGCGCCCTGTGCATGTTTGCATCGCAGGTCAACAGTGAGGAAGTCACCGAGTTGGAGATCGTCTTCGCCTCTATTTGCCTATGCCTGTGTATCACAGAACTCCAGGGGATGATTCAGGAATAGAGGTAACTGATCAGAGGAGCACGCCCTTACTGAGTCTTACCCAAAAGACCGGACAGTGAAGTGGCTTATTTCTTCCGTCTGGATTTCTTACCACTGACGTCGAAATCGACCTCATGTAATTCATCCATCCTCTCCTCTCCCCAGCGCTGCGGTGATAAAAACCGAGCGTCGGGCCGTCAAGGGTGACTTGATTATGGCAGCTTACCTGAACAGTATTGCGGCTGAAGCCGTTATCCCGACTCCGTTTCTCCCACCTCTGAACATTAACTGTCTCCGCAATTCAGACTGATTCTTTTCTGCCTCTGATGGAAGGAACACTCGAACATGAACCGTAACTCGCACCTGGGGATCTCTTCTTTACGTCTCCACCCGACGGTTCTAGCGGTGGCCGCTGCGATCCTTTTCGTAGCGAATTGGGCAGGCGCGGCCGAATTGCCGCAAGATCACGAATACCAGCGCGTCCTGCGCGACTACCTCGCAGAACTCAAGGTGGAGGACTTCGATCATGGTGTGGAAGGGGAGACACCGTTTACAGTCGTGATGTCGGATGACCCCGAAAAGGCCTATCGCGACTCCATGCTGGTGCGCGATGACATGCTGCCCATCATCGGGACCAAGCGTGGGGCTCCGTGCATTTCCGCGCCGCCGGAAGCGTTCCTTCTGGCGACCCTCGAACACGGGGATGCCGTGAGGGTACCACCGGTCTGGCCGGAGCCGATCGCCTGGCTCGTGCGATGGGAGAACAAAGGCAACCCTTTCGTGGGCTCGAAAGCGATGAAGCTTCGGGCCTTTGCCAAAATGGCCGTCGAGATAATCATGACCGATCATCAATTCGAAACGGCGCCAGAGAAGGGCATGAACCGTACGGACTGGTTTGGCGGTCATCTGATGATGTTCACTTATCCATACGCGGACGTTCGTGACGTCCTGCCCCTGAAGGTAAGAACGGCCTACGAAACCGGCCTGCGCAAAATGGTGCGGCGACAACTCGACTGGGAGGCCAAGGGTGAGGAGGTCTGCATGGATATGGTCGGAATCGTCGGGCTCTGGTATGCCGGGGAGGCATTGAGCGATCGCCTGCTTGCAAAGGAAATCGAGGCCTACATCCGCGGGATGGTTGCCGCCCCCGGGGCGTTCCACCCGGCCGGATATTTCGTGGACCACGGCGGCCTTGACATAAGCTTCAACGGGATGGCCGCATTTAGCGTCAACTGGGTCGCACTCGCCAGCGATTGGGATTTCGTCAAAGAAACGGTCGAACGGCGCTATCGCCTTCGCTCTCACCTGATCCTGCGTGAGCCTGACGGAAGTTTTGTGGGCCCAAGCCATTTCAACGCGCGCCTCGATTCCGATGCCTGGAATGACCAATGGAAATGGGGCTATCGTGACGAAGCGGGCGCCATGATCACGGACGAGGCCGTGCACTTGACGAAGTTCCCCTCGCGGGAGGATATGGAGGCCGGCCTGAAGAAAGCTGTCGGTTGGTTCAACACGGGCGTCAAGCAGACCCCGCGCCGGCGGGACGAACAAGGAAAGCTCCATTCCCTGAAGCCGGAAGAAATCAGTGCGCCCGTCTGGGCCTACCGGATCTGGCCTTCCCACAACTATGCGATCAACATTTGCTACGCTTACGACCATTACCGCAAAGGTGCCTACGCCCGGCTGAAGAAACTTCAGGAAGCTGACTCTCCCTGGCTGCGTTCACCATTCGAGCGGGGCGAGACATTCATTCGCACCTTCGATGAGGCGTTTACAGTGGCACGTATGGAAAGCTTCGCCGCGATCATTCACACCGGCCCTGTTGGCTACGACGATCCCAACAGCGGCAACTTTCACCACGCCGGTCCGTACGGTTTCGGAGGAGGTCAGCTTTCCGCATTCTGGACACCGCAGGCCGGGTCGGTTCTATTAGGCCGGCGGGGGGGAATGAGTTGGGACAATAACTTTGACAAAGTTGAAGACTGGAAGCGATGGCCCCTCCACGCGGTGTCGGGCAGCACCCACGAAGGCAAAGTGTTCACTTCGGCACGGATCGTAAGGCCTGCCGTCGAATCCAAAGTCAAAGGCAACAGCGCCACCGTCCGCGTCAGCGGACGCATTCCGGCGGAAATGCTCGGGCAGGGCAAAGTGCTCCAGGGCCGCATCGCCTACGAACGCACCTTCAACATCAACTCCGACGGCGTTACGGTAACGACCTCCGTAGGCGCGTACGGTCAGGACAAAATCACCGAACTCTATGAGACTCTTCCCGTCTTCTATCCCAAGGCAAAAAAGAAGGGCGAGGTAGCGCTACTCACGATCGAATTTAAGGTCGGCGATAAATGGGCTCCGGCCACGGCCGAGTTTCAGGAGGCTGTTGCAGCCGTCCGCGTGACGCGCCTCGAAGGCGCTATCGAATTCACTTTCAAACAACCCCGCCGCGCGGCACTCTCACCCACCGAATGGAATCGCGGCTTCATCACCCGAGATATCTGTCGCAATGTAATGATCGACCTGCTGGACCGCGCCGCCCAGGCGGAGGTGTTCAACGGGCAAAAGCAGGTCAGCTACACCATCAAGCCGGCATCCAATATGGACAATAAACCATGAACATATTAACGCTGATATCAGTCACTTTCTTTGGCGCCTTGATGGGAACGGCCCTCGCCGGGCAACCCATCGAGGGCGAGCATACCTACCGGCTGTACCAGGGCATCACCGTCTACGTAGACAACCAGGCCGGTAAAGACTTTGAGGTGAAGCTCGACCTGCGGGATCTCAACCTTTACGGCAACGGGCCCCGTGAGGTGCTGTTTAAAGTTTACGATCCGGACGGCCGCGCCGTGGTGCGGGAGTACATTCCGGACGACGGCGTCACCTCGAAGAATTACCTGCCGCGCATCGGCGGCTGGGACCATGAGCTGCAGTATTACGCTCTATGCCGTTCGAAAGGCACCGTGCCCATGATGCGCTGGAGCGCGCCATCCGACCCGGCTCGGCTGGGGACCTCTGTAAAGCGAACTTTTGTGCGACGAATCACGGGCGGGCAGAAGGGCGTCTACCGCATCTTGATTGTTGGCGACCGCGATCATTACGCCACGCTGACCGTCGACCCCGCCCTTCCCTATGGCGTCTGCGGCCACACTTCGTGGCTCCAGGGACACCATGACCTCTGGCAACGGGCCTACATCTACGTACCCAGAGGGACCATCGGCCTGCACATTGCTTTTGCCGAACCGGACTTCCCGCTAACCCGGCATTTCACGCTGACGACGCCCGATGGCCGCAAGCTCTACGACGGGCCTGCTCAGGGCGGGTTTGTAGAAGCAAACGTGGCCTTCAAACCCGGTGAGTATGACGACAGGGTACTTCGCCTGGACGTGAGTGATGGGACCGGCGACTACCTCCTGCGAGTGCAACTGAAGCGCAACAGAAAAGCCTATGTCGGGTTCGGTATCCCGGCATTGCTGTGCAAAGATGAGGAGACGGCCAAGACTCTTCAGGGCGGTGCCATCTACGCTGACGACGAGGTTTACTGGCATCCCTGGCAGATTCGCTTTGAACGCTGGCTGAAACAAAACACTCCCTCAGCCGAAATACTTCCGCTGTTGACTGAAATCCGCCCTTACTTTCGCCTCATCGGCCCCAGCGACGGCCGGGACGGCGCCTACTGGATCAACTGGGCCTACGCGATGGGCTATTACGGATTCAAGGTCTGGAGGCCCGGCCTTGCGCTGAGCCGGAATCCCGCAGTGCCGGCGGACCTGATGGCGATCGTCCGGGAGGGATGCATCGCCGCCGGTGATCGGCTGAGCTTCGCCCTGGACATGGAGCGCGTCAACGGTAACTCCTTCGCGCAGATCCCCGTCCACCTCTGGTACTGCCAGGCCATCACCGCTGACGAAATGATTCGAGAGCGGTACAACGTGTGGTTTGAACGCTGGCTGAACGAAGGTTGGGGCGAGGGGGCTGGCATGAGCCGGTCCGGCACGTCGCAGGAGCATTTCGGCCACGATGCTGATTACGGGTCTTACATCATCGACAATTGGTCAGGCCTGTCCGGCGGCGGCGGCACCTGGATCACTCACGGCATTCTGGCTGATACGGACGACCCGCGTTTCCAGCAGGCATTCGACAGGCTGATGAACCTTTTCAGCCACGTTTACTGCAAGTACACCCTGGCGTACGCGTGGAACAGCCGCATTCACGGCGGGCCGGGCCCCGGAGTGCAGAACAACATGAAAGGCAAGCATGCGTGGAAAGGCCTGCCGGGACCGGACTTCACAGTGAGCGTGAACGACGGCAACGAGTGGTTCGCTGCGCGCCGCAAGAACTATTACCTCGTCTCGTTCCACGGCCGCCTGGCACCGCGATGGCTCACCGAAACCTTCCATGGCCAGATCGGGTTCAGCGGCGGCTGCATCACACAACTGACCATTCCGGGTAAGGGCACCGTCATTAACTCGCACCCGTCCGGGGACTACGGCCACGAAATGTACATCTCAAACTGGCGCAAGTTTCACATCCACGGCGTGGGCGGTGAAATGTGGGACGGACTGCCATTCCACACCGGAATCAGCGAGCACGACGACGCGCAGCTTGAGGGAAACGTCGTGACCAGTTCCGGCGATATTCGCGAGCGCAACCTGCGCGTAGCGCGCAAGTACACGTATGGTGCAGAGGCCATCGACTGCGAGGTGAGCCTTGGGCGCCCGACCTACCAGGATCTGATGACACTCTGGAGCCATGGCCGCCCCTACGCTCACATGCGAGAGGCTTACGAGATGATTCCCTACACGGGCGGAACGGTCACCCTCAAGGACGCCGCCGGCAAGGAACTGGGGGAGGCAACGGACAAAGCCACGGAAGCCAAAACCATCCAGGTGGCGCAAACAGGCTACGGCGTGCGAATCGAACTGGACAAGCCACGGCCCGTCCTCAAAGGCGACGGTGGCACTGTCTTGATCCAGCTCGTCGCGCCCGGCGGCAAGAAACCGACCCCGGCCGAAGAGGTGAGCCTTGCCTACCGACTGCTGCCCTACTCCGAATGATTCAAAAAGGAGATCAGCGTTGCGATACAACACACTGCCAGGAACGAACGAAAAAGCATCCGTCATCGCTTTGGGCACTGCCTGGTACGGCAGCGACATCCCGGAAAAGGAATCATTCCTGATCCTGGACACATACCTCGAAATGGGGGGTAATTTCCTGGACACCGCTCATTCGTACATGCGCTGGGGCGGCCGCGGAGATGCCAAGAGTGAACTCACCATTGGGAAGTGGCTGCGGAATCAGAACAGGAAAGAGATCCTCATCGGCACAAAAGGCGCCGACATGGGCATGGATGAGAAAACCATCGGCAAGCAAATCCTGGAGAGCCTCGAGCGACTGGGGACAGACTTTATTGACTTCTACTGGCTTCACTCCGACGACGCGAGTGTCCCGGCCGGAGAGATCCTCGAATGGCTGAACCGTTGGGCCGACGATGGATTGATCCACGCCTTTGGATGTTCTAACTGGCCGGTTGCCAGAATGCGCGAGGCAGCGGAATACGCCGAGAGACACGCTATCCGCGGGTTTGGTGCCAGCCAGATCGGATGGAGTCTTGCCCGAATGCTGCCCGAGGTCCTGTCGGGAGGCGGTCAGATCTTTATGGACGAGGGTACGTTTTCGTATCACCAGCAGACAAGTTTTCCGGTAGTCGCCTACTCTTCGCAGGCCGGCGGCTTCTTTGCGGGCAAATACGATCCCGAGACGCCGACGCCCGGCACGGAGCCCAACCCAAACATCGTGCGCTGTTTCGGGAGCGATGAAAACTATGCCAGATTGGCCGCAGTGAAGGAGATGGCCAAGGAAAAGGGATGCACCCCCAACCAGCTGGCCCTGGCTTACCTGACAAACCAGGCATTCCCGGTTTTCCCAATCGCCGGTCCCAACAGCGTTGACCAGGTCCGGGACTCGTGCAGGGCAGGAGACATCGTTCTGAGCGATGACGAACTCAGCAGGCTGTCGGAAGCTGGAAGGCTTCTCTCACAAACTTTGGCGGCCGAATCACAGGATGAATCGTAGGATGGGCGTCCCGGCCCGTCTACGGTCGCATCTACCTGAGACTACATCGTCGATGGGCTTACGAATGGTAGTCCATAACTGATCAAGCCCCTCTTCGCCCTGGGCAAGAAATACAAGATCCCCGGTCAAAAAAATATCGGTGACGGCACTGATGCGCACAAGATCCAACGCATGTGCCGCTGCTGCCTGGTCACGACCGTCGGAGTGCCCACCCGGTACATGCACTCCGCCGTGCACTCTGTCACCAGGACGATGTAGAGGCGACGATCCAACTGCTAATGGTCTTTCGCCTGCCTGAGCCTTACCCAAAAGACCGGACAGTGAAGTGGTCTCAAGTGGGCAGCATTGGCATTAGGCACCCAGGCGCTTAAGCTGCAAAAAATTTCTGCCGCTCGTAGCACGGAGTTTCACTCAGTGAAGCGACGGAGTGAAATTCCTGCCTGCGATTTGGGGTTGTTGAATGTCACTCTTGATAAGAAAGACGACAAGACCATGAAAACAAAGCGCACATCTGCCCTTCCTTTGTTCCACACACACGTCATCGGCTCGCTGCCACGACCAAAGGTTGTTCTGGATCTGATTGCAAGACGAGAGGAGATGCCCGCAGCCGATTATCAGCGCGCCATGGACCCAATGGTCCTCTTTGCCATCCGTCTTCAGGAACTGGCGGGACTGGACGTAATCAGTGATGGCGAGTGGCGTCGCACCCAGTACATCCAGGAATTTCTGCATCGTATTGGCGGTTATGAAAGGTGCCGGCCATTCACGCATCAGGGCGAGCAGAAGTTCACCAGCGTCGTCGTACGGCGAATGAAGGCGACAGAACCGGTCTTCACGAAGGATGCGCAGTTTCTGGCAGCGAATACAGATCGTGTGACCAAATTCGCGCTCCCGAGTCCTTTCCTGATCGTGACCCGTTACTGGCACGAGGATTTCAGCAGAAACGCCTACCCAACTCGCCAGCATTTCATGGAACATCTTGTCGAAATTCTTTCCGCAGAAGCACAGGCTCTGGTGGGCGCCGGCATCGATATCGTTCAGCTCGATGATCCGGCCCTGACTTACTTTTGTGATCGCAAGCTCATGGAGAAAGGCGAGACACATGATGAACGCCTTCGACAAGATTGGGACCCGGAACGGCAGATCCCTGAGGCCATGAATGCCATCAACCATATTGCAGACGGGCTCAAGGCCGAAGTGCATCTGCATTGCTGCCACAGTGTTTATAAACGCATGAGCGACGTTACAGGGGACTACAAACCTCTCATGCCCTATCTGGCAGACACCAAGATTGATCGGGTTAACCTGGAATTCGCATATACCGGGACAGGAGTTCCGAGTGACCTTTCACTGTTGCCCGATCATCTCGGTATCGGAATGGGTGTCGTGGATGTCCGAGGAGAACGCTTGCAGGAAATTAAGGAGATTGAGAAGCTGGCTGCCGCGGGAGCAGCGATCCTCAGTCCCGAACGTATCGCTCTGAATCCCGATTGTGGGTTCGCTCCTGATTCCGGCGAGCCACCAACCATCGACGAGGCTTACGAAAAGTTGTCTCGCCTGACTGCGGCGGCCAAGAACCTGAGGGATCGGTTTCTTGATACGGATGAAGAGGGGCCACGGATGAAGAGGGGCCACGGATGAAGAGGGGCCACGGATCGGTTTCTTGATACGGATGAAGAGGGCCACGGATGAAGAGGGACCACGGATGAAGAGGGCCACGGATGAAGAGGGACCACG
>JAQBXN010000118.1 GCA_027625095.1 Planctomycetota bacterium | reverse complement strand
GTTGTAGTAGTCGAGTTTCAGCGTCAAATCAAGCAGGAGATCAAATACCGACTTCTCGCCGCCGGATAGATTCTTGTAATGATACGATGCAACACTGCCTTTGGAGAAAAAGAACGATCCGTCGCCCAGCGGATCGGAGATGTTGTTGAGGTTCAGGTCGCCAAAGACATTGTTCATAGATGCCCGAACCCGGCCTATCAGTTCTTCGCGAAGAGTCGCCACTGTCTTTCCGTCATTTGACGGGTCGTATACGCCGGTCAAAGTGTTCTGGACTAGACGTTGATAATTCTGCGATACGGACGCATCGCTTTGGATCAATTTAGTGAATCGTCGCTGATCCCATGGGGTACCAACGCGACTAAAGTTCGAGACTTTGAAGTCAGCTTCGTTCCGGTAGGCGGTTCGGAAGTACATTGAGCGTTTGGCGGCATCATCTGTCGGAAGTGGACCGTCAAAAGTAATCTGTACGTTCGTGTTGTGGTTGTATGTTTCGTCCTTGCTTTTTCGATAGTAGGCAAGATCGGAATCGTATCCCGTACCGCTTTTGCCGTTGTACCACTGGTGGAATGCGTCAAACAGCGAAGACTTTCCGCAACCGTTTGGACCGATGATAACGACGAGTTTCGCGGTTCGTGGAATCCCCGAAATGGTTACGTCCGTGAACCGCTTGAAGTTATTGAGATGTACTTCGATGATTTTCATATTCGAATTAGCGACATAACAGAGTGCACAGACGCGAAAACGTCGTATAGCGCTCAAATGTCGCATAGCACGCAAGGATGTCAACGCTGACCAGCATCCCTTGAATCCTTGAGTCGGCCTTCATCGCCGGTCAGTCCCATCACCAGGTGCGGAATTTCTCGAGTGCGGCGAATAGCGCATCGATGTTTTCCGGTGGTGTAGGTGGGTAGATTCCGGTGAGGGGGGAGGGGCCGCCCTATTTTTATGTTCTAAATCATGAACTGCCTGGCGACCAGGGCTCTCAGCTTCCGATCCTCCTTCAGATTTCCTTCTCCTCGAACCTTGGCGGCTGGCAATGTCGAAGATGTGGCATGGAGGTAGCGTCCAATCGACAGCAAACTATGGTGCCGTTCCGCCAAGGCAATCAAAAACATAAAAACAGATCTGATCCGAAATGGCGCACTGAAACCATTTACATTCTCAAGGCCGCACTTAAGGAAGCACCATTCAGATCTGATCCCGCATTCCTGATTCGTCTGTTCGCAGATTATTGGAACACCGCAGCAAACCTGCCGTCTGGCCATTCCTTTGACTTTGCAGAGGCCGAAAATAGAATACCCGCCCTATTGGCCGCCCGGATAGCTCAATTGGAAGAGCGCAGCTTTCGTAAAGCTGAGGTTGGGGGTTCGATTCCCCCTCTGGGCTCATTCAGAAAGGCGCTGAACCAACCGTTCAGCGCCTTTTTTGTTGGTCGGAATGGTGGAGTGTTGGAATCCTGGGCTTCATGTATGCCGGATCGGTCATTGGAGCTTTACCCACACATTTTGCCCAGGAGGGGCATGGGCAGGTAGCCGGTGGTTTCAACCACCGGATTTGAATTCTTGAGCCGAATGCCTTCCGCCCCATCACGGAAGTCTTTCCCTGAGAATCTCTTCCCACTCAAGTTCGAGCATCATGCCCTTCGCGGTGCTCCTGGAAGTAGTGCCCTCCGGCTTGATGGATACCACAAACTGATTCTCTCCAGCAGTCACCTGCGGAATGGCTCTCGGAGCAAACTGGAATGTGGTGATCACCGAACCATTGCGGACGAAATCCGCGGGTTCGCGTCCGTTTTCAGGCTCGACCCTTATCTGGAATCCGTAACAGGCATCCCCCTGGCTCAACCAATCCTTTGCTGAAGCTGTAGCCCGATTGTCCCGGCTGGCGACTCTGAGGGGCGACCATTTCTCGCCGCTCAGGGAAATGGAAAAGTTGGGCTTCATCTCATCCGATACTTGAAACTCGATGTCTGCATTCAGAATCACGTAAGGGCACTTGACCTCCAGCACACGCCCGCCATCAAGAGCCTGGAGTGATTTCAAATCTGCGAGACGACGGGTGTGCGTGCCATTACCGAAGACCGGCGGTAACGGTTCATCTTTGTAGACCCGACTGTGCACGCTCAGGGCGTCTGCGGAATTGAAGTCCAGCATGTCCCCGGGCGCCAGGGGGAATTCCATGGTGCCGGCCGGCGGCAGCGGGATTGTGAAAGGCTGATTGTTTTCTGTGGTTGTGTAGAGCTCGGCCATTCGCGGTGTGTAGGAGAATGAGGTTGCTTCGGGCAGATGCTTCGCATCGGTAATCAGTGTGGGATTCTTCTCCAGGTCTGCGGCGCCGGCGACTTTACCATCCTTACGACGGTAATAGACCTGGTGATCCGGGTCGAACATATGCCATTCGTTTTCAAAAAATGCCTCGGCCACGACATGACCATCCAGCGCGTAAGACCGGGCATTGATACCGGTCAGCCGGCAAAGCACGCTGAAGTTTGCCGCGCTGTCGTCACAGAATCCGTATCCATAAACATTGATGAATTTGATCGGATCGTGAACTTCATGGCCACCCTCCGCCGGGTAATAGTGATACCGCCAATCGACAAGAAATTTCCAAATCGCTATGGCCTTCTCTTCCTCGGTCATCTCCTTTTTTAGAATGCTCTTCAGTATGCTGTCGGAGCTCGTCAGATCCGGCGAGTCTTTGAGTCGCAGGGCGGGAAGAAGTGTTTCACTGCTCAAGTTCTCCCACCTCATCCGAACCGGCCAAATCCTGGCGTTACCTCCGGCCTGTATGACGAAGCTGGACTGACCTGGCTTTGCCGCGCATTTCGCACGGTGGGTCATGTATTCCTGCGAACTCACCAATTCGTACTTGCGGCCATTCGTTCGCGGGTCGCTGGAGTCGCTTGCCGAGAAGTAAAGGGTCTGGGGTGTCCAGTGACTGTAAAGGCCTTTGCCCCGGTCTCGGATGTCTTGATGCAGGGCGCGCGGTGATCCAATCGGTTTGCCATCTTCGTAAAGGACACACTTCGACCTGCCGGCCTTGTCGGCCTCTCTTGGTAACCGCAGAGTTGCGGTATATGCCAGGCCAAGTTCCGCTTTTATACTTTCGGCCGGAATAGCCTCACGAACCTCACGCTGGAGTTTCCGGGAACTGAGCTCTGGCGTCAGAACGGATGGAACTGATCGCGTCTCGGCGAACGAAAGGTTCATCGCTGACAAGCAGAGAATGATCTCTAATGGAAGTCGCATCATAATGAATTTGAACTTGAGGCTGGCTGAAGATGTCGGAGCTTAAGACGTCCCCATTTACTGTCAAAGAAACGATGAAAGACGAATGGCTTCAATCGATGACGGATCCTTTTCGGGAGGCGTTGCTGCCTGCCGGGGATGACTTGCCTGAGCGAGTGAAAGCATGTGCCGAACCTCTGAGGGATGAACCTGCTTTTGATCCGGATGCAATTGCACGTGCGGCCGAAGCTATCATCCTGCCCTCAGAAGCCAGATTTGAACGTCCCATTCTGGAGCGGGCGGTTCGCATCGGGCTGGCGCATATTGAGGCGACTTTCCAGGGCGACCATCCGAAATACGGTGTAGAAAAATATCAGTGGGCCCGGTGCGACGGTTTCCCGCCCACGATTATCTCGACTGTCGATGCCTTGACGCTCTGGGGAATGACCGAACGGGCCGAAGAACTCATGTCTTACTGGCTGCACTGTTTCATCTACCGGGATGGCAGCATCGAATTTCAAGGCCCGGCCATCAGCGAATACGGACAACTTCTGAATACCGTGCGCATTCTTGTTGAGAGGGGAGCAAGGGCAGAATGGCTGCCTTGCCACGCTCGGATTATCAGGAGGATGGTTGAATACCTGAAGGGGCTGATTCATTCGTCAGGCGAGATCGGCCTGGTCGTTGGCGGGCCGGAGGATGACCGTCGGCATGATCCGGCCACTTACTTTCATAACAACGCCTGGCTGGTGCGCGGCTTCCGGGATTGGGCAGCACTTCTGCCTGCCGCCGAGGCGGAAGAAATCGATGCGATTGCAGAGTCTCTTCTCAAGCTCCTCATCTCAGCCATTCGCGATGTCTGGCCTGACGACCCGGCAGACTGGTGGCTGCCTCCCGTCACCGAGACAAGGCTCCCGCAAAGCGGAGAAATCAAGAGGCCCTCATACGTGACCGAAACGGTTCTCGGCAGCTACTCCAACTACCGCTACTGGCTTGAACTCCTTTCAAGCGGAGTGCTGCCTCGTGACCTTGCCGGGCGGATTGTTTACGCACGACTGAATGGCGGCGGCCAGTTTCTCGGCATCACACGCATTCACGAGTTCCTGGACGACTGGCCGCTCTGTCACTGGCTCGATGGCCTCTGGCAGCTTGGGATGTGGGATGATTTTCGATTGAGTCTCTGGGGCCACATCTATTACAGCCAGGCTGAAGGCCACATGACGGCTTATGAAGCTGTGAGCTTTCCGCCGGGGAAGAAGATGAGCCCGTACTGTCTTCCGTGCCAATTGGTCGCAGTAAGGGCGGCGGCGAAGATTGCGTTGCCGGGCAATGTTCGGTGTGGAGGTTGAGATGAACTGCCCCCTTAGAGCCGGACAAAAACAAACAGACAGCGAAAGAATCAAGAGACTCTCAAGCTCGCCTGGCTACCGGGCCAGCCCGATCACTTTGCGCCGGCATTCCCTTCTTACGGATTTCTGCTTACCAGGGCCCCGCCTCTTAAAACTTCAGGTGGTTCCGGATCAGGTGGTGAAGTCTCCTTTCAAATGGGAGACTGCACCATCTGCGTGCAAAGTTGTGGTCCTCGGCTTTTCTACTGGAAACAACCAAGTGAAGTCTGTGACAAGAATCGCTGGAATTCTCACTCTTGCTTTTGCCGCCTGGACGACAACTGAGACCTGCGCGGAATCCCTGACGGGGAAGGATGTAGAGGTAGTTTCAGAAAGTGCCCAGGTAAAAGTTGGCCAGAAACTGGTTGGCGTGGTCCGCAGGGGCCAGATGCTGGTGGTCGTCAAAGAGCAGGGCCCGTGGCTTGGTGTGCATTACACGGATGCGACAGGCGATGCCCAAAAAGGATGGATTCAGAGCAAGCATGTTGCGCTCAAGAAATCTGAGACGACCGTTTCGACGAAGCCGGTCGAACCCCCGACTAAAAAAACGGTAGAGCAACCGAAAACGACCGCCGTGAAGCCGGTTCAGACGCCGAAGGTTTCTCTTGAAAAGGTCGTGATGAAATTCAAGGAAGGCTCAAAGGAAGCTCAAACGCGGCTCTACCAACATCTGGAAAAGACAGGAGAGCTTGAGAAAGCAGCTCAACAACTGAGTCGAACCGCCCTTCCGGTAGCAACAAAATACTTCGGAGACCTGAGGGAGATGGGGAGGGAGCAGTTCCTGGCCGATTATTATCGTGACGACTTCATCGAACGTGCCGGAGATCGGGATAAAGCCTTTGACGAGCAACTGAGCTATGAGAAACACGCTGCGGATTACGCCGCGGTCTGGCCGGAGCACTTTTATCTGATCCAGACTGGCATCGTCATCGGACTGAAGCCGAAGAACCGAAAAATAGTCGAACTCATGAGCGAGGCCAAACCTGACGAGTTCGGCACTCCGGCGTGGGTAAAGTCCGGGCCGATAATTATTCTCACGCCCGAGAATGGGGAATGGAAGATAGCGGCACTCCAGCGTATGGGGTACGCCTACAACCTTACCAAGATGTTGAGACGGCAGGCGGAAGAGCTGAAGTAAGGCGGGCGCCACAAAAACGAACAGGCCCCTGCTATCAACTCCGGACGGCCATTTCGACCCCTATGACATGAAGCGGCGCTTCCAGGCAGCGGGGATGCGGATAATAGTGGTCCTGGTTGTGGTAGAGAACAATTTCGTTCCAGCCATCCTGCAGTGACGCAAGATTGAGCGGGTAGTTCCATGCTTCGTGTTCGGGCAGGTGATGCGTGTAGGCGCCGGTCGGCATCAGGAGTTGATCGGATGGTTTACCATCGAAAGTGGGCCACGAACCATTGAGGCTCACTCCAAGTTTTGGCCTCGGTTCGGAAGAGGTGCCAGTACCAGATCGGGCGAGGACGATCTGAGCTTCGAGTTCCAGTCCTGCATCGAGTGGCTCGGCGCACAGAGATATCCGGAAGCTCTTCCACCCGCCGGGCTCGATAAAGACCGGAAGCTGTTCAGCGTACTCGAAGAAGGAAGTCGCCCAGTAATTGAAGCTCGTGGAGAGCGCGTACTGCTTTGGCTTTCCGCGAAGAAATGCGAGGTCGTCGATACGCTTGATGGCAGTGTAGTCAGCCGCACCGAACGCCGCCGAACCGTGGACGCCTTCGGAGTCGCTGCAGAAGAAGTTGAAGAATTCAATCCCGTCGGCGCCCATCGCCAGTTTCCCAGCCGCGTTGCCTCGAATAAGTTCCGCGCTGGTCGAAAGCAGCCGGTAACCCTGGTGCCCTTGCTCAGTCTTGGCGAACATCCAATTGGGGGCATCTTCGATGACGCCATACAGGGCGACCTCATCGCCAAGCGAGGCTCGAAGCGAATCGTATGGAACGTCCCAGGTTGTCTGCCAGGTGTTGCTCACGCTGACAAAATCGATGGTGTCCCGGCGTGCCATCTCGGCCACGTCCAGTCCGATCGTTCGGAGCGCCCCCAGCCGGCACGGAATACGCAAGCCCAGGTAGAACGGCCGGCCGGTGGATGACGCACGCTTTCGCATCAGGTCGCGGAGTTGCCCATGCCATGCGGTTATCACGGCAATGGTCTCCTCGGATGCCGGGGGCTCACAGCACGCGGGCATACGCGTCCAATCCAGTTCGATACCGTCTAAGTTGTAGTCTTCGACGAGTTCGCGGATCAGGCTGAAGTAATAATCGCGGACCTCTTGATGCTCGAAGTTGCAGACCCTCGCGTAAGGGTTCGAACCCAGCCGGGGGTCCATTCTCGTTGCACTGAGCCGCAGGCGTGGATCTCGCTGAGGGGGACAATTGAAGTACGAGCCTTCCCAGTTGTTTGCCCCATGCCCGTCGTTCATACGAACCGAGGCCCACGGAGAGACACCTTGCTTCCTGCACGCTTCGGCAAGATATGCCACCCAGTCGATCCCGGCTTCGGCCAGATCGAGCAGACGATCCAGCATCAATATGTTGGCGTCGATAGCGGCGTCGAGTTGTTCCTGAAAAAAGTCTTCACCGAGCGGCGGATAATGCGGACGCACAAAATCCCGGTCTCCCCGGGTGTACCCGTCGATCACGCTTGGCAGAGCCTTGCTAGGTTGCCAGGGAACCTGTCCGTTTGGATTAATGAGGTGGGTGTCGACACCACTTGAAGCCAGCAGTTCGGCGTGGTCATCGAGTACACGAGCGGTATAAGGTGCGCGGCGTTCCCCGGGCGGACGGTAGTCGTTTGCAAAGAGATAATTGCAGTCGCCTGTAAACAAAATTTTATGTGCGATCGGTTTCATGTCGGGGCGTCCTCTTGCGTTGCTCAGGTGTGGGGGAAGTCGGAAGTCTATTTCCGTAAACTGGCGGGGATTATACAAGAAGCGAGTCCTTCCTATGCATGAGGGATTCATGTTCAGCTTCGACGCTCAACGCCCTGACTCACCAACTCGGCGTGTCGGCGTTTCTCCCACACCAGCACTCTCGTGACGATGCATACCCCACTATACACATTTGCCCTGCTCTGGTTCTTTTCAACAATTGCCGTTTTGCACACGGAGGAAGCGAGCTTGAATGGGGCGAACGATCCCGTCAAAGCGCTGCTGGCCGGAGAGTTTCAGTGGCAGATTTCACAACCCCTTTTTGCTCCCGCCGAGTCAGACGCCGATCGCTACTATTCCGTCAAGGACCCATCTATCGTTTATCACGGTGGCCGATGGCATTTGTTCTGTTCGGTCCGGGGCCAGAAACGCAGCCACCAGATCGAGCACCTGTCTTTCACCGATTGGGATCAGGCGGACAAGGCCGAACGCCGAATGCTGACGAATCACCCCGGCTTCTTCTGCGCTCCACAAGTCTTCTACTTCACACCGCACAAAAAGTGGTACCTGATCTGTCAGGCATCCGATGACTCCTGGGAACCGAAGTACGGGGCCGCGTACGCGACGACACCGGACATCTCTGATCCGGATTCCTGGAGCAAATTGCGCTCAATGGATCACCGGTCGGCAAATGAAAAACGCGGCCTGGATTTCTGGGTCATCTGCGACGAAAAGAATGCACACCTGTTCTTCACGACTCTTGACGGCCGGATGTGGAGAGAGGAGACCACGTTGGACAAATTCCCGACGGGTTGGTCTGAACCGGTGCTGGCGATACGCGGTGACATCTTCGAGGCCAGCCACACTTACCGGCTCAAAGGGCTAAACAAATATTTGACCTTCATAGAGGCACAGGGCGGCCACGGCTGGCGATACTTCAAGGCATATCTGTCCGACCGGCTCGAAGGCCCGTGGAGTCCCATCGCCGACACCAGGGACAAGACATTCGCCAATATGAAGAACACACGTCCGGAAGGCGACCGATGGACCGATTGCATCAGCCACGGTGAACTGTTGCGTGACGGCTACGACCAGAACCTGTCAGTGGATCCTCAGAACCTTCGCCTGATCTTTCAGGGAGTCCTGGACCGCGACCGCGGCGGAAAGAATTACGGAGAAATCCCCTGGCGTCTGGGACTGCTTACGCCCGTGCAGTGAGCGCCGCCTGCACCCTTCCTGGACTTGATGCTGGATTTGTCTCCCTCACTCCTTGGAGGGGAAACGGTCGGTTTATGAGTTTGCTTCGTAACTGCCGAGCGGTGTGCGTGTACTACCGTAGCCACAATCTCCCAGCCTCCTTCGTCAAAAGTCGGCACGAGCCGATTCCGGGCCTGAAAGACCAACACATAGTTGCCCAGGGCGCCGCCCTGCTCTTCTCCCACATTTTTTACACCGAAGGTGTTGCGCCTTCCAGCCCAGGGTTGGGAGGCTTTGCGAGCTACCCTGGGTCATTGGGCTCCGAGTACCTTTTACCCCGAGGGGGTTACGCCCATATGAAGGTTTGTATGCGTCCACAGATTATATGGACGCAACCCCGTTGGGGTAGAAGAGGTCTTTGCCTGCAAACCCAGGGTAGCTCCCAAAGCCTCGCAACCCTGGGCTATGGGACGTAATGCCTTCGGCATTAAAGAACGATCTAAAATGTGGGCAAAGAGCAGGGCGCCGCCCTGCTCTTCTCCCACATTTTCTGCAACCCCGAAGGTGGTTGATTCTTGTAGCCCAGGGTTCGCGAGGCTTTGCGAGCTGCCTGGGATCGGGGGCGATTTCCGATCAACGCCGAAGGTGTGGTGTCCATACCTAAAGTTCTTGCAGTGACAGATTGGATGGACGCAACCCCGTTGGGGTTGAAGACTCCGTCCCTCCGATTACCCAGGGTTGCTCGAAGATTCGCGAACCCTGGGCTGTAAGACGGAACACCTTTGGTGTTCAAGAGAGAAAATGTGGGCAACGCCCTTGGTAGATGCAGGAAGAACAATTTTAGCCCTGAAAAGCTGTCACAAGTGAGATCGCCACAACCATTTGTTTCGCCCTTACAGGGCTCGGAGGCGACCATTGCTCCTGCCATATGGATCCAGTTCTTAGTCCGTTGTATCGCTCTGCCAACCGTTGGCCTGACCAGGAGAACACGCGCGCGACTCGCATACTTTTACAAGCAATCCTTTAAGCCCTACCCCTCACTTCCCCATAGCCGCCTTACTGAGATATCCCCGAGAAAGGCGAACATGGCCAGGACTGCCAGCAATGGCCAGAACTCCCTCTTTGATTCCTTGCGTTCGCCCCGTTTCAGGATCTCCATAGGCTCGGGCTCAAAAGCGCCGTTTGTCTGAAGCGCGATATCTTTCAGCAGCTTCAGGTTTGGGCGGACGTTGGGTGATTCGACAGGTTTTTTCTTTTCGAGGACAGGTTCGGGCAGGTGTATCGGATACGCATTTACCCACGGGCCATTGTTTCTGATTCCTTCGATAACCAAGGCAGGCTCGCGGGTTTCAGGGACAGTCGTTTCACTTTCGTAATCGAAAAGCCCCTTTTGTATCAGGCCGAACTCCCGCGGGTTGCCTTCTATGCCGATCAGGCGCGCACGGATAGAGTGCGGGTAATCTTCTTCAATGAGCGGCGCTTTAATCTCCAATTTCAATCTGTCCTCGTGCATGGTCATGCGAAGCAGCGCGTGATCCATCGAATCCGCACGTGAAGTCCAGCGAATGAACTGCGACCAGAGGGTGCCGAACTGTTTCCAATCCGTGCCCGTGCCATGCCAGCCTGTGCGAAGGCCGGAAAGCAGAACGCTTACCTTACCGAGACCGTTCATCCAGGTGGCGAGGATGGGGTCTTCAGTATTCCTGAAATTGGTCGTCAGCGGTTTGTGTGCCGAGGGTTTCAGTTTGCTCAAGCTGTAGCTGTTGAGCACGGGGAGGCCATCGGGGTCGATACCTTTGACAATGGGGTGCTCTTCAAACACTCGTGGCCTGAATTCGGAGCGGATAACGTTCACAGCCTTGAGCCTGTCCTCGATGTCTTCGAGGATGATGTTCGGCAGGGTCTTAATGTCCTTCACGTGATAGAACTCACCTTTGCCTGCGTTCTTTAGTTTTTGAAGAAATATCTGATTAGCCGCCAGGCCGATGGCCACCGTCGAGACGGTGATCCCATGGTCTGCCATATCTTTTACCAGTGGCACAAAATCGTCTTCTTCGGTGATCCCGTCACTGATGAGGACGACGTGCTGCCGGATGTTCATCTGCCGCTTCAGGAGTTCGTTGAAAACCTCCTGCATCGCCACTCCTGCGTATGTGCCGCCGCCCTGGCCCAGATCTTTTATCTGTCTGATGATCTCGTTTCTGTTCTCATCCAGCGTTGTGATCGGAACGATCCAGTAAGGCTGAGTATCGAACGCTACCACGCCGACGACATCCCCCAGCTTGAGACTCTTGATGGCCTGAATCGCTGATTGCCGCGCCATTTCGATCTTTTCGCCGGCCATGCTTCCCGAGCGATCGATCACCATCACCAGCGCGAAATCGCGGCGATCTTTGGCCGAACGGATGTCCAGCCTCACCGGCAGTAAATCCTCGAGCTTGGTCTTCCGGTAACTGGAAAGGGTGGACTCTTCGTCGCCGCCGAGTACCACAAGCCCCATACCCGCGTCCTGAACGAGCCGCGTGATCATGTCCATCTTTTCCAGGCTGATGATGCCGGCAGGCACATCGTTCAGGATCAGACATTCATACTCGAGCAGATCCTGATAGCTACCTGGCAGTCCCCCACCACTTTCAACCTGAAAATCTTTGGACAGAAGCTGGGCCAGAAACTGCCTCCGTTTTTCGTCCACATCCACCAGGAAAACTTTGGGTTTTCCAATGACGTGCACGAAAGCCGCAGAGGAAACGAGAGGCTCGTCTTCCCCGATACTGAGCTCTGCTCGAACACTGTGGATACCAGATTTTGGGGAGTGCCAGGCCAGCCGAAACGGATTAACACCCGGTGGCAAAATGAGTGAATGTTTGGCGATAACGGCGCCATCGAATCGAATCTTGAGTGAGGCCGAGGTCTCCGTCGTGGACGGGTTTTCAAGAAAGACGTGGATGTAGAACCGTTCTCCGGAACCAACCTGCTGAGGCACGGACACTTTATCAAAGTACGGCCTGTCGAATGCTTCGGCCCTTTGATGCCGAGGGCCAATAGTAAAGACCCTGGCCTGAGTGCTGCGAACCAGGGACAGGGCTTCGGCAGTTTGGTCTACATTCTCGTTCCCGTCAGTAAGGACGACGATGCGATGGACGGCTCGACTGTCCGAACCAAACACGGCTGTGCGCAACGCGCTCGCCAGGTTTGTCCGGGTGGTGTCGATACCGTAGCCCTGCTCAACAAACGTGTGCGCGCCAACGCCCTGCAAGACCTCCTTCGCATCCCGGCCAAAGAGGATGAGCCGATAAGAATCCTCCTTCCGGAGTTGGGCACTCACCTGATTCATACGGTCGATGAACTCGCGGCGCTCTCTATCTGTGATGCTGTCGGAAACATCCAACAGAAACGAAACCAGCAGAGGTGCAGGTTTTATGCTGCGCAGAACAGGTTGTGCGGAAGCAAGCATCATCAGGATGACCGCGGCCGTTCTAAGGCAGGTGGACAATACAATCGCCCGCCGCGGAAGGCGGTCTCGGTAAACCCAGGCCGTCAGCCAACCCACGGCCAGGGCTATCGCCAATATCGGCCCGTATAAAGTTTCATCGAATTGCCAGGTTACTGAATCTGTCATAGGCGCGACAGATTACCTGTTTGCCTGAATCACCGCATGCGGATGGAATCACCGCTGACGATCCGCGGTTACTCCATTTTCGCCGCCATTCTTCATCTGTAGCCAAACTATCCGAAGGTTCAATGCGCAAGTTACCCCTGCTGGCACTGGCCTATTTCTGTCTCTGCCAGATCTATTTCTCATACCCGCTGATGAAAGGCCAGCCTTACCTGGTGGGGGATATGGACACCCTGACCTATCCGAGATTAAAGTTTTTTGCGGCGAGCATTCGTGAAGGCGATTTTCCGCAATGGAATCCGCTCATTTTCTGTGGGGTGCCTTATGCAGGCGACCCGAATGGGCAGGCGTTCTATCCATTCTCAACCTGGCTGTTCTCTCTGTTGCCGCGAGCAGAAATGTTGATCCCGATCATTTCGCTTCACCTGACCATTGCTGGGCTGGGCATGGCGTTTCTATCACGGGAATGTCTGAAGTGCGGATGGTTCGCTGCCGCATGCGGCGGCCTGATCTACACGTTCTCGGGCTTTGTGTGCCACTGGGCAGAGTTCTTAACGATTTTGACATCACTGGCCTGGATTCCCTGGGTCTTTTGGGCATGTATTCGATACCTGGGTGAACCTGGCAGGGGGCGGCTACTTCTCGTCTCATTGTTCTGGTGTCTGATTCTCTTGACGGGCAGTCTAGAGATTGCCCCGGAGGTGGGCATCTTTGTGTTTATGCCCTTGGCAGTGCACCTGGTTATGGCGGGCAAGGACAGAAACTGGCGTCAGCCGGCGGGCATTATCCTGGGCTTCGCAATCGGGTCCGGATTGGCCATGATCCAGATCCTGCCTGCCATGGAAATGTTCATCTACTCCAAGCGAGCTTTAGGGTATACCGCCGGGGAAGCTTCACGAGAATCCATGCCGGTCTGGCGATTCTTTTCCGAGCTCGTTGTTCCGAATCTCTGGTCATATGAGGAAATCGATGGCCTGCAGATTCCGAAATTCCTGCCGACACATCTTGCCGGGTACGTGGGTCTGTGTGCGCTGCTGCTGGCCGGTTACGGGTTTTACAAAAATCGCACAGACAGGGTTTACCGGGGCTGGGCGATATTTGCTGCTGCGGGCCTCGTTCTGTCATGGGGTGCTAACACACCTGTTTACTACGTGCTCTATTACTTCGGCTTTCACGTATTTCGGCACGTGTCTGAATTCATTATTTTCTTCACCCTGGGTATTGGAGTCTTGACTGCAGGCGGAGTTCAGAATCTGCTCAAGCTGGAGGCGCCCGGGAAGTGCTCCCTGCCGCTTAAAATTCCGTTCAGCGTGGCCTGGGCACCGCTTCTCTTGACCACTGGTGGGGCGATGTTTTTTGCCCTGTCGGGCCCGCAGGGGCTGCATCCATTTCGGTCGCCCCATGATGGGGATGTGACGCTGACGCGACTGCTGGTTCAGGATTCTCTGATCACACTTTTCGGGCTTGTTGCGCTCGGTTCTTCTCTGGTGGTCTCAAGAAAAGATCTTCGAAGGGCACTTCTGATCATTGCATTGTTCTTCCCGCTCTTTGCGTTTGTAAGAGGATCGGCCATTACCCGCATCGATCTTTTGACGCCCGCAGAGTCTAGAGAGCGGATCAAGTTTACGGACCATATTCGGGCAAACCTCGGGCCCTATCGTGTCTTCAACGATCATTGCGTTCCGCTGCGCTCCCACAAGACGATGGCCTACGGATTGCCTGAAGTCAGGGGTTACGTGAGCGGACTTTACCCTCTCCAGCGGTACCACATCCTGCAGCAGCAGATGCAGCCGGATACGCATCTCGCACGCACCAACGGCCGCCGGCTGATGGATCTTCTCAGCGCACGAATCCAGTTCTTCGATGACAACGTGGAGGACGAGAACCTCGTGCCGTTCTTCCGCTCGGGAAACTTTTTCGCTTACGAAAATCCGCACGCGCTGCCACGGATAAACTTTGCAGAAGACGTCATCATTATGCCGAACGAACCGGCGTTGAATTTCATCGCACGCGGAGATTGGAATCCAGGCAGGCAAGTCATCCTTCCAGAGCAGCCGATACATCACGGTCAGCCGAATGAGAGGACAAGGCCCCCGGAGGGTACGCCGGCCGCCCGAATCGTTAAGGAATCAGCAGACCACATCTTTTGCGAGGTTTATGCCAAGGCCCCCGGCGCCCTGGTACTGCGGGATGCTTTCTATCCCGGCTGGAAAGCGACAGTTGATGGCCAGCCAGCCCGTGTGGAACAGGCAGATTTCATGTTCCGGGCCGTTGTTCTGGACAAAGGTTTTCACAAAGTGGAGTTTATGTTCGAACCCGCCTCGCAGACGCTTGGCCTGACGATGAGCGCTGTGTCGTTGCTGTTGGCTGTACTGTTTGCCATTCGAGGTCGTACGCCCAGAGGTGTTTCCCTTTCACTCCCCCAGTTGGAGGTGGACTGATTCCACTTTGCCCTTAAGCGGAAAGGGCGACTCGTAATCGTGGACAGGGGAGGTCGGGTCTGAGCCAACCTGCAGGCCGTCGATGGGTGTCATCAGCAGAGGGCCCTCGGCTTTTCCACGGGCGGTTTCCTTTCCATTGATAGAGAGGATGATCGTGCCGTCCTTTGCCAATGAGACCTGGGCAGTCACCTTGCCCGCCGGGAGTTTCTCGCCGGCGATAAGGTGCGTAGCTTTGCGGTCATGTTTGGTCGCGAAGTTGAGCTTTCCGTCTTTCAGATAGAGCGTATAGCCCGCGCCTTCGCCTCCCTGCGCGACGACGACTCCGTCCCCTTCAGCAAAGAACACTGCCTCAAGAGTGAATGGCTTGCCTTTCACGTTCGGCGCCTCTGAGCGCGGCAGGCTGTCTCCGTGCTTCAGCTTGAATTTGGTTTTCTTTGATTTGGGTTCTCCGCCACTGCTCTCCCTAGGAGTTGGATCGTAATTTGGATTCGGTGTCGGCATCTGAGCGTCCATGACCTTACGCCAACTTTGCAGCCGGGCGAGTAGTTCCTTTGCCTTGTCAGGATGCGTGGCCGAAAGCTCGGTCTGTTCGCCGATGTCATCCTTGAGATTGTAGAGTTCGACATGCATGTCTTCGTAAAACTCGATGAGTTTCCAATCCCGATCGCGAATGGCCCCGTGAGGCGCCGCGCCCCCGGGATGGTAATGCGGGTAGTGCCAAAATAATCCGTCCCGTTCGATCCTGGCGGACGGGTCTTTCAGGATGGCCGTGATCGATTTGCCGTCGACCTCTGAGTTGTGGGCCGCGTCGCCCTTCACGCCGGCGAGTTCGAGAATCGTAGGATAGAAATCCGGCGTTATGACCGGCTCATCGCTGACCGAACCGGCCTGGATAACGCCTGGCAAACGGATGACCAGTGGCACCCGAACTCCACCCTCATACGCAGAGCCTTTGCCCGCTCGCAACGGCAGATTGCGCGTGACGCCGTTCAGGCCGCCGTTATCGCCGGTGAGGATGATGACCGTACGCCCGTCAAGCTTGAGTTCCCGCAGTTTTGCCATGATGCGGCCCGTTGAATCATCCACGCTGTGCACCATGCCTGCGTACCTTGCGTTGCGATGAACGGAGTCCGCTGTGATTTTAGCTTCGTACTTTTCTGTCAGTTCCTTTTTCGATTGGATTGGCGTATGAACCGCGTAATGGGGCAGGTAGATAAAGAAAGGCTTGTCCTTATTTCGCTCGATGAAACCCACTGCTTCTTCGGCCTCACGGTCGGTAAGGTACTCGCCCGTCGGCCCGTCCTTGAGCGTCGGGATGCGATAGGGTGAGAAATAGCTGGGCGGCTGGCCGCGGCCGTAGCCGCCGTAGACCTCATCAAAGCCCTGAGAAGACGGCCAATACTTGCTGTCGTCTCCCAGATGCCATTTGCCTATCTGGGCCGTGACATAGCCGGCCGGCTTTAATGCCTCGGCAATGGTGATCTCTCCGTGGCCGAGATATTTGGTCCAGTCTGGAATGGCAAGTTTTGCATCCGGGCGGCGATGTCCTGCAATCCAGTCTGTCAGGTGCAGCCGTGCCGGATATTTGCCCGTCATTGCCGCTGCGCGGGTCGGCGAACACACCGTGCAGGCCGCGTACCCGCTTGTGAATTTCATCCCTTCCCTGGCCAGCCGATCGATGTTGGGCGTCTCATAAATATCGCTGCCAAAGCAGCCGCCATCTGTCCATCCCCAGTCATCGACGAGGATGAAAATGAAATTCAAGGGTTTCTGCTCGGCCTGGGTGAGCGGTGAGCAAAGAATCGTCAACATACAGAGACAAAGTAAACGAGTCATAGCCGGATTAGAGCATCAATGGAAGGAGGGGGCCTTAATCGAGTATTACAAATGGGGATCAGGAACACGTTCCTTTCCACTTGCATCCGGTACATAATAAAGCACATGCGTATTCGCCCACCACACCATCGGCAGGATCATTCACCGTCTGACACTCCGGCGCAGGCTGGTGACGGATGGAAAAACCTGAAGCGACTGTTGACTTACCTGCTGCCGTATCGATGGCAACTCCTGGTTGGTTTTGCCTGCCTGCTACTCTCAATTCCTGCGCAGCTCTTCCACCCGCTTGTCTGGAAGTTCATTGTTGATGACGTCATCATCGGCGAAAGGCATAACATGCTGCTGCCGGCGCTTGGGGTCATGATCGCGGTGCACTTGGCCGGGACGAGCCTGTCAGTTTTGCGGACCTATCTGCTCGGAATTGTTGGATACCGTTTCGTCTGTGATCTGCGTAATGAGCTGTATGGGCGTGTGCAGAATCACTCACTTCGGTTCTTTCACGACCGGCGAAGTGGTGATATCGCATCGAGAGTGATGGGCGATGTGGACACCCTTCAGAATGTCGCGCTGAACGGTGTGGACGAGATCCTCAGCAATTTCCTTCAGTTTGTCTGCGTCGCCATCGTCCTCATCTGGCTCAAGTGGCAGGTGGGACTGCTTACGCTGGTTCCGATGGCCGCCGTGGGTGGCCTGGTGTGGTTCTTTAATTCGCGAATGAGGTCGATCTTCCGATGAATGGTACGCGCGCATGTATCGGATGCAGATGGAGGGAGAGGGTAAGTGGTGAATGGTTGATGCTCCTACTCCTACGGCAGCCTTTGGCCGCAACCAATCGGTGCTACGTAGTACGTAATACGTAAGCCGTAATACGTAATACGTAAGCACGCAGAAGTTTCAGAGGAAATCATTAAGGCGGCCTGTGGGCCGCAACCAAATCTCCATCTTAATCGCACTCTTTATCTTTCATCCTATCCATCCTCCCCTTGGCCATGGGCCAGATTTAATAGCAATACGATGAAATGAAGAAGAGCATTCCAAATCAGCGGCTTACCTGTGAGGGGTATCTTCTGTCCTGTATCCGTTTGCATACGACTGTCTGGCTTCCGCACCTGCTTTAGAGTCTCGCTAACGAGAACGGTTTCGGATCGATGTGCGGTGCTTCGCCTCCAATAAGCTCAGCCACCAGTTTACCAGTTGCCGGGGCCATGCTCAGGCCGAGCATGTTGTGGCCCGCGGCGATCCAGACGTTGTCCATGATTGGACTGCGATCAATGAATGGTTTGCCGTCCCAGGTCATCGGGCGCCAGCCGAACCATTCTTCTTCTACCGGCTCGCAATACGGTTCGTGGAGGTAGACTTCAGCGCTGCGGCGAAGGAGGTCGAGTCTCTTTCGGTTGAGCGACTTATCGTACCCGGCGAACTCCATGGTCGAGCCGATACGATAGGCTGACTGCATCGGTGTGATGCCAACTCGATGATGCTCAAAAAGCATCGGGATACGGGGGCAACGTTCAGGGCGGGCCATGGTGATGGAATAGCCCTTCCCGGGCTGGATTGGAATTTTGCAGCCGAGTGCACTATTCAGAAAAGGCGTTAACGCACCGGTGGCCACCACGAAGGTGTTGCCCGTAATCGATTCCCCGGACGAGTCCAGCGCGAACGCTCTTCTGCTCCCCCGCAGGAAGCCTTTTACCTTGATGTTTTCGATAATCGACACCCCCCTTGTTTCGAGAAGCCGACGTAACTCCGACATCATTTTGTCCGGCCGCAGATGGCAATCGCCTTCATAGTGCCAGGCGCCACCAAGCCCGGATTTGAGGGCCGGTTCTAAATCCGTCAACGCCTGACTGTCGTATGGTTTGGCTTCGAGTCCGAAGTGATTCCGCACCAGCTTCTCGGTGTGTTCGAACTCTTCGAATTCCTGCTCTGACAGGAAAACAAATAGCAGCCCGCGCTTTTCCCATTCACAGCCGATGTTTTCGGATTCGATCAGATTGAGGTAAAGCTCCATCGACGAAGACAGAAGGCTGTAACGTGCCTGCGCAGCGGAGAGCATGTCGCGCTCGTTGCATCGGCGAGCGAACTTCCACAGCCACTTCCACAGGCTGGGCGAGAAGCGGGGCTTAATCGTAAACGGCGAGTTACGCCGCAACATCATCCTCAACGTGCTCCCCAAGGCGCCGGGGGCGGTCAATGGCAGGACGTGGCTTGGACTGACGTAGCCGCAATTCCCGTGAGAGCACCCCGCACCAAATCGGCCTTCATCCACGAGGGTCACGGAGTGGCCTGACTTGCTCAGAAACCAGGCGCACATCGCCCCGATGATTCCACCGCCGATGACGACTGTTCGATCGTTGTCACTCATGAACGAATGCCGGTTCGAAATGGATCGGACGGGTGCAGTACGAGGGTTGCTTCTGAAGTGATAAATGCAGTTCCTGCGAACGACGGAATGATCGCGTCGCCGTCTTTCACGAATGAAGCTTCAAGGATGCTGCCGACAATGCTTTCCTGGCGCCAGACGTCGCCCGGCACCAGACGCCCGTCAGCAGCCAGGCAGGCCAGCTTTGCGCTCGTTCCCGTTCCGCAGGACGAACGGTCGTAGGCCCCACCAGGACACAGAACAAAATTACGACTGTCAGCGGCCGCGGAACGTGGCGCTCCGAAGAGTTCTATGTGATCGATCTCAGCATCATCCGCTCCGGTGACACCGTTAAGGGAAAGCGCATGCCGGATGCGATGGCACAAGCCGGTGAGCTGCTCGACATTCGCGAGCGAAAGGTCGTCGAAACTGTCACAAACGAGAAAGAACCAGTTGCCACCCCAGGCCACATCACCGGTGACCGGACCGTGATTGGCGACCTCAACAGTCACGTCCTTGCGGTGCCGATAGCTGGGAACATTCCGCACCAAGACGCTCCCATCCTCTTGCAAACGGGCCGTCACCGTGCCGACCGGTGTTTCAATCCGATGCTCTCCAGGAACAATTTCGTCCAGGTAAGACAGAGTGGCGATCAGTCCGATCGTCCCATGCCCGCACATGCCGAGGTAACCGGTATTGTTGAAGAAGATCACGCCGGTCGCGCACGTTGAGTCGCACGGCTCGCAGAGCAGCGCGCCCACCATCACATCCGAGCCGCGAGGCTCGTTCACTACCGCAGACCGGAAATGATCGAAGCGTTCTTTCAATATCTGACGACGTTCGGAAATGGCCCCCCGGCCAAGTTCGGGGCCGCCATCAATCACAACGCGAGTGGGTTCTCCTCCTGTGTGTGAGTCGATGACCGTGATGCGTTCCTGTATCGCGTTGGAGGACACTTTGTGGTCTCAATCTTTCCCAAAGGATTTGCCTGGCCATGCCATCCACCAATTCTGGAAGAGCTTCAGTTGCGTTTCGGCGAAGCGCTTCTGGCTTGGGCTGAGTTCGTCCGTCTTGTTGAAATGGAGTTCGTAGTCTGAATCGCCAAGCAACACAAGGAGGTACTTGTAGTAGAGCACAAGGTCCGGGCCTTCGTCGAAGGTCGATAGTACCGTCAGGGCGTTATCCAATTCCCTGGCAAGTCTTCTAGCTTCGACATCTCCGGCAGCGGCCTGCTTGCAAAGAGCTAAGAGGTGAAGCACCTCTTTGGGCAAGCAGTTTCCGATTCCGGTAATCGCACCAACGGCCCCGCAGTAGACGAACCCGTGGAACACCTGCGTATCCACGCCGACCATCAGGAGCACGTCATCGTCCGCATGAGTAATGTGCTCCGCGGCGTAGCTTAAAGCCGCCGCTCCTCCAAATTCTTTGAAGCCGACCAGATTCGGGAACTCGCTTCGGACATCGAAAAAGAGGTCTGCCTTCGTCTCAAATCCGTAATAAGGACTGTTGTAGATAACCGCGGGCAGGTCGGGTGCCGCGCCGAGAATACCCGCGAAGTGCGCCCGCTGAGCGGCAGAAGAAGTGCCACGAGAGAGTACACGCGGGATGACCATCAATCCTCTGGCGCCGACGCTCTGAGCGTGCGCGGCAAGCGCCGCTGCCCGAGCTGGATTTTGTGCACCGGTGCCGACAATCACCGGCACCCCCGCTTCGGTGAGTTGGCGAACACCTTCCTTGCGTTGTTCGTCCGAGAGCAGCGGCCAGTCACCCATCGAACCGCAGTAGACCACACCATTCATACCCACGGCCATCAGTGCCTTCGCCTTCTTCACAAGCGCCGGGAAGTTGGGTGTCCTGTCCGAAAGGCAGGGCGTCATGATCGCCGGAACACAGCCACAGAAGATGCTCGAGTCCATTTGTGTTCTTCTCCGTTTTGACTACGTATTCAGAATCAGTACCGCGTTGAGATTGGGCACAAGAGTAAGTGCCTTCAGAAATTATTCCCGTCAAGGGCTTTCGCCACTTGGCCACAAGAACATACGGAACTCAATCAGAAATGGAGCATGGCATGAAAATCCAAAGCGTTTTCGTCCCGGAACCTCTCGCTCACATCGCCAGAACCCGTGTAGAGTCGTGGGCGGTTCGGGAGCGCGAAACAATCATCGAACGGGCCAGGCATTGGGCTGAAATGTCAGACCAGGATCTGTGGGAGCTGGTCTTCACACCAAACCTGCCCAGGGCCTGGCAGGTCTGGTCGTCGGGATACTGTCTGGCGTGCCATGGAGACCTTCCGGAATACAGTTGGCGGATCGATGGCCTGAACCGGCCCTGGAAGGTGCAGTGCCCTCATTGTGAACTGATTTTCCCTACGAATGATTTTGGGGCCTATTACAAATCAGGTCTGGCCGAGAACGGCGAATTTGATCCTGAGTGCGCTGACAAGTCGCTTCTGATCAACGAGGAACATCCTGACCCTGACGACCCGAAGCATTCCTGGGGTGTCGATGACGGGTGGGGGTTTACCGAAGGGGAAAATACCTGGCGGTTCATCGCCGCATTTCTGATCTACGGCCAGTGGAAGCAGAGCATCGTCAATGGAGCATCATCCCTTGCAGACGCCTACGTGGTCTCCGGCGATGCGGACTATGCCCGGCGGGCCGCCATCCTGCTCGACCGCGTGGCAGACATCTATCCCGCCATGAACTATGCAGAGCAGGCATTCGTTTACGAAAAGAAAGGCTACCGGGGTTACACATCCCTTTGGCATGACGCCTGTGAAGAGACCCGTACCTTGGTATTGGCCTACGACGCCATCCGGCCCGGGATTCAGGGCAACGATGAACTGGTCGCCTTCCTGTCTGACCAGGCGAATCGATGCGGCATCAAGGCGCCGAAGGATTCTATCAGGGCCATCCAACAGAACATTGAGAACGGTCTGCTGCACCATCCGGTGGCCAATCCCGAACGCGTTCAGACGAATTTCCCGCGGCAACTGACTTTATTCGTCATGATCAGAGCCGTCCTGAACTGGCCGGAGGAGCGAGACGCCGTGATTGACCGGATCGCCGAGATCATCAATTTGGCGACAACTGTCGATGGCACGACCGGCGAGAAGGGGCTGCCCGGCTATTCCGCATATGGAGTCAACGCCCTCGCCAGCTTTGTGGAGTGGTTTGCCCGTATTGAGCCGAATCTGCTTTCAACTTTGCTCGGCCGGTGTCCACAATTGCATAAGACATGGCGATTCCACATCGATACCTGGTGCCTGCAGAAGTATTACCCGAGCTGCGGCGACGGCGGTAATTTTGTCACGCCCATCGAACAATATGCAGGCGTCCAATTTCCAGCGCCCGCTCCACGGGATGCAAGGAGGGCGACCTCAGCGCTCGCCTCTTCCGCATTCAGTTTCTTGTGGCGGCTATACCAGGCGACTGGAGACGAGGCATACCCGCAGGCTATGTACCTGGCTAACGACCGTTCCACGGAAGGACTGCCGTACGATCTCCTGGGCGAACCGGAAGAGGCGCTTGGCCCTGCGCTGGCAGGCACTATCGAAAAACATGGTGATACGATCGAGGTCGGCAGTGTCGATAAGCAGGAGTGGCACGTGGCCATCCTCCGTTCCGGGAAGGGGAAAAACGCGCGCTCCGTCTGGCTGGATTACGATTCGGGCCGCAACCATTGCCACTTCGACGCCCTCAATGTCGGCCTTTACGCGCATGGCCTGGATTTGCTCCCTGACTATGGCTATCCGCCGACCGGTTATGGTGGACACGATACTCCTGAAGCGATGTGGTACGTCCGAACCGTGGCGCACAACACCGTGGTGGTCAATCGCCGCGACCAGGATGGGAAACAGTGGGGAACTGCTGATGTTCGGGCCGGCCGGACAACACTTTGGGGGGAAGACGAGATATGTCATGCAATCCGAGTTGATGCGAAGGATGTCTACGAAGAGTGCACCCGGTATGAACGAACACTGATGCTGATCGATGTGTCAGACGAGCGATTTTACATCCTGGACATCTTCCGAGTGGCTGGAGGAGACGACCACGCCAAGTTCACACAGAGTCACTACGGGAGTGCAACGCCCGAAGGGCTGACACTGAATCCTTCGCCCGACGAGGCATACAGCGAGCACTGTAAACTCAGGAATTTCAGCTATGACCCGCAGCCCCAGATGCCCTGGTCGGTCGAGTGGCAGGTTGAGGATCGGCTGAAGCTCTTACCGGAAGGCACTGCTATCAGGTTTCGGTACACCGATCTCAGTGAAGGTGCCGAGGCCGGCCTGTGCGAGAGCTGGATAACCACCGGCAATTACAACCTGCGGTCTGAAGCATGGATTCCCAAGGCGATCGCCAGGCGGCGAACCGATCCAGATTCCGATGAGCCGCTGGCATCAACTTTCATCGGAGTGATGCAGACTTACGAAGGCGAACCAACCGTCCGCAATATCCAGCGCCACCGCATCACGGACGCCGAGGGTAAGGCCGCAGGCGACACCCATGTGTGTATCGAATGTGAGCTTGCCGATGGAAGGCGCGACGTCATCGTGGCCATTGATGCTGAGGATCCCGCCAGCGGCCCTTTGCGTGTGGAAGCCCATGGCTTGACGGTCGAAGCAGATTTGACGCTGGTTCGGTTAAGATCCGATGGTTCCGTCGAAACTATTTCGCGACAATGAAACCGCTCGCCGCTCGCCGCTACGTTAAATTGATCTTAATGATTACACTGTTCCGTAATACCTGACATTTTTGATCGAGGCTCGTTCTTCATGCTGATGATGTTTTTAACACTTCCGTGGTTCGGTGACCTGCTTGCCGAACCTGAGACGAAGGCGGTCTACGCCCATTACATGGGCTGCTGGCCCGCGGGGAGCGGCGCTCTTGAATGGGAGCGACAGAATGGCCTGAAGCACCTGCGACACGACCGCGGAAAAGGCGTCGCTCGACACGGGGGCCACGTACGGAATTACGACCTCGTCCCTCCGGACAAACGGTTATCCCTCGAAGAGAGCGCGGACATCGAGATCCGCAGAGCCATGCGAATCGGTATAGACGGCTTTGCCATCGATGCCTGGGCCGGGCAGGACGATGCCAAGCGTACCCTCAACGCCCTCTTCGCCGTCGCGGAGGCGAAGGACTATCCGTTCAAGATTACGATCTGCCTCGACCCGTCCTGCGGAGGCGGAGGCGAAGCGATCAAGTACCTGCTCGACAGGCATGGCAAGAGTCCCAAACTCGCCCGGCGAAACGGCAAGCCCCTCATCTTCGGATACGGCACCGGCTTCTTCTACTGGGGCTACCTCAAGCAACGCTTCCCGGACAAGTCAGAAGATGAAATCAAGCGCCTGCGTGGCACTCCGGAAGCCTGGAAGTATCTGGGCGAGATGCATCGGGAGTGGGAGAAGATCGCCGGCGAGCCCTGTTTCTTTCATATCGATATGGGGTACTTCTTTCACGAAGTACCGAACGGAGTAATGCCGCCCGATCCTGTAGTGAAAGCTGCGTCTATCTTCGGCAAACAGGTCGGCGCTATCGGCGCTTTCACTTGGGCTGGTTACGGCGGGCTCGGCCCGCGGCTGCCCGACATCGCCAAAGCCACCATCAACGCAGGCGCAGAATGGTCGTGCCCAATAGGAATGTATCAAAAAGAGAACATCCCATATGAACTCTTCGGCCCGAAGGGCACCGAATGGGTGGACTATTGTTGGAGTGACGCGAGAAAACAGAATGCCACGCTGCTGCAAATCACCACCTGGAACGACTACGGCGAAAATACCAACATCGCCCCCGGCTGGAACACCCGTTTCGGCAGCTACAGCCTGACCGGTTACCACATTCAATGGTGGAAGACGGGAGAACCTCCTGCCCTGGCCAGCGACCGCATCTACATCACTCACCGTAAATACCCCAGGGGCGCGAAGGTGTGGCCATTCACGCAGGGCGGATTCATTGACGGCGCCATCGAAGTGCTGACCATCCTTCCGCGGCCGGCGACGATTCGCCTGCCTGGCCGTGACGCCGAATACGAAGCGCCCGCGGGTTACCATCGCCAGCAGTTTCCTGTCACCCCAGGCAAAGTGATCGCCGAACTCCTGCGCGACGGCAACCTCGAACTCCGGCTCGAAAGTCCCGAACGGATCACCGACCGGCCGTTCCGCGAAGACAACGGAATGGTCTGCTGGTCGAGCGAAGACGAACGATTATGGAAAGAAGATTTTGGCGACACGCCGATGCTGATCTACAGCGAGTACGGCGACGTCGACAACGACGGCCTGCCCAACTGGTTCGAAATGTACTGGTTCGGCCAGTGGGGCGACATGAAGACCGCAACCGTCGCCCAGCCCGATGACGACCCGGATAAAGACGGCAAGACAAACCTGGAAGAATACCACGCTCAGACCAACCCCACCCTGGGCAAACCGAAGATGGAAATCGAACTCAATAAAGAGGACAGGAAAGCTGGCAAAGATGAGAAAGACATTGAGGACGAATTTGAAGATTAGTCTGCCGGGAGCGCGGTGACTGCGACATGGCGCCGTCAGGAACGAATCGTAGCACGGAGTTGAACTCAGTCTCCCGTGCCGGAATCACACGGAGTGCAACTCCGTGCTACGCGGTTTTTTGAGTCAATGGATTCTGTTTTGGACAATAAGAAACTGCTCGTTCACATTGCGGTCTTCGCGCTTACTGGTGGCTTCATATCCATTACCTTCAAATGGTGTTATGCCGCCGGGTGGGAGACGGCCCCCATGGCATTGGCCTTCTACCGGGCTGCCGGTATCGGGCTGGTCTATCTTGCTATCGTTTTCATGCGCCGGGATGCCATACTGCCGCCCGGCCGCGCGAGGGGTCACCTGATTGCCGCCTCTTTACTGAAAACGGTAACCAATGCGATTACGGTCTGGTTACTGGTCTGGCTTGATGCCTCATTCCTTACCGTACTGTATGCCTGCCTCTACCCCATCTTTTCACTGGCCATGACGCGCATGGCCAACCCGGTAAACGACAAGCTCACGCAAGGCCGCGTGATCGGCTGTGTTCTGGGCGGGTTCGCGGCGGCGCTCATGGGATTTAAGGACTTCGAGAGCCCGGACGGAATCGGTTCCAGCGCGTTCTTATATGTCTCGTTGATGTGTTTCGCAGCCGCGCTGCATGTAGTCGTAGAGCGCAAGGCCATCGAATACGGCGCCACTCACTTGCAGAGCATGCTGGCGGTCAGTCTGTATACCGCGCCGGGTTTCCTGTTGCTGGCCTTTGTATACGGAGAGCAGATGACGGCAGCACTCACCACCTCCGGTGGAGTCTGGACATTGCTGATCTGCACGATTGTAGGTATCGCTCACTTCGGGTCGCGGCGCGAGTGCATGGGACAGTCGCAGGTGTCCGGCTTCCTGCTGATCGGGTATGTGCCACACCTGGTCACCGTCGGCGCGGCAGTCATGATACTTGGTGAATTCCTCGAGTGGACCACGGCCCTTGGCCTCGCCATCCTGCCGGTGGCATTGTGGGTCGGGCGGAACACAAGCGGTCCTGAAATTGATTCGAGCGAGCCGATTACTCGCGCTCGTCGAGCGAATGAGCACTGACGTCAATCGTCGGGTCGAGCCAGGCCACGTCGGACGTATCGTCTGTAAATCGCTTTACGCCGACCTCCTTGATAGCGGAATCGTCCACCGGCTCGAGCGGCGTATAGCGGGGGTGATGTGCTTCTTTGTACGGGTCATTCGATCTCGCGTTGTAACAGCAGATCATTGACCAGCGGGAGTGTTCGGAATGATTACGGTCGCTGCAATGCAGAAGATTCGGATGGAAGAAAAGGGCATCACCGGGGCTCATCTCGACATAGCCGTGCTCGTACCGCTTCAAAATTTCATCGACCCGTTCCGGGTCCGCGCCCGCCTGGTCGCCGACAAGTTCGTGGTGAATACGACCACACTTATGCGAACTCCGGATCACTTGTAAACAGCCGTTTTCTTTAGTCGCCGGGTCGACAGCAATAAACGCGCTGGTGAGATTCGGCGTCAGGATGCCGTTCTGATACCAGTAGCCGTAATCCTGATGCCAGGTCCACGCGCCGCCGATGCGGGCATCCTTCATGATCATCTTCGAATGGTAGTGATAAGGTTCGTCATCAAGTATCTGTCGAGCCGCTCCGACGAGCCTGTTGCAACGGGCAAACATTCCGTAGATGCCCTGGCCGGGATGATTCCAGAGTGCGAGCCGGACCGTGCCGCCCGCACCGTCACTCTTCCCGTACGAGTGGCTATCGAGATCCCGATCTTCCTTTGCCGAACGGCGGAGCAGATCCATCTCTTCATCATCAAACATTCTTTCCACGACGAGATACCCGTCTTGGTGATACTGAACCAGTTGGTCATCGGATAAAACGATATTCATGGGCCTTCCTTCGTGTGCTTTATTTGGTGTAGCTTAAGTAGATCGCGTGAACGCGGATTGCAACTGATGAAACTAGTGTCGCGCCCAGAAGTTCTTGCCCATTTCTCGGCAGTTTGCTTTCCTCGATCTTGCCTGTCCGCCCTCTGAAGCAATCCAGGGACTGCTTTCGCCCCTCCGGGGCTTATGGCGCCTTTTCCGACCGATCCCCGGACTT
>JAQBXN010000117.1 GCA_027625095.1 Planctomycetota bacterium | reverse complement strand
TGGCGCTTGCACCTTCGGCGCGGCACTGACCCTGGGCTCTGGAATCGAACCTCTTCGAGGTAAAGAAAGATAACATTGTCAAGTTAGAATCCGGTCGTGATCTCCCGTGCCATTTTCAACATCTGTCTTTCTCGCTCTTAGCCAGGGCATATCTCAACGCGTTTATCCGCGAGATAGCGGGTGAATCTGACCTGCACATTACTACGTAAGAAATGCTGACAGACAGCCGATTAACATTGCAGATTTAAGAGGCGGCAGATGCCAATCGAACGGAAGTCGCTCTCTAGATTCGAAACGGAGACATCTTCAGTCGCCGGTCGCCAATCGGAAAGATTCGGATACATCTGCAACTCAATTCTTCGCACGTCTTTCGACAAACCTACCAAACAAGGAGAACCCAGATGACGGAATTGGAAGTCTACAACAGCATGTTTGAGTTCAATCGCGCTCGAACCTTGGCTCTGCTCAATAAGATCGAAGAGGACCCCAACTGTGGCGACATCCTTGCCTGGCGTCCTGGCAAAGGCCGCGCTCACCTTGCATGGCAGTTTATGCATCTCGCAGCTACTGACGATCGGTACCTTCAAGTCAAGATCCTGGGAAACACACCTCAATGGCCTGACCTGTGCGACCGGTACGCCGGCGGCAGCACTCCCGACGACAACATCCCATCTATTGAAGAAGTAAAAGAAACTCTCGAAAGAGCGCGCCAACCATTATTGGATCTGCTCGGGTCACTCGATCCTTCAAAGCTCGACGAGATGCCACTCCCGGATGCGCAGCGGACGTATCGCCAGTCGCTTGAAATCCTCTCATGGCACGAGGGCCATCACCAAGGCCAAGCCCACATTACACTGAATCTATATCGCGCAGCACATTGAGAGCAAAACTCAAAACCTAAGGCCATCCTGCGGCCGTAATACACAAGTTTGTAATCGGGCAGTCATGCCATTCTAAAGAAGCCGATGAGCTGAGATCATCGGCTTCTCAGGCATCGCATCGTTTCAAGGTTGAATTAATGACCTGCCACCCCCCATCCTGATGACCCGGACGGGTGTCGTGAAAACGGGGAATCTCCCGTTGAGGTTCACGCATGGAAAATAGGCAGCGGGCAAGGCTTACCTGGCAAGAGACGCAATTTGAGTAACCGGCTCACCTTCATCCGCGGTTTCCAATTAGAGTCGAACAAGATATCCTTTCGCCCGTCGCGATTTTCCCTCTCAAACCTTGACGCTCGTGCTGCATTTCCAGGCAAAACTAGCGCTGTTTTCAGCAGTATTTATAGGCCTGACGGCTGAGGAGATACGCGTCCTGCACACATTCGAAAAAGTGCAGTTGACGGAGAAGTTTTACGCCGAAGGGGCGGCCTCGGGGGACTTCAACAAGGACGGAAAAATCGACGTCGCCATCGGGCCTTTCTGGTACGAAGGGCCGGAATTCAAAAACAGGCACGAAATCTACGAGCCAAAGCCTCATGACCCGAGACGAGAGTCTGATAACTTTCTTACTTTCGCCCACGACATGAACGGCGATCAGTGGACAGATGTGCTGCAGGTCTCCTGGCCTGGTAAGGAGGCCTGGTGGTATGAAAACCCGCGAAATGAAGAGAAGCGCTGGAACCATTACCTGGCCTTCAAAAACGTCGAAGGTGAATCACCCCTCTTCACCGATCTGACCGGAGACGGCAAGCCCGAACTCATATTCAATGTTGGGGGACACCTTGGCTGGGCCGGGCCCAACCCGCAAGATGCCGGGGCCCCGTGGGAGTTCCAGAAACTTTCTCCGAACCAGGGGTTTGGCCGCAATCATCACGGACTCGGTGCGGGCGACATCAACAACGACGGCCGACTCGACGTGATGGAGCGTAACGGCTGGTGGGAACAACCTGCTTCCCTGAAAGATCTCCCGGAATGGAAGTTTCACAAATGGTCGTTCGGCGACGGGGCCCAGATGTTTGCTTACGACGTGGACGGCGATGGCGACAACGACATCATAAGCAGCAGCGCGCACGGCTACGGGATCGCATGGTACGAACAGGTCTTTCCAGGCGATTTGCCAAAGTTGGACAAACTCAGACATCGGGGGAATGTGCGCGAGGCGGTCGACGCCATGGAGAAGCCCATCAGAGAGATTGCCGACATCGATATCAAGCTCAAGGAACTCGGAGCAAAAGAGCCGCTTGATGTAAACCAGGTGAATGACCTCGAGCGAAAGAAAGCGGAGGCCCTCCTTCTCAAGTCTGAATCGGCCTTCATTCAGCACACTATCGTCGGCCGGCATCCCCATCACGGACGATATCCAGTCAGCTTTTCACAGGCCCATGCCCTTGCAGTGGCGGACGTCGACGGTGACGGTCTGAATGACATTGTGACAGGAAAACGCTTCTGGGCCGATGGGCCGGATCGGGGCGAAGATCCTAATGGGAGGGCGGTGCTTTACTGGTTCAAACTGATTCGCCCTCCGAATTCGGAGCCTGAATTTGTACCCTATCTGATTGATGATGATTCAGGTGTCGGAGCACAGGTACATGTGAGAGATATTACCGGGGACGGCATGCCCGATGTGGTCGTGGGTAACAAGAAAGGCGCATTTGTCTTTCTACAGTCGAAGCAAAATGTGACGGAACCGGTCTGGCTTTCTGCCCAACCGAAGCGAACGGACGATACAAAGTTCGAGATTTACGACGGCGAGAGAGTTGTCCTCCTGGGCGACAGCATGATCGAAGACATGGGCCGGCACGGCTACTTTGAAGCCGCACTCAGGGCGAGGTGGCCGCGGGCACGATTCAGCGTGCTCAATTTCGGTCGAACGGGTGACGACGTTTTCGGTCAGGCGCGTTCGCGTTCCGGTCACCCTGAGGAGGGATACCGAAGCCGGCACGACATGATCAACAGAATAATGCCAAGCATGATCGTTCTGGCATACGGCTCGAACGAATCCCATAAAGGCCAGGCAGGTCTCGATCAGTTCGTCCGCGGTTACAAGCGCCTGATCGCGGACTTATCCAGGACCGGGGCAAGGTTCATGCTGATTTCACCGCCGGCATTCGTATCTACAGTGGAGGAAGGCCGGGACAGCGTCCTCAGAAATTCAGATCTTCTTCTCTACGCAAGCGCTATCTCTCGCATTGCCGTAGAGCACGGCGCCCTGTATGCCGATCTCTCCGTTGACGGGATTCCCCGCAAGGGGGCTGAGTTCGATTACTCACGGCTGGTTCCGACTCTGCTGCAGGAACTCAGGGTGCAGTTTCCAGGAACCAATCTGGAACTCGAAATCGAAGCCGAACAATCGGATATCGATTCCGGCAAACCAGTCCTGATGTTCAACATGATTGGCAGCGGAATTGCCTTACCGGCGATTCTGGGCAGCACGCAGACGGCACGAATTGCAGGGCTGTCTTTCGGCGATTACACGCTGAAAATCGATGATGTCTTTGTGCAGACTGCCGGTTCGGAAGAGTGGGCGTGGGGAGTCCAATTCAGTTCGCGTCCCGATTTCGTCCATGCGCGAAAACTCCGTGCCGCCATCGCCCAAAAGAATTCCATCGTCCGCCAGAAATGGGAGCCGCTGAACGATCTTTACATCGATGGCGTACTCAAGAGCAAGCAGGCTAAGTTCGCCGCCGAATTGCTCAAACTTGATCAGGCCATCGAGAAACAGGAGGAAACTATCCGCAGTCTCAATGTGCCCCAGAGACGCACTTATGCCCTTCTGCCCGGCGTCCACCAGAACCCTGCCACTGAGAAACCTGACGGCCCCTCTCCGTTCAAGGCAGAAGTGGTCAAAGCTGTCCAACCGGAAATAGACCTGGAAGGAACAAAATGGCTCTGGCACCCGGATGCCGGAATCCTCAAACCTTTTTTTCGTTACACATTCAACATTCAAGATAAGAAGAAAATCAAGGACGTTCGAGGGGTGATCAATGTCGATGACGAAGTGACCCTCTGGCTCAACGGCAACCAGGTCGGTCAGAACGGGGTCTGGAACAAAGCCATTCGAGTCCGTCTTAACAAGCAATTGAAGGACGGAGAAAACGTGCTGGCGGTCGCAGCCATCAACGGGGCCGGCCCGGGTGGCCTCATAGGAAAATTTGAAATCATTTATAAGGACGGGAGGGTGACTACGATCGTCACCGACAAATCATGGAAAGTTCACCACGAGGAGAACGGCGAATGGAAAAAGGAGGGCTTTGACGACATCCAATGGATCGCGGCAACAGAGCTGGGCGATTACGGGCTGGCGCCATGGAATAGATTCGACGACCCAGACAACAAAAGGAGACTGGACGTACGGCCCGCAGTTGAGCTTGGTTCGTTCAAGACGGCCAAAGGCCTGAAGGTGAACCTGTTCGCTGCCGAACCCATGATCGACAAACCACTCGACATGGCCTGGGATGTGGATGGCAATTGTTATGTAGCGACAACCACCGCCTTCCCCCACCCCACCCCGGGCCAGCACATTAACGACAAAATCTATCTGCTCAAGGATTCCGATGGCGATGGCATAGCTGACCGGCAATCTGTGTTCGCCGCTGGGATGACCTTGCCTTCAAGTCTTTTACCCGACGGACAAGATGGACTTTATGCAGTCAGCGGAAGCCAACTGTTCCACCTGCGTGACAAGGATGGCGACGGGAAGGCGGATATTCGCAGGGTCATTCTGCAAGGTTTGGGGACACAGGACGTCAGCAAACTGATTCATAGTCTTAGTTTTGGAGACGACGGCGCTCTACTCATTGCCCACTCCGGCAGTCTGCTCAGTTACATCGAAACTGAATGGGGCGTCCAGGAAATGAAAGGTGGCGGCATCTGGGAATGGCAGCCGCGAACCGGTCGACTCACTCCATTCGTCTCTGGCCTCTCTCAACCAGGCGGGATGCTCTCTAACACGGGAGAGATACTGGTATCAGACGCATCTGATGGGACAGGGGTTCGACAGGTTTTCAGAGGCATGCAACTCGACTCTACAGATGCGGGGAGTCTTCGTGTATCAGCAGAACAGCCGCCGTTAACCAGCCTCGCAAGGCTGTCGTCAATATTCCCAGGTTCCGTCGGCGAGATGGCTGCAGCCGATTTTGCCGGACAAAAAATCTACGGGTACAAGGTGTCCAGGGAGACGAGCACGAAACTCTTGACACGTGCCGAAGCCCTGCTGTGGACTGATTACCCTCTGTTCCGTCCTACAGCAGTTCGGACCGGCCCTGACGGCGCACTCTATGTCGCAGATGCCTTTAACATCCACTCCGACCTGGGCGCAGCAGAATTTCCGGACAAAAGCTGGGACAAAACTCGAGGCCGTATCTGGCGAATTTCACCTGCACGAAACCTGAGCAGACAACTCAAACTGGCCGGGGCGACAACACACGAACTGCTGGCACAACTCAAAAGTGCCCTGCCGTTCGAAGCCCACGCTATCCTCCTGAACCTCCGCCTCGGAGACCGTGAAGTCGTAATTCATGACATTTATTCCTGGTGGTCGAGTCTGCCTCCGGATGCTGATACGGAAAAAATACAGGCGATGCGGGCCCTGCATGCACTGGACAAATGGAATCCCGATATGTTCGCCGATCTACTGACGCATTCGCAGAACCCTCAACTGCGTGCCGAGGCGGTCCGGCTGATTCCGACAGCGACGCTGAAAACAAATGCCCTCTCCAGGCAGCTCGACGTAGCGATAGGCGATCCACACCCCAGCGTGCGCCTTGCAGCGGTCAATGCTCTGCGGCATACCCGATCAGCCCAAGGTGCGGAGACCGCATTGATGGCGCTCGAGCATCCTCTCGATCCGGAACTGGAATACGCGCTCAAGCTCGCCGCAAGAGATCTCAGCCCATACTGGATGGAAAAACTGCTCGACGGTTACGAAGTCTTTGGAGGCAATATCAAGCACCTGGCATTTGCAATACGTGCCGCAAGAGATGGCCGCGCGCTGACGCCAATCATCGCTGCATTCCGGGCAAACCAAGTCAAACCATCTGAACTGGAACAGTGTCTTTCACTGATTGCCGACATCGGCCGCCCGCAAGATTTGGAAGCAATTCTCACCCTCGTGGTTCAGGAAGAGACCGACATTCAGATTCGCATCGCGTTGCTCCGGAGCCTGGTCAATGCTTCTCAAAGAAACGGCAGGCCATCAGGCCATCTGCAGAGGATTCTTCCCATAACTGAATCCCCGGAATCTGAACTGCGCCAGGGTGCGCTTCGTCTGGCCGGCAGATGGAAGCTCCGGGAGGCCGAGAGCCTGCTCACCAGGGTCGCCGAAGATCTAACACAGCCATTTCGTTTACGGGAATCGGCGGCAGATGGGCTGAGCCACATGGACGGGCATCCCGAGGTGAAAGAATCACTCAAGCGCCTGGGCCTGAATCAGAATCCATTCAGTATCCGGGCCATGGCTGCGGTTGGATTGCTCCGCATGGACTTTGAGCAGGCAATCCTGTCTACCGTCGGCGCCATCACGCAAGAGCCGTTTCAGGATGCCGGCACCCTTCAGATTCCAGAGCTCCCTCTTCGAGGGCCGCCCCAGAGTCAGGCAGAGTATGGATGGCAGTTATTTGTACACATTCTGAACCATCGTGACGCCCCCCGCGCCCTTGTCGAAAAGCTGACCGGGCTGAAGTCATCTCCAGCCCTCGCCTACCTCGGTGTCCAAATGGCCCGGCCGCTCGGAAAACATATGCGAAAGCTGGTTCGAGCACTCGGCGACTCTGCCAACCTCCCCCCCATGAAAACACCAGCTACGGAAGAAGCGTTTGTGACTTTGTACGAAGACGTTCGCCGCAACGGTGACGACGACTACGGACAGCTCGTCTTTCGCAGGCCCGAACTTCAATGCATGCGATGCCACATCATCGGCGGCGAAGGCGGATGGTCCGGCCCAGATTTGACGGACCTGGGTAACCGCAAGACTCCTGAAGAAATCGTGGAAGATCTTTTGTTCCCCAGTAAAAGTTTTCACGAGCTGTTCAAGACGTATCAGCTCACCGGAAAGGATGGCAGGAACTTCATCGGTACCATCCAGCGTGAATCCAATTTTGAATACGAACTATTCGAGGCGAACGGAAATCGGGTTTTGCTGGACAAGGCCCAGGTGAAAGAGAAAAAAAATCTCCCGAAATCTCTCATGGACGAGGGCCTTACCAGTTCTCTTCGCCTCGACGAGTTCTCTGACCTCGTACGCTTCCTTTCCGAACTTGGCAGGCGATTCAGAGTGCCTCATCAGCGGCTCGTGCGGCAGTACGAAGTGATGGAGCCCGCCCCCTCGACATGGTCGTTGCATGGCTTTGACGAATTCGAATTCGTGACCCTCGCCAAGCCCTTCATCTCCTGGGCCTCTCGATACACATTCGTTGATGGTGAGCTCCCCCTCTCCGATCTGCCACGACACCGATTTTCTGATGGCCGCGAAGCAGGGATCGTGCGCTTCAAATTAGAGGCAACTACCCCGGGCAAAATTGGCCTCTACAATAATGATCCTGATGGGATCAAGATCTGGGTAAACGGCAATTTGCAGCCTGCTTATCAGCACGTCTTCTTTGAGCTTCAGTCCGGGCAGGCCGACTGTTTGGCCGTGGTTGACCTCAACAAGCGCACGCGACCGATTCGAATCGAAGCGATTGACGTACATGCCTCGACCATTAAAGCCATCTATTCCGGCCGGCTGCGGAGAGAATTCAAGGCATTAAAAAATGAGACGGGGGAACTGTCGAAGAGTTCCCCTTTCAAACGCGAAATCAAGTGGGTGGAGGCCGCAATTGACTTCCTCGATTGGAGAATGCCACCCAGTGAAAACCAGGCAAACGAGGGACACATCAGATGGACAATCGACCAGCTTAAGCTGGCCCACGACGACCTTTATCACTTGCGACAAGGGCGGAATCCATTCGTCGAAAAACGCGGCCAAATCATGAAAGCATATTACTCAGACGTTGATGGCAGTTGGCAGGCTTACGGAGTTGCGGTCCCGAACGATTACCTGGGCGACAAACCTTACCCGCTGATCGTGAACCTCCATGGCCACGGCGGCAACCGGCCTTACCAGGGCTACCCGCCTCACGTTTCCGGCGGTTATATCGTCGTTGCTCCCCAGGGCCGCGGCAGCATGGATTACATGCTCACCGCGGAAGAGGACGTCCTCACTGTCATCCGAGAAGTGCAGCGTGATTACAAAATCGATCCCGAACGCATCATCCTCGAAGGCGTCTCCATGGGCGGGACGGGTTCGTGGAATCTTGGTGCAAAATATCCCGATCTCTTTGCGGTCGCTGCTCCGGTCTGCGGGAATACGAATAATGAGTCTTTTCTTGAGGACCGCCCCGTTCCCTGGACCCCTGCGAAGCAGTTCCAGGGCCTGCACGACTACCTGCAGGCTGTTCTCGATCCGCTCTCCTACGGCGAAAATCTGCGGAATCTGCCGGTCTTCTGCTCCCATGGAAAACTTGACGACGTCGTCCGGGTGAGCCACGCGCGCAAAATGACCGACAAGCTCAAGAAATTGGGTTACCAATCGGTCTACCAGGAATTCCCCAACGTCGGCCATGGCGGTTTTCCAGGGGAGATGTGGGACGCACGCTGGAAATTCATGTACCCGAAGAAACTCGTTACCAGCCCGAAACACATTCGATTCAGAACTCCACGATTACGTTATCCTGGCGGTTACTGGCTGCAGATCGGGCAGCTAGACCAGTTTGGACAATTTGCCGACATCTCCGCTGAACATGTTGACATTGAGACGATTCGCATTGAAGCGGCAAACATTAAAGAGGTGTACATCCTTCTGAAAAAGCTGCCCCAGCCACCGGAGGAAAAACTCTCCGTCTGGATTAACGCCAGAAAGGTTTTCGAGGGAGACCCATGGAAGGCAGGCAGAGAGGGTACACTCAGCCTGCATCAGACGGATGGAAATTGGGCCATCCGGAATTCGCAGCCGGCGACATTCAAACGCAGAGACCTCGAGGGGCCTGTTCATGATGCCTACGTCACGCCATTCATTCTCGTTTATGGGACTATCTCTCCGGACCCAGTATGGAACAAGATGACGCGGGACGAGGTCATGCAATTCTCTGCCAACTGGGAGGAAATGTATAATGTGCGTCCCCGGATAAAGGCGGACACCGACGTCACAGACGAGGACATCGCCAGCCTGAATCTCGTCCTCTATGGGGGCGCCGCCCAAAACATCATTTCAGCCAGAGTATGCCCGCAACTACCGATTAAGTTGGAAGGTGACACCATCGTCTTCGGCCAACGCCGATTCAAGGGCACAGGGCTTGGCGCACGCTTCTGTTATCCAAATCCGCTGAATCCAAACCGCTACGTGGTCGTCTCCATGTCGACCGACCCGCTCGGCATCTGGCAGCTCAACAACCGCTTCGGCAACTTCTCCGGATGGATGCCACTCAACAACTGGAACTGGTACGACTTTGCCATCTTCGATGATAAATCCACCACACCCGACACCATGATGTGCAGTGGTTTCTTCGGGCCTGAATGGAATATCGACGAGCGATCAACCCATCTCGGCGACGATGAGAGACGGGCAAAAGCCCACCCTAGAATAGCTCCGAAATACCTTTCAATGCCTGATTCGTCGCCGGATACCATGTGGCTGTCTGACCTGCTTCCATCAAAGATCGATCAACGCATCGGCATGGTCCGACTCGATCAGAGTTACATGGGTAATCCACCGCATATCGTGGCCAAACCGGTCGGTAAATCGATTGGTGTCCGAGCCCCGACATCCATGGAATTCGAAATCAACGGCGAATATGACCGCCTTCACCTTTCATTCGGCATGGACCTCGAGGGCCAGGACAAGCTGAAGGATGAGCAGGAAAAGATCCAGATGGAATTCTGGGTATTCGGTGACGACCGCCATCTCTGGCATTCACCCCGCGTGGCATGGCACCAGATTCACCCGGACGCCGAGATCAATGTGGAGGGCATCCAGCGACTTCGGCTCTACGTTCAAGGCCACGGAAAATTCTGGCTGTTTCCGAGTGCCACCTGGGGCAATCCTCTTCTCTACAAAAATAAACCAGCGGGCAGACCTGAGCTTGCCGCTCAATCATCGAATAACACAGAAGCACTTAGAAATGCCATCGACGGAAATCCCGCCACCCGCTGGGACACCAAGGATTTCATGAAGCCGGGACAGTGGTTTATGCTGGACCTGTTGAAAGAAATGGAAGTCAAAAACGTCGTCCTCGACTCCACCGCCTCTCCGAACGATTTCCCAAGAGGCTACAAAGTTTTCGTTTCAAAAGACGGCAAAGAATTCGGCAATCCAATACTCACCGCCAGATGTGACAACGCGATCACACGTATTGAGTTCCCAAAGCCTGAAAAAACGCGTTTCGTCAAGATCGAACTGACCGAGGCGAATCAGAGTTTCTATTGGTCCATCCACAACATTAAGGTCAATAATTGAAAACTATGAACGAAGAGCAGAAATACCTTTTCGACCTTCAGGGCTACCTCAGAATTGAAGGAGTACTTTCTCCCGAGCAGGTTCTGACAATGCTTGAGGACCTTGATACACATGGCATCCGCAATCCTGAAAACGATCCAGGAAAATCACGTTTCGGCGGCTACTTCGCCTGGGGCGAAGTCTGGCGTCGTCTCATTGACCAGCCGGCAATCCTGCCCCTCCTGAGCGAAATTATCGGCCCTAAATTCCGCCTGGACCACACCTACGGCATGGCCGCCTCTTCCTCTGCCGAGCCATCGGGCAACAGCCTGCATCACCATTCCGGAATGTTTGATCATGGGTGCTTCTACGTCACCCATGGTGAACGGGTTCATAACGGCCTGGTAGTCGTCAGCTACGCCCTGACCGACATCAACGCGGGCGACGGCGGGTTCTGCTGTATCCCCGGCTCCCACAAGGCGCTCTATCCCACGCCAAAGTCCTACTACAGCCTGTCCAACAATCCTCTCGCCCAGCAGGTGGCCATGAGGGCCGGCGATGTCGTTATTTTTACTGAGGCCCTGACGCACGGCACGATGCCCTGGACCAATCCCAACCAGGAACGCCGCAGTGTCCTGCTCAAGTACTGCCCCCACTACATGCAATGGGCCCGCTCGCCGTTGAGCAAGGATGGGATCGACGGACTGACGGAGAGGCAGATCGCCATCTTAGAAGGTGCTTATGTGTGGCAGAGAGAGCCCCTTCTTGCAGCGAAGGCTTAAGGATCCCCGGCATATGCTCCAGCCAACAGTACTCATCCATAGCTATGAGCGGCCCTTACCGACTCATTGATCCCGCATGAGGCTGTGCACTTCCAGTTCGCCGTCAAGAGCCAAGGACAGGGCGCGTCCGTCCGACGAGAAAGACCAGCGACTGTCTCGTTGCATATCGGCCGAGTAGGCGACTGGCTGCACAGCAAGGATGTCCCATATCCGCACGCCCTCTTTTTCGAATCGAAACAGATGCCGGCCATCAGGTGCAAGGAGTCCGGGGCCGGGCGTATAAGGTTTCGGGAGCTCGTACGGGCTCACTCGGCCGGTACCCTGTTTCGGCAACTGCCAATTGAATAGCATTCCATCAATATTGAGGAAGGAAAATGTCATATCGGGTGAGAATGCAATAGCGCCCTCCCGCGCCGCCTGCCGCATCCCTATTCCCTGCTCTCGAGTACGATCTTCGAGATTCCAGGAGTAGAGCCTCGTGGCCTCTCCAGTTGCTAATGAAATGCACCTCAGTCCGTCGGGCGAAATCTCAAAATCGCTGACAACATCGGTCTGAGAAAATTCGAATCGCGTATGCGGTGGAACCAGATAGTTCATAACTAGAGATAAATGGTCTTTGGCGGAATAGAGGATCGCCTTGTCATCGGAAGTCATTCGGATTTTATTAATGGCAGGCAGCTTATTTCGGTCGTCTTGGAAGTTCTTGAGCAGAGTGCCGTTCGTTACGTTCCAGACGTATACGAACCCTTGTGAATCCCCTGCGGCAATCAATGTTTTCGTTGAAGAAATCTCCAGAGCGGTGACTGGGTTTTTCGCTTCGAGTACAAGTTCTGGTGCTTTTGTCTTGCCATTGTAAACCAACACTTTTGTGTCATCGGCCACCGCGGAAATCGCCGCCCCGCGAACAGAAGCGGAAGGGCTGAAGCTGCGGACAAAGCCTCGATAGGATTCACTGGTCCGAGATTCGATTTCGATTCGCTGGATCGTTCCGTCTTTAAAGAAGATCAACAGGTCTGCAGCATTCGGACTCAATTGAAGGCCCCGTATCTCGCTTACCAGGTGGTCGTTCCCGAGAGATATGGAGTCCTTGACAGTCCCCGTTCGCGGGTCCACAAGAACCGCAGCAAGCTTACCCAGAGTAGACACTCCGACCAGGACATCTGCATTAAGGGCCGCCCCACCGATGCTGGGAGGGAGGATGATAAATTCATTTGACTGCCAGACGGGACGGGCACTCCGCATGTCAAAGGCCGAGACAGACGGGATATTTCGCTGCCTGGAATTTGATATGGCCAGAACGGTGTTGTGTCCGGGTATTCGGTAGAGATGGTGTCTACCCGCAAGGCCGACTGTCTGAGTGCTGCCGGTGGTAGCGTTCCAGATGACGGCACTTCTGGAGTGCAGAACCCACAAGGTCTTTCCGTCATTTGACAGGGCAACGTCGAGTACTGTGTCTTGCGTCTCGAGAGACTTGATGTGAGTCGCATCCGGTAATCTGACGAGTGAGACTTTCTGCTTCCACACCACCGCGGCAGTGTGGCCTTCCTCACACACACGAAAGTTGTCAGCGTCCTGGTCCTGCATGTGGGTGAACTGGCGGACGGTGATCGGCTGATCCTTTGAATGGTCATAAACGCAGAAAGTGAGAATCTTCTTGCCGTTCGCTATCGACAGAAATTGTCCGCGCCTTGGCAGGGAAAACACATTTGTCACCGGACGGCCCTTGTATGTCTTGACCGGGAGAGGTTCACGCTTCTTGTACATATAAATGGCTCCGTCCGATGCATTATTATTGAATCCGGTGAACTCACCGGCGGCAGCAATAAATTCTGAACCCAGGATGAAACACGCATCAATCAGATTTCCAGGATTGTCGCTCTTGCGGAATCTGACCTTATGAGAAAGTTCCAACCAGACGGCGGTCTCTGAGCTCTTGCGTGCGTCAGTTTTCGCCACCCACCCGATGACATCACCAGCCTTCACGCCGTAAAAGTTCTTTGTCTCGCAGATGCCCTGAAGAGCCTGGCCAGCATCTGTGTAAGCCACAACTTTCTGGTTACGCCATACAGGGCCTTTCTCAACGATAGCCTTGAAGGAATCGGCGGATTCTGTAACTGGCATCTCTGCCACTTCATTTACAAGCCCCATGGCAACGGAAATCAGTTCTTCAGTACCGGGCGTGAAACGGAAACGAAGAAATGCCTCCTCCATGATGTAGTAGAGCGCAGGCACTCGGGCATCTTCTCCGTAGCCGTTTTCAGGCCCCAGCAGTTCTCTCACCTCGCTGGGCTTTACTTCGGTATTTATGCCGTGCGTGAACGTCCCCTTGTAAGGCTTGAGTGGAAGGTCCTGAAATTCAGGGCGCACAAAAACCTCGATTTTCGTGATCCGTTTGTCCTCCACACGTACGACCAGGCCGGCCGGAGCGAAGTAAACAAGTCCTTCAGACTCTTTGACGACCATCTCCTCCGGCAGGCCCACGATGTGGGAGTAATGTTCTCCAAGGGGCATGCCGACACACACCAGTTCACCGAGATCAAAATTTCCCTTTTTACCATCACCCTCCGGCACCTTGAATGGAATGGCTTCCGGATGCCGAACGGGCGTCTGCAGGGCAAGTTTCTGAAATTTCAGATAGTCCGGGCCCGCCTCGAACGTGATTCGCTGAAGCGTCCCTTTATTTCCGTAATTCAATCGGATCGCGTCGCGCCGCAGGGTTTGGTAGAGCAAGCTTGTAGCATCCTGCGAAGAGGGTGGCCCAAGCAATTTGACAGCCGAAGCTCGGTCGGCCGAGCCGCTCAAATCGGGGACAAGCTTGCCCGGAAACTGGTCGAGACGCTGGCCATCAAGGAGGTGCGGGGCAATGGCAGTTGTTATTCTGTAGATCAGATTGTTGGACGCTTCGACTCTCAGGCCTGCCTCCCGACAGTAGAAAGCGCTTCCCTTCTGGACATATTGGAGTCCGCCGTGGAGCCCTTTAAGGCTGGAAAGGTCAGAACCGACTCCGATGCCTCCAACCACCCCGGCGGGAAAATCCAGAGTCAGGTCAGAAGGACGAACTATCTTGATCGGAATCTTGAAAAGTACCTCCCCCGCTTTATCCCGTTTATTTTCGATCTGCGGGTCACCTTTCTCTCCTTCCCCGTCCTCTGCATTTGGCGCCGAGAATTTATGCGAACCAGTCTTGTTTGCACCGGGAAAAAACTTGTTTTTCAGGCCGAAATGCCAGGCCGCGAAGCCAATCCCGGCAATGAGAGTGAGGCTGAACAAGCTGGACAGTGTCCACGAAATAATTTTACCTGCGGCGTTAGAACCAGACGGAACCGAACCAGGAGCATGCAGTTGAGTGCCGCACGCCGGGCACTGAACGATCTTCCCCTGCAAATCGGGGGGAATCTCCATCACTTGCCCACAGGGGCAACGAAGTAAATCACTCATTCCTTGAGCCTCGCAGGGACGGAACCAATGCCGCAAGACAATCTCACAACGAGTGTATTGCTCTCACAGGCCCTGAAGATAATGACACAGATGGTGCACGCAAACGTACAGAAACCCGCCAACGCGATTCATTTATCCGTGCACTCAACGCCTATCGCAGGCTATACTGACTCACTCCCAAGATTCCACCTTCAATGAGTTGTTGATGGACGCGGACATCCACCTTAAAAAAATCCTGGCACATGCGCGGCGTCGTATACGCTTGATTGATATGGCTAAAGGTGGTCTGGCCCTGGTGATTTTTACCTTTGGATTTTTCTTTGCCGAGGTCCTGCTCGACCATTTTATTATCCTGAGGCGGCCGCACCGTGTGGTACTTCTTGCTCTCTATCAGGTTACGGCCATCAGTCTTGTGCTATGGGTTGTTTTGCGGCCGGTGTTCAGACGCATCAGCCGACTCTATATTGCTCGCAGAATTGAGCAAAATCATCCGGAACTGAAGAACCGGCTCATCACTTACCTGCAATTGGATAACGAGACTTCCGCGCTCATTCGCAACGACATTTCAAGCAATCTCTCACGCAAACTTGAAGGATTCACCGTCTCTGGCGTCTTCTCATTCAAAGCGCTAAAACCCTTCGCCGCTGCATTTATCGGCCTTTCACTGTTAATCTACGGGTACGCGATCCTGTCCCCAAAAAGCATCATCGTTTCTCTGAAGAGAGCCATCTACCCGACGCAACAGATCCTGCCGCCAACGCTTACAAAAATCACCCGCGTAGAACCAGGCGATGCGGATATCCTGAAGGGCAACCCGATTCAATTCTGGGCGAAGACGGACGGCAACCCGCCGAAAAAGGCCGACCTGGTCTATAGCCTGGACGACGGCACCTCCTGGGAATCCATGCCGATGTCCGTCTCCAACAACGGCATTCTGAAAACGAACAAGGAGGCGCCCGGAAGCACCATGCGCTACTACCTCACGGCTGGGGATACTCGTAGCGAAAGATATGTGATCACCGTGGTCAACCCTGCTGCACTGACTTCCATTCGCGGGGAACTGACTTTCCCAGCCTACACCGGCCTAACAAATAGAGAGTTCCAGGGCGGGACAGTCAAAGCCATTGAAGGATCGCGAGCTGTTATAAAGGCGGAAGCCAATGTCGCGGTTACTCTGGCCCAGGTACTCCTCGGAAACTTGGAAGAGCCAGTTGCCGCGAGAATCACGGATTCCAAGAAAATCACCTTTGATTTGGCGGTGGACTCAAACGACATCTACAGCGTGCAACTCACAAGCACGCAAGGCTACAAGGAACCTTACCCGGCACGCCATCGCATCATCGCCCTCAAAGATAAGCCCCCGGAAGTTCGGGCGATTCAGCCGGCACAGGATGTGGAACTGGCGGAAAACGAATCTCTCGAATTGATTTTCCGCATGCGGGACGATTTCGGAATTTCGGCAGTATCCCTTCGTCTCAAGTCACGGTTCGAAGAAGAGCGAATACTCCCACTTGTCGTTCCCGGCCTGGCCCGGGAGAAGACGGCAAATGTCCGGCTCACGATAAAATCGCTGGGATTGAGCGCTGGGGATGAAGCAACCTATTCGATCCTTGTCCACGACAACAAACCGGATGAACCGAACGCCGGCGAATCCCAGACCTTTGGATTGCGTGTCCTGAATTCCAGGCCTGTCCAGTTGGCGCTGAATGCACCGGAGGAGTCTGAGCCCAGCGAAGAAAGCGACAATACCGAGGAAGGAAAGGCCCACGATGACCCGGAGGGTCAAAAATCACAAGCTGATTCAGAGAATCTCGCTGACAGGGAAGTCCGGCCGGGTGCGGAGAAATCCAATGAAAGTGATGCCTCTGACCCCGAGAAACATTCCGAGGGAGAGGATGAAGCCGCTGTTGAGTCGAATGTCTCCCAGCCTCTCGAAACCAATAAAGGCGACCCGCAGAGAGCAGGCCCCACCGAGCCACTTCCTGAAAAGAAGCAGCAGGAGTCTGAACATAGCAGCGATTCCGAAGAGGGCTCTGCGCGTGGAACCGAAGGTGATGCCTCAGCAGGGCATGACGCACCGGCACCCGAGAATCCAGATACGGTTGATCAGAATTCCGATCAGCCTCAGCAGGAAGTCAACGACAAGAACACTGAAGACGCCAAGGCTCAGCCTGGCCAGGGTGAAAGCACGCAGGGCGATCTGCCGGGGCAGCAACGGCCTGGACAACAAGCAGGAAATCAGCCCGGACAGCAAGCCGAATCACCACCGGGCAATCAACAGGGGCAGCGAACAGGATTGCAGCCCGGCAGTAAGCCGGGAGAGCAAGCTGGGGCACAGTCCGAAAATCAGCCGGGGCAACAAGCTGGATCGCAGCCCGGCAGCAGGCCTGGAGAGCAAGCTGGGGCACAGCCCGAAAATCAGCCGGGGCAGCAAGCAGGATCGCAGCCCGGTAGTAGGCCGGGAGAGCAAGCTGGGGCACAGCCCGGTAATCAGTCAGGCCAACAAGCGGGATCACAGCCCGGTAGTAGGCCGGGAGAGCAAGCTGGGGCACAGCCGGGGCAACAAGCCGGGGCACAGCCCGGCAGTCAGCCGGGCCAGCAAGCTGGGGCCCCAAGCCAGGAAGGAAATGGCGGCTCCGGCAGCCCCCAGGCAAGCGGCACAAACTCATCCCAACCCAATCAAACCGAAGCACAGATAGCCAGAAGCAGTCAGGCGGGAGAAGCCCGAAACGCAGCAGAGAATATTGGGACTGCGACTCCTAAAATCGATCCGGACGTTTTCCGCCAAGACAGAGACGGCCTGCCATTGGGAATCCCCCCTGGCGGCGAGGACCCTCTGAGTGACCTGAATGAATTCGCAGCTCTGGACGAAACCAGACTTGTTGAGCTTGGATTTTCAGAAAGCGCAGCCAGGCATTTCACCAAAAACCTTCAAGAACTGAAGTTGAAAGAGAAGAGAGGTGAAAAGGATGAAGAACTCCAAAAACACCTTCGTGAAATGGCGCTAAGTATAGCCTCAATCAAACAGAAGATGCTGAGATCCGAAAGCGTGGCCGAGGATGTCAGCGGACGCTCCGTTGAGGCAAAATACAAGACCGACGAGAGTGTGGTGGTAGAAGCACAACTCAAGTCCCTCCCGCCACAATATCGAGAAATGGTTGAGGAGTATTTCCGTTCCATCTCCTCACGAAGAAAAGACGGCGAATAGTAGAATTTTGTGATGTGTCGGCTTCAAGAATGATCTGGAGTTCATCCCACAGGCATAGCCACCCGGCTAGGCGGCACAGCTTCATCGGGTTTAGACTCTTCGGTTTCCACGTGCTCAGTGGAGTAATCCACATCAACGATTCCGTCCTCCAGCCATTCCATTTCACCCTTAAGAACCTCCCGGGCCAGGCGATATTCACTAGCGTCATCGTTATTGAAAAGAGCACGGAATTTGTGGTTCACGCGCCGTGTCGCCTGCCTGCAGAACGCATCGGCTAATGCCAGGGGAGACCTGTCATCAGGATTTGCGGCTAGCATCCGTTCTGCATTGGCTATCGAGGCAGTCATGGCAAACAGGTCTGCGCCTATGTCCACGATTCGAGCAAGCAGGATCTGCTTGTGCTCGAGTCCAGCCTGATATCGCATCATTGCGTGGAAAATGTTGCGGGCGGTTTTTCTTGAAGATTGTGAGATAAAACGCATGTGCTTTCCGAATTGTCCGTGATGGACAAATTTCGGGAAGACATCCAAAGGAAGCCACTGCTTGGGATACCACCCTGCGTAATAGATTCCAGCCTTTGCGGCGCACACAGCTTTTCGACCCCAGGGAATCTTGGGCTTCAAAATATCTCCGGCCAGACGCATGTGGCCATCCAATGCTTCACGTGCGATGAAGAGCCGCATGATTTCACTTGTGCCTTCGATGATCGTGTTGATACGCGCGTCCCTCAACATCCTTTCAACTGGATAAGCCTTTTCGCCGCGGGCACGAAGCGAGTCGGCGGTTTCGTAGCCTCGACCACCACGAATCTGAACGGTCTCATCGGTAAAATGCCAGGCAGCTTCTGTACAGAAAAGCTTGGCCATCGCGGCCTCCAGCCGGATGTCGTGCTGGCCGGTATCTGCCATCCCGGAAGTAAGCCAAGTGATCGATTCCATGGCGAACAAAGTTGAAGACATCCTGGCGATCTTTGATGCCACGGCCTCATGCTTGCCAATCGCCCGCCCCCACTGCTCTCTCTCGTTTGACCATTCACGGGCCATTCGGAGACAGGCTTTGACCATTCCTGAACACGCTGCGGGTAAAGTGAGTCGACCGGTATTCAGGGTGACAAGCGCCAACTTCAGTCCTTTGCCTTCTTCCCAGAGCAAATTCTCTTTCGGCACCACCACGTTATTGAAGTTGAGAAGGCCATTCTGGATTCCCTTCAGCCCCATGAAGTCGCAGCGATGCCGGACTTCAAAACCGGGCATGTCCTTTTCGACAATAAAGGCGCTGATCTGCTTCTTTTCTTTGCCGTCCACCCATTTGGATGGGGTCTTGGCCATCACAATGATGATGTCGGACACGGGCCCGTTTGTGCACCACTGTTTCAGCCCGTTGATGACATAAGTTTTGCCGTCCGGTGAAGGGGTGGCGGTTGTCAACATCTTGGCCGGATCAGAACCAACTCCCGGCTCGGTGAGAGCAAATGCGGAGATGGCACCTTCTGCGAGTCTGGGCAGGTATTTCTTTTTCTGTTCCTCACTCCCAAACATTTTCAGGGGCTGAGGCGCTCCGATAGATTGGTGTGCTGAAAGGAAGACCGCTGTCGAGCCGCAGTAGCTCGAAATCATTGCCATCGCCCGGTTATAGTTCACTTGCGAAAAACCAAGCCCTCCGTATTCGGCGGGTATCTTCATCCGGAAGCACCCGAGTTCGATCAGCCCTCTAAGGACATCGTCGGGAATCTCTCTCGTGCGATCTATCTCATCCGGATCCACCCTTTCTTTGAGAAAAGATTCCACTTTCTCAAGAAATTTGTCTCCAACCTCTCGATCCTCGGACGACTGTTCTGGGAATGGGAAAATCAAATTCGGCTGGAAACGCCCCATGAAAAGTTCTGCGAGGAAGCTGGGATGCTGCCAATCGGTTTCACGAGAAGCTTCCGCAAGCTCCATTGCTTCTTTGGCTTTTTTGTCACTTGATTTTGGTGGGCGGAACGTCATCTCTAGTACCTCTCCAGGAAACGGGATGATTGTGGCTGAATTCACAATACCACAGAGTTGGCCGGACTGAAGTTCCGTGCAGAACTGAAGGCAGGAATTTAAGAGCAAAAAAAATGCCTACTCCCGTTTCCAGGAGCAGGCATATTCAAATTCAGGTTTTTTGATGATTAACCGACTATCGCCGTAGCCACTACGGTCTCTTCCGGCTTGTATGCTTCCGTGGGTGAACTCTCCCCCATCCGAACCAGGATTGCAGCCAGCCCCTGCAGCACCGGTATGGGTTTGAAAACACCACGATAAAGATAGATGAGTCCAAAATTCGGACGCTGCAGTTCGCCATTATCACCTGGTGGCATGAGTATCAAAGCGGGTGGCATTTCCTCCCGGTAGAATTCTTCGAGCTTGTAATAAAAGTCGTACCCACCTTTGTCTGGCAGATATTTGTCGATCAGCATCACGCACGGTTTTACCCGTTTGGCCCTCTCAAGAGCTTCATCTTTATTGGAAGCTGTGAGGAGGACCTGTGTCCTTGGCTCCTTCAGATAATCTGAATGAAGAAAGTGATAAAACTGGCCGATGTGATTCGAGTTCGGCGTAGCGAACAGGATATGACGTGGGGCGAAAAGAGCGTCAATATTAGTGACATTGACCTGCTTGTAGATGTAACGCCGTCGTAGCTCGCTGAGCAACTGTTCCGTAGGCATGAGTGTCTTCTCGGTTCAGGGACTGCCAAGTTTATTTGATTCAGATTACGGGCAAAAGAAGGGCCAGTTGTCCGGCATTCTTGCGAAGAGATCTAAGTATCTCAATTGCAAGTTCTTGGGCTCGAACCAGCGAATCTTAATACGCATTCCACACGAATCCATGAACAACCGCCTTACGAATCCTGGTCGTTTTTTGCGACAAACTATCAGTCGGAGCATCAACTTTTCTACCAAATTTAAATAGGCAGGAGAAATATGATTCCCCTGCCATTTCACAGTCACTTTACCGAATTAGTACGGTTCGTATTTCACCACGATATCATTCTGATTGAAATCTTTGAAACCGAGCGCTCGCATGGTCGTAACGGCATTTTTGTGCCGCACGTCAAGGATTTGCTTTATCTTTTCCTCACCCCACAGGTTTTTGTCATAAGTAATCAGATGATGTACGCCAGTTTCCGCAACGAGATACTCGGAGGTTAGATGGGGCGTGAGTATCCTGATATAGGGATGTGAATTGAGGAGCAGTTGTGCGTATTCCTTGCGTGTCAGTGCATACGGTTCGTGCTGTTCCTTCTTGTCCATGGCAGCGTTCGCTGAGCTTTCCAGGCTACCGGGCAAGCTGAGCGCAGTGGCCCATAAACCGCCGGCAATGATGAAGGCCACTCCACGCCAGTACCAACTATCAAGCTTTCTAATCATCCGAATCCTCCTTGGTTTGTCCAAAATGTCAGGTTTGGCGAGCCGTGAATATAAGCATAATCGGGCTTCCAATCCAGAGCCTTACAAGATTTCATACCCGTGAGCTTTGTTCAAGAAATTTGCGCGAGTTCCTTTTCCGGGCAGGCTGGATGCTGCGGCCTAAAGCTACCATGACCTTCAAATCAGGTGCGATAGATTCAACCTGAGATGCTACTGTATTCAGAATGCGATCTGCTGAGTATCGCGATGAAACGTGATGAAGCACAAGGCATTGAACATTAGCATCTCTTGCCAACCGGATGGCCTCTTCGCTGGTTGCATGGGTAGGCTCATCTCGATCCTTTTCGGTCAGAAAAGTCGCATCATGAACGACCACTTCTGCCCCCTCAACTTCCTTTAAATCCAGTGTCAGAGAATCACCGCCGTATGCAAGAAGCGTATGATCATACCTCTGCATAACATGATCACGGCCGTACTCAACCACCAGATCACGTATTCGGTCTTTCGAGTGAGTGCTGAATTCATCCCTTAGTTTTGTGCGACGTTCAATGATGGAATAACCGAGGGTCAGGGCGGTACGCGTGTGCTGGGTTTGAAATGCCCTGCAATAAACCCCCTTTCCCCCAACTCTCATGGAAATCTCCTGCCCTGGCTCTACTTCATTCCATATAAGCTTGTACGACAATCGAAAACAGACCCGATCCGTGTAGTCACGAAGCGCTCCAATGAGTGAGTCACCGGATGGGTAGAAAATTTGCAGGGGCTTTTCCTTATCCCCGCGGCCGGAGTTTCGTGCATGAAGGATTCCCGGCAGGCCGCCGATGTGGTCATAGTGGCCGTGGCTGAGAAAAATGCTCTCAATGCCGAACGAAAAGTTGTCCATCGTCGTGCTGACCCCTTCACCGGAATCGAAAAGCACGCGCCCCGGCCGATAGTAAAACCAGGTGGAATACATGGCCTTACTGAACCCGGTCAGATTGCTGAGGATGTCATCAGAGAGACTCATCGGAAAGTCGTATAAAAGAAAGCGGGTTGCACACTGGCAACCCACAGTTCAGTCATTGTTTCGCCGGAATTATAGGCCGACATACGGCACGGTCAACGTTCGATCATTTATCGCATGAGTTCACCACCGGGAGCAGCAGTCTTCGGGCAACAGCTCGGAGTGTCCTGGATTTGCTGATGAAATTCGCAGCCGCTGGGCAGTTCTCGTAATACGTCCCGGTAAACGCCTTGCCAGGCAAGCTGGGCATGAGATCGGTATCTCTGAACCGAGACAGCATCCTGATTCTTCCGTCGAGCTTTGAGCCATAGGAGGCCGTGGCAATGAAGCAGCCCCCTCCTCCACCGCCTCCTCCGCTGGAGCTGATCGAAAGGCCCCCTGGTGGTGCCGGCGGCGACAATGCTTCATTGGCGTCCACCGCGCGGGTGACGCCCTCGGTATTGCCTGTCATCTGGTACTTCACGGACGTTGGCAGGGATGTGGTCGTCAAGTCGGTCTGGCGAAGACGTGTCAAACCAACGGATCTGAATGCATTTGTTGCAGCATTCTGCTCCACATCATTGGGATCAAGCGGTCCGAAAGACAACAGAATGGTCGAATTGGAAAAGTTGAAGAGCCAGTAGCCATCGTCCCCGTCCAGAACACTCGCTGCCTCATAAGGATTGGTCAGATTGTTGGTGAACTCGAAAAATTGTCTGTTAGTCAAGGTATTGTTTGAGTCCGTCACGGAAAAAGTATTCTGACCATCCGTAGCAAACACGTTGGCAGGTTTAACGGTTCGTCCGGCAATACCGGGGCTGACCTGATTCCATCCGGGATGCATGAAAACAGTGACTGGAGGAGTGGGTATCACGGTGCCGTCGCCCTGTACCTGGAATTGGTTGGTATCTCCTCCGGTCGCATTCAGGCTGAGGCCATTTGCAAAAATCCCCCAGAAGCCGATGCCCTCCCCAAGATCATCCAGAGGAATGTTGACCCCTTCATCATAGGTCAAACCGTTGAATCTGAATATCCTCGCAACGGTATTGTCGGTGACATCTGCAGCCGCAAGCAACTGAGCAAAAATCGTTGAGTTGCTGTTGAGACGCGTCACTGAGTTTGCATTACCTGCTGACTGAGTACCCCCGCCTGACAGCGGTATCCCAATCATCTTGAAATCCGCCTGGGCGCTGCCCGCAGAAACTGTGACAGTACGGATCACATCATCAACATACCGGAGAGCGGCGACAGCGATTGTCACTGTCGGGCCAAAGATCGTAGCTGTAATGTCCTTCGCACCGGCGGTGTTGGCGGGAGCCCTGAATGTTGCTGTAGTGTCGCTGGCGATGGACAGATTAGTGACTGCAACTCCGCCGACTTTCACTTCGCTTAGAACACTCATTCCCCGTCCGATGAGAGTCACTGTGCTGCCTCCGGCCAGCCGTAGACGACTGGGGCTTACAGCTTCGACGATAGTCCCCTCCAGGGGCTCAGAAATAGACATTCCGGTGATAAACCCACTCGATCCGAGTGTATTTACCGCCTGAGTATTTCTGCCCGACAGGCTGCCATTCGTGGCGTTAATTGCAAATCTGACGATGTTTCTTGTAATGGCGTGCGCCGCATACAAAAACCGGCCGGTACCATCGATGGCGAGGATGTTCGTCGTGGTTGCATCGCAGTTGAAGGGGGAATCGACTACCTCGGTGAGTGTTGTCGCCGCGGCCTGACCGCTGATGGCAAAGACACCTACTTGATTGGCGCCGGCATCGGCTACCATATAAAAACCGGCCTGATGTAGTACGCCATGTCGTGCCTGGGCGAAGGCCGCATTAAAGGGATTCGCAGTCACTTCACTTAAGACTCCGGCAGTATTATTGAATACCTCCACCTTACCGGACTGCGCACTTGCTGAAAAGAGCCGGCCGGCCAAGTCTGTCGCATACCCCACAGGGAAATTGCCCGATGCAGCAAATGGAGAACCTGCTACTGGTGTCAGCACTGCCGTCGAGGAATTCACCTCGAAGCCAGCAATATCATCATTATTCTGGTCCCCGCCGGTATACAAGAACGCGCCATTCTGAGTGAAGACCATGGAAAACGGGCTTGCGGCACCGGTGGTAAAAGGACTGCTCGCAGCCTGCGTTGCTGTGGACGAGGTAACCCGGAAGCTGTGCACCTTTCCCTGGCCATCACCAACCACCAACACGTTGGCTGCAACCGGGTGAACAGCAAGACAAGTCAGCCGCTCGTTACCCGTCGGAATGGAAACCACCGTAAATGGGCTGTGCGCCAAAGGGGTAAGCACACCCGTCGTCCTATCCACTGAAAAGGCGCTGACAGAATTGCTGCCGCCGTTCAAGACGTACAACCGTTCATTCACAAAATCATAAGCCAGCCGTTGAGTTGCTGGGATGCCGTCCCCTTGACCGCCAGTGCTGATCGGGAAACCCGATAACGTGGTTAATGCACCACTGGTGCTGTTGATACTGAAACCCCGAATGTTGTTCGCTGCTCCATTATTGTCTTGAAGCACATACAAAAAACTGGCTTCCGCATGAACGGCCAGCAGCAAGGACGCAACTCCAAACGTAGTGAAACTATGGAACAAATTTGCCATTCGTCTTTTCCCGGAAAGGTCAGTAATCAATGTTAATGATTTGCTAAGCATGGTTATTCCTTACTCTCCGCTTTCTCTTCGTCTTCTGGAGCGGCAAGGCCCTTTAAGAGCTTGAAGGCTTTGGGATGTGACTCGGCCAGATCCGAACAATAGAGTGAAATGAAAATCTCTCCGGCGATATCCGTATCCTTACCCGCCTTGCGCAGCATCTCTCGGGTGTAATCGATCACGGTTTGCGCCTCTCGCAGCCATTCGTTCGTCTTCATGAGTCTGTCGAAAGAATTTGGGGCAGACTCAAGAGAGTTGGCCAGGCTGGTCAGGGCCTGGATGTCCTCGAGGATACGATTGGCCTCCATGGTCCTGGTGACCTCATCGACAACCCGGAGGCTCTGAATTGTCTGGGCCTCAAGAAGGTCAGGCTGATTTGATGTGGCGGTCAGCAGCGGCGACCTCGAACCGGTGACTTTGACGCCGGTGTTCACGATCTGATTCACGCCGTTGATGGTGAAGACGCCGCTCTGCAACACGACCTGAGCAGTGATGTTCGGCGGGGTAGGGTTGACGTTCCTTAGCTCCAGGCCGTTACGGCCCGTCAAAGTAGTCGTGTTGATGTTCACGCTGCCGCCCAGGGCATCGATGGTTCGGGCGAGGGTGATCCCATCCAAGGCGAGGAGGTTGACACCGACTCCTGTGAGAGTACCCGCCTGGATATCACTCCCGGCACTGCCCGTCGCATTAATCGCGAGCGATCCCCCGGCAATAATCGGATTGACACCCGCATGGATGAAGCCGGAGCCAGAATTCAGACTGATCGCACTGTCTGCCAACAAGAGGCCATCAACGAATATGCCCGTCGAATTACCAACGGCTGAGAGGGAATTCAAGTGCAGCGCGTTCGAAAGGCGTTGCCCGGCAAAGAATCTGATGAAATCGTTGGAAAGGATATTCAGGGCGATGAATGAGGTATCTCCACCAAGGACAATACCCGACTCGCTGATGCTCAAGCCCGTGTTTTGCTGAATGTTGACCTGTCCGCCGTCCTGACTCACAGCAAGCTGACCCCCGCTCATCTGGACTTGTCCAGAGGTTGCCAGGAACTGGATGTTGCCAGCAAGGATGTCTGCGGTGTTGAGAATGATTCCAGTCGAACTGCTGGTGGAGGCGATGAAGTTGTGGTTGCCCGAAACATCGATGTCGGTGGTGCCTGAAAACTGGACGATGCCTGTCGCACTGTCGACATTAAAATCGCCACCTCCGATGTTCATGCTGTCCACCGTAAAAGTTACGCCCGCAGCATTCCGAACGAGCAAGCCGTCGGTCGTGGCTTTCAGGTCATCAGCGGTGACACTGACATTCTGGTTACCGCCATCAAGGATGCTGGACATCGAGAGCGTGCCCGAAGCTGTAACATTGATGCCAGCCGCACTGGTCACGCTGCCGATAGTGATATTGTTTCCGGTCAGAGTGACGGCGCCCTGGGCATTGAGATCGTTTGAGCCGCCGTCGATGTTGCCTCCAGCGCTCAGCAGCAAATCACCGTTCGTCGCAAGGGCGACGGTGAACCCAATCGAGTTACTGGCTACTACCTCAACTCTTCCGCCTTCGACTCCATTGAATGCGGAACTCGCGCCATTGGAAGAGGCAAAGATCACGCTGTCTGCTTCGACAATGCTGACGTTCAGGTCACCCCGGCTGCGAGCGGCCAGAGTCTCCGCGTTGAGTGCGAGTTTATCACCACCCGTACCGCTGACACCAAAGATAGCGTCCCGAGCGTCAAGAGTCAGGATACCGCCGACCGTCAAAGTTGACCCACTGTTTCCCTCGATCTGGGCACCGGAAATAATGGTCGTGTTGGCCGCGTTGCTGGGACTGACACTGGCCCAAATCTGCACGTCACCGGTATTGGTGTCACCAATGGTCAGCAGGCTGTTTGTTATCAGTCTATCGATCTCGGAGTCATTGAGACTAAGCGTGGTTGTGATCTCCGTGCCGAGGTCAATGATTCGCGTGCCATCTTGAGTAGAGGTCGAGATCAGTATCTTGCCGTTGCCGGCATTGACATTTGCCGAGATGTCCGCCGTATCGGCGCGCAGGGTGATGTCGCCTCCGTTTGAGTTTACATTGTTATTAACAGTCAAGAGCGCTGAATTGCCCGTGCCGGATAGCAGTCTGACATCTCCACCGGCGGTATCGACATTGGCGCTGATGGTGAGACTGCTGCCCGCGCCGCTGGCCACGAGGGTGACGTTGCCGGTGCCGTCAGCCGTTACCACATTGCTGGCCGTGATACTGCCTCCTGCAGAGAGCTGAACTTCACCATTGTTACCCGTGGTGGTCAGGCCGGTGACTCCTCCGCTTGAACCGATGGTGATAGCGTCGGTTTCATTGAGAAAGATGCCGTCACCGGAAGTTGCAGCAATGGTGTTGGTGCTCGTATCAATAGGGTTCGCAGACGACCCAATGGCGCCCGTTGCACGCAACGATAATCCGCCGGAGGTGACGTCGGTTGCCGTGCCGGCTTCGCCATCCGTGATTTCTCCTGCTCTGGCAACGAGAGCCACCGAGTTTGCCGCGGCATCAAGGCCCGTAACCGAAATCGACCCGCCGACAATATCCAGGGCGAAAGTTTCTAAGCTGAGATTTACATCGTCAATGTCCACAGCGCCGATCCCGTCTGCGGCTCGCCCAATGGTGACCCTGCCGGTGGAAGTCAGACCTGTGGTCATTTCAGTGTCGTCGAGATTGAACGAGCCGGTTCCACCGCCGATGCCGATAGTCGAGGCGGCGGTATTCGGAGAGAGGGTGATGTTTCCGCTGCCCGAATTGATCGTTTGGGAGATGGTCAGGTCAGATGCCTGCACCTCAATCTCGCCGTTTGCGCCGTTCGTATCGATACCTGTCAGGCCATCAACGGTCGTAA
>JAQBXN010000243.1 GCA_027625095.1 Planctomycetota bacterium | reverse complement strand
CAATGTGGGTAAAGAGCAGGGCGCAAGCCCTGAGCTTTGCCCACATTCTGTTTCAGATTACGCCGGAGGCGTATAGGCAAGTAGCCGGTGGTTTTAACCACCGGTGCACGTAACAGAATCAGCCATTAGCCCCGCAGGGGCGCAGGCGACCTTCTGCCTCCGCCCCTGCGGGGCTAAAAGAATCTCTTTCCTCCTGATCCGGTGGTTGAAACCACCGGCTACTTGCCCAGGCCCCTCCGGGACCGAAGAAACGGACAGGTAATGTAACATTTTGGATAAGGTCGATGTCCGGAGTTCTGCTTCGGGACTATTGAAGGTGGCAACATTATTTTGGCCGGAGTCCTACGGCCTCGGCCCTATCAAGCTGACCAGCGACAAGGAATTCACCAACGGCGATGCGCTCCAACAATGGCACGAGTGCGAGCTGCCCATCCTTCAGTATGGCCCGCGGGCCAACATCCCCGTCAAGAATCCCGGCATCTTCACCGAGAAGGACTTCCAGATTTATGACGACCACGCCGTCTTGCCCGCGGGCAAGATCCTGAAATGTAAGCCAAAAGTTGTCTAACGAGGCTCAAGCAAGCAACGCCGCTACCAGGCCAGGAAGACCGATTGTGATGTCTGCCACCTGCGACCAAATTGCACCCAAGGCAAAGGCCAGAAGATCCTCTGCGTCCACATCTACCGCGACGACCTCGACAAACAGGCTGAACGAATGAAAGCCGACTCCGAAAGGACCCGCGACTTGATGGGCCGGCATCGAGCCCTCGTTGAAGGGGCCGCCAACAATCTGAAGAATCACCAGGGCGCCCGCACCGCCAACTGAAAGGGCCACGCCATGGCCATCGAGAGGCCGATGCGCGATCTATTGATCTACCTCATCTGGAGGCAAGGTAGTTTCCGTCTATCTGAGATAGGAAACTTGTTTCATGTCGGAAGTACCAGTGTCTCGAATGCCCGCATAAGGGGCGAAGCAGCGCTTCAACAGGACAAAAGACTTCAGGCCAAACTCAAGAAAAAAAGTGGACTCGAAATCTGAGGACATCCAAATGGCAAATGGGGGCCTGACCCCGTGCTGGCCTTAGATGGTCGGCGGCGTGGTGATGCGGCCCCCGGCGAATTTGTCCCATGCCACGCTGCCGTCTTCGGCTTTGAGGGCTACGACTTTGTGGCGGTGACGATCAGCAGCGATGACAAGCCCGCCTGAAACAACAGGGGCAGTTAAGAGGCCGGAGAGCGAATCTTTCCAACTCCCTTCGATGGTGGTGTCAGAAATCGGTTCAGCAATTTTGGTTTTCCATTCCTCGGCCAGCTTGAGGGGTAGAGTTGCAGTTGTGCTGGAATTATTGCGTTTACCGTTGCCCATAGATGTAGTAGACGCGGCCGTCGACGACGGCGATGGCGCGGGTGTTTGTCCATGAGTTTGAGCTATGCAAGCTGGTGCTCAGGTTAAAGGGCAGATCGTCGTTCCACCTGAGCCCGAGCGGGAACTTCACAAGCTTGTCAGTCGAGACGCCGCTGTTGCCGCCCGCATCCCGGTAGTTGTGGGTCCACTCATCCATCCCTTCCGGTCGTTGCTGTACGGTGACATTCCATTGGCCACCTTCCAGTCGATAGAGCTTTCCGCCCGGCGCTACGGTTTTGAGAGCCGCGGCAAGATCTAAACCCTCAGATTTTTCCACGACCAGACAATTGAGAAGGTAATCCCGATAAGGCAGAGGCTTCACCGGAATCGATTCGACCAGCAGTTTGCCGCCAACGCCGGCTTTGTCCGCGGCCCAGGCGATTTTGTCGGCGGAGTTTTCGTCTGGTGCGATGCAATGGACAACGACTTCGCCGGTCCTTGCGAGGTCGAGCATCCAGGGAGAGACCTCGCCGTCACTGATCACACCACAGATGCCATGTCTCGGTTGATGTTCGGTGGGCAGATTCGATGACTCTGCAGGTGTGGCAGACAGAGCGAGGGCCAAGAGGGCAAGAGTCGTGTATCTGGGATACTGGCTAATCATTCTATGTCTCGAATCAGGGTATAGGTGTACGGGCTGAAAACCCAGTTTCGGCCATAACGCCCGTTCCGCCAGTTCAAGGCGGACAGAACTTTATACAATGTCGTTTTCCTTCCGCGCCCCTTTGAAGTCATGCAGAAATTCGACGCGCTGACTGCGATTCACTTTCAGGAAACAGATCCCGGTCTCGAATGGATGAAGGATTCTGAAATCGCACTCGATCTCGATTCTTCTCTGGATTCGCTCAAGATCCTGACGCCGAATGTTGTCAAGCTTCCGGAGGGTGGCTATCGGATGTATTACACCGGTTATGGACCGGCGCGATCTGTCGAGAGCAGCACGGGCTACATCCTGAGTGCTTATTCAGTTGATGCGAACAGATGGGGGAAGGAAAGGGGGGTGCGGGTGGAGGTGCACGAACCGTACGCATCGCAGAGAACCCTTTGTCCTGATGTCATCCCGCTGCCGGATGGTCGCTGGAGAATGTATTTCGAGGCGAGAGTGGCGGGCCAGGCCAGTCACGTGCTCAGCGCTGTATCTGAAGGCGGACTCGAGTGGCGAATGGAAACAGGTATACGATTCGGGGATGGCGAATGGTCTTATGGCTCGCCCCGGTGTCTTTACATTGAGGAATCAGGTCGCATCCGGTTTCGGCTTTACTGTCATCACTATTCTGAGCCGATGGTCTCGGGGCTTGAAGCTCAGAATCACATTGTCAGTGCTGTCTCTGATGATGGCCTTCATTTCGAGCCGGAGCCGGGCGTCCGGATTCGCCAGGAGAATGTTTACGAAGCCTATGCAGTTTACGCGCCCGAAGTGCTGCGACTCGGGGATGGCTCGTACCGGATGTATTACCCCGGCTGGAGCGAAGATCCGATGCATGGACGGATCTTCAGTGCCGTCTCTCGAGATGGAATCGAGTGGGTGAAAGACGACGGAATTCGAGTGGACATCGGCGGCCCGCGTGACCAGAACCATTGCTCTGAGCCGTGCGTGATTGATCTTCCGGACGGCCGGCGGCGGATGTTCTATGAAGCCTGCGACAAAGACAGCGACTGGCGGATTCTGAGCGCGACAACTCCGTAGAAGAACCAGCAGATCGGAATGCGACGATGGGTTACTCTGATTTCTGTTCGGAGCAGTCTGCACGTAATCCATGCCTGGGATTGCCTTCTCGCCTGCCCGTAGTGCTGACACTCTGTGGCAGCTTTCCAAATCCCGATGGGGAGAACCGGGAGTAATCTCCTTCCTGCTAATCGCCGGATTCTAAGACGCTGACCCAAAGACCCCATTACCAATCTGATTTCAGGATTCAATGCTGGCGCGCCCGGAAATTGGTGTACTGGTCCCACCTGAGTCTGGTATGAGTTTGTCAAGCCCTCTACGACACGCGGTATGTCGATTTCTAACAATCCAGCAGTTGTTTCTACAAGGTTCAGGGGTTCTGAATTCACTGAATTCAGATTAGAAAAGTCAGACCAGAGCCGTGGCGTTCGTTAGAACTCCATCAGCACCTATTTCGAAATTGATGGCTCCGGTATCGGGTCCGTACGCGTTGGCCTGGCCATCGACGGTGACCAGGAAGAGACCCGTGTCTGAGATCTCCACACGGGCGACGCCGGGAAAATGGTTGGTCACATCTACCTCGCGGCCGGACTGATTGATCAGAACAAAAAAACTCGGACTGGCCGCAACCTGGGCGCCCCGGGTGTCTGCGCTGCTGAGCCCGATGACTGTGATGTTGCCTTTCTCTCCTGCTCCTGCTGCGATTGAGGCTGAGACATCCCCTTGACCGCGTGCTAGAGCGGTGGCGTTTCCGCCGTTCTGTGAAAGCGCTGTCGCATCCCCAATGTCTTCGGAGACAGCGAGAGCGTTGCCTCCACCGGGTGCTGAAAGAGCGTTTGCGTTGCCGAGGCTGCTGGACATGGCCAGGGCGGTGCCTTCAGCGCTCGCAACAGCGGTGGCGTTGCCCTCACTGTTGGCGACGGCTGCTGCCTGGGCCAGAGTGCCTGCGGCTGCGTTCGCGTTGCCGCCCCCATCCGATGTGGCGAGGGCGTTGCCGCTCGCTCCGTCAGGGACGATGGCGACAGCGTCTCCGTTTCCATTGGCAACAGCGGTTGAATTACCTGAAGAGCCTCCGCCTGTAGTTGCCGTGGCATCCCCTTCACCGCGGCCGCGTGCCTGGCTGATGCCCTCGCCGTTTGCATTTTCTATGCGAGCGCCGGCATCCTGATTCGTAAGAACGAAAAACTCTTCGGTGATGATTGTTGTGGGCGAAGAGGTCGCGTCTCCGGTTCCGGCGGCTGCGGCATTCTGGGCAATGTTGGCGTTGTTAATGGCTGCTGGTCCTATTCCGATGCTCATAGATTCCTCCCTTATCTCAAGTTATGGTTGACTGAATCAGCTATTGGTCTTTCCAGCCTAAAATTACAGGTCGATATAACCCCGTGGGGCGAAAACCCGGGTCTTTACCCAAA
>JAQBXN010000116.1 GCA_027625095.1 Planctomycetota bacterium | reverse complement strand
TTCCGGCTTGCAGGACGGAAGCTGGTACTGACAATTTCCAAACTTACGGCGCAAGTCGTTTCGGCGGTATAGCCAAGAGGACTAAGGCGGAGGATTGCAAATCCTTCATCGCTGGTTCGAATCCAGCTACCGCCTCCAATTTCAGAATGTGAGGCTACGGAGTAAGTTAGGCTCGAGCATGTCATACCTCCGAGTTGAAAACTAGCGTTTTCTGCCCCTGGTTGATGTCCTGCATGAATATTTCGACTCGTTTCTTCTTCCGTTCCTTGATCTCGATGATCTTGTTGAAGTCGGATTCTTCGTAGCGTTTCCCGTACTCGACTTCGCATTCCATCACATGATCGTCCGGCGTATAAACGTAGTCGTCGAGAGTTGTGGCAATCTGCTTGACCTTGAACGGCGAGAGAAAGCCGTCCCGGTGAAGAAGATGCTGCCATTCTTCGGCACTTCGCCTTTCTTCTGGATCAGGTCCGGGTCGATCCGCACCATCGCGTCCTCCGGAAAGGCGGTGAAGGCGCTGTAAGCCCGGTCGGCGAGATTGTTCCGGTCGGCAAGGAACAGGATGCGAGGACGCCGCGTCGCCTCCCGGCTCAAATTCCAGCGGCTGTGGAAGAGCTTCCAGGCAATCTGAAAGGCGATAAACGTCTTGCCCGTGCCGGTGGCCAGCATGAGCAGGATGCGCTGGGATTGTCCGCGATGGCCTGCATCACCCGCTCGATGGCGATGTCCTGGTATTAACAGCTCGGGTGCGTGCCGCCTTTGCCTTCGAACCGGATATCGGTGAAACGGTCGCGCCATACGTTGGCCTCGGTGAACGTCATGTCCCAGAGTTCGTCAGGCGCGGTATAGGCTGCAATTTCGCCTACGGATGTCCTGAATCCGCCGCGTCAGTTCCTCGAAGTAGTCGAACGGCTGGTCGGGATTTTTCAGCCGCTCGTCGTCCAGGACGAATCCCTTGACGATGTATTCCCGCAGGCGTTGCGTGGCCCAGATGCGGAATTGCGTGCCCCGGAGCGACCTCACCCGGTAACCCACGGAAATGATGACATCCAGATTGTAGAACTTTGTTGGGTAGTTCTTGCCATCGGCGGCAGTGGTCAAGGATTCCTTGACTACTGAATCCGCAAGCAACTCCCTTTCGGAAAAGATGTTCTGGATGTGCAGGCTGACGTTCTGCTTGGTCGTCTGAAAAAGTGCCGCCATGTGCTGCTGGGTGAGCCAGACGGTCTCGCCCTCGAAGCGCACGTCGAGCTTCAGCTTTCCATCCTCCGTCTGATAGACAAGGAACTGGCCGCCGGGCGGGGGCGATGGCTGGGCTGGTTCGCTCATATTTCTAAAGCTCCCCGCTGAAGGCTTGGTGCAGCAGCGATTTCTGGGGGATGGGGTGGATGGGCGGAATAGGAATTATGGGGTTGGGCGGGTGACCATTTGGGCCTGGCGGCCTGGGAACTGCCGGACCTTGGGGCCTGGGGGCTCTTGCGACTCACGATTGGCCTCCGGTCTTCCGGCGTGGCGGACGTTGGTCGTCCCGGGGCTTAGGCGACTCAACCTGCTTCTTCCGATGCTGCAATCGGACGCGGGTCATGCGCTCGCGCAGTCCGCCCTCGTTCACAAAATCCTTCTCCAGCCGGATAAGCTGCTGGTCGATCAGATAATTGGTCTGATGAATGAGACAGAGCGCGATGTTGGCCACTACTTCGGGCGGGCGGGTCTCGACGAACTCGCGAAAGTCCTCGTAACTCAGCGGAGTCTTGCGGCCCAGGTTGCGGACGAATTTCGCCTCCTTGGAGTCCTTATCCCAGATCTTCAGGTCGCGGGCGCGGAGGTAATCTTTGTAATCGTCAAGCAATTCCTCAAGGCTGGCGCGGCCTACATTCGTGAGCTTGATCTCCATTTCCTTCGAGGTCAGCCCGGCCTTGCTGCCCTCCAGGATATTCTTCTTGCCCGACCGGGCGCTCTGGATCATCTGGTCTATGGTGCGGTCGCCCCTGGAGAGGAAATTGTGCGCGAAGCGGAAGGTGATGTCATAAACCACCTCGGCTTTCTGGAAAGAAAGGAGGGTCTGGTAATCGCCGCGTGGGGGGGAGCAGGCGTTCGGGATCCTCCGAGGAATGGGAATTATGGGAAGGATCATTCACGTGGCGCTCACGCTCTTCATTCCTCCCATGCTTCTCATTCTTCTTCTTACTCATAGCAGCCCCCTTACGTTCTCAAGAACTTCCGCTGCCGCAGAGGATGTCATCGCCCGGCCGGAAGCCCCAATGACAGATAAGTCACCTGACCGCCGGAAGCCAGACGGACAAGAAGGACGAATCGGAGTTCATCCTAGCAAACGGGTGACAGGCGAAGAAGCGGAAATTCAGATCATATTTTCTCGCGACTTAACTTATATGGGACTGGCAGACAACGGGTGGGGGCGTGGTTCGGATTCATGGAAGATGGATGAATGGCCGGGACTCCTACATTTCTATGATGTAAGAATCCCCATCAGGACTGGCCTGATTCATCGCGCTTCCGCGGAGACTCGAATCGACCATAGTCAGCGGACAAAGCGAAGGTGCTGGATTGAATTCGCGATCTTCACCGTATCGTCAAGAGCACAGTCACTCGGACGTTCTGCTGGAGCCAGCCGCCACAAGACCATTGTACTGGAGTAGACACGGCGTCACTCCCTGCGACGAAGGAAGACCGCGCCAGTGGCCAAAGAGACTGGTTCGAATCCAGCTACCGCCTCCAATTTCAGGGACTGATGAGTTGCTCTTGCCTATCCCTACGATGGGCAGACCCCAGTTAGCTGCCTTCATTCGGCAAGTTGCGGGCACCCAATTCAAATTACGCTTGAGCACCTTTGCGATCGACTGTTGCCATATCTCTTCGCTGGACTGAAGATGTAGGAGTGTCTGTGCTTCGCTCAGGCATTCCGCTCGAAACTCTATCAGGCCCAAAGCGATGAGACTTGCAGTCTCGGTCATCACATACTTCTGCCTCTCACCGCTCATTGCTGAATTTCAGGCAGAGCCCGGCGAAGCCCTCTCTCTGCATTTGAACTTTTCAGAAGGTCTGAAGTCACAGGTTGGTCCGGCGGCGCGGAACACCCCACCAGCCACTTTCAAGGTGGGCAAGACCGACGACCGAGTCAGTGCCACCGCCAGGGATGACGCAGAATCGCTCGTGGTGGCGGATTGGCCGGCTTTGAAACTTTTCTCCAACGCACAGGGAGCGATCTCCTTCTGGGCCAAAACAACACTTAAGCAGCCAGAGGAAAAGCCGTCCTTCATCCCGGTGGCAAGACTCTCTGACACTGCCGGCGGGTCTTTTCTGATCTCGTTCCATGAGGGCATGCCTTCGCCAAAGATGAATGCGAACGTGGCAGGTGATGACGAACTCCCCGAGCTCGGCCAGCAGGCACTCAGCCTGAAAGAGGAAACGACGAAGCCGGACAAGGAAGACCTCGTTGACGAACTCGAAAATGCAAAAAAACCGATTGGCAGCTTTCAGTGCCGCATGGAATCCGAACTGTTCAGTTTCGGAATGCCTGGCCCTGGGCTGGGCTCAATACCGGTTTTCGAAACATCAAAAGAACAGTGGCATCACGTCGTCGTATCCTGGCGGTCCGTTCACTGCGAGATTTATATTGATGGCAAGAAACGCGGCGGGGATAAATGGCTGAGTCGCATGCAGCCTTTCACTTCAAAGGAAGCACGACTGGAGCTTTACGTTTCACCGAATTCACAGATAGCTGATCTGCGAGTTTACAAGAGAGCCTTTGGAGCAGAATTGGCGGCCGCTCTGGCGAAGGCAAACACTGAGGAATATCTGCCTCCCCTGCCCCAAGCAAGGGTCTGGGTCGATTGGGGACGACTGACTGGCCGTGCGGTCGTTTTCGTGGATGCCGGCTCGCTTCCGGCCACAAGCGCGGAACTGAAATGTATGGAGGCAAAGACTGGCCGTGTGATGGGCAAACACACCCTTGAAGGAATTCCCAATGGCCTCGGCGAGGCCGCGCTCGCGGTGATGGACCGACAACATTTCCCTGATGGGGAATATCGGTTCGAAGCCACGTTGTTGGATAAAGCGGGTAATGAAATCATTCAGGCCACATCCGAATCCTGGCGTGCTGATCCTCTTGACGACAACTACAAGAAATTCATCGGCTCTCGTGCCGGGCTCGACAAGAAGGTAGAGATTATTCCTCCCTTCACAGCTATCGAAATAGAAGGCGACGTAGTCAAGACCGTCCTGAGAGACCACACGCTTCACCCAACTGGATTCTTCAAATCGATCTTGGCGCACAACTCGGCGGAACCGGACGGGGCTTCCGAGGAACTGCTCGATGGCCCTGTCAGGCTTTACATTCATTCCGATGGCGAACCCATCTCTTTTGAAGCGGGCGAAAGGTCGCTGAAAACTACCAATCGACAGACAGAGGCAGATTGGACGGCAACCACTACCAATCCCCAAGGCCACACCCTACAGGTGCATGGCCATGTGGAATACGACGGCGTCACCCGGTTTGAAGTCACGTTCAGCCCTTCGCAGGTGCTTGAAATCGACAGCGTAGAACTGCGCATTCCCATTCGTCACGAAGTCCTCAAGCTTATGCACTCGGTCGGTTCGGGATTCATTCACCGTTTTCTGAAGGTGTGGGACGACGGCCAGGGGAAGTATCTCAGCAGCCAACTCTCCTGGAGCCATGGCGGGGCCAGCAAACCCCATCGAAGCGATGGCGTTATCTTTGACGCGTACTTCAATCACAACCTCGATGATAATCCCTGGAAGTTCGCCTCTTTCCTGCACGTGGGGAATTACTACCGGGGCCTCTCATGGTTCGCTGATAACGACCAGGGCTGGGTTCACGATCGCGAAAACGTGCCCAATATGGAGGTCGTTGCCAGGGGCAACGAACGGTATATCCGCCTCAACATCGTGGCGAAAAAAACCCAGCTCTCAGCGCCTCTCAAGTTCCGTTTTTATCTGCTGGCCAATCCGTTCAAACCGATGCCCAAGGACTGGCGTTCCTGGATGATCGGAGACTACAAAGGCCCGCTGTCCAAATCCAAGCATCGTTTCTGGTGGCATTGGGGCGAGTATGCGAGCGGTTTTCGGCCTTACCCGGGCGGCGAACTCGCAGGCAAGTATGAGGACTGGCTCGGCAGATTTAAGAACGACGAAACGGTGCACGCTCCATTTATCAATTTCGGCACTCCCGGCGGCAGCGGCATGTTCATCGAAGAAGGGAAGGTGCTGCCATACTCCTGGAAGACGCACAACAATCGTCCGGTGAATGACTACATCGCTTATTGGATGGATCGCTGTGTCCGCGAGATCGGCATCAAGGGCGTGTATGTGGATGAGCCTTACTCCGAGCCAAATTCATGGAACGTGCTTGCGGGGGACGCGCCCTACATCGCGCCGGATGGCACACGGCGGCCTGGCACCCGCTGGATGGAGGGGCGGCAATATTTCCGCCGCCTGAAACAGGTCTTCGCTGACCACCACATTCCTCAATCGGTCTGGGTGCACACTTCACACTGGAAAGGCATGCCTTACTTCACCTTCATCGATATCAGCATGGACGGTGAATTTCCGTCCATCTGGGTGAAATCGTTTGATGACTACCACATTTTTTATCCGCATCCAGAGTTTCAACGCGGCTACGAGTCAGGCATCCCGTACGGCTTTGTCGGCTCGCAGATGCTCAACGCCAACTTCAATCCGAGAACGTTCCCGCAGAATTGGAAGTCTTCGCGCACCTACCTCGCGGTCACCCTCCCGTTTTCTGTTGTGGCACAGAACACGAACATTCCTGATGAACTCTATCGCATCCACGAGATTTATAATGCTTTCGACATTTATGATGAAGACCTCGGTGAGCTGCCCTATTTCGATCGTGGATCATGGCTGCCCGAGACAACCATCAATTCGGACTTACACCTCGGAGGCACGATCAATCGCAAGCGTCACGAGGCGCTGCTCTTTGCAATGTCCAAGGGAGACGAGCTTCATCACGCAATCGGCGGTGGCTTCAAAACACTCTTGCTGGGCAAAACCCACAATCACGCGTGGAACGCGGAAACCGGTGTCTCTCTGAGTGTCGATAACGAGACATACATCGAGCAGCAGTTCATTTCTGACGTGACCTCGGTTCTCGTTCGGGGAGCTGATACGCCGCAGAAGTCGCGCCCCAAAGGCGTGCTGATGGGCGTATCGTTCGATGCAGGATTCGAGCCGGATTTCGGTGCGGGTATCGTCCCTCCAACCATCCGACGCGCTGCCGAGAGCCCTGCGAACTCAAGCTCAAAAGGAACAGAGGTTCTTGCAATCAACGCCGGCTCCAGCGCGGCCGGTTACCCTGTAGTTCCTTCCTGGGTCGAGGGCTCCGTCGAATTCGATCTGAAAATCGAACGAGTCGAGGCGAAGCCCATACGCCTCATCAGCCTCAAGCACCATCTCGACACCGAGCTCTCCGCAGTCAGTACTCGGGAGGGCCACGGACTCCGGCTCGTCACCAGGGAACTCCCACCCGCAACGGATACAAATTATGCTTCGGGAAAACTTGATCCCCTCGAGACCACGCTGAACGTCAATTTTCCAGTTTCAAACAGTTGGACTCGTATTGCGATGACATGGCGGGCCGGCCAATACAAACTCTACATCAACGGCAAACTCGCGGGACAGCTCTCTGCACCCGCAGCGCCCAGACTGCGATCTGCCAAGGCCATGGTGCCAGGCATCTGGGTTGGCGATACCAACGCCACCGGACGCGCATCGGCATCGCTCGATTCCCTGCTGGTCTACGAATGGGCCCTCGATAAGGAATCAGTTGCCGCCTATAAATCTCGCGCAGCCCTGCAGCCTGCCCCCATACCAGAATCGTCTACCTCGTTTCCAGTCTGGCTGTGGGGCAAGGAAGGACAGTCACCCACGGAATTTTCGTATGCGGTCCATTTCCACAGACTCCCGGATTGGCAGCAGGTGCATACAGTGAGTTTTCAGTTATTCAAAAAGACTGATATGAAAAATCCAATCGCCAAAGAACGCGCTTCCCCCTGGCTGGGCACCGCACTAACCCACCTCACTCCGACACAGGCAGCCATGGATCTGACAAAAGCGGGAAACTTATCCCTCCTTGGAGAAGAGGATGAGGATCCCGCCGGAGTGGATGCCGAGGATGGCGGCTACTTTCTGCAGATAGACCTTCTCCAGCGTGACGGAAAGACGGAAAAAGCTCTCGTCTCCAGACGCATCTCTTTCGAAGCAGGATTGGAGAATCCGAGTGGGGAGTATTGAGTTCAGCGTTGGCGATGGCCCTCGTCTTCTACAGTTCCTCAAAACTTTACCAATGCATCAAGTTTCGGAACGGCGACTTTTCGTAGCTCCGGTCTCCCGGCCGGGGAAAAGCGGCCAAGGGCCGCTTGAAAAAACTCCAGTCTGGAGACCAGAGCTGCGATGCCACGCTCAAAGACTACGGGTTACAGCCCCAAGCCTCGAAAAAAACTGGGGACTTGGATCGTATCGCATGTGGTAGAACGCGAGCCGCGCACTACGATTCTCAAGACTCGATCCATCCTCGTATTTATCGAATGCCTGTTTCAAATTTTACCCCGCTGATAGTAGTCGCCTTGCTTCTCGTCGACGGCCGTGCAGAGCCTGTCGCATGGACCAATCTTCTGGACAAGCTCGACACAGAGAAGCAGGCAGTGCAAGGCAGTTGGCGGCTTACCGGCGGGGAACTCATTGTGGATGCAGAGGAAGGCGCCCGGCTCGCGCTACCGTATCAGCCCCCGCAGGAATACGACTTTGAGATCACCTTTACGCGCCACACTGGAGAACATTCGATCGCTCTCATATTTACCACAGGGAGCGGGCAGGCCACCTTTGAGATAGACGCCTGGTCGCAGCACCTCGCAGGCTTTCAACTAGTCGCAGGGCGCACCATTCGGGAAAACAAGACTCGGGCCAACAATCAGCGACTGGTCAATGGCCGGAAATACACGTTGCTGCTGCAGGTCCGGAAGACACGTGTGAAGGCGACGGTGGACGGCAAGCTGGTTTCGACCTATGAGGGCAACGGCTCTGACCTGAGTATTTCCGGTCTATGGCGGCTGCCCGATGTGGGATCCCTCGGGCTGGGCGCCTGGAGCAGTTCGACGTCATTCCATAGCGTTCGTGTCCAAGCCCTCGCTGGAGCTGCTGAGACCAAAGTGGCGGCCGACAGGCCCAAGCCAGCTTCCCCGATTACTACTGAACGGAAGTTGAACGGCTTTCTGAACGTCATCGGCGAACGAGTAAAAGAAGCGTCCGACAACCTGGAAAAGTCGCTCGCCACGATTCAAGAGCGCGTGAATGTTGAGACACCCTCACCACTGCAACTTTCTTCCGACGAAGGGCACGAAAAGATCGCAGTGCCGTTTTTCAAAAAGCACTGCATTCGCTGCCACGGCCCCGAGAAGCGCAAAGGCAAGTTCCGCGTCGATCAGGATTTGCCGAACGATTTCACAAATCTGCAAGCTAAAGAGAAATGGAGTGAGGTCGTTAACGTACTCAACAGCCACGAAATGCCGCCCGAAGACGAGCCGCAGCCCAAGACGGAAGACGTGGCAATGGTCGTTGACTGGATCACCGGGCAGATGTCGCGTGCTGAATTGCATCGCCGCGATTCGGCCATCGTGCTGCGGCGTCTTAACCGGGCGGAGTACCAGAACACGATTCGGGATTTCATCGGAATAGACTTCGATCCTTCCGGGTTTCCGCAAGACCCACCCGCAGGCGGTTTTGATAATAACGGCGGAGCGTTGACCCTTTCTCCTCTGCTCCTCGAGCTTTATTACAAATCTGCAAGAAAGATTCTCGACCATGCGCTCGTGGAGGGTAATAAGCCACCTTCGCTCCGATGGCGCTTCGAGCCGGAGACCGGCGATTCAGACTCCAATCGTGTCGAGTATGACAGCCACCGGGTCATCGTGAACGGGGGAAAGAATCGAGTCGAGAATGGGTTCAAGGTGATGCACCACGAAAACTGGGACCGCGGCCTGAACGCCCGTGACTATGCGATGCCGTACGAGGGCGATTACATCATTCGAATACGTGCCGCGGGTCGAGTGCCGCCGCGGGAAGACGTAGTCCGGGCGGCACGCGGCTTCCTCGAACACCGGATGAATGAGCAGATGAAGAAGGACCCCGCGGGGGAGCGATGGCTGCGAGAGCAGTTCGACCGCGATTTGAAACACTTCCAGTCGGACAGGATGTATGACTATGGCTCGCCGCGACTCAAATTGATTCAGAACCTTGGTGGAACGCCCCGGGTCATAGCTGAATTTGATATCGACGCTCGACTCGACAAACCCGTGGTCTACGAGGTGCAAGCCCGATTTACGACCGAGCGTGCCGGGCTGACAATTCGCTACGCGTATGACATTCCCAAGGAATTGGAAAACTTCTGGATGCAGGGCCATGATGACTTCGCCCGTCCCGAGCTCTGGGTGGACTGGTTTGAAATCGAGGGTCCTATCCACCCTGCATGGCCTCCCGAGAGTCATTCACGCATCCTCTTCGAATCGAATAAACGCTTTCAGGATCGCCGGGCTTATGCTCGCGACGTTATCGAGCGCTTCATGCGCCGCGCGTACCGGCGTCCGGTAACGGAAGCTGAGGTGATCACAAAGCTGGCCCTTTATGACAATGCCAGTCGCAATACCTCATCACTCATCGAGGCGATCAAGACTCCGCTCACTGCGGTGCTTGTTTCGCCGCATTTCCTCTTTCTAGCTGAGCCCTTGAAGGCCGGAACCCCATTGAATGATCATCAACTGGCAAGCCGGCTTTCCTTTTTCCTCTGGAGCACAACGCCTGACGGGGAGTTGCTTCGGCTTGCGGAGGCCGGAAGCCTGAAACAGGGCAAAGATCTAGAAACACAGGTCGACCGGATGTTGAAAGATCAGCATTCACGGGCGTTCGTAACCAATTTTGCAGGACAGTGGCTCGGCCTCCGCGAGGTCGGCGGCAACCCACCGGCTCAAGACCTTTACCCGCGGTATGACCGCCATCTCGAGATCTCAATCGTCAAGGAATCGGAAGCGTTCTTCGGTGAGATCTTGCGAAATGACCTGAGCGTCATGAATTTCATCAAGTCTGACTTTGTTGTGATCAACGCTCGCCTCGCTCGGTTTTACGGAATCGCCGGTATCGACGGCGATGCGTTTCGCCCTGTTCCGGTGGAGAGCAACATCCATCGCGGCGGAGTCGTCACTCAGGCATCCGTCTTGTCAATCACATCGAACGGCACTCGGACATCGCCGGTGAAGCGTGGGACGTGGGTGATGAAAAACCTTCTCGGTATCGACCCCGGCCTGCCGGTCGCGAACGCCGGAGAAATCGCCCCAATGGTTCCCGGGATCGATAAGGCTACCGTAAGACAACGCCTGGAGATCCACCGCAGCCTCCCGCAATGCGCACGCTGCCACAACAAGATCGACCCACTCGGTTTCGCCCTCGAGAATTACAATGCCGCCGGAGAGTGGCGCGAGCAGGAGGGTTTTGCATACAAGGGCCGAATCGATAGAGACGACCCCGTGATTAACCCGTCATCGAGTCTGCCGGACGGAACGAAAATCGTAGGAGTTGCTGGACTTCAAGAGGCCATCTTGAAGAAAGAGGATCTGTTCCTTCAGTGCCTTGCCGGAAAGATGCTTACCTACGCGCTTGGCCGCGAACTGGGCATTGCAGACCGAGTACATGTGAAGGGAGCAGTCGAACACATGAAGCAAAACGGGCGGACACTCAGAGCTCTGATCAAATTCATCGTCAGTTCGGAGCCCTTCAGATCAAAATAACGCATCCAAACGAAGACCGGAGTAGCCGTCATGCCTAATCTTGTTGACCAGCATTTGTCACGCCGAACTGTACTTCGTGGCCTTGGCGCGAGCATCAGCCTCCCGCTGCTTGATGCCATGCTGCCCCGGGCCGCCCTTGGCGCGCCATCGCAGTATCGTCCACTCGAAAAGTCTCATGGGGTTCACCCCAGGATGATCTGCTGCTATGTTCCGAACGGCGTCAACATCACCGAATGGATGCCGACAGGTGAGGGCCTCGGCTATGAAATGTCCCCGACGCTCCAGGTGCTCAAGGCTCACCGTAAAGATTTCACTGTGATTTCGGGGCTGGGTCATCCGGCCTCGAAGGGCGGCCACAGCGGGGCGGATACCTGGCTGACGGGAGCAGACCTGGCGGCTGTCCCTGGCAGCGATTACGCCAACTCTGTTTCCGCAGATCAAATCGTCGCGCAGGTGCACGGTAAGCAGACACGGTTTCCGTCCCTGCAGCTTTCCGACACTTCCGGCACTGGGTCAGCGGGGCACAGCCACACTCTTTCCTTCGATCGGAGTGGCACACCTCTGCCCGCGGAAGATTCGCCGCAGCGTCTGTTCGATCGGCTGTTCGTTCCCGATACGACTGCGGATCGCGCGGCAACACTTCGCCGTTACGCTGAGAAAAAATCAATCCTCGACAGCGTCCTGAGCGAGGCTAATGCGCTGCACAAAAACCTCGGAAGCACCGACCAGAAAAAGCTAGATCAGTATCTCACTTCGGTGCGCGAGACCGAGCAGCGCGTTCGGCGGCTCGAGGCATGGATTGATATTCCAAAGCCGAATATCGAAAGCCGGACTCTGCAACTAAACAGCCAGCCCCACAACGCACACGACCGGCCTATGTGGATCGACGTCATGCTCGAGATTGCATACCTGGCATTCTTGACCGACACGACTCGTGTCATCTCTTTCGAATGGTCACGCGAGGCCGGCGGGTTCGGCGGCGGCGGCGAGAACCACCATCAACTTTCCCACCACGGTGGAGATGCGGAGATGCTGAAGGGGCTTGGAATCATTGACCGCTTCCATCTGGAGCGGCTCGGACGATTCATCGAGTTTCTGAAGTCGACCGCCGACGGAGACGGTAACATGCTCGATCACACCCTCGTCCTTTACGGCTCAGGCATGAACTCTGGGAAGCGCGGCGATCATTCGCCGAAGAACCTGCCCACGATTATCGCGGGCGGGCAAAAACTCGGCATAAAACAGGGACAACACCTGAAGTTCGATGAGGAGAAGCATCCGCCCTTTTCAAACCTTCTGCTATCGCTCGTCCAGATGATGGGAGTGGAGACGGATTCGTTCCGTGATTCCAAGAGCACTCTGACCGGGCTGAGCTGAGCTGAAAGATTCGCCCGGTTCAGCCGAAATCCCAATTCCAACGCCGACTCCTAAATCCACCTTAAACGGATACGTCACAACAGGTTACCGTTCGCCCGGAGGGAAGCCTGCCAAGGCGCCTAAAGTTTTCACTGAAGTTTCGATGATGAGAGTGCGGATATTTCGCATTATCAGAACTTCAAAGGAAAAAAGATGAGTATCGGCGCCGCAATCAACACTGTCTTGAACTCCATACCACAGATGCCGGTGGCGACCTCGCCAACAGCTCCACCGGTCAAAGCACAAACACCTCCACCCGTCGAAACAACAACACCAGCGTCCGAAGACGCGTCGACGGATGTCGTCGAAATCAGTTCAGAAGGAGAAGCAGCGATAGTTGCCGACCAGTCTGTAGTGTCCGTAGCCGTCGAGAGACTGATATTCCCATACCCGTTCCCAGGATCAGAAATCGACGCCCTGTTGAACAATCTGCGACAGCGCGAAAATTTGGAATACCAGATGTTCCGTCTTCAAGATGACGCCATCACCGATCGTAAAGTCGGCATTCTCGCAGCCGACGGCACAAGCCCGGAAGACCTCCGGAAGCAGGCCAACGAACTCAGCAAGAAAAACAAACACGACGAGGCCAACGAACTGAACCAACTGTCATGGCTGATGGACGGCCGTGGTATCCCCGAAGACGATCCCGCTACAAGCCGCAATGAATTAGAAGAGGCCGGCAAACTCCTGATTCAACGAGCAGACGACAAGCAAGTCGTCGCCTCGCTCATCGGCAATAAGGTGCAAGTTCTCAAAGAAGACTTTGACGAACTCGTTGAGAACTTTGACGTCAATGATAACGACGATTTCAGCCCACCATTCTTTCTGGCGGCCACGGCTGAACAGGCGGTGTAGAGCAGGTCCGTTCGGGTTGACTGCCTGAACGATTCACTGTTCTTCCGCCCGGATTGCCCCATGCCTCGTGGGGACAAAAACCCGCCCATAGCGGTAGCTGCGAGTTCGTCAGTCGAACGATCTCGGTCACCTGACGCGGGTGATATGTCCCAGAGATCAGACTATTTGAGGCAGTGACGGAATAGCCCGTCACTCGCCTTTCAATACTGCTCCATCGAAGATGTTCGGAAAGGACCAGGTACTGGGGACGCCGGTTTCAGGCTGTCTGTATCAGCACTTTTGTGGCCCAGCTGTATCAGCACTTTTGTGGCCCAGCCGTGATATCCAGGCTCGGAAGCGTGCGCGGGCGGCCGCTGCTCCTGGGTGACCCGCTTGCCGAATGTGCCGTCGTATGGATTTCATTCCTTGATTGGCCAGGCGCGGAAAAGCAAATTCTGCTCAGAAGTGTATCGAGCGCGGGTCGCGTCGGTCAGAAACGGCGGCTCATCCATGGTCGATATGTTCTGCGACATCATCCAGTAGGGCCCGTAACCCACGTGAATCGTTTTGCGAACCTGCTCCGACTTATTGGTAAGCCCGCCATGGCGGAGATGTTCAGTAAAGAAGATGGCATCGCCGGATTTGACCTCGAGGCCAATCATTCCCGGCTCTACGTCGGGATCGTTTTCGTAGGGGCACGGAAAATTCGTCTTATGTGAGCCCGGCGCCACGCTGAACGCCCCCTGCTCGTTTGAGACATCGTGAATGAAATAGATCATTCGCACCATCATGCAGTCGATGCCGCTCTGGTTAACCCTGTAGGAATACTTCTGGTTCTCTTTTCTCGACCCACCGTGGCTCTTGGACTGATTGCCTCTGTATCGAATCCGAATCTCGGAATTGTTGATGGTGGCACGAGGCTGAACGGCAGCGTTCACGTAATCCAAGGTACGCGGGTGGTTGACGAGGAAATCGAATGCTGAACTTGAATTCCAGAAATCCTCCACGAGTAGAGTCGCACCCTTCTGATTCGAGCCATGGACAAAATAACCTTTTGCTTCATTGAAGTGACTCTCGCCGCCCCAGAACAATGCTTTCCTTGGTGGCTCATCCACATGCTCGAGGGCATCGGACTCCAGCTCATCCACCGCGCCGGACAGAGAGGCTACCTCTTCCGGAGTCAGCATAGCCTTGATGACCAGGTAGCCCTGACGATCAAATTCGTATTTCTCAAAGTCATTCATTCTGTTCTTGACCGGCCTTTCATATCATTTACAAGCAATCTCCCGGAATGCTGGAAGTCGAAAACTATCTGCTTTCCCTTCGTTCTACCACCCTATGGAATCAGATTCTGATCCCCTTATCTTTCGTGAAATGTCAGTATCCAATAAAGCAAATTGCCTGAGTTTCCTCTGGATCGCTGTCAGCATGGCCGATAGCCGGCGCCTTCCCGAGCATTTGGGCTGAAGAGTCACTGACCCTTGTGCGCGAGGGCGAGGATGCCTCCGTAATTGTTCTTGCTGAAAAACCAACTCGCAGTGCACAACTGGCCGCAAAGGAACTACAGCATCATGTACTCCTGATCACGGGCTGCAAAATTGCTATCGTAAATGAGGGCACCCCGCTGGAAGGACGAACCCCCTTGTACGTGGGCGATAGTGAATCAACTCACAAGCTCGACTTGAACGACACTGAATTCAAGGAACAGGAACATCTGGTAAAGGTCACCAGCGAATACGCCGTGATGATCGGACATGACTGGCCGGACTACGGGCCAATCTCTTATGAGGAGTCGGGCGGATGGCCGGGGCTGGATTTTGGAAGTCCTGATTTCAAGGTCGGCACCCTCTACGCGGTGTACGATTTTCTCGAAAGCCTCTGCAACGTGCGATGGTACATGGTTACGGAACTTGGAACCGCTTACCCGATCATGAAGACATTGTTCGTCGGAACGGCGGAACGACGCAAGACTCCAGCAATGACCTATCGTCGAATTGGAGATCGCGGTTGGGCCAGCCCGGGCACTTTCGGGCGCCCCGATGGGATGGGATACGTGCGTAACAGTAATTACGGAAACGCACGAGACGGCCTCTTATACGCCCTGCGTACCCGACAGAACGGTTCGACCTTCCATTTCGGCACGCACACACTTCGGATGTACAACCAGAAGATCGGGGAGGCACATCCGGATTGGTTCGTCGAAGGGAAACCCGGCCCGAATGTGCAGCTCAGGCTGTGGAAAGATGAGGTGGTTGAGCAGGTTTCCAGGGACATCGTCGAATATCTCAACCTCCCCTTTGCCGAGCGGGCGAAACCCAATCCTGATTTCCCCATAGGTCTCGGCGATGTCTGCAAAGTCGCTCCCCTCGATAATCGCGATTTTGGCGATGACTGCGTCCCTCCGCGCCAGCCCAACCGAAAAGGTGGATTCGGCGACGGACAGTACAGCAACTACTGGTTCACCTTTGTGAATCGAGTTGCCCGGAAAGTGCGTGAGGCACATCCAGATTGCTGGATTGCCTCCCCCGCCTATGCCTCGCATTTCGAACCGCCGGAATTTGAGCTGGAGCCCAACGTCGGCATCTATATGGCAAACACCGAAGGCTGGACAGATGACAGCTATGGGCTCAGAACTCTTGCCGAGTGGCGCAAGAAAGCGAAGCGAGTCTTCGTGTATGACTATTGGTATTCGAAAGCCCAATTTCCTGCGGTGCGACCTCACGAGGTGGCAGCCTACGTCAGGAAACAGGCTGAAGTGGGCGCCGAAGGGATGAGTATGGAGATGATCAGCAATTCGAACGCCGTTGCTTATCACCTCGACTATTACGTCACGATGCGGATGCTGTTCGATAGGGAGCTCGAAGTCGATAACATCCTCGACGATTACTATCGGATGTTCTACGGCCCTGCAGAACAGCCCATGCGAGAGTTCTGGACAGCCATGGAAAGCTACCGGGCGAAGCTGAGTGAACTCGGCATCGGTAACAAGCTCTGGTTTGTTGTCAGCCAGACCAACATCATGGGGACGCTGGAAAAGCACCTGGCCACCGCCGAAACCCTCGCCGCTGAAGAGCCCTGCACCTCGCGGGTGAAGGTCGTTAGAACGGGCGTCATCGACATGATGAAGGAGCGAATCAAGTTCGCGCAGATGGTCGAAGATGCCCGCGTGCCTGAAGTCAATGTCGCCAAGACGGCGCTTAAACCGGTGTTCGACGGCAAACTTGACGACGACGCCTGGAAGCAGGCGGCAGAACTCAGCCCCTTCTATCGGCAGGTCGGCGGCCACGGCTGGCGAACCCCATTGACGCAAAGGGTGACGGCCCCGTGCCCGGAAACGAAAGTCAAAATCTTATGGGATGACGAGAACCTGTACCTTGGTTTTCTGTTACTTGAGAATCGGATGGACAAACAGAATCTGAACCAGAAGCACTCCTCACCCGGCCTCTGCACCGACGATAGTCTCGAAGTTCTGATTGACGTTGGCCGCCAGCGTAACAAGGAAGATTACGCGCAGATCATGATGAACGCGCTCGGCGTCACTTGGCATCAGTGGACCCGCTACGGCTGGTGCAAGCCAGTCCCCGTCGAGCTGGGTTTCCAGACCAAATGCTGGCGCGGCGAAGATAGATGGACTGCGGAATTCATCATCCCTTTGAACTCGCCTCTGACCAACGGCAAACCGCCCCAGCCCGGCGACACCTGGGGTCTCAACATGCTGCGTAATCGCTTCACCGGCACCAATCGCGCTTTCTGGTCACAGCCATTCACCGGCGGCTTCCACGCGATCGACCGTTTCGGTATTCTCCACTTTGTTGAATAGCGAGCAGGGATTTACGCCGACAACGACGATGTCTTCAATGGCTGACTTCCGTTCACCGCTGCCTTTGAAAACAGTGAAGGCTGCCTGTGCTTTCTCTTCGGCAAGGCCTGTGTGCTGGCGTTCCTTGTACGGCAGTCTGATACCAACGGCTGCGAAGGACTTGCAGGAAGCGTTCTCTTATGACGCCAGTCCCTTTACTCCCTTGATTACCCTTTCAACTTCTTTGTCCGAGGTATAGCAGGCACAGCCCACCCGAACGAGGCCCTCCTCACTCATCCCCAATCGTTCTATAACCGTGGATGCGTAGTAATTCCCGTGTGAGAGCAGAAGCCCCGATTCAGCCAGCCTGCGACTGACTTCGCCTGACGGAATCCCATCTACCGCAAACGAAAGGGTCGGAGTGCGTCGCTCCCCGGGGCCGGGTTCGTATACCGTAACTCCATCTATGGCATCCAGGCCTTCCCAGAGCATACGCAATTGCCTTTTGCCTCTTTCTCCTATCGTCTGATAGGCACCACTTAATCTGTCCCTTCGCGTTTCCCCCTCGTCGGCAAGCGAAGCAAGAAAATCGATGGCGGCCCTCACACCTGCGATTCCCTCGTGATTTTGCGTGCCGGTCTCTGCACGATCCGGCGCCTGATCCGGAGCCGGCTGGAGCTTTGGAAAATCGAGGGATTCAAGAATGTGTTTGCGAGCATAAAGCAGCCCCACATGCGGCCCATAAAACTTGTAGGCCGAGCACGCCAGAAAATCGCAATCTAGCTGCTGAACATCCACGAGCTCGTGCGGTGCGTAATGCACCGCGTCCACATAACTGTACGCCCCAACCGCGTGCGCCAAACGGCATGCACGAGCAACATCATTGATGGTGCCAAGCGCGTTCGAAGCCGCGCCGATAGCCAGCAATCTGGTTCGATCTGACAGCAGGTGCTCGAGGTGATCCCAGTCGATCTGACCAGTTTCCGGAATCATCCGAGCTGTCAGCACCGTGATTCCTCGTTCACGTTCAAGCGCCCGCCAGGGATCGACGTTCGCATGGTGGTCGAGCTCCGTGACGACCACTGCGTCCTCGGGCCCCCACTGCCTGCCAAGCGTGCGGCTGAGGTGAAAGGTCAGCGATGTCATATTCGGTCCAAAACAGATTTCGTCTGCCGTGGCATTCAGGAAGTCGGCCACGGCCTGTCTTGCCTCCGCAATGATCGTGTCTGTCTCATTGCTGGTCAGGTAGCCCCAGTGGGTGTTTGCATTGTGATTTGCCAGGTAGTCAGCGACTGCGTCAATCACCTGCTGCGGCACTTGAGTGCCGCCAGGGCCGTCAAGGTAGGCTACCGGGTGACCGTTGTGAGTTCGCTGAAGCGCGGGGAAATTCGAACGGATGGATTCGAGGGGGACGGGCATGGGATGTCAGGATTGCGGATATCAGGTGGCTGGTCTGGTTTATGTTTGGGAAGAAGGGACAAGGATGAAGAGGGGCCTATAGCTCGATGACTCTTCCGGTCTCGATAGATTCGTATGCGGCCTCAGCGACATGCACATTGGCTCGACCTTCCGCGCCAGGAATTTCGGGCTCTTCATCATTTAGAATGGCATTCAGCCATGCTTCAAGCTCTGCCTGAACTGGCTCTAATACCTTGATGTCTGAAGCCGGGATGAAATTTGTCTCTTCGCCGTGCCGCTTGTGATGAATGCCCCCCTCCGCACCCCAGAACTGCGGAAAGTGGAGTGAGCCTTTGGTGCCATCAACCCGGCCGCCAAATCCCCCAATCGCCGAAGCCGAGCTTGAATGCAGGTGGCCGATGGCGCCGCCCTCGAAGTGAAGAGTCAATGATGCCACGTCCGGATAATCGGTCTCCGGGCTGACAAAATTGCCGCCGGCAGCGTAGACCTTAACCACTTCGCCACAGACGAAGCGCATAAAATCGATTTCGTGGGCATTCACTTCCATCAGAGTGCCGCCGCTCATTTTCCGGCTGTTACGCCACGACTTTGCCCAGATGCCGCCAAAACCGCCGCCGATTCTGTGGACGTGCATGTAAATAGGGTCGCCAATAGCACCTTCTTTCACCATGTCCCGCACCCTTCTATGGACACCGTGATATCGGCATACTTGCCCAACCATCAATTTTATCTTCGCCTGTTTCGCGGCACGGATGATGGAATTACAGTCTTTCACCGTTGCTGCAAGAGGCTTCTCGACAAACACATGCTTCCCCGCCTTTGCCGCCGCGTTGCACACCTCCTTATGCTTGAAAGGTGGCGTGGCAACGATCACGCCATCCAGGCGTTTTCTACCAAGCACGGTGTTTACCTCGGTCGAACTGGGCACCCCGAATTCTTTGGCTGCCGCTCTGGCAGCCTCGCTGAACGGGTCGCACACGACAGCGAGTTTAGCGCAATCAATGTTGAGGAGAGACTTTGCAAGGCTGCGGCCCATGACGCCGCAACCGATGAGACCGATTTTGAGTGTCTTCATGAGGTGTGATTTTGAGGTCGAGGATCGGAAAACTACAAGCTGGCAGCCAGCCACTACGATGTCAAGCAGCAGTCACCCCAACTCCACCACCGCGGACAGTCTGCACGGGAAGTGTGTTCGTACCGATACTCGCCCGGCATCGGCCTCTTCACAGATTAGCTGCATTTCATTTACCGAGAACCCGCTGCGAATCGATATCAGCGAATCCACATGAACGACGCGGCTGGTTGTAAATAAACGGGTACCAAGCCAGGTCAGGAGCAGGCTTCCTCTTGTTCTTTGGAGGTCACTGATGAGGATCCCTCTAGAGGCCACCGCTACAAACTGTTTAAGCATTCCAGCGATCAGCCCGAACGAAAAATGATGGAGAAATTGGGAACAGATGACGAAATCGAACGAACCTGGTCCAAAAGGCAGGCTCATCGCATCGGCACAAATGAAATCGATTTCGGGCTCACTTGTTCCGCGGTTTTTTGCTCTCACCAGCGATTTCGAATTGAAATCAATGCAGACGATCTGCACCTGTTTGCCTGTCTTCTTCGCCCACTCAAGAATGGCAAACGGGATATCCCCAGAACCCGTTCCGATATCAAGAATTCGAATCGGGCCGGCGGGCGCCATCCGTTTCACTGCGTCTGCCAGAAGTGAAACGGCCAGACTGCGGCCCCCGAAGAGCCGGTTCAGTCTGGCCAGATCATTTAATGCGTTTTCGAGTTCTGCATCCGACAGGTCGGGCTGATCCATCAGCTCGGGGTCATCTGAACGGGGCAGCCCCATGGGCAGTAGTTCTCTACATGAAGGAACGAATACGGTCATCCAGCTTCTTCTGGTCAGCAGCGAAAGAGCACCAGGCAGATGCATTGAAGAGCGCATCGAGACCAATCGTGCCCTGCTTGAGGGTGTCCTTCCAGCGCTTGTAATTGGGGATCTTGCCGTCGGCAGAGATGTCCGCTATCTGCTGGTCTGTCCATTCGGGAAACAAGTCCCCGAGACCCTTTTCCTTCAGGAAACTGGCAAGGCAGTCTCCCCGCATCTCGTCGAGGTTGTCCTTGGCTGTGAGCTCGTCCATGGCGGCTTTGAGTTCGTCACTGACATCCCAGAGCGTGTTCAAGCCGGACGCTTCGGAAGAGACGCCTTTACTGAGATTGATCTTCAGATCAGGGTCGAGGTCGCCACAGATATCGTCCGCGGTCAGGCCGAGTGAAGGCATGCCTTCGGCGACTGCCGTCGGCATGGTGAAGACATCGAGACCGGCCAGGGTCTGGACCTGCCCCGCCTCTCGCATACTTGCGGCAATCTGCTTTGAGCTGGTTTGGCCGGCAGCTTTGAGTTCTCGCAGATTGAGCTGGCTGGAGATGATCGCCTTTTCACCAATGTTCTTTCCGTCGCCCAGTTTGTAATCGCTGACGAATGCGTTCAGGCGTCCAAGGAACACATTGCAGTAGGTTGGATTGGCTATTCGCGCGGCCACGTAGTTTTGCCGGGCGGCAAACTCGAGGGTGAAGTTGATGGGAATACCTTCTTTCACCAATTGCCGAACGGCCACGACACCGGTCGGGGTGTACGGCACCTTCACGATGAAGAATTCTGGGCATATTTCGTAGAGCCGATGGGCGGTCTCGATGGTGTTGTCGAAATGGTGCGAGAGGTCGGTATGGAGCTCTACGCTGACCTTGCAGCCAAAATTTTCAACCAGCCGCAGGCCGTGATGGGCGTTGAGCAAAAGGCCAATCTCAATAACGAGAGCATCGTCTTTGAGCTTGGGATCTGCCTTACGGATATCTCCAATCGCTGTCTTAATCAGGTCGTCATAGATGCCCTTGGTGACTTCTTTGCTCAGGAGCGTGTTATTTGTTGTAAGGGCTGTGAACTCGGAACTCCAAAGCGAGTTGGCCATATCAATGTCGCCCGTATCAAGCCAGAGTTCTGTACCCACATCCAACAACTTCTGCCAGATTTCACTTTTCGGGGCCTTGCGAGGTTTACCTGTCACCTTGACGCCCTTCTTTGCCAGTTCTGCGACGCGTTCACGAACACGGTTTACGGTAGTTGCCATCGGCAATCTCCTGCTAGGAAAGGTTGGAAAAGACTACGGAGTGCTGATCGAATAACTTCGGCAGTATAGAGTGGCCCGCCTGGCGATCAAGGATGAGGAGAAAGGGGCAGAGGAATTGGCAGACTGATTTAAGGCAAACTATTTTAGGGCGGGGGATTTGACGAAAGGAATGTCGGGGTCAGCCTGGAAGCGAATCCAACCACTCTTCCACTGGAAAGCCATGCCGAGTGATGCCATCTCGGCCTGTCATGGTTTCAGCCATGAACATTGAATTAAGGATGGCTTCCTCCACAGCCTCAACTGTCGCATGGAAAAGCTCACCGAGGAGCCTGGCATCATCACGCAGAAATTGAAATGGCAGAGTCAGGCATTGAGAGTGATGCGGGATCCGGTGAGCGGTGCTGAATCCAATCACGAAATCGCCACTCCAGTGACCATGATTAGTACCTGTTCGGGCCAGGCCGGCGCCGGCCCGGATACACAATCGTCGCAACTGCATGGAGGATATTGGAGCATCGGTGGCAAGCACGATCATGATGGAGCCCTTCTCCTCATCCGGCTTGATTTCCCTTGGTGGCAGCCATCGTTTCCCCACGTGGTCGCCACCAATAATCAGATCAATCGCAAAGCCAAAATTGGACTGGACGAGAGCGCCAACGGTGAAACCGCCATCGCTAACAGAAAGTTTTCTGCTGGAGGTACCGATCCCTCCCTTCCAGCCGTAGCACGAATTGCCGGTGCCTCCCCCTGCGTTGCCCTCCTCTACAGCTCCCCCCTTGGCTGTATCGATTGCGTGCCATACGTGATGCTCTCTGATGTGCCTTCCACGGACATCACTCAAAACCCCGTGGAAGCACTCGCCCACAACCGGGTTCATCGAGCAGTCGATACCGATTTCCGGGTTCTCACGAAGTGCATGCGCCACGAGGGCATCTGATACGCGCCCGACATTCAGCGTTTCCGCGAGCGCTATGGGGGATTCGAGCACTCCGAGTTCTCTGATCTGTTCAAAGCCCGCGACCTTGCCAAAACCATTGATGGTGTGAACCGCGGCGATGACTTTTTCCTGAAACAGATTGCCGCCGTGTGGAAGGATGGCGGTTACCCCGGACCTGATGGGCCCCTTCCCTGGCACGAGCGGCCCGTCGCCTTCTATGATCGTGGAGTGTCCAACCGTGACACCATCCACATCTGTGATCGCATTAAATTCGCCGGGAGGCAGGCGCCACCAGTTGAGTCCCCAATCCCTGCAACGTTTACGAGTTGTTTTTGCTTCAGCGCTCATGATTCTGGCCGGCGATTAAATCTAGGTTTCCGACACGGTTTTGGGTCTTAGAGTCTGCATGACTTTCTGTGCGAGAGGAGAGGCCCCCAGAAGGACAATAGCCGCGTCATCCAGAAGGCCTACGAACGGGACTGAATCCGGGATTGCGTCCAGCGGTAATATCAACCAGACAAACGCGAGAAATCCCAGCAGTACACATCGGGGCCACGATCCCAATTGAGAGAAAATGGATTCCTGCACGCTGAGCCCGCTGGAAGGAACCAGAAACGAGCCTTCCGCGGAGCCACGAATCGCCAGGACGCCGTGTTCGTTAACGAGGCGGTTGATGATGCTTCGTGCACAGAGGGCGATCTCCTCAGCCGATTGGGCGTGGCCCTGATAGTGGCGGCGTACCGTTTCAAATGCCCCTTTTTCGTTCATTCGGCCGTCTTCGAGCACTTTGCAGAGAATGCGAAGGGAGCATTTACGCTCAAGTTCGTCGTCGACGTCACGCAGTCGCTTCAAGGCCTGTTCCTGCTGCACAGTTGCATTCACATTATGAATGTGGAGCGCCACCCCAAGGATCAGGAATCCCAGTCCCCAATAAAATTGAAAAGATGGCGGGGCGTCTGACCCGATAGTCGAAACAAATGAAATGGTGATCACCAGCACCAGCATCCCCACCCGGGTACGGATAGTTCCGTAGCTCAGGGCCACACAAACCAACACCATGAAGATGGCTGTACCGGGTGTAGCAAACGGTTCGAGCATCCAGCCCGGAATGATGTCCTTGACTCCCGTGGCCATGCTGAGGAAGTCTTTGACCGTGTAGATGGCTTCGCCGAGCAGGCCTTTCGCAGCTTCGGGATCCGTGGGCCGGCTGACGATGCGACCGAACATGATGGAGAACGGAGCAATAAGCAGGAATTGGAGCAGGAGATTAAAGCCACGTGAACGGCCCAGAAGATTCCATTCGAAAGCGATCGTCGTCACGATCACATAGCTGACAAGAATGACAAATACGCCCTGATTCCAGGAAAAGCTGTCCTTGCCAAACCAGGGGTCGCTGGCCATGAACCCGATGCTCATCAGATAAGTCACCAGAATAATTGGCAGCTTCAATGCAGAAGGTGTCAGGAGCCCTGCGGACAGATCAACCGCCGGCGTATTGAGCCATGCCAGGAATGAAGCCAGCATTGCCTTAACGTGCTTCATCGCTTGCCGCCTTTCTCGCTTTTTCCAACTTCTGTTCGAGGAGTTCAATCTCGCTGTTGAGAACGTCGTCCCCAACCCAATTCCCGGCAGTCCAGTGCTTGAAGAAGGGATTCCATGTCCTTTGCTTTTTCATCATGCGCATCACGTGGATTCGCATTTGGATGGCCGGCACCCATTCTCCAAGGCTTCGGAGAATGCTGAGAGCGACTTCGCGATGCAGGTTAACATCCGGCTCGTCCCCATAGGCCAGGCCACCCGCAAACCACCGCTTAATATGCGCATCGGCAAGTTTGAGCCTGTAACGGCGGCGGACATATTCAAATGGCTCTTCACCGGCGTTAGTTCTCTGTACACCTTCAATTTGAGAATCCAGCCGCTCGATTGCCTGCTGCAGATAGACGATCGCACGTTCGCTATCCCGGCTGTAGGTGTCCTTCTCCCGGTCCGTGTAATTCCTTTTCTCCGAAAAATTTATCAGAGTGACTGCTTTGTAATAACGGGCTGACCGGCTGTCCTGGTCGGCCTCGAGCAGGGCTCCGCTCTGTTCACGCAGCAGGTCGTAGTTGCTCGTTTTTTCAAGAGCCCAGAGATAGATGTCCCACACTTTATGCCAGTCAATCCATTCGGTTTTCGGCACGTTTGCCAGGCGAGACGAACAGAGTTGGACCATGTTATTCAGACGCCCGGCGTCTTTGAGGCGGGTGAGCTCAAGCCGGATTTTTTCTTCTTCGGTGAGCTGCACGCCTTTTTTCCGAGCCTCTTCATCAGTTATGAGTTCGAGGGTCAGATCTGCTTTGTCTGCCCGGGGAGTGGATATAAAAAAATGGTGCCAGGGAAAGAATTTCCAGAGCACGAGCGCACACACGGCGATGCAGGAGAGATTGACAAGGAGTTCGTAGTAAGTTTTCTGCCGCGGCGCATATGCCTCTTCAATGGCTGAAGGCTGGATGCCCGTTTCACGGTCGAGGACCCGCATCTCGTTTTGTGAAAGCTTTCGCCCGGGGGGCAGCACGAGGAGGTAGCCGTCGGGCGAAATACGACTGGTCAGATTCGTCCCGCCGGCCGGAACGGGAAGGTTCTGTTCCGGCTCAGGTTCGGCATCAGTGATCTGATCGGAATCCATGCCTGGCTCTCAGAGGGAGGATATCTCAGTCTTTTACGCGCACCCCAAGCGCTTTGAGTCTGGCAAGGGCCTGGCTGCCCTTCTCATTCAATGGGTTGCCCTTCTGATAAAGCCGCATGAACGGGGCGAAACTTTGGTTCCCTTTCAGGTCGGCTTCGCAGGCGGTAACCAGCGGCGAAAGGTCTGTAATCTGGTTGTTGAATAGAGTCAGGTATCGGGCTTCCTTAAGGGCAGCTAAAGGGCCGATGTCCGTGAGTTGATTGTCATTCAATTCGAGAGACTCAACACCCGTGAGGTCGTTGATTACGTCAATCTTTGTGAGCTTGTTCCAACCAAGGTAGAGACTCCAGAGTTTCTTGAGTCCTTTCAACTGGCTGGCATCTTCGATCTGGTTTTTCGACAGATACAACGAATTCAACGCGGTGAGCCCTGCGAGAGGATTAACATCCTGCACCTGATTATTCATGAGATTCAGATACTGAAGCTTCTCGAGCCCGGCGAGGGGTACCAGGTTTACGACTTTATTGTTCTGAAGGCTGAGAGACTGAATGTTCTTAAGTTCCTTCAAAGGAGAGAGGTCTGATACCTCGTTGTGGTCCAATCGAATCTCGGCGAGCGCCACGCAGTATTCAAGACCCTTGAGGTCTTTTATACCTTTTCTGGTGGCATGAATGACCGAAATGGCCTGGACGTCCGCGGCAATTAGCGGCTTGTCAGTGCCCCTTTTGGCAAAGACTTCTTGCCTGACTGCCTCCTCGAGCTTCTTGTCAGGGAAGATGCTCTCTTCTGCCCGGAGGGGCTTAGTAAGAAACAGGAATCCAGTAATTGTTATAATGAGGAGTCTCATGTGGTCTTCATTTATCTGAACTTTCGACCGGTCGCTACGCTGGGAGCATATTTTCTTTTGTTCACTACCTGAAATTCAACTCAGGCGCCTCTCGTATGCCAGAGGCTGACCTGTTTGAATAAGTGATGACAGACTTTTCTTTCAACATTGCCCGACGCAACCTATGAACAGTACGAACCTCAAGCTTCTTGCTTTATTGGCTACCGTATTTCTGTGGAGCATCCGGGATGCAGCCAGCCAGATCCAATTCCAGAAAAGGCAGATCGAGTTTTGGCCGTCCTATCAGGAAGGCTCGGTGATCGGCAGGTTCGTTTTTGCAAACATTGGCGATTATGCCGTCACGATTAAGAAACTGGAGACTACCTGCAACTGTACAACCACACGACTGGCACGGAAGACTTATCAGCCCGGCGAAATCGGTGAGATAGTAGCGACAGTCGATTTCGAGAACGGCCAAGGCCTGATGTTGCGGCCTGTTCTTGTTCATACGGACGACCCCATGCGGCAGAAAATCTCCCTCAGCATTAAAGCTCAGGTGCCCCTGCTCGCGGAAATTAAGCCGATGGCAGTCTTCTGGAAAAGAGGGGAAAAGCCGATCCCAAAGAGCATCCTGGTGAATTTCGTTCCTGCGGCCCCCATCCATCTCCTGGAGGTTCAGACAAAGACATCTGCCGTCACTACCCGGATCAAGACCATCGAAGAGGGACGGAAATACGAGGTGTTAATAGTCCCGACCGCTACCGATGCGAAGTTCCAAGCCTCACTTGATCTTGTAACCGATTTCAGTTTCGAGGAGAGGAACAAGGTGCGTGTATACGCGTTCGTTCCCTGATCATGGCGCCACCTGAATCGGGCCATCGGCTTTGCTGCCGAACTGCCGATTCTATATCTCGACATACTCGAACTCAGCGCTTCGTCGCGGAACATCTATTGACGATCCCGTTCGAACTCCCTCCGGGCTACCAGGGCGGCCGATATCAGAGACGAACCACTCGTCAGTGGTCGTCGTCTGGTCATCGTCGACATCATTTCTTGGCCCCTCCTTTATTGCCTGGGTTTCCAGGGCCAGTTCCAGGGCCGTCATTAACGGGAGGATTTCCGGGAGGCTGTGGGTCTTCTCCGTTGCCGACGCCGTTGTTACCTTTCTCGTTGCCGTTTGCCCCTCCTTGATTCCCAGGGTTTCCAGGGCCAGTTCCAGGGCCGTCATTAACGGGAGGATTTCCGGGAGGCTGTGGGTCTTCTCCGTTGCCGACGCCGTTGTTACCTTTCTCTTTGTCGTCGGCGCCATCATTCGGGCAAGCACCCAGGGAATCACCGTGAGCTAGGTGAGCATCGACTGCATTCGCGCTGACTCGAAGGGTGTGCGCATTCTCCGGGTTTCCAGGCGGAATGTGACAGATGGTGACCTTTCCAGCGTCATCGTCGTCGTCGTCGTCGTCGTCGTCGTCGTCGTCGTCGTCGTCGTCTCCGTCGTCTCCGTCTCCGTCGTCGTCGTCGTCGTCGTCGTCGTCGTCGTCTCCGTCGTCGTCATCTCCGTCGTCATCTCCGTCGTCGTCGTCGTCGTCTCCGTCTCCGTCAGCTCCATCTCCGTCTCCATCTCCGTCTCCATCTCCGTCTCCATCTCCATCTCCATCTCCATCTCCATCACCGTCACCGTCTCCGTCGGCTCCATCTCCATCTCCGTCTCCATCACCGTCACCGTCACCGTCAGCTCCATCTCGTTCACCGTCACCATCTCCGTCTCCGTCGGCTCCATCTCCATCTCCGTCACCATCTCCGTCTCCGTCACCATCTCCGTCACCATCACCGTCTCCGTCGGCTCCATCTCCATCTCCGTCTCCATCTCCGTCTCCATCACCGTCACCGTCAGCTCCATCTCCGTCTCCATCTCCGTCAGCTCCATCT
>JAQBXN010000242.1 GCA_027625095.1 Planctomycetota bacterium | reverse complement strand
GTCCCGAATGGCGATGCAATCTGGCAGGATGGATGGGCGGAAAGCCGGCCTCTGTTAGAAGTGTTTGCCCACCTTTACCCAGGACGAACCGGACAAATTTTGTGGCGGCTTCCAGGGCTTTACAGCCGTTCATGATGGTCATCGCGTAAAGAATGACTTTGCCGTTTATTATTTCCGCTCCGCCGTCTCGTTTAACTTCTATAGAGACGGATTTGTAAATTTCTTCGCACTGCGGGTCGCCGAGATTGATTTCGGGTGGCAAATCAACGATGCGCAGTCCGTGATCTGAAGCTTGTGATCGATAGACGAATGCGTAATCAATACCTCCGGTCGCTTCGACCAGCGAGAGAATCCTGTTCGAGTCTTCGCGCACGTAGCGGCCTCCCTCCGGCTGCCTGGACCACAGGCGGGTAAAAATATCGGCCTGCCCTTCAACCACGGGGTAATGCTTGTCTGCGAGTTTCCAGGTGAGCAGAGTCCAGTATCCGCACGGATCGAGCGATGCATCTGCACGGGCAAAGTGGACATCGTTACGCATCAGAATTTCAGGCCAGTTCTCCTGGTTGATCTCGTTGATGTATCTGCTCATCTGGGTGCCGGCCAGAACGATTTCGTTCGTCAGAATATCCAGCCGAAATTTGGTGTGCTCTGGGATCATCCCGTCAATGAGGCGGCTATCGGCTACCGCGAGGATATCGCAATGGCGCCCGTGGGTGGCCTTGTGTGTGGCGAGAACGCTGCCGCTCGGCTCGCAAATCAAGTCGATCTCAGGATGAACCTTTTCGAATTCCCGTTCAATTCTGCTGAAGGCAACATCAAGGCTGTCAGCAATGAACGCACGCAGCTCGGTTCGGCCAGTGCCTGAGGGGACGCCCGGCTTTAGGAGAAAGTATCCCAGCGCAAGAATGAAGGCGACGCTTATGATTTTGGACAACGCTTTCCTGCTCAAACGAAAACTCCCATCGCGTCGACAAAAAGCCTCAAGCCAATGGTATGAGCCAGGGTGACCAAAACGAGTAGCAGCATCAGGCCGCCTGCCCGGCGACTGTATTCGTACCACTCACTGATGATCGCCCCCGCACCGCAGGCCATCAACGGCATGACAATCATCCACAGCCGGCCCACCTCACCGAGATTCTTCCCGCACACATTGAGCAGAATCAACGTCAGGCCGGTTGCCATCTCGATGTCCAGAAGAGTGACCGACGGTATCGCAAGGTCAGATGAATCGGACGGGAATTCTGTGCCCAGCCACCGGCGATTTAAGTCACGCGTCCACGCAAACCAAAAGAGACAGAAGAGGGGTGCCCCTGCAAAGATGAGCAACTCCACCGGATTAAACAGAAACCACTTCCAGTAAATCCGTCCCGAGTGCGCGTTGAATCTGTCGTTGTTTTCCAGGCAGACCTGCCAGACAGACAGAATGTTGTGGTCGAAAAACAGCCACAAAAAAATTGCGGGGGCGAGCATACCTCCAACTCCGCCGGCCAGTATCGTGAGGTGTTGTCTTGCTGAACCTTCGGAGATTCGCGTGCGATAGATTGCCAAGCCCCACACCAGCGCACTGATGAATCCGGGCACAAGGAAAGACAGCGAGAAAAAGAGTCCGAAGAAGAGTATCAGGCCGGCGCCAGCGGCAAATTTCCACGACCGGGTTCTGAGTCCGCGGTAGACAAAAAACAAATACAGACAGGTAATCGCCGGGAAGAGCTGGTCCGGATGCGGATTAAAGAGGTAGAGCGCGGGCAAAAAGGTCCCCACGGCCGTCGCGCCGAGTGCTACCTTTGGTTGCAGTTCTGTGCGAAGGAGCAGGTAGAGTGCCACGACCACCAGCGAAGCCAGCAGTCTCAGAGCGAATGATCCCATCCAGATCGCGGTCTCATGTTCCGGTTTGAGTATGAATGTGCTGATCGCTACCTGGATTTCCCGCACTTCAAATGCATCTGGCGGTGCCAGCCAACGGAACATACTCCTCAGGCCCGGCACAAACTCCGCCGCCTTAAGAAACGGAATATAGAAAACTATGCTGCCCGGCGGATGTGTACTGAGTTGCACCCTGAACTCACCCTTCTCGATCTGCTCTTTGTAACCCGAAAGAAATTGGTGAAGGCTCTCGACCTGAGTCGCCCGATTGAAGTAAGCGTTCGCCGGCGGGTATGAAGCGAAGAGAGTCTCCACATGCCCGCCCGGGCCCATCCCCGCAGACGCCACCTGAAGTCCAAACGACCCCGCAAAGAGTCCAGCGACCAGCCCTGCCTCGAGCTTGCGAGTGAACTTCTCGACTTTGAAAAGGGCATAACCGAGCAGGAGAAGCATCGCCCCTGTAAGCACAAGCGGAAACCCAAGAGAATAGAACTGTGGATTATCGATGACCCGCCATGACCACTGTCCATCCCCGGTAATCCCGATACCCGTCCTGGTGGTCGCCGCATAGGTGAGAGTGAAGAGCGAACCAACAACTGAGGCCACGCAAAGGCCCACAGAGATCATATCCGTTGCTGAGTTCTTACCGGACTCGTTCATATCGGTGAGAATATCCGGAAGTCTTGCAGCGGTCAGCCTGTTTCAAGAGGTGGAGTGATGGAATGTTGGGGTGATGGGGAGTCCCATGTGAAGTTTGTTGTTACTGCTTCGGAAAAGTAACTCAAAGTTCCTTCGGCCGATTGACGGAAGTCTGATCTATCAAAACGGAATGATCCGGCTCAGTGCGTGCTCAGCAGCCGGACAAGCAGGAATGCCAGCTTTGTGGGATCGTGCCGCAGGAGGTCCTGCTTCTCCCAGAGGATGCGCTTGCTGTGAATATCTTCGACCAGGTTCTCTTCGATGATGCGGAGCTTGGTGCGCGAGCGGAGCTTGTCATCCGGCAGCACGAGGGCGGCCCCATCCCTTTCATAGGCGGCCATGACTTCATCCGGCGGGACGTAGTTATTAACGATGACCGCATCCAGGACATCGACGCCCAGGTAGCGCTCAATCGTATTCACGTGGTCGTCCGCGGTGAAGCCTTCGGTCTGGCCGGGCTGAGTCACGATATTCGAGATGTATACCTTCTTTGCGGACGCTGCTTTTATGGCGCCAGGAATTCCCGGGACCAGCAGATTTGAAATCACACTGGTGAACAGGCTGCCGGGGCCGAGAACAATCAGGTCTGCATTCTCTATGGCCTCAAGAGCTTCCTCCGAAGGAGCTACATCCTTATCCCGGAGGAAGACTTCTTCGATTGGTGCGGATTTATTTACCTGTCGCATGTTGAACTCTTCTTCGATCACCGATCCGTCCCTGAGCCTGGCGCAGATATGTGTATCGGTGAGCGTGGAGGGCAAAACATTGCCAACGATTTTTAGAATGCCGCTGACCTCCCTGAGCCCGGTCTCAAAATTTCCGGTCACCTTGGCCATGGCCGCAAGCAGCAGATTGCCAAAGCTCATTCCTTCAAGAATTCCCTCGCCAAATCGATATTGGAAAAGGTCGTTCATCAGCTTGTCTGACTCTGAAAGCGCAACCAGGCAGTTTCGGATGTCACCGGGCGGAAGGATGCCGAGCTCATTTCGAAGCCTTCCCGAGCTGCGTCCGGAGTCGGTTACTGTGACGATGGCAGTCAGGTTGTGAGTGAAGCGCCGCATGCCGGTCAATACGATTGGCAGGCCGGTGCCGCCACCAATGGCGGCGACTCGGGGCTGGCCGATATTGCGCTGGCGGTCGGCAAGGTGGAGAACATTGGTGAGCTCGGAGATACGGGAGATCCGATAGTCGGGACGCTCTTCAGTGGTCTCGGGTATCAGATCCTTAAATCGGCCATGGAGCATCTGCACCGTAGTCATTCCGTAGGTCTTGCCGATCCTCAATTCACTGTAAATGCGGTCACCGACCACCACTGCTTCGTCCCCGCGTACGCGAAACCTCGAGAGCACGTGTTCGAAAACTTGCTGCGTAAGGTAACCACGCTCTGAGTCATTGATCTCTATGTGATCAAATAACGGTTTCAGTCCCAGCAGCTCGACTTTCTTCTCCTGACGGTTATGTACTCCCGTACTTATCAGTGAGAGCTTGTATCCTTCCTCCCGCAAAGCTCTAAGGGTACGTTCCACGTCCTCGAAGAGTTTAATACCCTCGACCTCATCGTTGTGGTAGGCCTCAAGCGCGTGATGAATGGCGGAATCGTCGAGCCCGTGGTTTTCGGCGATACGCTCGAACACATTGAAGCGGGGGCCGTGCGCCTCCTGAAGTTTAATCTGCAGGTCGTAGGCTTCTTGAAGGGACATCTGCAGCCCGGCGGCGACGAGTGCTCTCGCAGCCCGGCGGCGGGCGACCTCCACCAGCGAACCGGTGCAGTCGTAAAGGGTGTCATCGAGATCGAACAGGATGGCTTTGATCATGGTTTGGTCGGATGCGGGTGCAGGATTCAAGGTACAGGATTCAAGATTCAGAAGAAAGAATGCAGGGCTTGTGATTTAGGCGTAGTGGCATCCAGATTTGTGAATCCTGAATCCTGAGTCGTCCGGCATTATATGGATTCCCCCGGGTTCATACCTCCAAGGCATCCTC
>JAQBXN010000115.1 GCA_027625095.1 Planctomycetota bacterium | reverse complement strand
CTTTGGGGCTGGAGTCGGGTTTGTCATCCCACCCCTGGTTGAAACCAGGGGCTACTCGCCTGGGTCCCTCCGGGACAGTTAAAAGGGATATCATTCGGCCGAAGTTGGAAACTTAATTTCGATCAAAGTCCTTAACAGATAAAACAGGTCATTCATCGGCCCTCCTTGTTCAAGTGGGGATCTCTTCGGAAAAGAAATCGCGCAGGTTCTGATTATCTGCGAGCCGAGAATCAGATCTTTCGGAGAAAACCCGGCAGTCGCGTTCCCCTGACCGAAGGCAAACGATGGATTCTTGTGCGATACGGAATGCCAATCAGATGCCGACTTCGAGACGCCATGTCCATCGCAAGCCGGAGACGCTGCGCGCGTGGAACCGAAGCAGGCCCCTGCAATTTACAAACTTACCCGCCATTGCAATGTCAGACTTAACCGGTGAAGTTGTTGACGATTCGGACGGAAAGCACGGCGAGCTCCAGGTCAGCGCAAGATGAATTCCGGCAGTTCTTCACCGGCATTGAGGGCCGTTCGGACAAGCCTGCTGTGCAGCGACTTTTGAATGTCTGCCGCTTCCGGTTTGCCGAACAGGTTGTTCATTTGGAACTCGTCATGCTCGTTATCGAATAGCAGGCAGAATTCCTGGTCTCGTCCAACAACATACGTGTATTGCTCGGTCTGAATCGCCCGGTAAGGGTGATCGCCAAAACCGAACAGTGAGCGGCCGACCCACTGGACGTAGGCTTCTGAACGCTCGATCCCGTCGCCGCCTTCCAGAGAGGTCGATAAATCGAGACCCTGAATCTCCGTATCGGTGCGGACTTCGCAGAACCCTGCACATGTTGGGTAGATATCAATACCGCTGACGAGTCCCTCATACGTTGAACCCGAGTTCAATACTGTGGGCATTCGAAAGATGAGCGGAATGTGAATGGACTCTTCGTACGGCACTTGCTTGTTCATCCTTCCGTGGCTGCCCATCATGTCACCGTGATCAGAGAGATAAACCACCAACGTGTTCTCGGCCTGTCCGCTCTTCTCCAACCAGTCGAGCACTCGGCCGACGTTGTCATCAAGATTGGCGATCATTGCGTAGTAACCGCAAAGCTTTTGTCTTGCCTGGTCTTCAAAGTCGGCGGGCACATTCCCCCGCAAAGAGATCGCTTCAGGATCGAACATTTCCTCGTACTGCTGCGGAACAGGATGTCCTGGAAACTTTGGATTACCCCCGGCGCCGGGATGAGGCGCTTCGACGCTCAAGACGTGAAACCACGGCTGGTCTGATTTGCATTCGGAGAGGTATTTGAGGGAGAGGTCGGTCAGACCATCCGTCTGGTAGCCTTCCACCTCGAACGGTTTTACCTGATCGCCGTGGCTGTAAAAGGAGCGATAAAAATTGTTCGACAGGTTAAAGCCATACCAGTCCTCAAAGCCACCGCGCAGATCCGGATGCACCCAGAAGTCTTCGCCGGCCCACCCCCTGTCGGAGACCATGTTAATTCCATGTTCGCCGGCCAGGTGCCACTTGCCCACGAACGAGGTCCGGTAGCCGGCCTCCCTGAATGCATGCGCAATCGTTCGTCGGCCAGGATGTAGAAAGTCGCCGTGTCTCGGCACGCCGCAGGTTGTCGGATACTGCCCGGTGACCAGTCCCGCACGGAAGGGAATGCATACAGGACAATGGCTGTAGGCCCGGGTGCAACGCACGCCCTCGTTGGCTAGCCGGTCGATGTTTGGGGTTTTCAGGTTCGGGTCACCGCTCGAAGAGAGGGCGTGATATCGATGCTGATCAGCGAAGAGCCACAGAACATTTGGTGGAGTGCTCATCGTTTTTGCGGGTGTGGTCGAAGTCCGGCCAGCATCATGCCGGCCGCGTGATTTCCTTCGTGCCGGCCGTCGATGTTATGGTCGCTGGGGTCTCTTACCTGGAGGAGGACAGACTTTCGGATGCGGCCGGTGGTATTGATATCCGAACCATGAATGGTCAGGTAATGGAAGTAAACAACATCCCCTCTCCAAGCAGGTAACGGTGTGGCGTCACTGATGGGGTACTGTTGAGGATCGAGGTAGCGTCCCTTTTCGCTGAAGATCGGCAGATGGCCGAGCTTATGTGAGCCGGGGAACACCTTGAGGCATCCCATCTCTTCGGTGGCATCGGAAATGTGCACGATCGCTGCGAGCAAGGAGTCTTTCTCATGCCGCATCCAGGCAGCGTCCTGATGCATCGGGAAACCAATGCCCTTCTCGGTTCCCTTCCGGAATAGCTTCGTGTGATGCAGTTCCACGTTTGGGCCCATCAAATCAACAAATCCCTCGATCAGCGGGAGGTGAGACAGCAGCAGCTTCGCCCATCCCTGATGATATTTCTGAACGTCATGCAGGCCCTCGACTGATTTGGCTTCAGGCCGATTCTGTCTCCACTCGCCGTGGGTAAAGTCGCGCAGACCAAACGATACGGTCTGATCAAAGGCATCTTCCAGTTCCTCCATCTCCTGCTCAGTGTAAATTCCCTTTACAGTCACGAATCCGTTTTCATTGAATGCCCGTATCTGGCTGGTCTCAAGCATGATTCATTCCAGGTAAAGCGGCAGTTCTGCGGGGGATAGTTACGTTTTCTTTTGCCTGAGACTGCCTCATGGCCGCAAAACAGAGAAAATGAACCACGGAGAGACAGCCCCAGCGTCAAAGGATCGAAGATTACGACGACGTCTTTATCCGAACTGCCGCACCTTGACACCCGCCTCTTCCATCAAAGCCAAAGCGACGTTCGACATCGGATATCGCTGGTTATAGATCACCTCGATAATGCCGCTGTTGATGATCAGCTTGGCACAGAGCAGGCATGGCGACATGGTGCTGTAGAGCGTGGCCTCTTTCAGGGTAGTTCCATGGTAGGCGGCCTGTGTGATGGAATTCTCTTCAGCGTGGGAACACAAACACTCGTCAAGCCGCGTCCCGCTTGGGATGCTTGCATCGTTGCAGCGGGGGCAGCCCCCTTCGAAGCAGTTCTTGACCCCCCGAGGCGTTCCGTTGTACCCGGTGGAAATAATCCGGCGATCTTTGACCACGATAGCCGCAATCTTGCGCTTGATACAGTTGCTGCGAAGGGAGACGACTTCCGCGATACGCATGAAGTATTCATCCCAGTCCGGTCGTGCCGTGGGTGGGCCTTTTTCTGAGACGGGCTGTGGTTTGGATTCACTCATAAGTTTCTGGTCTCTCCTCCAATCTTTCCTTTCCTTTCAATGAAGCTGAGTTTGGTTAAGAACAAGGATAAGAAGTAAGAAAGAAGGGCAAACTATCTCTTAAAAAAACCTCTCTTCTTCGGCTTTTCAACCGGGGCCTGTTGCGCCTGCCGGTCGATGAGACGTTGCCTGCAGTTCTCTATGGCTCCCAGCAGATCTTCGGGCGCCTGGTAGCGGCGGTCACGATCTTTCTCGGTCATCTTCTTGATCATCATGGTCAAGTTGAGTGACAGGTCGGGGTTCTTCAGCCGCGGGTCGGGGAGCTCTTCGTTGAGCTGTTTGGCCATGACCATGGCCGATGTGGTGGCGTTGTAGGGCAGCTCACCGGTGACCGCGTGGTAAATGGTGAGACCCAGCGAGTAGATATCAGAACGACAATCCAGATCCTTTTGCCCACGGATCTGCTCGGGCGAGGCATACATGGGAGTGCCAATGATGCCGCCGCCTTCACCCGAGGTGGCTTTGCCATCCCCGGCGGTTTTGGCGAGCCCCATGTCCATGAGCTTGAGACTGAGATCGGGCTGGACCATCAGGTTTTCCGGCTTGATATCGCGGTGAATGACCTTGCGCTCCCAAGCGAAGCAAAGAATTTCCGTAACATATTTCGCAATAGTGAGCGCGCCGTTTTCAGGGATGGCGCCCTGCTTCTCGATGACTTTTTGAAGGGTCGCGCCACTGATGATCTCCATCGCGAAAAAGTAATGACCGTCCGCCTCTCCGGCATCATACACCTCGGGCAGATAAGGGTGTTTTAATGCGGCTGCCGCCTTAGCTTCAACGATAAAATCTCTGACCGCATCTGGTTGAGAAGCCAAGGAACCCCTGAGCACTTTGAGGGCGACGAGTTTGCCGTCCGACTTGCGTCTGGCTCTGAAAACCCTCGCCATGCCTCCTTCGCCGAGTTTGCCAAGTAATTCGTAACCTCCGAGTTCCTTTTCCTTAGGATTGCCGGATTGGTCGGCACTGATCGGGGTGGGTTTCGCTGGTTCTGAAGGCGGAGGGGGCGCCTGGGGATTAGCCTGAGGCACCTTCATCTGTGATTGGCAATTCGGGCACTTGACCACCTTTCCCTGCTGCTCAGAACCTACCTTCAGCTTCTGCTTGCAACTGATACAGTTGATGATCATTTATCGGCCTGTTGTTGTACGCTATTACGGCGATCCCGCGGTGGGCGAGCATTTTGCCCTCTAGAACACGAATGGCAACCAGAGGTGTTTGCTCTGTCATCCCCCAATGTGACAAGTTGGATCCAACAAAATCCTGGCCCCAACTCAGTCTCAGATTCTCTTGTAAATCTTGCTGAGAGCAGATTTAGGTGAGCAGGTGAAGATGAAGGCGATCAAAGAATCACCTGGGTAACGCAAACCTCATCTTTCTCTATGCCCATGACGTTTGAACTATCAGGAGCACTCAGGATAATGCCAAGTTCTTGAGAGTTGGAGGGCGAAGTGATAGAACTGCCCTGGTCGACAGTTCAGGGAACCTTAAATCTATTTGAGAGATACATATGCGCTCAACTATGAAGATCGCGGCTGCGCTTTTCCTTGCCGCCTTAATGCTTGATTCGGTCCATTCCGAGACGCAGAAGTTCAAGGACTCCATCAACACCCTTGCGGGCTCCACTATAGGAAACGTTGAGATCACGAACGCGACCCACGAGAAAATCTCATATCTTGCCAAGCCGCCGGGGGGAGGAGCTATCGTTACGCAAGCTCTGCCGACCTATCTGGTAAAAGATCTGACCTACGACGATATGCCTCTAAATTACCGCCAGGGACTTAGCAGAATAAAGACCGCCGAATTCGACGAAGCCATTCGCCGTATCAAGCTGGGCATGGAGGACCAGGAAGTCCGTTCATGGATTCAGCCGCATGGCAAGTACCACCTTGGCGTCGCGTATCAGACCAAGGGCAGCTACCTGGAGGCTATCAAGTACTACCACACCCTCATCAAAGACCACCCGGACGATTACTACGTCCCCCAGGCATACGAAGCGATTGCCGTCAGCCACATCAGGCTTGGCGGGGCTGACAACTTCGACAAGGCTCTAACCTCCTTCAAAGTCCTGCCCCAGTTTGGTGAGCTCTGGGCCATGCGTTCCCGCGAAGGGGAGGCAGAAGTGCTGGAAGCCAAGAAGGATCATGACGGGGCGGCCGATGCGTATGCCAACATCATTAAATCTGTGAGGTTGATGAAGCAGTCCGACCAGAAGAAATTCCAGGAGGTACTTGCACGTTCTTACAGAGGTATTGGAAAGAATCTTATCGCATCGAACAAGGGACCAGAGGCTGAAGCGAAATATGAGGAACTGATCTCCTACTGCAAACTGGCGAAATTTCCCGAAGGCATGGCCATAGCCTACAACGGACTCGGGGACTACATGAAGATGAACGGAAAATATGAAGACGCGGCCCTCGCATTTCTGCGCACCTCCATACTCTACGGCCAGGGCCAGGAGAACGAAGACGCCCGGGCACTCTTCGGCGCGGCCGAGTGTTTTAATCAACTCTTTCTGAAAGCGACTGTGAAAAGTGAGAAAGAGGAGTTCAGGGCCCGATCCCTTCAATTGTTTAAGGAAGTCAAAGACAAGTACCCGGCAACCGAACAAGGTCAGAAGGCAATCCAGTTTGCTCCTCCAGGCTGAGCGAAATTACCTTGCCTGGCCTGGTTTTGAACCGGAGTAAGAGGCCTGCTAGACTCGCGGCCACCATTCGAGGAAGAAATTGATGGCCGAAAAAATCCTGCCTTTGCAGGAGCAGATACATCATCTGAATCGCATTGGCATCGCGCTCACCCTGGAGCATGATCTACAGTCGCTCCTGGAGCTTATCGTCCAGGAAGCACGTTCCCTGGCGAATGCCGACGGCGGTAGCCTCTATCTGGTCAACGGGGACAAACTGGCCTTTACCGTTGCACAGAACGACACCCTGGATGCCCGGTTGGGTGACAGTAAGACTACCCGAGCCTCATTTCAAAAGCATGAGATAGGTATCACAAACACCAGTCTGGCGGGCTATGTGGCCAATACCGGTAAGACTTTGAATATCGATGATGTCTATGAGCTGGGCGAGGAGGTGGAATACCGCTTTACCTCTACTTTTGATGACATGAACAACTACCGCTCAAGGTCCATGCTCTTGGTGCCCATGCTCAACCGCAGGAGCGAAGTGGCCGGAGTGCTGTGTTTGCTGAACGCCATGTCGTCACGCAAGGCGATCATCTCTTTCAGTAAAGAATACGAGCCCCTCCTCCTCTCTATCGCCTCACAGGCCATGGCCGCCATCGAAAACGCACGGCTGATCGATAAAGTGAAGCGTTCCTGCCTGGATACGGTTTTTTGCCTTTCCATGGCCGCCGAAACGCGTGATCACGAGACCGGCGCCCACGTGCGCCGCATCAGTGATTACTCGAGTATCCTGGCTGACACGATGGGCTTTTCTCCGGAAGAGATTGAATCTATCCGATACGCCAGCCCGCTTCATGACGTCGGCAAGATCGGTATCCCGGACAGAATTCTTCAGAAGCCCGGTAAGCTGACAGAGGAAGAATATGAAATCATGAAAACGCATACGACGATCGGCGCCTCCATTCTCGAGGGCGATTCCGAGTACATTGATATGGCCAAATTGATCGCCCTGACCCATCACGAAAAAATGGATGGAAGCGGCTACCCGAATGGCCTCAAGGGAGGAGACATATCCATCTTCGGCCGAATTGTGGCCGTGGCGGACGTGTTCGATGCTCTCGTGTCCAAACGAGTCTACAAACCGGCGATGCCTGTAGAGAAAGCCAAGGCCATCATCATTGAATCTTCGGGAAGCCACTTCTGTCCGTCAGTGGTCGAAGCATTTCTCAAATCCCTGGATGATTTTATTGATACAAAGGCCAGGCTGGTAGATGCGGGCCAGGAGGCGGATGCCTGATGAGTAGAGGCAAAATGGCCATCCTTGGTGCGAGCGGTGTTGGTAAACACCACGCCAAATGGTTCCATCTGGCAGGGTGTGAAATTGTCGCCATCGCGGGAACCAGCGACGAAACCTGCGCTGCCGCGGCGAGCGGACTTGGTGAGATTTTTCCTTTTGATGGCAAGACCTATACGGACATCAGTGATTTACTTGAACAGGAGACCCCTGACATGGTCTCCATCTGCACTCCCCCTCATCTTCATGCGGACCACATCATTCTCTGCCTGGAGGCAGGCTGTCAGGTGCTTTGCGAAAAACCACTCCATTGGCTGCCAGGGAAGAGCCTGAAAGAACATGAAGCCGATTTGCAGCGAATTGCGGAAGTGCAGAGCCGAACCCGGCCCTTCGCATGCAACCTGCAGTTCGCCACCTGCGGCAAGGCATATCGAGATATTTTCAAAGAGGTCACCGGTGTAAATTTGGGAACGCCGAAAAAATTCTTCATGCAATGGACCCCGCGGCCGGGTCGCGACCACCTGCAAGACTGGTTCTGGAATGACCTCGGCCCGCATGCATTAAGCGTATTGATGAAGTTGATCGCCAGACCCACTCTTGTCAAAGAATCTGTCGACTGCCGGGTAACACCGGAGGGCACGTATGCAAACTTCACCGTGAAGTCAGTGGCTGGCAACGCGTGTGAGGTGAATTTCCAACTCACTCCTCCTCCTGGAGGCGAGGTCATACGAAGACTCGGTGCGAATGACTGCATTGTGGATTATGAGGCCCGTCCAGACGATGAAGGTATGTTCCACACCTACTTCAAATACGGTGACAAGGAATGGCAGTTCGAAGACTTCATGCAAGCGTCCATCGAAGGCTTCATCGATTGGGCCAGTGGCGTTGCTGATTGCCCATACGTCACCGGCGACGAAGCGGCCGCCAACCTGCAGATGCAGTTGGAGATTTTTGAGCGGAGATCTTAGCGGCTGGTGGTGCCGTAAAAGTAGAGCGAGCAAGCCCAGACCGGTCATGCGCGCGTCTCTGGGAGGACTGGCGGAGCGGGGATTCCTGCCTTTGAGCAAGAATCCCTCTTTGGAAACTACCTGACCTTTCGCTTCAGCCAATCCGCGGTAATCTCGAGCACCTGCTTCTCCCAATCGATGCTGTAGAAATTGTGATTCGCGCCTTCGATGAAATGGACTGCCACATCGATGCCGTTCTCTCTACAGTATTCTTCGTAAAACACGGGAGCACCGATGACCTCATCATCGTTGGTGCCGTAGATGAAAAGAATGGGGCCTTTGTAGCCCTTAAGATCGGACATGATGTCGCGCAGTGAATCCTTGGGATTACGGCCTTTCCTGTCCTTCTTTTCCTCGTCGCCTGAGATGGCTTTGCCCACCATGCCCACGTTTACCTGGCCTCTGATCAGACGGATCCAGGTGCTCGGGCGGAGCGCCTTCCGTAAGTACTCCATCAACATCATCCGACGCTTTGTTGACTTGTCCGACGCCTTCTTGAATGCCGCAAACAGAGGGGTCGACCATAGAACCAGCCCGGCAATTTCTTTATCGAGCGAAGCAGAACCGATACTCACGTTTCCACCCGAGCAGATACCCAGCAGGACAGGCTTGCTGACCTTGGCCTCCTGGGCAAGAAAAGTCTTTGCGGCAAGCGTGTCGCTGATCATGTCATCCAGATTGGTGTCATCCTTATCACCGTTACTGTCCCCGCGTCCGCTCAGGTCAAACCGCAGGCTTGCAATACCTTCCTCGGCCAGATGCCGTGCGGCATGCACGAACATTCGATGCGGCCCGGATCGATAACCGCTCCAGCCATGGAGGAAGACCACACCGGCTCGGCCGGCATCTCCGTTTTCGGGCAGATTGAGTGTACCGACGAGCCTGTTTTCGTTTTGGAAAGCTACTGGTTTTTCCATTTTTCGACGCTGGTGAGACGCTAATACAAAATCACTTCGTCCAGCAATGAAAAGCTGATTACATGCGAGGCTCGGACATAAACACGATGGCGGTTCTTAGTGATTCCATGGCGTTTAGCCTCAAGAACATAGAATTCCTTTGAACCGGTAGATTCATTCTTATCGTGGACGTCTGCATCTGTCAGCGTGATAAATATATCGTCCATCTCTTCGAGAGTGCCCAGATAAAGGAGGGGTGTGCTGGTGTCGAGTACGACTTCTTTACCAAGGAGATGATCGTGTTTGTTCTGTGATTCAGACATTAGTACGCAACCTCTTCAATTAGAGCAGCCATCTTTCTTTGCCCCTCTCTGTTCGGATACATCAGGAACAGGTTTTTATCTTCAAGCATAGCGAAATTCACATCCTGCCAGGTATTCGAGTCCTGGAGTTTTTCAAACAGATTGATGAATGTGCAATGGTGTTCAGCAGCTAATTTCTTCAGTTCCTCTGTATATTTGCCTGTAAGTTTCATTTTGCTCAAAAGCGGCGGCGGCGAAACGAGGATGACTTCGGCGGGGCTGTCACCGGCCCGGGCCAGATCAATCATGATGTCAATGGAGCGAGTCCAGTCTGCAAGCGATGTGGAGTTCAGTATATCCTGAAGACCAGGGGCAATAACTACTATCTCCGGGTTAGTCTTCGAAATGGATTCCGGCAGCCCCAGCAGCAATTTAACGCATGGGGCTACTCCCTCTCCCCACTGCAGAAAGGTGAAGCTTTCTTCATTCTTTTCCATCGAGCGTTTTAACAGAGCGGAATAGTTTTCTTCGGTATCGCTTTCCGAATTGAGCATAGGGTCACCGACCAGCAAAACGCGTTTGGGCGAGGTGTCCGCAAGCCTTGAGAGCCACTTCACCGGCGCCCATTTACGATATTTGTTGGCGTCTTCAACATCTATAAGAAGAATCATCCGGCGACCGCTCTTGTCTCTCAGAATTCCTCTCTTGAGCTCCAGGTCCTGAATGCCGCTATCCCATTTTCGTATGAGCAGGCTTTCGTTATGGACTTCTTTGCCGCTTAGAGTCGCTTTGAACTGGATGATGCCCTGGCCCCCCTTGAATCTGCGGGCATCCAATGGAATGAACATGGTCGTATCCCCTGATGGATGCACCACGATGACTCGCCGGTCTTTGTGTATGACTTCCTTTCCGTTGGATATAACCGCGCTGCCATCCAACTGGATGGGTGATTCGTTTCGATTCGTAAACCGCAGGCCGATGGTTGTTCGCTCAAGGTTGTAGATAAAGTTAGGGCAATTGACGAAATCCACTCTCAAGTCCAGAGGTTCGATGAGGCGGCGAGTATTGATTCTGACCGGCCGTGTATAAACGCCTATCTGGTCATGGCCCTGAAAGACGCCGAGTGAGATCAAGTGTTGCTGACTGATCAGGAGACTTCTTGCCGAGTCTCGTTCGTTGAACCTTTCATCATTTCCGAAATTCCATTCATATCGGAGCGCTTTGGCATTTGGTTCTATCTCGGAGAGATTCTTGAATTCGAAAAATCCGGTATGGAAGACACCCCTGTTGTCGTTGTCCAAGTCTTCTTGCAGGCCTTCTTTGAGGTTAATCTGGGAATTTGGTTCCCGCACAGTAAAGAAGACAGCCTGGGGGCCTTGTTGTGTTTCAAATGAGACTTCTTCCGCGGGTAATGCCCTTACAAAAGCGGATGGCGGGATGGGGAAAAATCCAGATCGTCCCGGCGGCCTCCATCCCAGGCGCAGGGTCACGGAATTCTTGTCATGCGAATGGATCAATCTGAGATAATGCACCCCCTCACTGAATTCGGTCTTCACCTTGGAGGCCCAGCTCCGCGCTGAGCCTTTCCTGAAATCTGATTCGAGGACCGGCTCATGATCGATGGCAACAAATACAGGGCTGACCGCTGAAATGGCAAATTCATACTCGCCGGCTTGCTCTACCTGCAGGTAAGCTTCGTACACACTCACGAAAGACCCGGTACCGAGAACATTGCCTCTCCACTGCAACTGATTGATCTGATCCAGGTAGGCCGGTCGCATGAAGCCGGCACTGGACCTGAAGGCGCGTATGGCATTCGCTGATGTCGAGGGATGCCCAATACCACTGGCTGCAGTAAATCTCTGGATATATGCCTGTCTCCATCGCCAGGGTGCGTAGCGGCCTGGAGTTGCATCCGGGTTCCCGAAGTAAATGTAGTAATCCGAATTTTTGGGATTTACTCTAAAGAATACTTCGATCTCTTGCCCGCCCCTTGAGCTCGCGTTGAAAGGCACCTCGCTTCCCTCGTTATTGATGACTCGAAGATCCGCATGGTTCGGAAGAGTCTTGCCTTCGTCACAGATGACTACCCGGGCAGTAGTCAGATCGCCCATGACGCCCTGCTCGTCAGGAGCTTCCCCGGGGGCTGAAGAGGGATCAACAAAAGTGCCGATGTCTATTGTGGCCTGCCCTCGAGGTATCTCGATTTCATCGGCAACTTCAGTCTTTTTTTTCAGGAACTCCGGAATTGAGACGCGAACCTTTTTTCGGTATTGCCAGTCTTTGTTCCACCAGTCCGCAACCTCTCCTTCGGCCTGAACCGAGGCCAAGGTCAATAACTGCAGAGACAGGGCTGAGATGAGTGCGTAAAGCTTCAAACGAAACCTTGAGAATGTATTTCAAAAGTATCCGTCACAGGGATGAAATAGATTCCCATCCAGCTCCAAACGGCCATAAAACGGGCTGAAGCACACACGATCAACAACTGTACGCCTGCCGTCTTAATCATCTTCACTGAATTCAGCGGAGTGGTGTTCCTCGCTCCCCTTGTCCAGACCATGAACTGTCTTCTCCCAATAGAAGGGATTGTGCAACAGTTGTATGAAGCCTTTCCACGCGGCAATACTGATTAATACCCAATACAAGGGCATCATCAGGGCGTGGAACAGAAGGCCTAGCAGCCCCCTCCTGAAGCAGGCAAATATGTGGGTGAAGACGAAAAAGAAATTGCCCGCAAACAGGACCGCCGTCATGCCAAAGAATATCTGCGAAACTTTTGGCCAGAACTGATCGTATTCATTGACTTGGTAAACCATCTTCCAGGGCGCTAACTCCACGCCATAGAGTTCGGTCCCCGGTGCGGCGAGATGGACACCCCATAGGCCGCCATAGACGAGGACGACGACCCAGAAGATGGGGTTCAAGAGCAGAGTCAATGCCAGTCCGCCAATCGAGGCCAGGAAGCCAAAGAATTTCCATGGCCCCAGTTCCCACAAGGTTTTCACCGGATTCCGCATGTGAACCAGATGTGTCTGGATGTAGCCTTTGACCCAGCGCGAGCGTTGGCGAATCCAGTTCATGACCTGAGAGTTGGCTTCCTCCCAGGTAGTGGAATCGAGGATGGCCGTCTTAAATCCCATTCGATACAGCCGGATGCCGAGGTCACAGTCTTCAGTGACATTAAACGGGTCCCATCCACCAATGCGCCGCAGTACGTCGGTCTGGAAATGATTGGAGGTGCCTCCCAGCGGGATGGGTGCGCGCATTGCGTGAAGGCCGGGCAGATAAAGGTCAAACCATGTGGTGTACTCAATAGCGAACCACTTGGTGAGGAAATTCTGACGGGGATTGAAGTAATTCAGTTTTGCCTGAAGGCAGACAGTGCGGGCATCGGTGCTCTTTGTGAAGGCATAAATGGCCTTTTTCAGTTGATCCGGCTCGGGCCTGTCTTCCGCGTCGTAAATGACCAGGTATTCGCCTTTTGCCTGTTCGAGCCCGTGGTTGCATGCTTTCGGCTTCGTCTTGGGTTTGTTGTCGGCCACCACGATGGTATGAAAATTTTCGGGCAGGTTTGCAGCCAGACAAGCCTGGATGGTTTCCTGGTCGTCTTCCTCGAGCAGAAGTTTTACGTCGAGCTTTTCCTGCGGGTAGTCGAGCGCCTTTAGATTGCGAACAATCTTCTGCGCGACCTCCGTTTCCTTATAGAGAGGAACGAGAATGGTATAGATGGGCAGGTCTTCATCTTTCAGGCTTGCGAGTTCCTCATCCTTGATCCGGATATCCATGCGGAACATTACCGACAGTCCGACACAGGCAAGCTTGAAGAGAATGACGACCAGGTAAAGCGAGCAGAAGAGATGTGCCAGGTGCAGGAAGTGCAGCCAGTCGTAAAGGAATATCACAAACGCCGCGGCCAAAACGGTCATATACCACAGCACCTGAAACGGTGTGACCACCCTGTTGGCAGCCATATTCGGATTCTTTCGCAGAAAAGAATCGACCGTGTGATCGGGGTGTAGCATCCCCGGCCTGATGTTCGTTGGAGTCGCCTGAATGGTCGACCCCACGCCTCGCCATTTGGTGGCTTTAATGCCCTTATTTCCATTTGATGATCCCTTTACCGCAGGTTGCGACGCGGGAGGCGGAGGAGGAGAGGATGGGGTGCCGGTTTCGCTGGACAGGATGACCTGGGCGGGGGGAATGACCTCTTCCTCTTCAACGACGAACTCGAACTCCGTAGAGCCGATCGAGAATTTGTCTCCGGGGTTCAGCGAATCCGAGCTGAGCTTTTCCCCATTAAGAAAAGTGCCGTTAAGACTCTCAAGATCGCTGAGCGTACACTTGCTGCCCTCGTTTCGGAGTTCGCAGTGATTCCTGGATGCGAGTTTGTCGAGGATGACGATATCCGCAGTCGGGCCTCGACCTACGATTAGCACCTGGCCTTCTGTCACGGAGACTGTGTAGGCTTCCCTGTCCGGTTCTATTACTGTGAGTCTGCCAACCATCAGAATTTTGAAGGGGGGGTTCGAAAGCCGGAAGTGCGAGTGCTCCTGCATCGCAAATGACGGCATTCTGACGCTGAGGGAATGCCTCCCGGTGAATGGGCGGGCGATTATATCTGTCACCCTATGGCTCACAAGCATAGCCAAACAGGTGAGTTTTGCGGCCTGTCTTTACCTGTTCATACAAGGAGTAGAGAGGAAGGGGAATGGAGGAATGGGGAATGGTTGATGGTTGATGGCTGTTGGGAAATCTTGAATCGTGAATCACCCGTACTCCGCGAGAGCAATGTGAACATGATCCTTGCCCCGTGCCCGGCGCGCGCAAGAAGCCGGTCACCTTAAAGGTTCAGGGCATGTCTTTCGGGAAGGCCATGAAGTGGGCGCTTCGGTTAGCCGGCCTGGAGTATCCTCCGATGGACGGGGCAGTCTTCATCTCGAAACGGGCGGGTATTTCGGAGCGAGTGATGATGGAATCGACTTTTACGAAAGAGCCTGGCACCAGCTCGCGGCTACGATTCACAGTCCTGGTTCATCGGTTAATATGAAAACGGATGAACCACTCGATGCAGCAGTCCCCTCGGTCTTGAACGCTCTTCGTTGTCTGTCGTCTTCTTTGTAAAACTCGTGAACTTCAGCCAGAATTATTGCTATGTCGCTTCTCAAACGATTCCTCCCTGTTTTCCTTGGTGTTTGTGTGATATCCATCCAGTGTCCGGCCGAAACTCTATACAACGGTATTCAACTGCCTGACACCTGGCCGCCGAAGCCGGATTCGTTTCCACGCGAAACGCCCCTCGTTCCCCCTTACCTGAAAAACCCGCCGAAAGTGATTCCGATTGATGTGGGGCGGCAGTTGTTCGTGGATGACTTCCTGGTCGAATCGACCACGATGACGCGCTCGTTTCACCTGCCGGAACAGTACGAGAAGAATCCGGTCATGGGCGCGACCACCTCTTACGATAAATGGAGGGACGCTCCGTTTGCCGCTCCGTTCAGTGACGGGGTGTGGTTCGATCCGACTGACAAGATTTTCAAGATGTGGTACCTCGCCGGAACGGGCTTCGCCTTCGGTTACGCCCTTTCCTCCGATGGTCTAAGCTGGGTGAAGCCACCCCTCGAAAAAGGATTTCGTAATTCGAATATCCTCGATACGCAGCCCTTCTCCCGCGACTCCAGTACCGTCTGGATGAATCTGGATGACCCGAATCCTGAACGGCGGTTCAAGATGACTTACTACCGTGCCGGACTCCAAACCCGATTTTCTGCCGACGGAATTCAATGGGGCGATGTGGTGGTGACACACAATACGGGGGACCGCACCACGATGTTCTACAACCCGTTTCGAAAGGTCTGGGTCTACAGTATTCGAAGGGGACGGAAAGGTGTGGGACGATGCCGCTACTATTGCGAAACAAGCGACATGGGAAAGAAGTCCTGGGAGAGCCTGAACGAATTGTCACTATGGACATGCGCCGACAGTCTCGACCGTGTGCGCAAGATAAAATACGAGGAAAACCATCCCGACCTCTACAACCTGGACGCTACCCCGTACGAAAGTCTGATGCTCGGTCTGTTCACCATCCACGCGCAGGTCGCCGATGAGAAAACGGGTCGCCCAAAATTGAACTCTGTGACCCTGGGCTATTCACGTGACGGCTTTCACTGGGACCGGCCGGACAGGCGACCGTTTCTCGACGCCTCCGACGATCCAAAGGCATGGAACTGGGGGAACGTGCAGTCCGCAGGCGGCGGCTGCCTGGTCGTCGGCGACAAGCTCTACTTCTATTTCAGCGGACGCAACAGCGGCCGGATCCCGGATGACGGTTCCGGCGGTGCGACGGGTCTGGCCTTCCTTCGCCGTGATGGGTTTGCTTCAATGGGTGCCTTAAACAAACCGGAAACACTGACCACTCGGCCGATTCGTTTCCTGGGCAAACATCTTTTCGTCAACGCGGATGTCAATGAAGGCGAACTTCGCGCTGAAGTTCTCGATCTTGATGGCAAAGTCATCGAACCGTTCAGCCTCGCAAACTGCCAGGCATCGAAGACGGACAAGACCCTTCAACCGATCACCTGGAAAGCAGCACCGGACCTTTCAACCCTGACCAATCGGCCGGTCAAAATTCGATTTCAACTGACGAACGGGAAGCTCTACGCATTCTGGGTGTCGCCGGAGAAGACTGGATCCAGCCATGGCTACGTCGCCGCTGGCGGCCCCGGTTTCACCGGCCACCGCGATACGGCAGGCGAAGCGGTTGAATGATGCTGATGATGAAATCTTGGTAGCTCTCACCGGCCTTACAGTCTGGGCCACCTGTATCCACTGGGCCGGGCACGCGGAAGAATACATCCAGTGAACATCGGCGTCCTTATATTTATTCTCTGTTACATCGGCATCGGAATTGGCCGTCTGCCCGGGCTTGCGCTTGACCGCACGGGAGTGGCACTGCTCGGAGCCATGTTTCTGCTTGCGACGGGGGTGCTGGATGTAGCGCAGGCAGTGCATGCAATTGACTTCACAGTTCTAATCCTGCTCTTCGGGCTGATGTTGCTCTCGGCACAATTCAGGATGGGCGGTTTCTATAGCTATCTGGCCATTCGAGCGGGGAAATCAGAGACCAGCCCGGCGAAGTTCATGGGCCTGTTGATCGCCATCTCCGGGGGGCTCTCTTCACTGCTGTCTAACGATGTCATTTGCCTGGTCCTGGCTCCGCTCGTCATCGAAATCGCCCAGCGACGAAAATGGCAGCCGATGCCGTTTCTTCTGGCTTTGGCGGCCGCGAGCAATGTCGGCTCCGCGGCGACCATCATTGGCAATCCGCAGAACATGTTCATCGGGCAAAAGGCGGGCCTGCATTTCGGCCGGTTTCTACTGTGGTGCCTGCCGCCAACGCTGATCAATCTCGGCATGCTTTACGGCTGGGCTATCTTCAGAGGGAGACTGGACGTGACTCCTGATGGCGCTCAAGCCCCCCCTGAATTAAATGCCCCCCATACCGCATTGACACTGAACAGATATGAAACGGGGAAGGCAGTCACTCTGAGCGTGGTTCTGGTCATTCTTTTTCTGACTCCGATCCCGCGTGAACTGTCCGTCCTGGGAATCGCGTCCGTGCTGATGTTGAGCCGAAAGTTCACCACCAGCCAGTTTCTCGGCCTGGTAGACTGGCCCCTGCTGGTCCTTTTCAGCGGGCTGTTCGTGCTCATCGAGGGCTTTCGGCACGCCGGCGGACTGGAGGCCTTGATGGGCTTCCTGCAGAATTCGGGCGTTCGCCTCTTTGAGCCTGTGCCGTTCAGCATCATCAGTGTTGTGCTCAGCAACCTGGTGAGCAACGTCCCGGCGGTGATGCTTTTGATGGCGGATTGGCCGGCGGGGGAAGACGCTTTTGCCTACCTGCTGGCGTTGACCAGCACTTATGCAGGAAACCTGATCCTGATCGGCTCCATTGCCAATCTCATCGTGGCAGGGCAGGCGAAGAAGGCCGGCATCGAAATTTCCTTCAGAACTCACTTCAAGTGGACCGGCCTGTACGCCCTCTTCAGCCTCGTGATAGCCGTTGTGTGGTGGATCGTGGCGTGCAGGCTTTTTGCGTTCGCCTGATTTTCTGGAGACTGAAGAGGGAGGATGGATAAGTCATATCCAATCATGAATCGCCAGAGATTGTTGTCAGGAGTGCTGAAGGTGGTCGGAGGGGCCGGGTGAGACATACCGGCCCCATGTCGCCAGGCGGATCTGAAGGAGATTCACCGCCCCTTCACCCTCTTGAAAACACGAACATCGCGATGCCGGCCGCAACGGAAGCGTTGAGGGAATTGGTCTTCCCCCGCTGGTCCAACCGGACCACGTAGTGCGCCTGATTGAGGATGAACTGCCCGACCGATTTGTCTTCGCCTCCGATGACCAGCAGCATTTTCTCAAGGTTTAACGAGGCGGCTTCGGTCAGTTCGGTCTTACCCTTTGCGTCCAGCGCCACCACGTGAAAGCCCTCCTCGATCGCTTTCCTGACATACTGATTGGCGGAATTCTCTCTGGCGATGTGGAGGTGCTCGGTTGCTCCGGCGGAGGCCTTAATCACTGAAGGATAAATGTCCGGCGTTCCGCGGAGGGGCAGAAGAACCGACTGAAACCCGAATACTTCTGCGCTTCTCAGAATCGCTCCCAGGTTTTGCGGGTCTTCGATATTGTCCAGCAGCAGCAGCCTGGGGCTGGACAGCACTTCGTCGAGTGACACGTAAGGATATTCGCTGCATTGAACCACTACGCCCTGATGATGGCGGGTGCCCGTGAGTTCAAACAGGCTGTCCTTCTCAACGTTTTCGAAAGGAATGCCCAGGCGTTCGATCTGAGAGATGAGTCTTTTCAACGCTGGCCTGCCCATAGCCTTTTGATCAAAGAAGAGTCGTTCCACCTTCCTTCGTCCCGCACTGACGACCTCAAACGCCGGATTCACTCCGTACAGGAAGTCATATTCCGAACTCACTTTAGATCGAGTTGCCATGTCAAGGAATGCTTTCTCAGGAACCGTCCATGGCAAATGGCACCAACAGTGCCGTCAACAAGTTGCCAGGGAACCGGCCAGTAAGGTTAGTGCTGAATTCAGCGAGAGTTTAGCAATGTCCGCCGCGAGAAGCAGGCAAGAACGCATCGCTCGACTTCAAAGACGAGAATGGCAAATATTGTGAACCTCTTCGATGCCGCGCCGCCACAGCCGCCCATCGATATTGATACTGCAGCCTTTGGCCCGCAACCACTCGGAGTTACGTAATACGTAATCTTGCAGGTACTTAGACTTCGACAACAGGCTGGCATCTCAAGCGCCCACCGGAGGGGGGTCGCCTGTACGTCATTACGTCATTACGTCATTACGTCTCTTTGGGATTGAAATGGGGGTTGACCCGCCCGAAGTGCGCGTCGCCGGGGCCATAGATTCTTCCGGCTGCTTTACGTTCTTTTACGGACGACGAACCGGATCTCGAATCGACATTTCTGCCATCGTGCCCCTGTGCGCCCGAAGGGTTTTCATTCAGTTGTTCTTTCTTGACCGGGTCCCAGCCTCGAACGACTACTTTGCCGGATCGGAGGGGCTGGTTCCATACTTCACCGCCAGAGTGTCGCCCTTCATCTGATATCTCCACCACGTCAGGTTGATGCGGCACTGGTGGCCCCTGTGGCACGAGCCCCAGCCTCCGGACAATAAAAGGAAATGGGTTGGAGCGGCGCAAATCGCCGTGGTCTGCCTGCCAACCAGGGTTGTCCAAAGAGACTGGATGCATATTCGCCTCTATCGCAAAAGGATTTGTGTAATCGTACCGTCTCAGTCAGGGAAGCCGTCAGCTAGCCGTGCACTGAGCCTGGCCGTTCTATTATCGTAAAAATACGTGAAACCTGAGCTTGCCAGCGGCGGAATTCTTGAGTGCCAGGGATTTGAATGCCGGATTCGCTCTTCAATGGTCTTCTACTGCTGACGGGGCAACGAGTAAATCCTCCAGGCACCCCAACCGCGCTTGGAAAACTTCACACAGACCCTCATCTTCTGCGTGAAATTCCGATAATGTGGAGATATCCAGCTTCGGCCTGAGCCAGGGCAGAGGTTCATTATCATCGAACCCAGGCTTCGGCTTGACGCGGCTACGGAGATTCCCCGCGAGGCTCTGGAATCTTTTCAAAAAAGGATTACACATGGCCGTCAATCTCAACAGTTCAAAGAGCAATGTCTATCTCGTTCAGAACAACTGGAACGGCATCTTCAGCAACCAGTCCGCCGGTTCCACCTTGCGCGGTTTGTCTGGCGGGGCCGTATCAGAAAACGACCTCGGACAGAAAGCCATTAGCAATCAGGCGGCAAAACCGAGCCTTGCCATCGATGCGGCAGCAGGAGGATCTGAAACAGCCAGAGGAATCAGCGTTTTTATCAGCATCGACTTGAATGCTGAGAAAAGAGGCAGCACGAGTAATCAAACCAATGAAGCCAACCTGGGAAGCCAGCAGGATGCCCGGGCCAAAGGCATCATAAAAGGAGGGGGTTCTGGCGGCAGCGGCCTGCGTGCGAGCAACAGTCTTGGACAGCGCGCAGACAGTGCGCAGAGTGTCGAACCCGAGGTCTCAGTGAGCCTGTCAGCCGAGAGACCCCGGCGGCCAATCTTTGACAGCTTTTTTGATATTACTTACAGAGTTCGAGACGTGGATGTCTCAACCAACCAGGAGAACCGCGCCAACCTGGCCGGTTCTCAGACTGCCCAGGCAAAGAGCACCATAACGGGGATTGAAATGTTCGCCGCCAACAGCGGTCTGCAGCAGTCCACCAGCAGCCAAAGCAGCAACCCCGTCCTTCGGGTCAGCCTGTTCGCCTGATTTGCCCAGCCAGGAGGGCAGCCGAAAAAGCCGGTCCTGGTTTCAGCGTTCGTATTCCTTTGAAATGTGCGGTCTCCCACCGAACGTCAGTGCCTCCACCGCAGGTTACGAAGCGCGAGTCGGGACAACCAGCGCGGGTTGTTCTGTATGGCGATTGAACCGATGAAAATAAAATACTCGAAGCACAAGAAGACCAATCTGGTTGCCCTGCAGGCCAGATCTCCTAAGGGCAGCAGAGATGAACCCTCGTGGACCTGGATCGTCGCCATCGCCGTCGTCCTCATCGCCGCGGCCATTGCTATGATTGTCTTCTTCGGCACTGCCGGTGACAGCATTTTGCTGGAGAATGTTTAGGACGCGAATAAATTGCCGGTCAGAGATGCCTTTTCAGGAACATTTCCACCGGCTAAAAAACGCAAGGATTCGCGAGACATTTGAACCCTCCGGACAGTTTGATAGTGACCCTTCTTTGCCCGAAGATTTGATCATGAACGCAGCCGGAACTTTCCATAGTCTGTTCATTGGCATCAGCGAGTACCACACCAGCCTTGGTCGTGTCTCATTTGCTGCGGACGACAGCCAGTGGATTGCCAAGGTCATTGCCGCAAGGACCGGAAGCACCCCGGTGCTGCTTGTTGATGGGGGCGTGGAAGACTGCAGACCGACCGGGCGCCGCGTTCAAATGCAACTTGCCGGCCTGATCGCGCAGGCGACCCCGCAGGATACACTCCTGGTTTATTTTGCCGGCCACATTACGGAAGCGGGCGGGAAGCCTTATCTCGTCATGGCCGATTCCACCCTCCAGAATCTTCACAACACGGGACTCTCTTTAGGGAAGATTTGTGATTCCCTGGAACGGGCTGATGCCGGACAAAAAATTCTGATCCTGGACGCATGGCGGGCCGTGCCCGGCCGCCCGGCCGCTTCACTTACCCGGTCCACCATCCACGAGTTGGAGAACTCTGCAGGGATTTACGGAATCACCTCCTGCGACGAAGGGCAACATGCCCTGGACTGGAAAGAGAAAAAGCAGGGCCTCTTTGCCTGGTACTTTGTCGAGGCCCTGTCAGATGAATACGAACCAAAACAAGGCCATGAACAGACCCTGAACGATCTTTTTGAATGGACCAGGGACCACGTCACGAGCTGGGCGGCCACAAAGACCACGGTGCAGGTTCCGCGTCAGTATTTCGATGGCTCTTCCGCACCGGCGCTGCCTGCGAGGGGAAGTCATGGCCCCGGGCTCGTCGAGTGCCCCTCATGCGGTCGCCACAATCCGGTGGCACAGACCTTTGAATGCCTGCTCTGCAGGCGTAAACATCTCTGCGCATCCCATGAAGCGCACGATTTCTTTGGTTGCGTCGAGTGCGAAATGAACAGCAGCAATCGGCCAGCCCAGGCGACCCCGACCGCGGCCACCAACCCATCCGAGTCTGGAACTTCTCCGCGAAAGGCCCCGCCTCAGAGTAGAGCCCGGCCAATGGATGCGGCCGACCGTCTTAATAAGGAAGCCAGAGAGCGCCTGGATAGCCTCGATGACTACGGAGCCGGTGATTGATTCGGCTGAAATTCGAAGCTGCCCGTTTCAACATCACGGTTGCTGAAGATATCCTTCACCTTCCAGGGAACCGGCCCCTACTCGATTCGCGCAGAACATTGGAACTTCAGGGCACGAATAATAGTAACGACTGCCCGGATGTGGGTGCTCACACTGTCTGAGGGGTGATCAACGCCAGGCTTTCCAGATATGATCTCTTTCTTCCAGACAACAAACAGAGGTTTTATTTCCTTCTGATGCGAGTGGTTTTTCTTCATCACAATCTTATGGAAGACCCGGCTTACGATCCGAATGAGGAGCGGCCGCCAGGCTTTCCCGTCGTCGAAGCCCTGAAGCGACTGGGACACGAGGTGACCTGTGTCCCGTGCACGTTGAACCTTCGCGAGGCCAGAAACGACATCGAAAAATTGCGGCCGGACGTCATCTTCAATCATGTCGAATCGCTCGGCGGTTCCGACCAATTGCTGGGCGCCGCCGCCCTGCTGCTTGACGCGATGCAAATCCCCTATACGGGCTGCCCGGCAGAAGCGCTGGTGGCTACCACGGGCAAGCTCTCGACCAAGCGGCGCCTGCGAGAGGTGGGCCTGCCAACTCCGCCCTGGGTGGAAGCGAATGGCAGCGGATGGCCGGAACTTAAGGTCGGCCAGCAGATGATCGTCAAGCCAGTCTATGAGCATGAATCATTCAAGATGGGTGACGAATCGGTGCTCAGCGTCTCCGGTCAAACGCAGCTTGTAAAACAAATCCGCGAGTGGGAGCAGACTTGGAAAAGGCCCTATTTCGCCGAGGCATATATTGAAGGCCGCGAATTTAACATCTCGCTGCTTGACGCACCGGGGGGGCCGCAGGTGCTGCCCCATGCCGAGATTGATTTCTCTGATTATCCGGAAGATAAACCCCGAATCGTCGGATATCGCGCCAAGAGGGACGCAAAATCCTTCGAGTATCACCACACGCCGCGCCGTTTTGATTTTGTCCCTTCGGATGGCCCTTTGCTAGACCAGCTTTCCATGCTTTCCCGAAGGTGCTGGGATCTCTTTGGATTGCGCGGATACGCCCGTGTGGATTTCCGGGTGGACGCGGAGGGACAGCCCTGGATTCTCGAAATCAACGCCAACCCCTGTCTGGAGTCAGACGCGGGCTTCCCTGCCGCCCTTAAGCGGGCCGGTATCGCGTACGACAAGGGGATCCAAACTATCCTGGACAATGCAACAATTCGGGGGGCCGTCTGGAATCGTCCGAAACTACCCCCACCTTTATGACTTAACACGAGCAACGCCATGTTCCGCATCCGATACGTAGCTACGGCGAAAAATATCCGGGGGCGCGGAATTGGAGCGGCACTTTATGAATTCGTGCGGGACGAATCCCTCGGTATGAGCGCAGAGGGCCTGTTCTTTGAATGCCTGCCCGACGACCCTGAGAATTGTTCCGATACCGATAAGCGCAAACAGAACCAGGCCCGGATGCGATTCTACGAACGTTACGGCGCCCGCCCGATAGTCGGAACGGGTTACGAAACACCCTTGCCCGGTGGGACCGATAGTGAGCTGCCACATTTGATGTACGACGGCCTGGACCAGACCAAAGCTCTCAGCCCCGAATATGCCCGGCCGGTCGTACAAGCCGTGTTGGAGCGGAAGTACAGTGAGATCTGCACGCCGGATTACATCCGAAAAGTCGTCCGGTCGTTTGGCACATCCATGAAGCTGCGCGACTTCCGTTACATCAAGTCCGTTCCCATTCTCCCGCCGGCCGAACGCCACCTCTCGCCTATCGCTATGACGGTTAATGATCGCCACGATATCCACCACATCCGCGAGCGCGGCTACGTCGAATCGCCCGTTCGCATCAAGGCCATTCTCAGCCAGTTGGAGCCCAGTGGCCTGGTCGAAACAATGGCGGTAAAGGAATATCCACTCAAACACATCAAGGCGGTGCACGATCCGGAATTCGTTGAATACCTTCGCCGGGCCTGCGCCAATGCGCCGGAGAATACCTCGGTCTATCCCTATGTCTTCCCCATCCGAAACGCGACGCGTCCTCCGAAGGAACTCTCCGTGCGGGCCGGCTACTATTGCATCGATACCTTCACGCCGATCAACCGCAACGCCTGGCCGGCCGCCCGGCGGGCAGTGGATTGCACACTGGCCGCAGCCGACCAGATCCTTGAAGGACGGCCAATCGCCTACGCGCTGGTTCGGCCTCCCGGCCATCATGCCGAGCGCCGCTCTTTTGGCGGCTTCTGCTACTTCAACAACGCCGCCGTAGCCGCTCATTACCTCAGCCAGTTCGGCAAAGTCGCCATGCTGGATATCGACTACCATCACGGCAACGGCCAGCAGGACATTTTCTATTCACGTTCAGACGTGCTTACGGTCTCGATCCACGGCGACCCGGACTTTGCCTATCCGTATTTCACCGGTTTCGCCGACGAGCGGGGCGAGGGCGAAGGAGAGGGATTCAACCTGAACATTCCTCTCCCGGTACTCCAGGACGGCGAGCAGTACCGCCGGGCATTGAAGAGGGCCATCGCGGTCATCAAGGATTTTCGTCCCACGTTTCTGGTGGTCCCGCTTGGGCTCGATCCAGCCAAGGGCGACCCGACGGGCACCTGGACGCTGAATCCCGCCGATTTTGAAGAAAACGCCCGGTTGATCGCCGGTCTGGAACTACCAGCCCTCGTCGTGCAGGAAGGCGGCTACCGCACCCGGACACTCGGCACGAACGCGCGGCACTTTTTCAAGGGGCTGACGAGCGGAGCGGTAGGATTTAGAGTAGTGCATTGATGGGTCAAGAGGGGGCCAACTCTCCCATCCGGAACTCCGCTATCACTCACTCTTCCCGTACACCTCTCCGCACTTCCCACGCAGCGAATCTATAAGGGCCTGGTGATCCGGCGGGCGGCCGGTGATGCGCTCCATAAGCTGCGCGGTCGGGTAACGCTGACCGTGGCGATAGATGTTCTCTCGCAGCCAGTCGAGCAGGTCGGAGAAGTTACCGTCAGCCAACTGCGTGTCCAGACCTGGAAGGTCTTTCCGGACCTGGACGAACAACTGCGCGGCGCAGACATTGCCGAGCGTGTAGGTGGGGAAATAGCCGAACTGGCCGGAAGCCCAATGGCTGTCCTGCAGGCATCCTTCGGCATCGTTGGCCGGGGTGACTCCGAGGTAGTCCCGGTACTTCTCGTTCCAGGCCGTTGGCACGTCCCCAGCTTTCAGATCGCCGCTGATAAGCATCTGCTCCAGCTCAAAGCGGACAAGGATATGGAGGTCGTAGCTGACCGCGTCGGCCCGCACACGGTTCCATCCGGGCTGGATGTGATTGACCGCGCGGTAGAAATCGTTGCACTCCACGTCGTGAAGCGCGTCGTGGAAGATTTCCTTCGCCAGGGGAAAAAAGTGCTGCCAGAACGGCCGACTGAAGCCGATGAACTTTTCCCAGAGCCGCGCCTGCGATTCGTGGATGGCCATGGTCATGGCCTCGCCGCACGGCAGGCCGTAACGGGCCGAATCGAGGCCCTGCTCGTAGAGCCCGTGCCCCATCTCATGCAGCATCGCAAAAAATGAATCCCCGAAATTATTGTAGTTGAATCGGGTCGTCAGGCGGCAATCACCGGGGCCGATGGGACTGAAGAAAGGATGCGAGGTCGTATCGAGCCTGCCCCGCTCGAAATCGAAGCCCATGTCTGCGGCCGCGGTCTCCGCAAAGATGCGTTGCCGGTCGATCGGGAATTCCCGAAGCAGAATTCTCGGCTGGGTAATTCGAGAGGAACGAGATACTTCGGCCAACAGCCCGGTCAGCTCCGGCCGGAGCGCTTCGAACAGGGCGGCGATCTGCTCGCTGGTGACACCGGGCTCGTAGTCCTCGATAAGGGCATCGTAGGCCACCCCGGCATGGCCCCGGCACTCAGCCTCACGTTGTTTCAGCCGGACGATATTTTCGAGCCAGGGCTCAAACAGGCTGAAATCGCTGTTCTGACGCGCATTCGCCCACGCCTGCTGTGCGGTGGCCGCCACGTCCGCCAATTCCTCCACCAGTTCGCGGGGCAGTCTGATCGAACGTTCATACAGCCGCCGCCACTCTCGCACGTTCACCGCCTCATCGGATTCCGCATCCGCGACGAGTGGAGAAGATGTCACGGTATCCAGAAGCCCGCCGATATGCGGATGGGTCGCGGCCTTGTGGTAGAGACCGCTCAGATAGGCTAACTGATGCCCGCGATTCTCGACGCCGCCCCGCGGCATTTGCGTCAACTCGTCCCAACCGACCAGCTCGATGCATGAAGCCAGCAGGGCCTGCTCGCGGGAATGTCTGACGAGTTCGTTGTATGCAGTCTGTGGTTTCATACCAGAGATCGAATGGGTTGCTGACGCATAAAGACGATTAGAGTCCAGGGATATGACTTGTCTGGATAACGCTGAGAGGTTCTGTGGCACAGAGTTTCACACTGAGCTTTATCCAAACTCTTCCGGAAGTGCCAAGGCATGAGTCACCCAATTTTGCGGAAACCTTAAGCTTTTCCTCGTAATCCTACTCGTATTCTTTGATCCTCACCGAGTTGCGGAACTCCTGCCATAGCGCCACTCCGGCCAGCCATCTGGGTTGCGGCCAGGAGGCAGCCTCCAGATTATGATCGGGTAGCAGGCTCCACGCAGGCCCTTCACGCTTATTTTTTTGGTGACTGTTCAGTGGGCACGCTACGGCAGAAAGAAAAGACAGAGTAACTGTTCAGAGGGGCAGACTTTTACTTTTAATCATGCTTTTAATCTTCCCTTTCTAAGGGGGATTAACTCGACAATGTTATCTCTCTTTACCTCGAAGAGGTTGGATCTAATCCCTTCGGGATAAAAACAAGTGCAAGTCTTCTTCAGATGGAATACTTCCCAGCAATCTACCATGAGGTCCGGGGCAACAGCTCCTTCGACAAATCTGCCGCCAAGGAAGAGACTGCCGATGCCAAGACTTAACATGGTCAAAGTAAAAGCAAGATTAAAAGAAAGAAAGATTCAACTGGCTGTGCCAAATCTTCACCTGGTGTTTCGGAACCTTTGAACGGTCTTATGGGAGAATTTGACTGATGGCTTTACAAGAGACATTGCTTCTAAAGGTCGGGCCGGCCATCGCCAAGGCGGTTCTGAAATTGTGGCTGAAGGACAGGAGCTTCGCTTCGAACGTGAGCGTTGCTCTCGTCGATATCCTGGGCGCCAAGACCGCAGACATCATGGCCCAGCGTGACGGCAAGCGGGAGTTTGAGGCCATCGGCGACCGGGTCGCCCAGAGTCTTTCGCCCCTGTTCGAGCGCGACGGCGCCTCTATCGAAGAGGGGGAGAGGACGGCAGTGGCTCTGGCTCTGGCGGAGACGTTGGACAAGACCCCGCTCGACGCCGAGTTCCTGGTGAAAAAAGATCTTCAGCCCACGCTCCTGGCGAAACATCTTCTTGATTCCTGGCCGGATGCGACCCGCGGACTCTCTCAGAAAGGCACTGACCTTTATCGCCGAGCGATATCCGAAACCAGCCAGCGGATCGTCGATATCGCCTCGCAGTTCCCTTCCTTTACCGAGCGCAGCTTCGGAGAGGTACTCAGGAGGGAGAATGAGCTGCTGGATATCGTGAAGAGGATTTTGGAGGAAGTGAGTCGTATTCGGGAGAGCAGTCAGAAAGCGAATCTGGAGGCCAATGCCGCCCAGTTTGAGGAGACCTATCGTCTGGCTGTTGCCCGCAATCTCGACAACATGGAGCTCCAGGGAGCTAACCTGTCCGCCACAAGCAGGCGCTATAGCCTGAGTGTTGCCTATATCACCCTTTCGGCAAAGACCGATTCGAACGCTGAGGGGGGTAAAGAAGGAAGCGTTTCACGCAGCGTGCCGGCACACGAAGCACTGGCCGGTGCATCGCGCCTTCTTATTCGGGGCATGGCCGGTTCGGGTAAAACCACGCTCTTGAAATGGGTGGCCGTGCACTCCGCATCCCACAGTTTTGAGGGGCCCCTCTCCGACTGGAATGACGCAGTACCTTTCTTTGTTCGTCTCAGGAAGTGCGCGAACAAGGAGTTGCCCAAACCGGAGGAGATGCCCGGTCTGGTGGCCCCGGCAATCTCGAACACCATGCCACAGGGATGGGTTCATGAGCAGTTGAAATCCGGACGGGGGATCATTCTCGTGGACGGCCTGGACGAATTAAGGGAGGAGAAACGCGAGGCTGTGGAGATTTGGATCAGGGATCTGCTCAACGCCTACCAAGATGCCCGGGTACTGGTGACTGCTCGCCATCACGCTGCGGATTCCGGCTGGCTCAGCCAGGAGGGATTCCACGAGGCGGAACTCCAGCCGATGGAACCCGCGGACATCTTCAAGTTCATCGAGCACTGGCACGCTGCAATCGAACAGGGGCTGCACGGCACCACAGAGAAGGAAGAACTGGCCGAAATGAAGTCGCGCATGCTGGCAACCGTCAGAGAGAAACGATCGCTCCGCAGCCTGGCAACCAGCCCCCTGCTGTGCGCCATGCTCTGTGCCCTGAACCGGGACAGGAAGGCACAACTCCCTACCGACCGTATCCGGCTCTACGACGCCTGTTGTGAGATGCTCGTGGAGCGGCGGGAGATCGAAC